>JAJYXP010000020.1 GCA_021801705.1 Pseudomonadota bacterium
AGGAAACCACTGACTGGAGAGCCGTGTGCGGGAGAACCGCACGCACGGTTCGGAGGGAGGGGAGGGCGAGCGCCATTCCCTACCCCTATCGAGATTGTCCACCGGTTTCAATATGACTGACTACTAGAGTAGTGCTTCATTCTGTTTGGAACTTAATCCATAGAGCACTGCAAGCGGGTTCCCTCATCCCAACCTTCTCCCGGAGGGAGAAGGAGCAAACGCAAGGGGCGCTTGTTAGACCGGTGGGGCTTTAAACTCCCTTCTCCTTTCGGGAGAAGGGCTGGGGATGAGGGAGGTGCGTCCAGTGATGTATGTATCGCAATTTACGAAGCACGACACTACTCAGGCCTGGATGATGCCATGGCGGATCGCCAGGCGGGCAAGCTGGGCGCTGTTCTGGACGTCCAGTTTTTTCATGATGTTGGTGTGATGAACCCCAACGGTTTTGGGGCTGATGGAGAGGATTTCGGCGATTTCGTTGACCGAGTGGCCTTCCGCCAGCAACTGGAATAGCTGGAACTCACGGGGTGAAAGCGTCAGCAGGGGGTCTGCCGGCTTGATTCGCTGGCGTATGAGATCCGGGACGTATTTGGGGTCGATGAACAGCTTGCCCTGGGCCACCGCGCGCACTGCCGCCACCATTTGTCCGATGCCGCTTTGCTTGGTGAGGTAGCCTGCGGCGCCTGCTTCCATTGCGCGCAGGATCAGGGTTTCGCTGTCGTGCATGGTGAAGACCAGGACGCGCGCCGACGGATCCTTCGCCCGGATGCGGCGCAAGGTCTCCAGCCCGCCGATGCCGGGCATGCTGAGGTCGAGGATCAGCACGTCCGGCCGGGACGCCGGGTAGATTTCGCAGCCCGTTTCGCCGTCGCTGGCTTGCGCCACCACCTGGATGTCCGGCGTGTTGTCCAGCAGGCGGGCGTAACCGTCCCGCACGATCGGGTGGTCGTCGATCAACATGACCTTGATCGATTTTTCCGCCTTCGGGGTTGAGCGCCGATCCAGCCCGGGCTCTCGACGCTCCTCGACGGGTTTTTCCGTCCCCGGGTTCGAGCGTTTCATTTGCTGTCCTCCAACAAGGTAAGCGGTAGCGTGGCTTCTATGCGCATGCCCTGTCCAGGCATGCTTTGCAACTTTAATTTGCCCTCTGCGGCGATGATGCGCTCGCGCATTCCCAGCAAGCCCATGCCTTGTCTTGGAAGATGTGTATCCATGCCCTTGCCGTTGTCTTCCACCGTCAGCAGGATGTGATCGGGCTCGCGCCGCAGGCCGATGGATACCCGGTTGGCGGACGCATGGCAGGAAATATTGGTCAGGGCCTCCTGAATGGTACGGTACAGCGTAATATCGATTAGCTCGCCCAGGCCTTCAAAATCGCCGTCCAGCGCGAGTTCGAAGTTGATGTCCGGGTGGTGCCTGCGCCACTGGCCGACCATTTCCCGCAAGCTGTCTTCCAGTCCGAGCTGGTCCAGCACGCTCGGGCGCAGGCGGCGCAGGATGCGGCGAATTACTTTGTGGATCTGTCCGGCGCTGTCGATGATGGTTCGCGCGCTGTGCCGGCAGGCAGCCTTTCTGGTTGCGCAGTGGTGTGCGCCAGCCTCGGCCTCAGCCTGGATCGCTGTCAGCCACTGGCCCAGATCGTCGTGCAGCTCGCGGGCGATGTGGCGGCGTTCTTCCTCCTGCAAGGCGAACATGCGCCGAGTGAGGTGGCGGTTTTCCTGCATCAGTTCATTGGCGCGCAACTCGGCCTCTCTGAGCGGGGTAATGGGCATGCTGATCCCCACCAGTCCTGCAACCTTGCCGTCCGGTCCGTAGAAAGGGGCCTTGGATATGGAAACCCAATACTGGTTCCCCTGCGCATCTTCGATATGCTGCTCCATGATCGTCATGGCCTTTCCTGATTGCAGCACGGCACGGTCGGAAAGCTGGAATTCCCCGGCAATCTCGGGTGGAAACAGGTCAAAAGACGTTTTGCCCAGCATTTCCGCTACAGGCCGCCGCATCAGGTCTGCGCAGAACTGGTTCATGGCGATATAGCGCAGTTCCATATCCATGAAATAGACGGCTGCCGGAATTGTGTTGAGCAGTGCCTCCTGCTCGGAGCGGAACTGTGCCAGGCTGCCTGCGATGCATTTTTGCTCGGTGATATCGCTGACCACTGTATGGCAGATGCGGGGAGGCGCAGATTTCCAGATCGCCGCACTTTCCAGCCGCACCTCGCGCATTTCGCCGTTCGCCCCGATTTTCAGTTCGGCTGTTGCGTTGGCCGAGTAGTGGAACGCCTGGCGCAGGTGGTTGAGAAACCCTGCGCTCTCTCCGGGAGCAAGCCAGGAAACGAAAGACTTGCCGATGAGGTTCGCGCGCTCGCAACCTAACAGGGCGGCGGCGGTCAGGTTGGCTTCCAGTATGCGGCCGTTCTCATCCAGGGTCAGGTAGCCGACCGGGGCAAAATCGTACAGGTCGGCATAGCGGTCGCGCGACTCTTCCAGTTGCTGCTGCATTTCCCGCAGTTCGCGGTTTTGCATCTCCAGCTCGATCTGGTGCACCTGCAGTTCGTGCAGCAGGGGCTCCGTCCCGGAACAGCAGGGCATGTCATCTTTCAATTTTGACCTGACCTGCGCGATCTGTTGGGTTAACTGGAGATTGTTGAGTTTCGAGTAGTCCGTCATGGTCTTAAATCCTCGATGTTCCGTTTCGTGATGTCGATGAATACCGCCACCACGCCCTGGATGCGCTGTTCCATGGTCTTGTAGGGGCGGATGCGCAGCTCATACCAGCGGCCCTGGTTATCCTGGACTTCGAGGGACTGGGGCGACATGGTGTCGATGACTTCCAGGGCCCGTTTCTCCAGGTCGGGCACGTTGACGTTGGGCCGGATATTGCCGATCGGACGATCGATGTCGGTGTCGATCAGGTTCAGCAGCGTCCTCGCCTTCGGCGTGAAGCGCCGGATTCTGAGGTCCTCGCTCAGGATCAGCACCGCCAGGTCTGCGTTGGCCAGCAGGTTGGTCAGGTCGTTGTTGGCCCGGATCAATTCCTGGTTGTGTATCTCATGTTCTTCGTTGATGGTGGCCAGCTCCTCGTTGGTGGATTGCAACTCCTCCTTGGCGGTTTCCAGTTCCTCGTTGGTGCTCTGCAACTCTTCATTGGCGGACTGGATCTCCTCATTGGCGGACTGCAGCTCCTGGTTGGTCGTTTCCTGTTCCTCGATGATGGATTGCAGGTATTGCCGGCTGGTGAGCAATTCGCTTTCCAGTTCGTGGATTTTGAGGTCCCTGGCATCGGGCGTTGCCGAAACGGCCGGGCCATCGCTTTTTCTTTTCCCCCCCCGAACATCGCTTGCCGGCTCGAACAGAACCAGGAAGCAGTGTTCGGCCATCTCCGTTCCCTGGAGCGGAATCACTTGCAGGTTCAGTGTCTGGCTGCTGCCGCCATGGCGGGTATGGATGTTTTCCTTGCGCACCGTGGTCTTGCTGCCGATCGCCTGGTGCAGCATTTCGCGCAGTTCCAGCGCCAGATCCTGCCGCGCCATTTTGAGCAGGTTGAGACTGGCGCCGCCGGGCGCCGGTTCGATGTAGGGCCCGGTCTGGCCGCGGAACTGGAGGATTTGCATTTCCTGGTTGATGATCACGCCCGGCGGGCCGTAGGCATCGAGGATCGCGCGCTCGGCTTCATGCTGGATATCCAGTGCCGACGGCCCCCGCACGGAATCGGGCTTCTCCGCGGCGAGGGGGAGGATGCTGTGGGGCGGCGCGGTGAAATCGTAGCTTGCCCGCAGGGCTGCCGTTTTTTTAACGTAGATCTTGCTTTTCTTGTCCACCAGGGCGAACAGGTCGGCCAGGGCTCCGGTTGTTTCGGAGGTGCCGAGCATGAGGAAGCCGTTGGGCCGGAGGGCGTAGTGGAAGGTGTGCAAAACTTTCTGTTGCAGCATCGAACCCAGATAGATCATCAGGTTGCGGCACAGGATCAGGTCAAGCCTGGAGAACGGGGGATCCTTGACGACGTTCTGCAGCGCGAAAATGCACATGTCCCGGATCGTCTTGCTGATCTGGTAGCCACCGGTTGTCTTGATAAAAAAGCGTTGCAGGCGTTGCGGCGACACGTCTTCGACTATGCTCTCCGGGTAGATTCCCCGGCGCGCCTTGTCGACGGCCTTGTCATCGATGTCGGTGGCGAAAATCTGCACCGCGGCACCCGGCGCCCGGTCGCCCAGGAACTCCGTCAGGGCGATGGCAAGCGAATAGGGCTCCTCCCCGGTGGAGCAGCCGGGCACCCAGATGCGCAGCGGCAAATCGCTTGCCCGTTTTTCCGTCAGGCGGGGGAAGACTTCTTGCTTCAGGGCCTCGAAGGTTTCGGGATCGCGGAAGAAGCTGGTCACGTTGATCAGGATATCCTGGAACAGGGCGTCCAGCTCGGCCGGTTGCTTCTGCAACAGCTTGATGTAGTCTTCCATCCGCTCCAACTGGTGCAGCACCATGCGGCGATGGATGCGCCGCCGGAGGGTGCTGTGCTTGTAGTAGGTAAAGTCGTTGCCGGTGCGCGCGCGCAGCAGGATGAAAATCTTGCTGAGGTTGTCGCCGCTCCCGGCCGGCATCGCCTCCTGTTTGTCGAGCAGGTCAGGCAGCAGGTAGGGGTGGTGGGCCAGGCGGGCCAGTTTTTCGGCGATGCCTTCCGGCGTCAAAATGAAGTCGACATGGCCGGCCGCGATCGCGCTGTGCGGCATGCCGCCGTACTCGGCGGACCCCTCGCTCTGGGCGAAAGTGATGCCGCCCGCCGCCTTGATATCCTTCAGGCCGAGCGTCCCGTCCGAGGCCGTGCCCGACAGAATCACGCCGATTGCGTTGTTTTTCTGGTCGTCTGCCAGGGAGCGCATGAAATCATCGATCGGCAGGTGTTTGCCGTGCCCGTCGCGCGGCAGCAGGTGCAGCACGCCATGCAGCAAGGCCAGGCCGTAATTGGGGGGCGACACGTAAATGTGGTCGGGCTCCAGCCGCATGCCATCCTTCACCTCGGCCACCGGCATGGCGGTGGTGCGGGAGAGCAGGCCGGGCAGCAGGCTGACATGCCTGGGGTCGAGATGCTGAACCAGGACGAAAGCCATGCCGGTATCGACAGGCAGGTTTTGTTGCAGCTTGGTGTAGGCCTCCAGTCCACCGGCTGAAGCGCCGATGGCCACCACCGGGAAGGCCGTTTTGGGTGCGGCGGCTTCTGCTGCCCTGCCGCTGTGCGTGGTCTTTGCGGATTTGTCTGTTTTGCGCGCCACGTGATGATCCCCACGGTATGCTAATCTGGATTGTTAGCTAACTTTATCAATTCTATACCATGCAGTAGGGTTGCTTGGCACGCAATTTGAAGATTGCCGGTTAACACGCGCCAAGCGGCGATCTTCCTGCAGAGGCATGGCCCGAATCCGAAATGCGCGTTGCAAGATGCACCCGGACAGGAAAGCTTGGGGACGCGCTGATTTATCATAAAAACGGCTATTAGCCACAGATTAACACGGATTAACACAGATAAAACAATGTGTTGCGTGAAGTTTGCCATTCATCCGGAAGGTGCTTGAGATGAGAAAGGTAGCCCATTGATAATCTGTGTACATCTGTGTTAATCCGTGGCTGAACTACTTTTTCTAGGTTTATTCCAATACTCCCTCCCCTTTGATGGGCTGGGGAGAGGGTGAGAAATCAATGCCTTACCCCTCTCCCCAGCCCTCACCCGCAAGGCTAATCTATGCACACATCTTTGCAAGCTGTTGATTTTACTCCCCTCCCCCGCTCGCGGGGGAGGGGTTGGGGGAGAGGGAGTTAATCAGCGTTTCCTTAGTTAGGAATCCGTGAACGAACTGCGTCTGCCTGATTACCACGGTGGCGGCATTCTCAACCTGATGGCTTCCATCGAGTCGGCCTGCGGCGGGAACCCATCCTGTCCGCTGCTGCGCGCACTCCCGCCTGAGCCGTCTGACCGGCAAGCCGGAATTAAGGCTTGCCCACCGGCATCAGGTACAGCGGCCTGGTATCCTGGGGCAGGTTCAGGACGGCGGCGGTGCGGCTGTCGTCGAACGCGCCCACCACGCCGGCCCCCAGGCCGAGCGCCTCGGCTTGCAGGAACACGTTCTGTGCCGCGTGGCCGGCCTCGATGTAAATGTAGCCGATTCCCCTGCGTCCGTATTTCCAGGTGGTGCGCTCCTCGGCCGCGCCGAAGGCGATCACCGCCGGCGCCGTTTCCATCCATGCCTGGTCCAGTGCCGCCTGCGCCAGTTGGGCGCGCCGGTCGCCCGCCGCGACCGGGGTGAGCGCGTGCGCGGACGGATTGTAGCGGTACACGCCGGGGGACAGGCCGGCGACGTTGCCGGCGACGAGCGCGAGTTCGAGCGGGTACAGCGCGCCGGCGGACGGCGCCGTGCGCCGGCCGTCCGTGCCGGTGATGCCCTGGGCGGACCACAGCAGTTGCCCGATTTCGCTCAGGCTGAGCGCCGCGCCGCTGTAGTGCCGCACAGAACGGCGCTGCCGCATCGCGCGCTCGACCGGGAAATCACCGTCGGTGCGGGGGTGGGGGAGGAAGATGGTTTCCATGCGTATTCCCTTCGGGCTTGCCGTGGCGGCCTCGCCGCCCGCCGCCAGCGGCGCGGAAAGCCAGAGCAGGGCGGCCAGCAGCAGGCAGCTAGGGAAGTGCTGATTAATTCGTCGCACCGGCGAAAGCCGGTGTCCAGGATGTTGATTTTTCTGGATTCCGGCTTTCGCCGGAATGACGAAATGGGAGTTAATCAGCGCTTCCCTAGAGATCATTGCGGGTGTCTATTCCTTGTGTGCGCATCATGCTGTTCAGTACAGGATGAACCTTAAAACCGTAATTAACCACGAATGACACGAATGTTCACGAATGAACACACATAGTTAACAACAAATATCGTCTCACCCAACAGGTGAATCGGATGAATTTCGTTAATTCCTTGATTATTCGTGTAAATTCGTGGTTAATCGCCGTTTTAAGGCTAATCGCAACGCGGATCGCCGACCGGGACGAATGCGCCTGCCGTGCCCGGTGGCATATGCCAGCGCAGCGTCTCGGGCGCAGCCCCGCCGGGCGATTCGGGCATCAGCACCGCCGAGTAGCAGGGCGGCAGATCATCGAGGTCCAGCAGGCGCAGCCCCTGGGCGGGCGTGACGCCCTTTTTGTTCACCCGTTCCAGGTAGCCCTTTTCGCCGACTACGCGCTGGAAGGCGCCGCTGTTGAGCACATCCACGCTGATCATGCTGTTGACCTGCACCGGCCAGCGTTTTTCCAGTTCGTGGGTGTGGCCGTAGACGAACACCCGCATGCGCGGATATTGTTCGAGCCGCTGCGCCAGGTGCTGGCGCAGTACCCGCTCGCGCGGCACCAGCAGCTTCTGGGCCATGTAGCCGGCGGTGGGCTCGATGCACAGCGGCTTGCCGCGCAGCGCTGCCTGGTCGCACAGCAACAGCAGTTCGGCCGGCGACAGGCGTTCCCCGTCGCGCGCCAGTGCATCGAGTTCGGCGCGCAGCGCAGCGCCCTCGGGGGTGTCGGCCAGCATCGCGCGGCCGTAGGGGTCGTCCTCGGCCAGCGCCGCAGCGAACAGCCGGTGCCCCTGGGTGCGGCCGCGCGCCTCGTCGGGCTCCTGCCCGGCGGCCGTTTCGCCGCCGACGAACGAGGCCTTCTGCGCCGGCGAGGTCTCGGTCAGGTTGAAGACCAGGAAGCGCGCCATGTCGGCGGCCGACCCCCACAGTCCGCGCTCGGCCATGTGGTAGCGGGCTCCGGCGGCTTCGGGGCTGAGGTTGTCGATGATGGGATAACCCGCTTCCTGTTCGTTGAACAGCTTCTGCACGAAACGTTCGCCCCAGGGCCGCACCAGGTAGGTGCCGGCAGTGGCGCTACGGGTGATCCCGGGCCAGTCCTCGTAGCGGTTCACGTCGGCGCCGATCTGGTGGCCGTGCTCGACGACCACGCTGCCGTCGCGGGAGGACCATACCCCGTTCGCCACCAGGTTCACCCGGCCGCGCCCGACGTCTAGTGCCTGCGCCAGCGGCTGCCATACGGCTGCCAGCAGCAGGGCGGAATCGTGGTTGCCCGGGATGATGTGCAGGCGGTTCTCGCCGCGCTCGGCGAAGCGGCGCAGTGCCTGGGTCAGGCGCGGGTGGGCGGCCAGTACGCGTTGGGTGATTGCGCGCATCTCCGGGACGGTGCAGCCGAGGTCCGCCGAGGCGCCGTCGCAGCGTATGTCCGCCGGGGGCTGCCACAACTCCAGGAGGTCGCCGGCGATGATCAGGTCCACGCGCTCGCCGCCGCGCACCGCGAGGGCATCGAGAAACGCCTTCAGTTCCATCTCCCAGCGGAAGTCCTCGGTTTCATGCCAGCGCCCGTCCGGGCGCCGGCCAATGCCGGCATGGTGGTCGCTGATCACCGCCACCAGCCGGGAGCCGTCACCCGGGACGATCCAGGTCGTGGACGTGCTGGCCGGGAGGGCGTTCCCGCCAGGCTGGGCACCGGCGCAGGAGCTGGTCAGCACCAGGGCCAGGACAACATTCAGCAGGCTTGGCCGCATCGTTTCCTCCTCACGGATGGGCGCACAGGCGCAGGCTGGGGTCGCCGGCCACGACGAACTCGAGGGCGAACTCGTCGTAGGCGACCCCCTCGCCGTACTTGTCGCGGAAATAGGCGGCGCTCGCCCGGGTGGCGTTCCTGAAAAGCTCCAGGAACGTGGGCGTCGCACCGGCATCGCGCGCGCCATGCACGGCCGCGCCGAACTCCAGCGCCAGGCGCACGGCGTAGCCGGCGGGTATCGGGAAGGGCGACACGATCATGGCGTCGATGCCCTGGCGGTTGAGCTTGGTGGCCCAGGCCAGGTTATCGCCCTCGGGGCTGGCGGTGGTGCAGGCCGAGAGCACGGCGACGCTGCCCGGCGCGAAACGGCGGGCGAGCTGCTCGCGCCCGACACGGGCTGCCTTGTCGCTAAACCATAGATAGCCTGCCGAGTGGTGCGCCAGCAGGATCAAGCCTTCCGGCTTGCCGGAGAGGGCGGCGTCGCCCATGTAGCGGCCCAGTTCCTGCTCGGTCCTCACCCGCGCGGCGAACCCGGCCAACTGCGCCGCGCTGCCGAGTTCCGCGTCGCCGACGCCCTCCAGCCGATCGGGCACCGCCAGCGTCCACGTGCCGATGCAGGCGCGCGTGCCGGGATAGCGTTCCACCGGCAGCGGTTCGATCACCGTTATCGGCCGCGCCACCACGGGTGCCTCGGCCCGTGCGCCGAGCAGGCCCAATGGCATGAAGGCGCGGTCGCCGCCGGCGGTGATCGTGCGTGCGACGATCACCGGATCGCCGCTTTCCGCCACAGCCCGGCGCAAAGCCTCGCGGGCCTGCCCGGCGACGTTCTCGCGGCCGCCGTCCTGGGAGAACAGCTTGGCGGCCAGCTCGCGCGCCACAGGCGCGTAGCTGTGCGGCGCATTGCGGCCGGCTTGGCGCCGCGCCTCGTCGATCTGTACCCGCAACTGGTCGGGGCGGGCCAGGTAGTCGCTCAACAGCGCTTCGGTCAGCCACGTATAGACGCCCTCGGCGCCTTTCGAGCGCTCGTAGGCGCTGCGCTCGACCATCACCACCGCGGTGCGCGGGCGCCCGAGCACCGTGGTCTCGAAGATGTGCAGCGAGGCTGCCGGGGCCGGTTCCAGCGCGGCGCGGTCGAGCGACACCTGCAACAGGGCGCCGGCGCCCTGTTCGACCGCCGCGCGGGCTTCGCCGGCAGGGCCGCAGGCGGGGGCCGGTTCGTTCGCGGCCGCCACCGGAACGCTCACTACCAGATGGTCGAGCGGGAACAGTCCGGTCTCGTCCCACACCGAGAGGGCCACCGCGGCACAGCCGGGAGTCAGGGCGACCACGCCGAAGCGCGTCTCGCCCGCCTGCACGCTGCGGGCGAACTCGGCGAGGGGCAGCGTCCCGTTGCGGTATCGCTCGATGCGCTGCGCCTCGTCGCCGGCCGGTGGGCCGAACAGGCGCTCCAGCCTGGCGTCGAGCGCGCCCTCGGTGCCCGTCAGGCGCAGCTTGCCGTCGAGGGAAAACGGCCGCACCACGAAGCGCAGCGACTCCAGGCCGCGGCTTTCCTCCAGTTTCCGGCGCACCTCCGGCCCGGCGCCGGCGCTCAAGCGGGCGAAGTAGCGGTACAGGGAGAGGTCCAGCACCAGTTCGTAACGCGCATCCGGCTGCAGCACCTCGGCAGACCGGCCGCCGCGCTCAAACCAGGTGTTCCACGAGGGTTCGGCGCCCCGTGCCGGGGCGGGACGAGGAAAACCGTTCAGGGTCAGAGCCATCATGGGCAGCGGCGGGCGGACGCTTTCGGGCTTTGCGGCTTCAAGCGGGGGCGACGCCTTCTTGGCCGGTTTCTTCATCATCAGCCTGGGGGCTAGCGCCAAGGATGATTCTGCAGGGGGCTGGGCCTCTTTCGGACGTTCCGCCTTCCCGCCCTCGGGTGCGCCCGCAGCCGCCGGCCCGGTGCGAGTCTCCTCCGCTGCGGCCGGGGCTGGAGGGGCGGGGGTTGAGTAGGGTTCGAGGGCTTGCGCCGGCGCCGGAGCGGCCTCTTCCTTTTTTCCGCAGCCGGCGAGGGCGAGCGCCAGTACGAGCCAGGCCCACATCGGCAAGCGTAGTTCCTTGCCGGAACGAATATGCAACAGGCTACGCATATACCCTCTTTCTGGAAAGTCTAAGGATAGTTAAGCATAGCATGGCATACCGTTATGGTCGCCAGCGCTGGCGCCGGAGCCGGCGTCGCGTTTGGCATGGCCGCATGCCCGGCTTCAACTCACGGCATGAACGCGCTGTCCGGAACCGATTCCGGATACTCGATTTTCTCTATGACCGAGTGGCCGATGTGCTGCCCCATCGCGTAGTGCTCTTCACGGACGGCGTGGATTCGACCGTTTCCCTTGCGGAAGTCCGAGTAAGCCGTGGCAAACTCAATGCTGTTGCCGCCGAGCGACTGGATGCCGCGAGAGCGCAGGATGTGGCCGGTTTCAGGATCTATCTCGACGACAAGTTTGAGTTGGTCTTCGAGCGGAAACTCGATGGCCCGCACCGCCTTGCCGTCCGCGGTCGAGGCGGCGCCGAGGTCCACGGCGGCAGACTGCTTCGCGAGCATGTTCCAGGGCAGAGCGATGCGTGCGGCCTGCAGGGCGACTGCGCCGCGAAACACCGGATTGGCAGGGGTGTGCTGCTGCCAGGCCATTGCGCCGACCATCGTCCGTGTTTCGATGCCTGATGGGTAGCCGATCTCGACACGGAATCTGTCGGGCGCCTTGTACAGCCGCAAGAGCGAGCCGCTGCCCCGGCGGAACGAGGTCGTTGTGCCTGTTTCGCGGATCGCCGCTGGCGGCGTTGCGCCGTACGCAGTAGCCACTTTGGCGAAGATTTGCTGCAGGGATTCCGTTGCGCAGGCAGAACCGGCAACCAGGATAGTGAGCGAATACAGCAGTCCAAGGGCAAGGGATTTCAAGGCTTATATCCTTCTGGCAGGGGATGTCGGGCGGGCGGTTCGAGCGCGAGCTGCCTGTTGGCCGCCAATGATATATGAGATCGGCGGGGGATGCCCATGTTCCGGATTGCCGTCAGATCTCAAGAAGTGACGACGTTTTGGAATATGTTTCAAAGTCGATGACCGCTACGGTCTCCATGCATGTCCTAATGATGGGCAATAATTTCAGTTGGCTCCGGATCATCGCAACCTACCAGTCAGTCACGGTGAAAAGCATGGATGAGTTGAACCGTCACACCGGCGAAAGCCGGTGTCCAGGTTGTTGATTTTTCTGGATTCCGGCTTTCGCCGGAATGACGAGATTGTCCACCGGTTTCAATATGACTGACTACTACGCTTCTTCTTCCGCCTGCTGTTGCAGCGCCCACATGCGCGCGTAGACGCCGTCTTTTGCCAGCAGCTCCGGATGCCGCCCGCGCTCGACGATGCGCCCGGCATCCATGACCAGGATCTCGTCGGCCTCGACCACGGTGGAAAGCCGGTGCGCGATGATGAGGCTGGTGCGGCTGCGGGCGATTTCCAGCAGCTCGGCCTGGATGGCTTTTTCGGTTTTGGTGTCGAGCGCGGAGGTGGCTTCGTCCAGAATCAGAATCGCCGGATTTTTCAACAAGGTGCGGGCGATGGCAACGCGCTGTTTTTCGCCGCCGGAGAGCTTCAGGCCGCGTTCACCGACGACGGTGTCCCAGCCTTGCGGCAGGGATACGATAAAATTCAGGATATGGGCGGCGCGGGCGGCGGCGACGACTTCATCGCGCGTGGCATCGGGGCGGCCATAGGCGATGTTGTAGTAAATGCTGTCGTTGAACAGCACGGTGTCCTGCGGCACCACGCCGATGGCCGCGCGCAGGCTGTCCTGGCTGACGTGGCGGATGTCCTGGCCATCGATCCGGATGCCGCCTTCATTGACGTCGTAAAAGCGGAACAGCAAGCGCGCCAGGGTCGATTTTCCCGCGCCGCTCGCGCCCACTGCGGCCACGGTTTTTCCGGCCGGGACGGTGAAGCTCACATCATGCAGAATCGGGCGGTCGGCGTTGTAGGCGAAGCTGACGTGCTCGAACTTCACTTCCCCGCCAAGCGCGGCCAGCGGGCGTGCATCCGGCGCATCTTCAACTTCTTTCGGACGGTGCAGCAGTGCAAACATGCGTTCCACGTCGGTCATGGACTGCTTGATCTCGCGGTACATCACGCCGAGAAAGCTCAAAGGCTGGAACATCTGCAGCAGAAAGGCGTTGACCATGACCAGATCGCCCAGCGTGAGCGTGCCTGCCACCACGCCGTTTGCCGCGCGCAGCACCATCAGCGTGACGCCGACGGCGATGGTGCCCGCCTGCGCCGCGTTCAGCAGGCCGAGCGAACGCTGCGATTGCAAGGCTACCCGTTCCCATTCCGCCAGACTGGTGTCGTAGCGCGCCGCCTCATAGCGCTCGTTGCCGAAATATTTCACCGTCTCATAGTTCAGCAGGCTGTCGATGGCGCGGCCATAGGCTTCGGAATCCAGCGCGTTGGCGCGGCGCACAAACTGTGTGCGCCAGTCGGTAATGGTCACGGTAAAGCCGATATACGCCGCCAGCGTCACCAGCGTAATCAGCCCGAACACCCAGTCCAGCTTGACGAACAGAATGACCGCCACCATCAGGATTTCCAGCACGGTGGGCGTGATGCGGAACAGCAAAAACCCCACCAGGCTGGAGATGGCCTTGGTGCCGCGCTCGATGTCGCGGGTGATGCCGCCGGTCTGGCGCTCCAGGTGAAAGCGCAGCGACAGCGCATGCAAGTGCTGGAACACCGCCATGCTCACCCGGCGCATGGCACGCTGCGTCACCTTGCCGAACACCACGTCGCGCAGGTCGGCAAAGGTGGTGCTGGCAAAGCGCAGCAGGCCATAAGCGATGATCAGCGCCAGCGGCAGAACCAGATCGGCGCGCGACTTGTCCAGCGCATCGATGATCTCCTTCAGCACCAGCGGCACCATCACCGCCGCCAGCTTGGCGCCGATCAACAAGGCCAGCGCCAGCAATACACGTCCGCGAAATTCCCACAGATAGGGGAACAGGCGGCCGATCGAACGCAAATCGGCCTGGCCGGGCCGGGGCTTCGTGCCGGGGTGATCAGGTGGGGACATCGGGTCTTTGGAATCTCGCTTAGCCGGCTTTTTTACCGCCATGCATCAAAATAAGTGGAGTGATTCTAACATTTTCATTGTATGCATCGATGTCGAGTTTGCGGATGGCGAACAGCCCGGCCGTTTAGAGAAGAGCTGCCTCACGCCGGCCGGCAAGGGCGGGCGCAGCAGCGGCAACGAGATCGTTTGGTGATGCCCGTGTCCCATGGCACTATGCCCCGGCCTGACCGCCAGGGATCATAAAAAAAGACCCCGCAACGCGAGGTCTTTTTTGTCACCTTTGCAGCACTGGCTTATTTTGCCTGCTTGGCAATGATGGCGGAAAGTAGTTTGTTCATTTGTGCCCCTGTAAAGTCGAGTGGTAAGCGTGTCATGAGACGCCCAGAATGTCTTAGCGGTCGATGCCCCGACCGGTTGACCGCGCGCTGCGCGGGTCGCCGATGTTACGACGGCCAATCGCTGAAAGGAAACGGCTTTTCCTCGGTATTGAAGGATTGAAAGTTGACAAGCTGTTGAACGTAGCTTCCCAGGCTGCGGCCGAAGGCGAGCAGCCTGTCGTTGGGCGCGCTGCCAAGCAGAACAAAGAAGAACTGCAGCACCGCCACCACGAACAACACCGTCCCCGCCAGGCTGTAGAATATGCCGAACAGGATCATGAACACCCCGCGCAACCAGATGTTGTTTTCCGTGGATGTCTCGTTTCCATGTTGTGTCATTGCTGCCTCCATGATATCAAAATATAGACGCTCGCCGACCATGCAACCGCAACGGTGTCGAGTGCCATGTTCCGCCCACCCATCACCGGCAGGGTCAGGATCATCTCAAGGCTTTTTCAGCCAGGCCAGGATGTCAGCCGGGAGGGAGTAGCGATTTCCCCGGGTGACCTGCCATATCTGCACCCCGGGGCGGCGCTTGACCTCGTCGATGAAGCCTGGGCCGTGCAGGGCGATGGTGGCGACCACCGGTTTGCCCGACGCCAGCAACCCCGTCATGGCAGCGACGAACTGATCCGACAGGCATTCCATTTTGCCGATCTCGTCCACCAGATAAACATCCGCCGGTTGGTCCAGGGACAGGGCGGCAGGCGTCAGATCATCGATGACCGCCACGTCCACGCCGTACTTGCCGACGCGGCGAGGGCCGGGGAAATCCGCCCGCGCCATCACCCCGCTGCGTCCGTCGAAACAGACCAGGCGAAAGCCGTAA
Organism: Pseudomonadota bacterium; assembly: GCA_021801705.1. Lineage (GTDB taxonomy): Bacteria > Pseudomonadota > Gammaproteobacteria > Burkholderiales > Sulfuricellaceae > Sulfuricella. The sequence continues at coordinate 14,862 of JAJYXP010000020.1, forward strand.
CGCTCGCCGTGGCTGGAGCGGATTTCTTCGGTGTAGAAACCGGCGACCTTCCAGCCGGGCAGACCGGCCGCCACCTTGCGCAATACCGTGGTCTTGCCCACGCCCGGGGCGCCGGTCAACAGCAGGGTTTTCATGTCACTGGTGGGCAAACCAAGCTGAACCCCATGATTTGACCCTACTCATCGTGCCGTTTGAGGTCGCGGTAAAATTTTTCGTGTGGGCCGAAAGTCAGTAGCTTCAGGCTGGTCTCGTCCAGGACGCGGTAGGCCAGCAGGCACAACTGGTTCGAGAGGCGAAACTTGTAAACCCGCACGCCGGCCAGGTCGCCGACCTTTGCTTCTCCGATTTCAGGAGCAGTGCTAATAGCGCGTACAGCCTCGTCGAGGTCTGCCTTGTGCGACCGATGCAGTCTCTTGGCCGCTCGCACGAACGAGGGCGTGACAAGCAAACGCATCAGTTGAACTCGTACTCGCCGACAACCTCTTCCTGATCAGCGATCAGAATGTCACGGATCATGGCAAACGGCAGATCAGGATTTTCCTCGGCGATCTTGCCAATCCGCGACCAGTATTCGATTTGCTTGGGCACCGAGCGATGCTGGATTCGCGCGTGGCTCTTGGCCTGATCGACCAAGCTTTCCGAGAGTTTTACATTGACGGACATGGCAGCCTCCAAATAAAAGGCTCATTATAGTCCAATAGGTTCCTTAAAGTAACCTTTCTGAGGCGGCTAAAGAAGTCAGCTTCAAATGAATTTTTCCAAAGGAGACAACGAAATTCAAAGAGGCCAAGAGAAACAATCCGAAGCTGACCACTTTGATTTTCCTTTGATTGTTTGGATTCCTGCGAAAAGCGGGGGTTGACAGGCTTAATTTTGCGGACGTTCAAGCGGTTTTTCGCTCCACCGGTCGCCGGTTATGGTCAGTCAAACCATCATATTCACTGGGGCAAATTCGATACCCAAACCCGGAATTGAACCCAAGCCCAGCTCTCGACCTTTTGGATGGAATCGTCAGATGTCAGGCAGAGCTGCAAACCGTTATGTTTCGGCGGTGGGGGCCGTCAGCCGTAGTATCGTCAGCGTGGCGCGTTGTTCGATGAGGGTGATGATCTGCTCGACCAAAGGATGGCCGGAAAATCCACTGTCCGGTGCTGATTGAAGCTTGCGGGCAGTCAAAGGCAGCTGCTTGGCCAGTTCCAGGATGCGTTTACGGGCCTGCGCAACGGACAGGCCCGCCGCTTGAGCAAACTGATCCCAGTGCCGCGCCCGCACTTCGCTGAACTTGTACTTGCTGCCGAGTTTCATCGCCATCTTGGGGGTGAGGCTCGGATACACCGCTGTCGATAGCGTGTCATAGAGCGGGGCCAGAACAGGCATCTTGCCCGCATACAGCAAGGAGAAATTCTTGGCATGCGCATCGTGGTTGCCAATCAGCGCATTGAATACCACGTAGTCGAGCAAACGCAGTACTTGCGGCGCGCTGGGCCGTGTGGCGCGGCGCACCAGCTCAAAGCATTGCGCGAGATCGGGGCCTCCCTCGTTCTGGTATTTCATTTCCGGCACCACGCCCAGCGCTTGGCAGAAATCTTCCTGATGCAGCCGCTGCAAGCGGCCCGCTGCATCGTGCGTTCTGTCGTAGCGTTCGACCAGCAGAAACAGGCGATCCCGAACTGAATGAATACGCGAGCGAGCAGGCTTGAGTTGCATGGCCTCGGCCAACGCCAGGCAGAACCCCTCGTTGGTCACGTTGTCCTCGACGGCATGAATCGCCGGTTTCAGGATGTGCGAACTGGGCGTGCCGTTGCGTGGCAAGCCAATTCGATTGCCCTCCACGACCACCGGGAGTTTGTCCTGGGCACCGGCCAATGAGAGGCGCAGGCCATCCTTGCCCGCCAACATGGGACGGCGGGGTAGCTCATCCAGAATGGCGATGACTTCCTCATCGCTCAGCCATTCAATCTCGTCGCCCGCGGCGGGCAGGCGCGGAGACTGCCCCGGTTCCAGAAAGGTGACAGCCCCTGCGCATTCGCCGCCAATGTGATCCAGCAGGGCAAAGTCGTTTTGCCCGGAAACCTGGAACTGCTGCGCGATCAACCGGCGCATCTGGCCTTCGGGCAACAGGCCGGCAAAGAATGGGCGAGTTTTGTGGTCGTCGAAAGGCTCAGTCTGCAAGGGCAGCGAGCACGACAGCGCGACCGCGTTCGGATGCTTCAGCCATTCGGGCGCGTACCAAAAGTTGAGTCGCCCTTCGACCAGCGCCAAAGTACCTATGCGATCGGCAAACAGCCAGACCCCAAGCTCATGAGTCATGGCCGCTGCCCTCAGTGGCGGCTGGCAAACCGCTCAGGTTAATCTCACCACCGAGCGCCTCGATGACACGCAAGACGGTTTCAAGTCGCAGCGTGGGTTTGCCGGCTTCCAGATCGACAATGAAGCGCAAGCCAACGCCAGCGGCCAGCGCCAACTGGGATTGTGTCAATCCGAGTTGTTTGCGCGCAGCGCGCAGTGCCTGGCCGAGATGTTGAGTAGAGTGAATACTGGTCATAAGTTTTCCCGTTCGGGAAATTATTGAGCAGAATCAGCGATTGTGCAAGTTAAATTTACCGATCGGGAAATTATGCTGACGCGATGGTGTTATGGTTTGCAATATTCCCGATCGGGAATATTGTGGTCGTGCCGATATCGTAGAGCCCCATGGGGGGATGAAACAGGAGCTCGATCAGGTCTTTCCGGAACATGGCCCATCCCTCCGAGCGCAGGTCTAAATTTATTATAGGGATGAGACTGGGAAGGGTGAGGATCGGAAGCGCTGCGCGAAATATCGCGAACTAAAGGGGGGTGGCTTCGAATAACTTTTCCAAAGAAGGCAACGAAATGGGGTGGCCAAGAAAAACAATATGAAGCTGACCCCCTTGATTATTTGATTGGTGATGAACCAAAGGGGGCGGCTTCACTAAGGCAGGGGTGCCAAGGCGGAAACTTTTTCCAGCAACAAGTCCGCCACTTGAACGAGTTCCTTTACCAGTTGTTCATCGATTTCCAGATGTCCTTCGTATTCCGCAAGGTTGCGGCGTTCATGGCACAGTGCCAATATCCGCCAATGCTCTGGGCCAAAATCCAGCGTATGTTGCAGACATTGAAAAACGATGTAACGGTTTTCCGAGCGGTAGCCATGCCAGCGCAAGGCCGCAAGTGCCAGAGCATGGGAAGCGTTGTAGCCCAGATCGAAGCGGCTCTCGATGGAAAGCGTTTCTATATGCGCATCTTTCAGCCGCGCACGGGCGGAGCGTATCAAGCCGTCGAATTCCTTCCGACTTGGTGCTTCCGTTTTAAGCTGGCCGGTCTTTGCCAGGTTCGCCAGGTTTTGGGAGGTCATCATCCGCTCCAATTAAATATATCTTCGGCTGTTCCAGTGTCCGTAGCAGAAAATCACTGCCATCCAAAAGTTTGCGTTTGAATTCATCCGGACTATAAACAGTCGGGTTAATGGCACGGCCGATTTGGCTTTCCGTTTGAGCCAGGCAAGAAAACACATCGGCATAGGACAAATTTTCACCAATCACCATCACGTCAATATCGCTTCGTGTAGTATCGCTGCCCTTGGCGACCGATCCATAAATGAAAGCAGCGCGGATGCTGTTTTGCAACGGGGCCAATGCCCCACGCAGCACGTCTGCCACGCCGAAAGTTTTCAAGACAATGCCGCGCAGTTCCTCGAAAATCGGCGATTGACGATCAGCCTGGTAGTGCTTCTGGTTGCCGATCTTCGTTACCGAAAGCAGCCCGGCTGCCGTCAGCTTTTCCAGTTCCCGTTGCACCGCACCCGTACCAGCGCCTGCGAAGCGGACGATTTCATTCGCGTAGTAACTTCTGTCCGGATTACCGAACAGCAGCCCGACTACGCGCTGCTGTGTTTTTGTAAATAAGGCATCCGATAGACTGGCTTTTGTCGTTCCCATATAGGGAATGATAATACCCATTAAGGGAATTATCAAGATTTTTGCGTTGCCGTTAAAGATAATCGGGTGCTCTTAGGGAAACCCTGAACAAGTCCCGGTTTGTCATTCCGGCGAAAGCCGGAATCCAGTATTTTCAATGCGCTGGACACCGGCTTTCGCCGGTGTGACGGACTTGTTCAGGGCTTCCCTAATTCCTTCCCCTCTCAGGGGGAAGGCTAGGATGGGGGTTGATTCGGTGGAATGCTGCAATACAGGTCGACGTTACGACGGCCAATCGGAGAAAGGAAACGGCTTTTCCTCGGTATTGAAGGTTTGAAAGTTGACAAGCTGTTGAACGTAGCTTCCCAGGCTATGACCAAAGGCGAGCAGCCTGGTGTTGGGTGCGCTGCCAAGCAGAACAAGGATGAACTGCAGCACCGCCACCACGAACAACACCGTCCCCGCCAGGCTGTAGAGTATGCCGAACAGGATCATGAACACCCCGCGCAACCAGATGTTGTTTGCAGTGGATGTCTCGTTTCCCTGTTGTGTCATCACTGCCTCCACGCACCGTTTTGATATCAAAATATAGACGCTTGCCGAATAGAGGAGCCATCTTTGAATGATTTTTTCAAAGGGGGCAACGAAATGAAAGGGGCAAAGAAAAACAATCCGAAGCTGACCCGTTTGATTGCTTGTGCAGTGCCTGTTCGATCTTGGTCCGTAGTTCTTTGCGTTCTATACGCCGGCGACTTGGCCGTTTACGGAACTTAGCAAGCCATCAGACGGGCTTGGATTTTCCGGGTAAAGTTGGTTGATAATTTCCATTACCACTTCAAATGTCCGCAGCACCGTAGGGTAAAGGGTGGGGCTCCCGTGGGCATAGTCATTGCGTATGTCTGGCAAAAATTTAAGGAATGCGCCGAGCCAATCATGTTTAAGGTCTTGTTCGCTTGCCTGAACGCCGGAATCATCTACGGTCATGGTTTCCAGCTTAGCATCCATCATCTTTTGCATCTGCTCAAATCCATAGCGCCCCCTGGCAAGTTCCAGAGCCCAACGATCCCGGCAGGTAAACGCTTCGTTCCGGATGATTTGTTGTTGAATGGCATGTTTCAGCAGCGCCCCAAGGCCCGGTTCTTGGCCTTTGCGGTGCTTTGCCTTATAGCGCTCCACAAATTCACTGAGGTATTCCCTCAATGCGAATTCCAAGCAGGTTAGCGCTTGTTGTTCGGCTATCGGATAAAAACGGTAAACAAACCAAGCGTAGAGGTAAATGTTTTTAGCCGTTTCGAAATGGACCCTGATTGCCTCAGGTACCACCGGATTCAAGCTGAACCTGGCAATGGATGTGTGCTGGTCTGCTAAATCTATGGGGCGTTGCGTATCTACGCGCACAAATGATAGCGTCCGTGGATCGGGCTCGCAGACGAGATCTGGCGGTCTCAAACAATCGGCATCGGATGGCGGATTCATTGTAATTGGGCAATTGAAATTAATGGGTCAGACACGATTGATTTTGTGGTTTCCTGGTCAAAATATTAAATATCAATCGAGTCCGACCCTATTGATTCCCGTATCAGCTATGGGAATAAAGCCTCTCAAATTTCTAGCTGATATTGCGTTCCGTGGCTCGCAGGCGGCTTGCGATATTCGTCGGGCGGCGCTCCCAACTGGTCTGCATTCAGCAGCGGGCCTTTGACGATCTGCTCCAGCAATGTCGTCTGCTGCGGATAGATTTCAAGTGACTCTTCCAGAAGGTGCAACAGGCGCAGCAATTCTGAGGTGAATTCCGGCGGCCAATTGATTGGCGTGATGTCATCAAGCGGAGAGGATTTTTTCCCTTTGCGGCTCTTCATGCGGTAACCGAGCCAGGACTGCACCACTTTGAGCCCCGAAACCTCGAACTCCCACACCGCCGACGCGACCGGCTTGAACAGGCCGTCGCCGACATGCAGCGTCTGCGTTGCCTCATCGTAGCTGAATTTTTCTGGCAGGCTTTCTGTTGAAATAGCCTTGGCGCAGCGGGCACGGCCATGCGGCCAGGTTTGGCCTTGCGCAAAGCGTTCGCCAAAACTATGCAAGTAAATGAGCCGCCGTCCGATATTAGCGGCTGCTTCGAACAGTTCCTTATCCAGCGTAACGGGAACGCGCACCTCGCGGTTTTCCAGTACCTCATGAAAGCGCGCCGTATAGCCGGGGTGGGCGAGCACGGCGTAGAGATAGGCGGCAATCTCTTCGGCATCAGTCACCCGCCCAAAAGACTGCTTCAGCGCAGCAGGCAAGGCCGGATGCAAATTGGGATGCTGGGCTTGTGCATCGCGGTAAAGAGGCAGTATGTCTTTTGCGCCTCGTCCGCAGAAATAGTGAAGATCGGGCACTTCGGCACTGATGTTCAGAGCTGGGCCTGATCCAAGTGTGCTGGTTAGGAGACTTGAAAAATAGAGCTGGGTGCTTGAGTGGCTCAGCCAGAGCGTTTCTCGCGGTCGCGATAACAACCTTGTGTCTGCAATGATGAACTGCCGATCAAAGGAGCGATATCCATAGCCTTGAACCTTGGGACAGGAGGCGTTGGGATTCAAGTCGGCGATGGGTATGGACGATTCGGAGTCACCCCAAAGCGCTTTGTATTTGCCGTTTACCGTTCTGTCTGTGCTTTCCTTGAAATACGAAGAACGATCCACCGTTTTGAGTAAATTGTTCCAACGGTTCCCGAGCACTTCACGGGTCAATCCTATCGGCCAAGTTCGCTTGCCCTGCACACCGGAATGCTGCCACGGCATCAGGTCAGTGACCTGCGGCCAGTCGAAAAAGGCAGCCTTGTTTTGCGGCCGGAACGGTGCTCGCCATTCAGCAGGGCAGGTCTCGAAACGCAGATTCCCAAAGCCCTCGATGCTTTCCAGCTTTTCCAGCTTGGCCGCTCGGTTGCCCTCCAATCGGCAGTAATGCACTTGCGCCGGTGTTGCCGGGTCCGGTGCACCATAGCGCACGGCGATGGCGATGGCCACCGGGGTCTGGATATTGAACACGTTTTCATCCTGGCGGGTGCCGCGACCTTCGCCGCCCAAGTCTACGATCCAGATATCGTCGCACAGCCGCCGCATGTGCTCGCGCATGCCGAGGAAAGCGTCGCCGTCGAGATAGGATGAAGCGGTGATGTAGGTCACGATGCCCGGGCCGGGCATGACGCCGGGGTGTTCGTGCTCGAACACTTTCCACAGCGCCCAGCGCCAGAAATAAACGTAGAGGTTGTAAAGATTCTTGAGCTGTCCGCCCTTGCCGGCCTTTTTCACCGGCTCGATGAAGTCGTTGAGGATGGCATCTTTGCCGTTCTTGCTCTCGCCCCAGCGCACCCATGCGCCAGTCATCATGTGATTTTCTGCGTTTGCCGCTTCGTGCCGGTCATAGGGCGGATTGCCGATGCACACCAGCACCGGCTGGATGTCCTTGATAGCGCGGGCGCGCTTGTGCTCGTCCCCGATGGGCTTGTAAAGCAGGGGCAATTCTGGAATTTTTTCGTGCGGCGATTCCAGCGTGTTGCTGAGGCAGATGCCGACACCCTGGCGCGGCACCTTTGCGCCGTAGTCGTGAATCATGCGTGTAAGGCGAAGTGCAGACACCGAATAGGGGCCCACCATGATCTCGAAACCGTAGAGTTGCTTGGCAAGACTTTCGGCCCGTCCAATTATCGCGCCATCGCCTTCCTCGCTTCGAACTCGCTGTAGGGCGTGCTCAACGATGCCCAGCAGGTAGGTGCCGGTGCCGACAGCTGGATCGAGGGTGGCGACATCTCCATCTGCGAAGCCCAGCTTTTTGTGAAATTTCTCCCGCAGCAACTCATCCACCAGCCGCACTTGAGCCTGCACCACTTCCACCGGCGTGTAGTAGGCACCGGCATCCTTGCGCAGCTTGGGGTCGTATTCGGCAAGAAAATCTTCATAGAAGTGCAGCCACGGATCGCGCCTTCCGCGTGACATCGTGCCCGTTGGTACAGCTTGAATAACGCGCTGGAGCAAATTCAGGGATGCGCCGATGTCGTCGCTCAACTGGGAATCTGTCAGCACTTCCAGGGCGCGGGATAACAGGCTATTTGAGCCGGTGAGCTGCTGGATTGCACGGTCCAGCAGGAGGGTGTCACTGCCATCTGAACGAGCAAGGAGCAAAGCAAAGACCACCGTCTGCGCGTAGGAGTCGGCAAACACCTGATTGCTGGCTTCTGGAAAAAGGTAACGGCGCCAGTCTCGCGCCACAGACAGCATGGCTTCGGAGCGTTTGTTTAGAGCATCGAGCACATCGTCGTGCAACATCCGGCAAAGCGGCGCGAGTAATTCAGCCAACTGCTTGGCAGAGCTAGGAACAATGGGTTCCCACTGAAAGAAATCTGCCAACAATACCAGCATGTCTGCAACGGACTTACTGTTTACGGCGCGCGCACCGATGACAGTTAAATCATCGTCAAAACGGACACGCCGAATACTTTCTCCATGACGAAATAGCGCCCACTCATTGCCATCGGTATAAATCAGATTGGGTAAGTGTCTGAATCGCTCCCACTGTTTTTTGTTGTGCCCCTTGAAGCGGTGCGGATCCACACCCGTTCCCGGTGATTTCAGTTCAATATAGCCGCAAAGCAGGCGATTCACCGTCACGGCAAAATCGGGGCGTCCAAGTTGATCTTCCAGCGTGCTTTCGTCTTTTGCTACAACGTCCAGATTCCGAGAGCGCCCAATCTTCTCCAGTAACTCATCCACTGGCCGACGTAATTGGTCTTCTTGGCGACCCGCCACTACGACGCTAAATTTAGATTGAATGGTGGCTGCGAAAGACTCAAGAGCTTCGAGCGCAATATCTTTGGTTTGTTTGCTCTTCATGGGGCAACTCAGGCTCAATTAAATTGGCAATTTCTGGTTTATTGGTGGAGGCGGAAACTCATTCCTCCCCTTCCCGGTTCAGTAGTTCAAGGTAAGCAGTGTACTCGAAAACACATTTTCGCCGCATTCCAGTCAGATCGCGCACCGGTGTCAGGTCTTGCAATCATGCATTAATGTATGGCCTGACCCCACTGAAGGAGTTTTCCCTTGTCCGACGAGAACAGCATAGTCGTCGGTATCGATGTCGGCGGGCCGAAAAAGGGGTTTCATGCGGTGGCGCTCAACGCGGGGCGCTACTGGGAGAGGTTCGCTACCCCTGATGCGGCGTCGATGGCTGATTGGTGCCGGCGAATCGGAGCGCGGGCCGTCGGTGTCGATGCGCCTTGCCGCTGGAGCCTGACTGGCCGGGCGAGGCCCGCCGAACGCGCGCTGGCTGCAGAGGGCATTCACTCCTTTGCCACACCCAGCCGCGTAGCGGCGGAAAGCCGGGATTTCTTCCGCTGGGTGATCAATGGCGCCGAGCTGTTTCGCCTTCTTGAAGCGCATTACCCACTATTTGATGGGGACAACGCAACCTCGGGCCCGGTGTGTTTCGAGACCTTCCCCCAGGCGGTAGCCTGCGCGCTGGCTGGGAGGGTCGTTTCCGCAAAACGAAAGAGTGCCGTGCGGCGCGAACTGCTGCGCGAGGCGGGGATAGCCACGGCACCGCTGACCAACATCGACACCGTCGATGCCGCGCTATGCGCCCTTGCAGCCCATTCCCTTCTTGCCGGTATCTACAAGACCTACGGTGACGTCGCGGAGGGCTTGATCGTGGTGCCTGCCTGATCTGGTCTTGCACCGTGCACAAGAGAGAAGCCTCAACATAACGCCCCATGATCATCCACTGCTCCCAAAAAATCGCTGCCAAACTGGCCGATGTTTCGCCGGTGCAGCTTGAAGAAACCAGCCCGCTGGGCGGCTGGCATGCCCATCTGTTTACCCTCGATCGGCGGCAGTGCGTGATGTTTTGCCACGATGCAACCCGCTACACGCTGTTTCTCCCCGGCCTGCGCAAGGAGCGCTTTGCCGAGTTGAGCGGCCAATGGTTCAGGCCGCTTTATCTGGCCACGTTCGCGGCCTTTGGCTGCCCGCCTGCGCAGATCAGCAAGGCGGAACTGGCGATGGGGCCGATTCGTTTCGATACGGCCACCGACCGTTCGGTGCAGGGTTCCTTGCGCGTTGCGCGGCAGGATTTGGAGGCGTGGGCGATGCGGATTGCCAATGTGATGGATTTGGACCCGATTGCCGTGTCCTGCGAGCTTAACCACCGGCCTGCGACGGTTTACGGGAAACTGGTCTGGCCGGGCAAGGCGATGCTTGAGGCGGTGGCGCGCTTGTAGGGGCTTTGGAAGTTCGTGTCAAATTGAACTAATTGATAAAACAAGAATATATCGCATAATTTAAAATAAGCTCACTGAATTGATCTTAATTTGGTGCACTTTGTGCATCACAACTCTGACTCCAGGCTTTGAATATGCTTCAAGTATCTGAAAAGGAAATAGAATATTGGCAACTAAAGGGGTTGGCTTCGATATATTTCTTAAAGGGGCAACTGCCCCGGTTCACGACCGGGACCGGGACGGGCCGGAAGGCCCAAAAGCAGAAACCCGCTTCAGCTTTTTCTTGCCGGAACGGGTTTCTGTATTTACTCCGCTTTAGCAGTATTTATTAAGCGCCCGCAAGCTGTTTGCTTCTTTAATTCAAATCGGCGCTTCAATTCAAAAATAGCACAAATTTTAAGAAGTGCAATTTTTGCGCATCAATTTATCGGGTGCGCATTATTCTGTCGGGAACAGTATGCAGTGGCATATGGCCCAACAGGCGAGCCTGTTTCTTGCCATAATGAAAAAATACAGGCAATCAAAGAGGTATGATGCGTAGCAGGGGCTTACCAAATCCAGGGTGATGGCGGGCGTGCAGTGCCAGAAGCGGCTGTATCTGGAGGTCAACCACCCCGAACTGGCAGAGGTCTCGCGGACCACGCAAATGCGTTTCGACCAGGGCAAGCGTCTGGGCGAGGTGGCCAGGAGGCTGTACGGCAACGGCGTGCTGATCCATGCAGGGGCATTCGATGCGCAATCGGGCCACCTCCATCCGCTGAAATATTGTCTCGGCCTGGCCGTTGCGGCGCGCGCGGCCGCTGCGCAGATCTTCGAAAATTCGGCGGCCATCCGGATCGAGCGCGGCGACAGCCCCGTCGTCAAGACGGCAGCGGGTGGCGGCGTTCGACACCAATCTGGTGCTCGACTATTTCCGCGTGACTGCCGACCATCGTCTGCTCTTCGGCGGCGGCGAAAGCTACAGCACCGTGACGCCGCTCAATCTGGTGGGGCGGATGCGGCAGCGGATGCTGGCGGTCTTCCCGCAGTTGGCGGATCTGCCGGTGCCGTATGTGTGGGGCGGCTTCGTCGATATCACCATGAATCAGGCGCCGGATTTCGGCCGGCTGGGCAGCAACGTCTATTACCTGCAAGGCTTTTCCGGCCATGGCTTGGCGATGGCGGTGATAGCGGGCAAACTGGCGGCTGAGACCATTGCCGGGCAGGCGGAGCGCTTCGATCTGCTGTCGCGCATCAAGCATCATTCATTTCCGGGCGGTGCGCTGCTGCGCACCCCGGCGCTGGTGCTGGGGATGCTCTATTACCGGCTGCGGGAGCTGCTTTGAGGGGCGACATTGAAAATTGAGATCAAACATGCACGCTTTCCCGGCAACCTGGTGATGGTGGGTTTTGGCTGTATTGGCCAGGCCACGCTGCCGCTGCTGTTTCGGCACCTTGATATCCGGCCGCAACAGATAAGGATAGTGGCCGCGAATGAGGAAGGCGCCGCCATCGCCCGCGAATCCGGCGTTGCCTTCACGCGGCATACGCTGACAAGGGAAAACTATCGCTCCGTGCTTGAGCCGTTGCTGGGCAAGGGCGATTTCCTGCTCAATCTCTCGGTCGATGTCTCCAGCCTGGCGCTGATCGAGTTGTGCCGCCGGCGCGACGCACTCTACCTGGACGCCAGCATCGAACCGTGGGCCGGTGGCTATACCGACAGTTCGAAACCGGTAGCGCAGCGCACCAATTACGCGCTGCGTGAAGAGGTCCTGGCCTACGGGCGCGCCGCCGGACCAGGCCCGACTGCGGTGGTGACCCAAGGTGCCAACCCCGGCCTGGCTTCGATGTTTGTCAAACAGGCGCTGCTTGATATCGCACTGGATAGCGGCGTCGCAGTGGAAAAACCGGCATGCCATGAGGACTGGGCCAGGCTGGCCTGCCGTCTCGGCATCAAGGCGATCCATATCGCAGAACGCGATACCCAGACGATGGCCCGGCGCAAGCAGCGCGGCGAGTTCGTCAACACCTGGTCGGTGGAAGGTTTCATCTCCGAGGGGCTCCAGCCTTCAGAACTGGGGTGGGGCACGCATGAGCGCCATTGGCCGGCCGACGGCGCGCGGCACGAATCGGGCTGTGATGCCTGCATCTACCTCAACCGCCCCGGCGCCGCCACCCGCGTGCGCAGCTGGACGCCCCTCGAAGGGCCTTACCACGGTTTGCTGATCACACACGGTGAGACCATCTCCATCGCCGATCACCTTACACTGAGGGAAAACGGCGCAGTGGTCTACCGGCCAACGGTCCATTACGCCTACCAACCTTGCGACGATGCGCTCCTCTCGATGCACGAAATGGCAGGCAGGAACTGGCAGCCGCAGCGCAACCGGCGGATCATCCGCGACGAGATCACTGCCGGCAGGGATGAACTGGGGGTGCTGTTGATGGGCAACGCCAAGGGAGTCTACTGGTACGGGTCGCGCCTCTCCATCGAGCAGGCGCGGCAACTCGCCCCCTATAACAACGCCACCAGCATGCAGGTGGCCGCCGGGGTTCTGGCCGGCATGGTGTGGGCACTGCGCAATCCTCGCGCTGGCGTGGTGGAGCCTGACGATCTCGACTATGAGACCGTGCTGGAGATCGCCAAACCGTATCTGGGTGAGGTGGTGGGGGTCTATGGCGACTGGACGCCGCTGCGCGACAGAGGCTGGCCCTTCGGTGAGAAACTGGACAGGGACGACCCGTGGCAGTTCAGCAATGTGCGTGTGACGTGAGGAGAGGCCAACCCTACCAGGCGGCGGCAGAAAACGTCATGGACTCGTTCTCCCGGCGCCAGATGACTTGGTCCTGATGCACGGCGAGCCACCAGGTTTGCCGAAAGGTTCAGGGATGGAATTGAAATGAATCGAGTTGAAGTAAAGCCGCCAGATGGCGGCTGCTTTTGAGGTGGAGGCCTGCACCGAACAGGTTCGCTTGCCTGCCGCTCACCCTGGATCAGCCCTGCATCGCACCAAGTGAGGTTATGAGGTGTGTTGGAGCAGCGATTTCAGGGAAACATGGTTCGCCTTCAGCCAGGCGGATAAGCGTTCATCCTGCTCAAATACGTGGTCAGCAGGCAGAGAATGGATAGCTTTATCACTTCTGGCGGAAACGCTCCGTGTGCCGCCAAATCCCCTTACCTTAACCCATCCGACGCCTCAAACCGGCGAGGTACGAGCGGGCCGCTCGACCTGCTCGGTCATGGCTATTGCTTGCGGCTACGCCGCGCTTGTCTGCAGGAAGTAACGTGCGCGTTCGGCCTGCCCTTTGAAATGTTATTGCTTTTTCGTATCAAAGTTGGTACGATTTTGACTATGATAACTCCAGTTCTTCAAGCGCGGTTTTATAAAACCCCCTCCGACTCAGAACCGGTTCGCGACTGGCTTAAAACTCTATCTGCCATGGATCGCAAGATTATTGGTGAGGACCTTAAGACCGTACAACTAGGCTGGCCACTCGGAATGCCGCTGGTGCGCAAACTAGACAAAGATCTATGGGAGGTGCGTATTCGCTTGGAAGGCAGGATTGCACGTGTGCTATTCACGGCCTCCGACGGCGTGATGATTTTACTGCATGGATTTATCAAGAAATCGGAAAAAACCCCGAAGGATGACTTGGCATTGGCCAAGCGGCGGATCGGGGATTTAAGGAGCCAATCATGAATGAAAAGCACATCGGCAGCAGCCTTGACGACTTCCTGGCCGAAGAGGCGATATTGGAAGATGTAACCGCCGTGGCGGTCAAACGTGTCATCGCCTGGCAGATCGGCCAAGAGATGAAAGCGCAGAAGCTCACTAAAACCGCTCTGGCTGTAAAAATGCATACCAGCCGTGCGGCGCTGAATCGCTTGCTGGACGAATCAGACACCAGCCTAACCCTCACAACCCTTGCCGGCGCTGCTGCCGCCCTGGGGAAGCGTGTACGTATTGAACTGGAACCGCTGGCCAGCTAAGGGTCTATTTGTAGATTGCCATATTCGGTTTAAGGTGCGATAACGGTACGCCAATCAGTTTTTGTATATTTCTCAAAACTACGCTAACTTACTGTTTACAAACTACAGTATCGTTCCACTACTTACGCTTGCTTTCGCTATGTTATCAATAACATATTGTTTTATAAGCATACTCATAATTACCTTGCCGCTCTTGGAAGAGTCTTCCTTTTCATTGCGCCGATAGCAGTCTAGGCGGCACAAAGCGGCACAATAACCGCCCCTGTCCTCAGTTCGTCAAGGAAGTCCGCCCACTGCTGCATCATCTTCCGGCGCTCGGCAAGATGTGCTGTCCTGTTGTACGCGCGTCCATTTGGATCGCGGACAGCGTGGGCTAGTTGGTGTTCAATGAAGTCTGGGCGTACCTCTAGGTTCTGTTGACGTATTGCCGCCTGTTTAGCGCAACCACAGCAGAGAGGCCGCAAACGTCAGCATCCCCATGAAATTGAGCATTTTTTTCTCAAATCGACTAAAAATTCGGCGATAGTGTTTGA
>JAJYXP010000040.1 GCA_021801705.1 Pseudomonadota bacterium
GTTCGCTTCCGGTTGCTCTCCACCCCTCTTCACAGTGACGCAGTTACCTTCGGCTACGGAGTCTTGGCTTACTCCGACACGGACTTCCACCGTGCAGATGTGACGCCTTTACGGGCGCACTCATTCCCGCGCAAGCGGGAATCTTTCCTGGTCGATAGAGACAGCTTGATTTATATGGTAGCTGAATTTTCGGAACACAAGTCCTGCATGGTCTGTTTCGCCAGGCACAAATCTTCCCACGCCTTGGCCTTGTCCGGCAGGGTACGCAGCAGATAAGCGGGGTGGTAGGTCACGATCAGCGGGATGCCCTGGTAGGCATGCACGCTGCCGCGCAGACTGGCAATCGTGGCATCCTGCCCGAGCAGGGTCTGGGCGGCGAATTTTCCCAGGCTCACGATCAGCTTCGGCCTGATCAGTTCGACCTGGCGCCGGAGATAGGGCTCGCATTTCGCCACCTCCGCCGGCAGCGGGTTGCGGTTGCCGGGCGGACGGCATTTCAGCACATTGGCGATATACACATTTTCGCCGCGCTTCAGGCCGATGCTTTTCAGCATGTTGTCGAGCAGCTTGCCGGCCTGGCCGACGAAGGGCTCGCCCTGGGCGTCCTCGTCCGCACCGGGCGCTTCGCCGACGAACAGCCAGTCGGCGTTCTCGTCGCCGACGCCAAACACCGTCCGGGTACGGGTGCTGTGCAATTCACACGCCGTGCAAGCTGCAACACGGCTTTTCAGCTCGTTCCAGCCCAAGGCTTCCCCACGGACACCTTCCGCAGCTTGCGCCGGAGCAGACCTGAGCCGCCACACCGGGCCCAGCCCCATTTCCGTGAGGTAAAGCTCGCGTCGGCCCATCACAACGGCAGCTCCATCAGAATGGCATCCTCGCGCCCATCCTCGGCAGGATAGTAGTTCTTGCGCACCGCGATCTCGCGGAAACCGTCAGTGGCGTAAAGGCGGCGCGCCGCAATGTTGCTAGTCCGCACTTCCAGCAGCATGACTTCGGCATGGTAGTCGCGCGCCAGCCGGATCATGTACCGGAGAAACTTGCGCCCCAGCCCCTTGCCCTGCCAGCCGCTGGCAATGCCGAGGTTGAGCAGGTGCGCCTCACCGGCCGCCACCATCAATACCGCATAGCCGATCAGAAATTCGCCGAACTCGAATACCCAGCAACTGTAACCGGCACTGAGCGAATCGCGGAAATTGCCATAGCTCCAGGGGAAAGGATAAATCTCGCATTCGATGGCGAGCACCGCCTCGACATCCTCCAGACACATCGGGCGGAAAGCGGCGATTTCCTGCAACCGGGCACTCATCGTTCGCTCGTCTTCAGGGCAACTTTATTGCGTATATACAGCGGCGCCGCATCCGCCGCATCCCTGCCCTGGCCGCGCAGGAACTGCGCCGCCCCGAGCCTGGCGATATCAGCCGCATGCGGCAGTATCGCGGGCATCACCGACTCGATCTGCCCGGCATAGCGGGCCCGAAGCGCCTCGCCATAGGCCGCAAAGCCGTTGCCGCAGCCGGTCCATTGCTCCCCCGCAAGGTCCGGCGCATCCTGCGCCGCACTCAGTCCAGGCGCACTGCAAATGCGCCAATCGTTGCAATTTTTTTCATAGACGGCATGGTAAACCTCGCCCATGCGCGCATCCAGGCACGAGATCACGCGCGTTGCGCCCGAAGCTTCGGCCATCGCCAGCAAAGTGCATACGCCCGCCACCTGCAAGTCCGCACCGAACGCCAGGCCCTGCGCCACGCCACAGCCTATGCGCAAACCGGTAAAAGAGCCGGGGCCCTCGCCGAATGCAATACCGTCCAATGACTTCAAATCAGCCCCTGCCTCAACAAGCAAGCCCTGCACCATGGACAGAATCAGCTCGGAGTGCCGTTGACCTGCAAGTTCTTCACGCACGAGCAATTCCCCGTCGAGCCACAAGGCGGCGGAACACAGTTCGGTGGAAGTATCGAGGGCGAGGATCTTCATGTTCACATGTGAAGAAATCTTTAATGCCGAATCAAAAAATATTGGTGAAGTGGCGGTTTTTATGGGTGAGATAGACAGAAAAATCGTCAAGATCAATCGTGGCGATCTGGATTACCCCACAACGCGCCCCCAACCAGACCAGAGATGCATCCGCCAAATCTATCGGGCGATCATTGTATTTTCCCATCAGGCCGGCGATTTCTTCAGCGGCTGAGGCTGGCATCTCATGAATTGACAGGGCGCCCGCTGCCACCCAGCGCATGAATCCAACGTGCAGATGATCGGGCAGCAAATGGGAAACCTCGGTCAACACCGGCCAGGTGGTCATCATTGCCCCTGAAAACCCCCTGAATAATTCTGTTGCGCGCTGGTGGTGCTTGTCGCGCCTGTTCATCAGCGCGGCGATGGGGCCGGCATCAACGAGGATGGTGTTTTTCAAAGATGCGTTCCCTGGCGTATTTCCCGGCGTTCTCCGCCAAGTCTTCGGGCCCGTCAAAGCACCCGACAAGCCCCATCTCTTCCGCCAGCTCATAAGCGGATTTCCGTTTAACACGCTGCTTGGCCAGTGTCATGATCCCCGCCTTAACCACCTCGGTTTTGGTCATTCCGGTTTGCGCACAAATGGCCTGCAACGCAGCGCTTTCCTCATCATCCAGCCTTACCGAGAGCATTCTCATGATGGTTCCTCTCACACAGAGCAATGTAATACAAAGCATAATACAAATGCTATGTGGATGCAATATCGGGAGTTCTCGCGACCAGCCCGACTCCACCGCGCGGTTCATTTACGCAAGCGCGGGAAACGTGGCGGCATGAGCGAGCGGATGACGAAAAACCTGGTCATGCAGGCGCTGTTCCGGGGTGCTTCCGCCAAGCGTCCGGCCAGGGGCCTGATTCTCCACTCGGATCGCGGCAGCCAGTACTGCGCGCATGATTACCAGAAACTGCTGAAGCAATTTGGCATGACCGCATCCATGAGCCGCAAGGGAGATTGCCGGGACAACGCCCCGATGGAAAGTTTCTGGGGAACGCTCAAGAATGAATTGGTGCACCACCGGCGCTACCGTACCCGAAGCGCAGGCAATACGGGAGATCACCGGGCACATCGAGATCTTCTACAACCGGCAGCGAAAACAGGCACGCCTCGGCTACCTGTCACCCGCTGCCTTCACGCGGCGATATTATGAAAATCTGCTCGCCGTTTAACCCGTTGGGCTCCACTATTGCCAACCGACCTCAATCCTTCAGGCAGATGGCCTGCTGAAAGTTTAGTGTCCCAAAAACGACAAATTCAGAAATAAAAATGGCCTAGTAGTCAGTCACGGTGAAAAGCATGGATGAGTTGAACCGTCACACCGGCGAAAGCCGGTGTCCAGGTTGTTGATTTTTCTGGATTCCGGCTTTCGCCGGAATGACGAGATTGTCCACCGGTTTCAATATGACTGACTACTAGGGTTAACCTAAGCCATTGTTTTTGGTGGGTGGTACAGGGATTGAACCTGTGACCCCTGCCGTGTGAAGGCAGTGCTCTACCGCTGAGCTAACCACCCGATAAAGAGGCGCAATTAAATCATATTGCCCAAACAAGGTCAATAAATCGGCCGCGACATAAATCGCCCGCGACATAAATCGGCCGCCTCAATTTCTACGAAGTTTCTTTCCGATTGTCGTAAAATAGCCCCTTTTATCCTTACAGTAAAAGAACATGGTCCGCACTCGTTTCGCCCCCAGCCCGACCGGTTACCTGCATATCGGCGGCGCTCGCACTGCCCTGTTTTCATGGGCCTACGCGCGCAAGCACAAAGGCACCTTCGTGCTGCGCATTGAAGACACCGATCTCGAACGCTCCACCCAGGAATCGGTGCAGGCCATCCTGGATGGTATGAGCTGGCTCGGACTCGACCACGACGAAGGCCCTTTCTACCAGATGCAGCGCATGGGCCGCTACAAGCAGGTGATCCAGCAACTGCTGGACGAGGACAAGGCCTATTATTGCTACGCCAGCAAGGAAGAACTGGAGAAGTTGCGCGAAGCACAGATGACTGCCGGCCAAAAGCCGCGCTATGACCGCCGCTGGCGCGACTCCAAGGCCACCCCGCCCGCCGGCGTGCAACCCGTCGTGCGCTTCAAGACCCCGCTCGACGGCGTGGTGGCAATCGAAGACATGGTCAAGGGCCGGGTCGTGGTTCACAACAGCGAGCTCGACGACCTCATCATCGCGCGCAGCGACGGTACGCCGACCTACAATTTCTGCGTGGTGGTGGACGACTGGGACATGAACATCACCCACGTCATCCGCGGCGACGACCACCTCAACAACACCCCACGCCAGATCAACATCCTCAAGGCGCTGGGGGCGCCATTGCCGCAGTATGCCCATGTGCCGATGATCCTGGGCCACGACGGCGAGCGCCTGTCGAAGCGTCACGGCGCAGTCAGCGTCATGCAGTACGAGGAAGACGGCTATCTGCCTGAGGCGCTGCTGAATTATCTGGCCCGCCTGGGCTGGGCGCAGGGCGATGAAGAGGTTTTTTCCCTGGATCAATTCGTCGAGTGGTTCGACCTCGATGCCATCTCCAAATCGCCCGCCAAGTTCAACCCGGAAAAACTGCTCTGGCTCAACCAGCAATACATCAAGAAAACCGGCAGCCGGCGCCTGTCGAAGCTGGTAGTGCCCTTCATGGAAGCGGATTGCTGCGACCCCGAGAAAGGGCCGCGCATGGAGGAAGTGATCGACCTGCTCAAGGAGCGGGTGAATACCGTCGAGGAACTGGCCGATGCCGCCGTGTATTTCTACCGGCCGCTGACACCTTCACCCGAACTGATGGCGGAGCACATCACGCCGGAAATCATCCCCGTCATCCGCGAACTGCAGGAAAAACTGGGCCGGACGGAATGGAACAAACAGTCCATCAACAGCCTGATGAAGTCCGTCGTGGCCGCGCACGGCCTGAAATTCCCCAAGCTGGCGATGCCGCTGCGCCTGCTCGTCACCGGAGAAACGCAAACACCTTCGGTGGATGCCGTGTTAGAATTGATCGGTCGCGAGGAAACCCTGAAACGGATTTCGGCGTACATACCCGAAGGGAACGAGTAAAAAGCTTCAACAGGCGCACAATCCTGTTGACAAGCAACCCTGGCGCCAAGTATAGTGGCGGCCTTTCGGGGGTATAGCTCAGCTGGGAGAGCGCTTGCATGGCATGCAAGAGGTCAGCGGTTCGATCCCGCTTACCTCCACCAATTAGGTCCCCATCGTCTAGAGGCCTAGGACACCGCCCTTTCACGGCGATAACACCGGTTCGAATCCGGTTGGGGACGCCAGTCTGATTTGGGGCCTGGAGCAATCCGGGCCCCTTGATTTTGCACCATGTTCAACCGGTGCTTGTTGTGTGTTTTGGAGTGGTAGTTCAGTTGGTTAGAATACCGGCCTGTCACGCCGGGGGTCGCGGGTTCGAGTCCCGTCCACTCCGCCAGCTTATATAAAACGAAAGCCCCGCTTAATGCGGGGCTTTCGTTTTATAAGACATCGCATAGCGCTTGACGCAGCGCCCCAACCACCCCAGCCCGCAATAGCTGCCAGTGCCGCCCCCCTTTGAAGACATGCTTCTGGTTGATTTCCAGCTCGACGCCGGCATAGTCGCCGGGCTGAAAGCGGCGACGGAGATAGGCGGTCAAACCATCGGCCTTGCCGGCATAGGGGTAGTTCCGCCGCACCTTCAGTCCGGGCAACAGCGCTTTGAGGGATGCCTGCCAGCGCTCGCACAGTTCAAGCTCGCCCGAACGCGCAGGGTCGTAGAGCAGGCCGATATCAGCCTTGCGCACTTCGCCATCGAGTACCGGCGTGAAGCTGTGGGAGGAAATATGGATCACCCGGCCTCCGCGTGCCACCGACTCGGCAATATCCGCCTCGGCCCGGCTGCGGTAAGGCAGGTAGTACCGCTCCAGGATCTCGCGGCGCAGCGCACTGGGCGCACACCGCGTAAACTCGGAGTACAGGCGCGGGTGGCCGATGGAACGGTTGAGGTCGATCAGCAGGCGGCTGGTGGTGGAAAAAAACAAGGGCGCGGCAAGCACGCCAGCCATGTCTCTGGCCATGGCCAGCGCACCGGCATCGTAGCCGCGATGGCTTTTCAGCAACGCTTCGCAGCCAGGGAAGAGGTGCCGGTAGCGGGACGGAATCCGATTGCCGCCGTGCTCGCAGGTGATCAAGAAATGGCATGTTGCGGCGGGCATTATTGCAGTCCCTGAAACATGCGCCCTTCCTCCAGGCATGCACAAAGATCGCGGTAGACTTCCCGCCGCCCGGATTCCGTCCACTCCGGCCCCAATGCCCGCAGAATGCGGCGAGAGAGCGGCCCATGCTGCAAAATAAGATGCAATGGGTCGCGCCAGATTTGCGGGAGACCAGGGCTGCCTTGCGACATCGTCGCGTCGAGATGCCGCCACAGCTCCCCTGCCTGGCAGCACCGGCCCGGGAAACCCAGGAGCTGCAGGTATGCGGCATTGTCGATCACGGCCAGATCGGCATCACGGATGCAGGCGAGCAGGATTTCCGCCAAGGCCTCCGTGCCGATCTCCTGCTGCGCCTCCAGAGTGGCCAGCCCGGCATCGTAAAGCGCCCGCACAATCGCAGTGCTTATGGCTGCAATCGCCAGATCAGCCCGGGGGCATTCCTGCATGTCGATGACGCGTATTTCTATGGCGCCACGGTCGAATCGTGGTATGGCGCCACGTGCGTTGAGCCATTCATGGTGCAGCACCCCCTCCGGGTCGAGCGGCGCAATGTCGCGATACATCGGCACGAGGATATTCGACTCGTATTCGGCCCGGCTCCGGACAGTTTCCGGAATCACCCGGCCGATAATCGACGGGATTCTTAGCGGGTGCATACGGTAAGACTCCATGCGGAAATCCATCGGGCCGGCGGGTCTGCCTTCGGCAATGGGAGAACTCGCCGCCAATGCCGGCAGGATAGGCAGCACCAGCCTGACCGCCGCATGCAGCCGCTCAAACTCGGCATCGCCGGCAAAAGGGAGGTTGACGTGCATGCTTTGCAGGTTGGCCCAGCCGTGTCTTTTGCAGTCGAAAATGCGGTCATAGGTCTGGTAAATGGCCGCATTGTCGTGAGGCCACAGGCGCGTTTCGGCAACCGGGTCCATCCAGGGGTGCATGGCGGTGGGCATGAGCTGCGCCCCCATGGGCTCAAGCGCCCGGTTGATTCGTTCCGCCTCGGACTGAAATGCACCCGCAAGAATTTCGAGGGCGGGGCTCGGATCAGGGTTCTTCAACTCGACGAGGTGCAAGACCAGCTCGTTGGACCAGGCGAGCATCCCCCGTTTTACCTCGGGTGTACAGGCGCCCGCTTCCTGAAACAGCAATTTGTCGGCGAGCGGCAGTACCGACAAGGTTTGCCGGTCCACAATCATGTATTCCAGCTCGATCCCATAGCCGGCAAAGGCATGCAGCCCGACGTTCATCGGGTAACTCCATGCCTGCGTTCCTCGATGCGCCGCAGGAATACGCCCATGACCTCGCGATAGAGCGCATCCCCCAGCACGCCGTCCTCATTGCCGGCATCCACGTTGGGATTGTCGTTGACCTCGATGATGTAGCAGCGCTTCCCCACCTGTTTGAGATCGACGCCGTAGAACCCGTCGCCGATCAGGTTGGCCGCCTTGAGCGCGACCTTCACCACCTTCTTCGGCGCTTCGTCCAGGGATACGGCCTCGGTGGGGCCTTCGACAAAATCGCGCGCCTCCTTGCCGTGCCTGATAATTTGCCAGTGCCCCGTGGCCATGTAGTACTTGGCCACGAACAAAGGCCGCCGGTCCAGAATACCCACCCGCCAGTCGAACCCGGTGGGCAGATATTCCTGGGCAATGATCAGCTCCGATTTCGCCAGCAACTCCGCCACCCTGGCGCGCAACTCCGGCTCCGTCTCCACCTTGACCACCCCCAGGGAAAAGGAGCTGTCGGGTTGTTTGAGCACGCAAGGAAGCGCAAGCGAGGGAACAATCTCTCCCACATTGTCGCGGTGCACCAGCAGGGTCTTGGGGGCAGGCAGATGATGCCGGCACAGCAGTTCGGCAAGATAAACCTTGTTGTTGCATTTCAGGATGGAGTCCGGATCGTCGATCACCACCAGCCCTTCGGCCATCGCCCGCCTGGAAAAGTGGTAGGTATAGTGGTTCACGAAGGTCGTGTCGCGGATGAACAGCCCGTCAAACTCGGCCAGGCGGCCGAAGTCGTCCCGGGTGATGAATTCCACATGCATCCCCAGCGCCTGCGCTGCCTTTTCGAATTTCCGCAATGCCTTGGCATTGGATGCCGGCTCCGGATTGCCGGGGTCGTACAGGATGGCAAGGTCGTGGCGCGGCACGCCCGGTTTTCGCGCCCTTCGCCTGCGTCCGAGAAAATAGTCCGTGGTGGCCTGGATCGCAAACTCCTGATGCTGGGGAGGGATATCGCTGGCGGCGATCGGCCGTATGCTGCGGAGATGCCACTGATCGCCGCGGCGCTCGAATTTGGCACGTAAAAACGGCGCCTGCAGCAGGTTGAACAACTGGCGACTGAGCGGGTCATAGCGCTTGGCGAGGTTGCGGCCGAAGTAGATGCTGAGCTCGAATGACTCCGACTTGATCGGCGAAAGAGCCTTCTGCATCAGATCGTCCAGTCCCTGGACGATCAGCCGCACCAGATTGGGCGACTGCAAGTCCTCGATGGTGCTTATCCTTGGCATCGGCCTATGCCCGCGGGCCTCGGCGAGCAGCGAGACATAGTAGCCGAGGCTCTGGTAGCGATATGACTTGCACAGGTTGAATACCCTGGCAAAACGATCCTCGCCAAAGGCAGGGTCGGTGAGATATGCCCGCGCCGGAACAACGGTCACGCCTGGGATGTCTAGCGGCCAGTCCCTGGGGGTGTTAACGACGACGAGGATGCTCACGGTAAACCTTGCGCGGCGGATGGATAACCAGGAGGTTGGCATCGTGGGTTACGATGCCCAGCAGCACGGCGCCCAGCACGCGATCGATATTGATCCAGTACTGGTGGGACGGGCCATAGGGATGACGCCCGTACGGATCAGCCACCAGCACGGTGCTATCTTTACGACTGTAACCTGCTATCAGGACGAAATGTCCGGCCGGCAAGCCACGCACGTCGTCCGGAACATCATCCGGCCCATATTCTCGCGCGCTGCGATAGAGATAGGTGGAACTCAGACCCGTAAGTATGGGTAGGTTGCGGCGCAAGAGACCACGAATCAGGGGGCGGGAGAGATCCGTCAGGCGCAGGCGGCCACCCAGGCTCAGAAATTCCAGATAGCCCGCGGTAACCTGGTGCAGTCTGGCATCGCTTTTCGCCTCCCGCTGCATCCGCAAGCGCTCGGCAATGTCCACCCCCGGAACGAACCAGGTCGGGTCAAAAACCGTCAGGTTATAGCTATAGATTGTGGCCTGGTATCCCCTGCGCAGGGCGTCGCAGGCAAGGAAGACGGCAAAGGTGCCGCCGTGCACCATTTTGTGGGTGCGGAAAATCACGTCTTCCAATAACGCGTCTTCGCCCCAATAGCGGTAGATGGCATGCAAGCAGGTCGGCCCACAGGTGGTTTCGTCCGGCTGCGGCAGCAATTCGACAGGCAAGCGCAACATGGTCGGAAGCATGACAACTGGCCTCGCACAAGAAATACCCCATATTCATTATAGATACATCAGGGCTCAATTCAGGGCCGACCTGATTATTGCTCTTTTTTCAGCAATGCGTTCGCTTCCTCTGCCGTGAGTGATTTCCAGGGCAAGGGAATCAGGCCCGGGACCCGTTCCATGTAGCGGCGGTAAGTTTCGCCGTGATAAACCAGGAGCTTTTTTTCCTCCAGGCGGGAGCCGATGATGAAATAAATCGTCATCATCACGCCTGACAACAGCAACGCCGCATTCATGTCACGCGTCCAGATCAGGATCAGTCCGAAGAAGTACCAGGGGTGACGGACATAGCGGTGAAACCAGGAAAGATGGAAAGCCTCCAGATCCTCAACCCGCTGCGTGTGCGCTTTCAACTGCCTGAATCCGAGGAATTCCTGCATGTCGTAGTCTTTCAATGAGCGCAGAAAACCAAGGATTGCAGCCAGCGCCAGTCCGTTGGCCATATAGGCGCCCACACCCTGCCAGCGCCAAAACGTCGGCCCGGGGTGGCTGACCATGAGCCACAGGATCGGCAACAGCAGGAGTAGCGCAAAAACATTAAATCCCAGCCGGTAAAACGGCATCAGATCAGGATAATGCGCGGCAACCCAGCGCTTCGCCCCCAGAGCAGCCAGAACCGAATGCAGGACGATGTACCCCAGCCAGCAAATCAGCAGCATCCCCATGTCAAGCCAGTCGTTTTCTGTCATATTAGCGTTTCATCATTTATATTGGCGTCCAGTTTTTGGGCATTCTGCCCCCCCAAAAAAACAATTCCGGAAAATCCGACTAAACTTCAATACAATAAGAAATGAAGGAGCGTACTTATGGGTATGATAAGCGAATTCAAAGGATTTGCAGTAAAGGGCAATGTGGTGGACATGGCTGTCGGCATCATCGTCGGCGCAGTATTCGGCAAAATAGTTTCGTCCTTTGTCGGCGATGTGATCATGCCGCCCATCGGCGTGCTTTTGGGCGGGGTCGATTTCACCAACCTGGCATTCACCGTCAAAGAGAAAAAGTAACCCGCCTCCACACGGCTTGTCTGACGCTACGGCCTCCGGACAAAATGGTTGAGTTGATTCAATGCAAACGATCCAGGAATTGCTCGACAGGATACGATGGGACAAGGAGTTTGGAACAGGCGACTTCACGATCGGCTATTACGACCGCGTTTTGGACCGGATCATCAGCGTTCCTTTACGCGAAGTGCAGGTCGATTCGACGGATCACTTTTTCCTTCAGGTCGTCGATGACGAGGGAGAAGTCCACTCAGTCCCCTACCACCGCGTCAAGGAAGTGCACAAGAACGGCAAGCTGATCTGGCACCGGGAGCACTAGTTGTCAGTCAACTTAAAACGACTGTGCGTTCTTTGTAGGTGCGAATTCATTCGCACATTTGGCCGAATGAATTCGGCCCTACAAGAAAATCATGCAAATTCAACGTGACTAACTACTAGGCAGGATTTTCCAGCGCCATCCACAGGCAGGCACCCTTGCTGGCCTTGTCAACTTCACCCAGGCAGGCGCGGTGGGCCTGCACTTCTTCCGCTGTCGCCGCCAGAACGACCAGGTCGCGCGGCACGTAATTTCCGCTTAAACCGGCGTGACTGCTACCCGCTTCGCTGGTCTCGACGATCAGGCTATCCTGCCCCCGCGTCATGGAGAGAAAAACCTCGGCAAGCAATTCCGTATCCACCAATGCGCCGTGCAAGGTGCGGCTGGAATTGTTCACCTGATAGCGGCGGCATAACGCATCGAGATTGTTTTTCTGCCCAGGATGCAGCTCCTTGGCCATTTTCAGGGTATCGACCACAGCCGGGCAATATTTATCTATCGTGTCCATCCCGAGCAGTTTCAGCTCGCTGTTGAGGAAGCCGATATCGAACGGGGCGTTGTGAATGACGAGCTCCGCGCCACTGACGAACTCGATGAAATCCTTGACGATATCGCGAAAAAGCGGCTTATCCTGCAGAAATTCCAGGGTAATGCCATGCACCTGCTGGGCGCCCGGATCGATCTCGCGCTGCGGATTGAGGTAATGATGGAAATGGTTTGCCGTCAAACGCCGGTTGACCATTTCCACCGCGGCCACTTCGATGATACGGTGCCCCTGATTGGCGTCCAGGCCCGTGGTTTCGGTGTCCAGAATGATTTGCCGCATTTTGTTAAATCCTTATAAAGACCATATAGCCACAGATGTACACGGATGTACACAGATAACACGGGGGATTGTGCATAGATCTTCAATCTCCCGGAGGGTGAGCGACCCTCTCAAAGCCGCCCATTGATAATCCGTGTAATCCGTGTAATCCGTGGATAAAAACAGTTTTCAGGTCAATTCCTCTACACCCCGGTTGGCCAGCCTGTCGGCCCGTTCGTTGCCTTCGTGCCCGGCATGGCCCTTGACCCAGCGCCACTCGATCTCATGGCCTGCGGCAAGCTCATCCAGACGCCGCCACAGGTCTTCGTTCTTCACCGGCTTCTTGTCAGCCGTGCGCCAGCCGCGCTGCTTCCAGGCATGGATCCACTCGCTGATGCCCTTCTGCACATACTGCGAGTCGGTATGCAGCCTTACGATGCAGGGGCGCGACAATGCCTCCAGCGCCCGGATCACGGCGGTCAGTTCCATGCGGTTGTTGGTGGTCACTTTCTCGCCGCCGCAGATTTCCTTTTCGTGCCCGGAATAGCGCAGCCAGGCGCCCCAGCCACCTACGCCGGGATTGCCCTTGCAGGCGCCGTCGGTGTAAATCTCCACGATGTTGCGCCGCTGTTCCGGAATTTCCTTGTGCTCTGCCATTTTCGCTTATTGAGATATTTTATTGTTGACCATCTTCTGCGGCACCGGGGCAAGCGCTTTCTTTGCCGCCGGGCTTTTGTTCCAGCTCGGCATGATCAAGTGCATACCCGCAACCCTTTTCTTCGCCTTCAAAAAATAGACGCCGCCGGCCAGTGCCCACCAGCGGTCGCCCGCCGCCTCCATGAAGCGGAAACGGCGCAGCCATTGTTCCCTGCGCAACGGTGGCGCATAGCAGCACATCCGTCCGGCGACCACTTCAAACCCGAGCAAGGCCAGCCAGTCCTTGATGCGCGGCAGGGAAATGAAATTCCCGTGCCACGGGTAATCGTGTTTGCAGCTTGGCAGTAAACGCGGCAGCCCCCACAGGCTGAAGGGGTTGAAACCGCTGATGATCACCTGCCCCTCCGGCATCAGCACCCGCTCCGCTTCGCGTAATATTTGATGAGGGTGGGCGCTGAATTCCAGCACATGCGGCAAGAGCAACAAGTCGATGCACTGGCTGGCGAGGGGCAGACCAACCGGCTCGGCGCGCAATTTTATCACCCCGTCCAGGCCTGCCGGGAATTCCGGCGCGACGGAGAATTTCTTGGGCATGCGGTTCGTGCGCAGCAGGTCATGCCGGGCAAAGCCGACCTGCAACGCGTTGAAGCCGAAAATATCCGCCACCGCCTGGTCGAAAAAGGCCAGTTCGCGCTCGATCAGATAGCGCCCGAGCGGGGTTTCGAACCATTCGTCGCCATTGACATCATGCTGGGTTAACACGACCATACCGCCATGAAGATCATTCCTGTCCCTGCTTTCGAAGACAACTACATCTGGCTGATCAGCGATGGGCGCTACGCCGCCGCTGTGGACCCCGGCGATGCCGAACCGGTGCTGGATTATCTCGGCCGCCACGGCCTGCGGCTGGCGGCCATCCTGAACACTCACCACCACCGCGACCATACCGGCGGAAACGCCGCACTGCTGCGGCACGGCAAGGTACCGGTTTTCGGCCCACGGGGGGAAAACATTTCCACCGTCACGCACCCCGTGGGTGAAGGCGATGCGGTGCAATTGCCGGAATTGGGCGCGGCGTTCAAGGTGATCGACGTACCAGGCCACACCGCTGGCCACGTCGCTTATTATGGCGCAAATTCCCTGTTTTGTGGCGATGCGCTGTTCGCCTGCGGCTGCGGCAAGCTTTTCGAAGGCACGCCCGCGCAGATGTTCGTCTCGCTGGGGAAATTTGCCGCCCTGCCGGACGATACGCGCGTTTATTGCGCCCATGAATACACCCTGGAAAACATCCTCTTTGCAAAACTCGTCGAACCCGGCAACCTCGCCCTGCAGGAACGCGAAACACATGACCTGCAAACAAGGGAGCAGGGCCTGCCCACACTGCCGTCAACGATCGCGCTTGAAAAAGCGACGAATCCTTTCCTGCGCTGGGATAAGCCAGGGGTGATCGATGCAGCCGAAACTTTTGCCAAACGCTCGCTCGCCGACCCGGTCAGCGTATTTGCGGCTATCCGTGAATTCAGAAACACGTTTTAATACAACTTGTTACAAATTGAACGCTGACGAATCAAGGTAAACATTCCCTTGACGCGGCAAGGGATTACTGGATACTATCGCTCTGGTTTATCAAGCAGAAATCCACAAAACGCATGCGATTTACCCTACCATTTCTCCTCGCGCTGGCGACCGTTTTCTCTTTGCACGCGACCGCAGCAAATGCAGGGGACTTGTCCCCCAACGGACCCGAATCCTCTGCCCAACCGCTCAAACAGGCGCTGGCCGCACCGGCCGAAGACGGGGCAACGCTTTTATTGCAGCCCAGCTCCGAAATCCTTGCCGCCCAGGAGAAGAAAGAAAGCGATGCGGCCCTGCAGGATGAGCCGTCGGATTTATGGGGACGCATACGCGACGGTTTCACCCTGCAGGACATGGACACGCCACTGGTGCAAACCCATGTAGCCTGGTATGCCAACCGCCCTGATTACGTCGAACGGATGATCGACCGCAGCCAGCTTTACCTCTACCACATCGTCGAGGAAGTCGAAAAACGCGGCATGCCGACCGAAATAGCGCTGCTGCCGATGATCGAAAGCGCCTTCAACCCCAAAGCCTATTCCCGCAGCCACGCATCCGGCATCTGGCAGTTCATTCCCTCCACAGGCAAGAATTTCGGCCTGGAACAGAACTGGTGGTACGACGGACGCCGCGACGTCACCGCCGCGACCGACGCCGCGCTGGACTACCTGCAAAAACTCCATGACATGTTCGACAGTTGGGAACTGGCGCTGGCGGCTTACAATTGGGGAGAAGGTTCGGTTCAGCGCGCCATCGCCAGAAACAAAAAACTGGGACTGCCCACCGACTATCTCAGCCTGAAAATGCCGCCGGAAACGCGCAACTACGTGCCGAAACTGCTGGCGATCAAGCAGATCATCATGGACCCGGCCGCCAGCGGACTCACTCTTGCTTCCATCCCCAACCAGGCCTACTTCGCCACTGTCACCACCAGGCAGCGCATCGATCTGGCCGTGGCCGCGCGCCTGGCTGAAATGCCCCTGAAAGAATTCGTTTCGCTCAATCCCGCCTACAACCGTCCGGTGATCAACGCCAAGGGCGCATCCAGCACGCTGCTGTTACCGGTGGACAAGGCCGATGCCTTCGTCAGTAATCTGGAGAACTACGACAAGCCTCTGGTATCCTGGCAGTCCTACACCCTGGCGCGCGGCGAAAAAATCGACAAAGTGGCGCGACGCTTCAGTATCAGCGTCGCCCGGCTGAAAGAGGTCAACAGCATCAGCAAGCGCAACCGGCTGGCCGCAGGGCAAACCCTGCTGGTCCCGCTCAGCCACAGCGATGCAGCGGCTCCTTACATCGACGACGCGCAGCACGAAGAGCCGGCAAGAACCGCTTCAACCCGGTTCGTTCATGCTGTCAAAAGGGGCGACTCCCTGGCCAGCATAGCAAAACGCTACAAAGTCTCCGCGGCGCAAATAAAATCCCTCAATCACCTCAAGTCCAACCGCTTGAGCAGCGGCCAGAAACTGGTCATCCGCCAGGAAACCAAGGCCAAACGCGTTGCACTGGCCAGC
This sequence comes from Pseudomonadota bacterium, assembly GCA_021801705.1. GTDB lineage: Bacteria > Pseudomonadota > Gammaproteobacteria > Burkholderiales > Sulfuricellaceae > Sulfuricella. The sequence goes on from JAJYXP010000040.1 coordinate 15,549, forward strand.
AAGACAAAAGCCGCGAAAAAAGTCGCCGCCAGCAGCAGACGCAGCCAGCGCTACTACACGGTACGCCGCGGCGATACCGTTGCCAGCATCGCCAAACGATTCAATGTTGCCGTCAACGACATCCACCGCTGGAACAACTTCTCCGGCAAGCGCGGCCTCACCCCAGGGTACAAAGTCACTTTGATGCTGCCCGAAAAAGGTTGATTTCGCGTATTTCCCTGTTTCACTTTCCCGCGAATAACAGACAGTGCACGCTGTGCGTCGCGCTGAAGACGACTTCAGCCGGATAGCTTTCCCGGCATGCCGGCATGGCCTGCGGACAGCGCGGGTGAAAATGGCAGCCGGAAGGCGGATTCGCCGGCGAGGGCAGATCCCCCGCCAGGCGGATGATTTCACGGCTTGAACCGGCATCCGCCGCCGGAACCGCGGAAAGCAGCGCCTGAGTGTAGGGATGGCGCGGCGCACGCATCACCTCTTCCACCGTGCCGCGCTCGACTATCCTTCCCAGATACATCACCGCCACCTCGTGGGCGAAATACTCGACCACCGCCAGGTTGTGGGTGATGAACAGATAGGCCAGGCCAAGTTCGTCCTGCAATCCTTTCAGCAAATTGAGGATCTGCGCCTGTACCGAGACATCGAGCGCGCTGGTCGGCTCGTCGCATATGATCAGTTTCGGCCTCACGCCCAGCGCGCGGGCGATGGCGACGCGCTGGCGCTGCCCGCCGGAAAACTCGTGGGGATAGCGGTATTTGCTGTCGGGAGACAGGCCGACCTGCCGCAGCAGGCAATCCACCTGTGACTGGCGCTCGGAGGCGGCTGCGGCGGCGCCCAGCGCCATCATCCCCTCCTCGATGATGTCAGCCACCCGCATGCGCGGATCAAGGGAGGAATAGGGATCCTGAAATACGATCTGGAAATTTGCGCGCCGGGCACGCAACGCCGCGCCTTGCAGCCGGGTCAACTCCTCCCCGGCGAAACGCACGCTGCCCGCAGTAGGCCGGAGCAGCTGCAATATACCCTTGCCCACCGTGGTCTTGCCGCACCCCGACTCGCCCACCAGCGCCAGCGTACGGCCGGAATGAATGGCCAGGGAAACGCCGTCCACCGCCATCACCTGGCCCGCCACGCGCTTGAACAAGCCCTTGTGGATAGGGAAATGAACTTTGAGACCATCCACCTGCAGCAATGGCGCCACACCCTCACCCCCATCCCATCCTTCCCCCTGCAAGGGGGAAGGGGTTGACAGCGCAGCACCAGTCTCACACCCTCCCCCTTGCAGGGGGAGGGCTGAGCTGGGGGTAGAAACCCGAAGCGCCGCAAACAGATGACAGCGCACACCATGCCCAGACGACACCTCCACCCATTCAGGGATAGTGGTATGGCAACGCTCCCAGGCGGAATCGCAGCGCCCGGCAAAGCGGCAGCCGGAAAATTCCTGGTCGAGCCGCGGCACCATGCCGCGTATGATCTCCAACTGCTGCCCGCGCCGGGCAGCGCCGGGCAGGGAGGCAAACAGCTTGCGGGTGTAAGGGTGCTTCGGATGAGCAAAAAAATCTCCCCGGTCAGCCGTTTCCACGATCTCGCCGGCATACATCACCGCCACCCGCTGCGCCATGCCTGCCACCACGCCCAGATCGTGGCTGATCAGCAGCACCGCCATGCCGCGCTCGCGCTGCAAGCGGCGCAGCAGATCGAGCACCTGTGCCTGTATGGTCACGTCGAGGGCGGTGGTCGGCTCGTCGGCGATCAGCAAGTCCGGTTCGCATGCCAGCGCGATGGCGATCATCACGCGCTGCTTCATGCCGCCGGAAAACTGGAACGGGTAGTCGTTGCAGCGCGCTTTCGCATCGGGGATGCCCACATCGTCGAGCAGTTCCAGCACCCGCGCCTGCACTGCCTCGCCGCGCAACCCGGTATGGCGCAGCAGCGTTTCGGCAATCTGCCGGCCGACGGTCATCACCGGATTGAGACTGTTCATCGGCTCCTGGAAAATCATGGCGATGCGTTCGCCCCGCACGGATCGCATGGCGATTTCCGGCAGGGCCAGCAAATCCTGCCCGTCGAGCGACACCGCGCCGGACACGATGCGACCGGCATCCGGCAAGAGGCGCATCAGGGACAAAGCCGTCATGGACTTGCCGCAGCCCGATTCGCCCAGCAGCGCAAAGGTCTCGTGGCGATTGATGGAGAAACTCACGCCGTCCACCGCCCGCACCTGGGTTTTGCCGGAATCAATCCGGACCGTGAGATTTTCGACTTGCAGCAAGGGACTCTTCATCTCACCCTCGGATCGAAGGCGTCGCGCACGCGGTCGGAAAACAGGTTGGCCGACAGCACCAGCACGAACATGAAGACGAAGGCCGCCAGCAGCGACCACCACACCATCGGCTCGCGCGCCATTTCCAGGCGCGCGCCGTTGATCATGTTACCCCAGCTCTGCATGGACGGATCGACACCGACGCCGACATAGGACAGCACCGCCTCGGCCAGCACCAGACCGCTGAAATCGAGCACGATCGAGATCAGCACGATGTGCATCACGTTGGGCAGGATGTGGCGGGCGATGATGCGGAAATGGCCGACGCCGAACGCTGTGGCGGCCTGGATGAATTCCATTTCGCGCAGCTTGAGGGCCTCCCCGCGCAACAGGCGGCACAGCCCGGTCCAACTGGTCACGCCGAGAATGATGCAAAGGAAAAGCAGGCGGATGTCGGCCCGCGCCGCCACGGTATCGAACATCTCCTGATTGCTGTCCATGTACACCTGCAAGATCAGCACCGCCGCGGCGATCAGCAGCACGCCGGGAATCGAACTCAAGGTGGTGTAGGTATACTGGATCACATCATCCACCCAGCCGCGGAAATAGCCCGCCATGATCCCCAGCAGCAGGGCGAAGGGCAGCATCACCAGGGTGGTGAGCGTGCCTATCATCAGACCGGTGCGTATGCTTTTCAGCGCCAGATAGAACACGTCCTGGCCCACCTTGTCGGTGCCGAGAAGGTGGTACTTGGCGGAAAGGAGCGCCGCCAGGCAAACGAACAGGATCAGCAAGCCGATGGTGGCAAGAAGCGTGCGCCAAGGAATCTCGTCATGCCCATGCCGAATCAGCATCCAGGCCGCGCCGGGCGACACACCCCGGCGCCGCGCCAGCCAGAGAACCAGCAGCGCCGTCATGACGGCGCACAAAACAAGGGCATAGAGAGCGCCCGTGGCGGCGGTGACGGCGATATCCGCCGCCCGGTCCGCCACGGGATCGCGTAAATGCGCCCCGCCGTACTTGAGGCGCGGAAAATCTCGCGTCTGCTTTCCGCCCGGCAGTTCGATGGTTTCCTTGGTAAAAAGATGGACGGCAAACGGCGCCGAATAGGTTTTCTCCAATTGCTTCCTCAGCGGCCCGGCCAGCAGGTCGAACACCGACAGCACCTCGGGGGAATAGTGGGTCTCGGCGTTGTTGGCCTGCCGCTCCAGCGGCAGGCGAAAATGCAGCGAATCGAGCACCCCCACCGCCACGAAAGCCAGCAGCACCACGGCCGAAGCCATGCCGCTGCGGCTGCGCATCAGCCGCCGCCAGGGTTGCAGCAGGTGCTCGCGCCGGCGCACGCGCCAGGCGTAGAACGCCACCCCCGCCAGCAGCAGGAAGAGCAGCATATCGGTCCACAGAAGAACAGGCTTAAAAAGCATGTACTAACACCGGTTCAAATTCAAATTCAAAAGCGCTCACCGCAAAGGACGCGAAGGGGCGCAAAGGGAAAACTTGCTTTACCTCGCGCACCTTTGCGTCCTTTGCGGTAAAAAAATTCACTCATTCCAGCCTGATCCTCGGGTCCACCAGGGTATAGGAAATATCGGTCAGTATCAGGCCGACGATGTACAGCACCGAACCGAGGAACACCATGGCGCGCACGATGGCGAAATCCTGCGCGTTGATGGCGTCGATGGTGTAGCTGCCGAGACCGGGGATGCCGAAAAACGACTCGGAAATCAGGCTGCCCATGAACAGGAGCGGGATCACCACCACCGCCCCGGTCAGGATCGGGATCATGGCGTTCTTCAACACATGGCCGAACAGCACGGAGAGCTCCGACAAACCCTTGGCGCGCGCGGTGCGGACGTAATCACGGGAGGTTTCCTCGAGGAAAATGGTGCGATACCAGCGCGCCCCGGTGCCTATGCCCGCGACGACGCCGATGACGACCGGCAGGACGATGAATTTGAGCGCGTTGAAGCCGCCATCGAAGCCGGAAATCGGCGTCAGATGCAGCAGTTTGCTCACCAGATACTGGCCGCCGATGATGTAGAACAGGCCGGAAATCGACATCATGGCCACGCACAGCACGACCCCCGCCAGATCGACGTAAGTGGCGCGGAAGAACGCCATCAACATGGCAAAAGTCACGTTGACCGCGAGCCCGATCACGAACACCGGCAGAGCGATGGCCAGGCTCGGCCACATCCGCGTCCTGATATCGTAGGCGATGTCGCGCCCCTCGTCGGAGCGGCCAAAATCGAAAGCGAACATGCCGACGGACTTTTCGAAGAAAATGGTATCGGTGGCTTTCTTTTCCCCTTGCGCCGCGCCGTTCCACAACAGGGGCTTGTCGTAGCCGCGCTCGTGCTTCCACTTGGCGACCGCCTCCGGCGTGACATGCTTCATGCCGAGATGGATGCGCGCCATGTTGTCCGGCGTGTTGACCACGAAGAACAGCGCGAAGGTGATCAGGTTCACCCCGATCAGGATGGGAATGGCATAGAGGATGCGGCGTATGATGTACTGGATCATTTGGCCGCCTGCCTTTCCTTGCGCCGGTACGCCGCCACCGCCGGCACGATTCCCGCCGCCAGCGCGACCGCCAGCAGCCCCAGGGGCCACAGCACCGGACGGTTCCATTCGCGCTGTTTGCGCGCACGCAGTGCGGCGTCGACGCGGACGTATTTCAAACCGTTGTTGGCCATCAGGTTGGGTTTGATGTTCTGGTACCAGGCATGGTACAGGCCGTACTGCTTGGGGTGGAAGCCCCAGATCCAGGGCGCGTCGTGGCGTGCGATCCGGAGCATCGCATCGATGATGTTCTGGCGCGCCGGCCCGTTGTCCATGTTTTTCATCTGCTCGAACAGGCGGTTGAACTCCGGATTGTCGTAGTTGGCCGAGTTCTCCCCTTCCTTGCCGACACGGGCATTGGGGCCGTAAAGGAGGAAGAGGAAATTCTCCGGGTCGGGATAGTCGGCATTCCAGCCCCAGTGGAAAATCTGCGCATTGCCCTTGCGGATCTTGTCCTGGAAGCGATTGTAGTCGGTATTGCGTACCACCAGTTGCAGGTCGATTTTCTGGAACTGCTTGCGGATCCAGTCGAGCCGGGCCTTGTCGTCCGGCCCGCTGGCGGTGATGTCGAGGTAGAGCAGGAGCGGCTTGCCGGTCTGCGCGTCGCGCCCTTCCGGGTAGCCCGCCTCGGCCAGCAGCTTCCGGGCGACCTCGACGGGCTTGCGCTTCGGCCTGCCGTCCACCCAGTCATACACATAGGGATTGATGCCTGCCGCGCCCTCGCGAGAGCCGAAGATGCCCGGCGGAATCGGCCCCTGGGCGGGGATGCCGCGGCCGTTGGCGAAGATCGAGATGAATTCCTCGTAGTCGATGGCGACGGAAATCGCCTGGCGCAGCTTGCGCGCCCGCTCCGAAAATCCCCCGATCACCGGGTCGAGCATATTGAAGCCGTAATAGTAATTGGTGGCGGTGACCGCGGTCTGCAGGCGGATGCCCTTCTCCCGCATCATGTCGGTGACATCCGCCTCGCCCTGGGTGGTGACGCGCACCGCCTGGTCGAAACTGTCGGAAGTGATGCCGGACGCATCGTAATAGCCCTGCAAAAACTTGTTCCAATAAGGAATGCTTTCTTTTTCCAGGCTGAACACCGCCTTGTCGATGAACGGCAGCGGCTTGCCGGCATCCCGCAACAAGCCGGCTGCCGCATCGCCGGGTTCGCCCTCGGAGGGATAGTTCTCGCCGTGGAAATTGGGATTCCGCTCCAGCACCATGCGCCGGTTCGGATCGTTCACCGTCAGCATGTACGGCCCGCTGCCGACCGGGTACCAGTCGAGGGTAATATTCTTCTCCGCCATGCCGGGCTGACTGTAGAAACGGTCGGCTTCCGCGGGAACCGGCGCGAAGAACGGCATCGCCAGCCAGTAGAGGAACTGCGGATACTTGCCCTTGAGTTTCACCCGGTAGGTATAGCGGTCCACCACTTCCGCCCCTTCCAGCGGAAAACGCGAAAGATCGAGAAAGCCGCCCGGCGGCAGGTCTTTCTGCGCCTTGTCGAGGGTCTGCGAGTACGCCTTCAGGCCGACGATGTACTCGCTCATCAGCCCGAAAATCGGTGAATTGAGCCTGGGATGGGCGAGCCGCTTGATCTGGTAGACGTAATCCGCCGCCACCAGCTCGCGCGTGCCCGTTTGCGGAAAATCCGCCAGCTTGTAGATCCGGGACAAATCCGCCGCTTTCAGATTGTGATACAGGTAATTGCCCTGCGCATCGCGGGCGAAGGCCGGGTGGGGCTGGTAGCGCATCCCCGGCTTGATGCGTATTTCATACACGCTGAAGGCGATTTTTTCCGGCGCGCTGCCGGCCGGCAACGCTTTGCCCTGCGCATCGAGGAACAAGGGCCTGGGCAGTTCGGCGGCGGCGAGCGGAATCAGGGTATAAGGGCGCTTGAGGTAATGGTATTGCAGCGGCGGCTCGTAGATCTGGGCGGTGAAAGTGATTTCGTTGGAGCTGTAGGACTGCGCCGGATCGAGGTGTTTGGGCTTGTCGGCAAAAGAGGAGTAGGTGATATTCTTGCCCGCATCGGCGGCAGGATAGGGACTGTTCCAGGGTGAAGCGCCGCAGGCCGCAAGAAGCGGCAGAACAAGCAAAGCGGTGAGGCGCAGGAGTAGTGTCATTGCCCGGACAGTGTAGCGTAATCGCCCCCGCCCCGTCACCCCGTGTCTATTCGCTTGGTGTTCTATTCGCCCGGCATACCCATCCCGAGAATTGGGTTATAATGGCGCCCGTCGTGTTATCAATTTCACTAAAGGGAAGACAATGGGATTTCTGGCAAACAAGCGCATCCTCATTACCGGCCTGATCAGCAACCGCTCCATCGCCTACGGCATCGCTACCGCCATGAAGCGCGAAGGCGCCGAACTCGCCTTCACCTACCAGAACGAAAAAGTCAGGGATCGCGTCGCCGATCTGGCCAAGGAGTTTGCTTCCGATCTGATTTTCCCCTGCGACGTTGCCAGCGACGAACAGATAGACCAACTGTTCAGCAACCTGGGCAAACACTGGGACGGGCTGGACGGCATCATCCACTCCATCGCCTTCGTACCGAAACAGGCCCTGGCCGGCGACTACGTCGAGTCGGTCACGCGCGAAAACTTCCAGATCGCCCACGACATCAGCTCCTACAGCTTCACCGCCCTGGCTAAAGCAGGCTTGCCGATGATGCTGGGCCGCAACGCCGCCCTGCTGACGCTGTCCTACCTGGGCGCGGAGCGCACTGTCCCGCACTACAACGTGATGGGTCTGGCCAAGGCCAGCCTCGAAGCCAACGTGCGCTACATGGCTGCCGCATTGGGCCCCAAGGGCATCCGCGTCAACGGCCTTTCCGCCGGCCCGATCAAGACCCTGGCGGCAAGCGGCATCTCCGATTTCGGCAAACTGCTCTCGTACAACGAAAAACACGCACCGATGCGGCGCAACGTCACCATCGAGGAAGTCGGCAACGTCGCCGCCTTCATGTGCAGCGACCTCGCCAGCGGCATGACCGGCGAGATCACCTACGTCGACGGCGGCTTCAACATCACCGCCCTGGGCAACGCAGACGAAGCGGTGGCGGGAAATTAACGTAGTATTTTTTCCTGACAACGAGTATCGGGCAGGAGGCGGAGATACCCCGCCGTCCTCTCTGATCGCCGGACTTACGCTTCCGAACAGCACCTGCAAGGCTCAGCGAACAAGTTCCAGTAACTCAAAAGCTCTGCACTGTATTCGAAGGGGAGGACATCAATCTCCTGTTGAATTTTCAATCCTCACTGTTACAATGTAATTGATAATTCTCAACCTAATAATGGCAGTTGTTGAAGTCACTCAACCTGCCTGCCATCCGCGTGGACAGGTGCTTCTTATCAAGAATCTCTCCAATCGGGTGGTTTTACATAAACCGGTGAAATTGGCTGTAAGCCCCGATAGTTCTTGCTTTCAAGCGATTCAGGCCAAACGCGGAGCAGTTGACGTTAGCCGCTGAAAACACCCGCCAGCATTTTGCTTCAGCCATTTTTCACCACTCAAGCCTGAACCGCCGTTTTTATGTTTAAAGTCTGGACGCTAACGAGTTTATAGTCCAACGCATTATTCATAATCCGGGCACCCGATACATGGGCGCTCATGCAAAAACCGCTAGCAGGAACGGAGGCCCCATGCAGTCCGACAAAATCATTCTTCTGGTCGAAGATAACCCGGACGACGAAGCGCTAACCCTGCGCGCCCTCAGGAAAAACAACATCCTGAACGAGGTCGTCGTGGCCCGCGATGGTGTCGAGGCGCTCGATTATCTGTTCGGCACCGGCATCTATTCCGGCCGCAATACAAGCATCCAGCCCCAGATCATCCTGCTCGACCTGAAACTGCCCCGGATCGACGGCCTGGAGGTGCTGCGCCAGCTCCGCGCCGACCCGCGCACGGCCTTGCAGCCGGTAGCCATACTCACTACATCGAACGAGGAGCGCGACATTCTCTCCAGCTACCAGCTCGGGGCGAACAGTTACATTCGCAAGCCGGTGGACTTCGAACAGTTCATGGAAGCCATTCGCCAGTTGGGCCTCTACTGGCTGGTGCTCAACGTGCCGCCGCCCCAAAACAGGAGCTAGACGGTGACCCAGCCGCTGCGCCTGCTGCTGGTCGAGGATTCCGATGACGACGCCCTGCTCGTGGTGCGGGAGTTGTCCAGGAACGGTTTCGCCCCGGACCACACCCGCGTCGACACCTCGTCGGCACTGCGTACGGCGCTGGATGACGGGACCTGGGACATCGTCATCACCGATCACAACATGCCCGGCTTCAATTCCGAGAAGGCGCTTGCCATCGTACGTGAGAAGGCCGCGGATCTCCCGGTCATCATCGTTTCCGGCAGCATCGGAGAGGACATTGCCGTAGCGGCGATGAAGGACGGCGCCCACGATTACATCATGAAGGACAATCTGGCCCGCCTGGCTCCCGCCATCGAGCGCGAACTGCGCGATGCCAAGACCAGGCGGGAGCACCGGCAGGCGCAGGAGACCATCGAGCACATGGCCTACCACGACACCCTCACCGGCCTGGCCAACCGCTTCGAATTCGAGCACCAGCTCCGGCGCGCGCTGGAAACCATGCCGCACGGCCACTGCCATGCCCTGCTCTATGTGGATCTGGACCAGTTCAAGATCATTAACGACACCTGCGGCCATATGGCCGGCGACGAACTGTTGCGGCAAGTCGCCATGCTGCTGAAAAACCCGATCCGCGGCGCCGACATGCCGGCCCGCCTGGGCGGCGACGAGTTCGGCGTGCTGCTGCAGGATTGCACGCTCGCCCACGCCCAGCGCATCGGCGAGCGCATGCTTGAGCTGATCAGGGATTTCCGCTTCACCTGGCAAGACAGGAACTTCAACATCGGCGCCAGCATCGGGCTGGTCATGCTCGACCGGCCCGGCCTGACGCTCGCCGACGTCCTGCGCCAGGCGGACATGGCCTGCTACGCGGCCAAGGACAAGGGACGCAATCGCATTCAGGTCTATCTGCCGGACAACCTGGAGCTGCGCCGGCTGCATGGCGAGATGGAATGGGTCAACCGCATCAACCACGCCCTGGAGCAGGACCGCTTCGTACTTCACCACCAGCACATTGTTTCCTTGAACGGAGCCACCCCGCTCAACTGCTACGAGTTTCTGGTACGCATGCATGAAGCCGAAAGCGGCGATCTGATCCTCCCAAGCGCCTTCATTCCCGCTGCAGAACGCTACGGCCTGATGCCGGCCATGGACCGGTGGGTCGTCACCCATTGCTTCGCCGAACTGGCGGCCTGCCGTGCTGCGGGCACCGCGCTCAGTCAAGACATCGCTTTCGTCAATCTTTCCGGGGCGACCCTGAACGACGAGGATTTCCTGGCCTACGTCAAAGGGGCGCTGGAACGAACCAGGCTGCCGGCGCAGAGCATCTGCTTCGAGATCACCGAAACCGCCGCCATCGCCAACCTGGACAATGCCCTCGCCTTCATCGACGGCGTCAAATCCCTGGGCTGCCATGTCGCTCTGGACGACTTCGGCTCCGGCTTGAGCTCCTTCTCCTACCTCAAGTCTCTGCCCGCCGATTTTCTCAAGATCGACGGCGCCTTTATCCGGAACATGCTGGAAGACCCCATGGACGCAGCCATCGTCGAATCCATCAACAGCATCGGCCATGTCGCGGGCCTAAAAACCATCGCCGAATTCGTAGAAACGGATGCCATTCGTTCCCGGCTGGTCGAAATCGGTGTCGACTATGCACAAGGCTTTGGCATTCATAGGCCGGAAGCTCTGCCGGGGCACTGAACCCGGCCTGGCGCAGGCGCCAAACGAAAACCGAAGGCAATCCGATGAACACTACATCCCTGCATCGTCAATGGTTCAAGGCAACAGCGTGGCCGATGGCGGTCTTGCTGCTGACCTTGGCCGGCTGCGGCACCGGGGAAGAGGCAATCCAGGTCGACCTGGCGGACAAAATCTCCGAACCCGACATGGCCAGCGCACCGCTCAAACCGGGCGAATACCGTTTCGGCTTCGACCTGCGATCGAGCCCGCAGGAAGACAGCCGGCAATACCAGCCGTTTCTCGACTACCTGGGCAAGGCCACCGGCTACAAGTTCCGGCTGCACTTCGTGCGCAAGGACCTGAGCGTGGCCGAGCAGATGGCTAACGGCACCGTACAGTTCGCCTCCATGGGAGCGGTCAGCAGCATCAGGGCCCAGGAGAAATACGCCGCCGTCCCGATCGCGCGCGGCCTCAACAAGGAGGGCAAGCCCGTCTACCGTGCGATGATCGTGGTCGCCCCGAACAGCCCGGTCAGCAGCCTGGCCGAGCTGCGCGGCAAGCGCATGGCCTTCGGCGACATCAACTCCACCCAAGGCCACATCATTCCCCGCATCATGCTGCAGGAAGCCGGGCTCGGCCTGCAGGATCTGGCCGAATACCAGTACGCCGGCTCGCACCGCAGTTGCGCCAACGCCGTGATTAGCGGCAAGGCCGATGCTTGCGGCATGCAGGACACCATGGCCGAGAGCCTGGCCGGCGAAAAACTGCTGCGCATCCTGAAAGCCTCGCGCGAATATCCGGCGAGCGGCATCACCGCCAGCCGCAACGTGCCTCCGGAAGTCGTCGAGAAAGTGCGCCGGGCACTGCTCGATTTCGAGCCGCAAGGCCGCCACGCCCAAGGTCTGTACAACTGGGACAAAACCGAAATGCCGCGTGGCTTTACCGCGGCCAGCCCGAATGACTATGCCGAGCTGCGCGGCTGGCTGGCGCGACTGGACATGCTGCCCGAGGCCAAGGCGAGGTGAGGTTCGCGTACAAAATTGCCCTGGTCATGGGCGCTCTGCTGCTGGGCTATGGCCTGATCTCGGCCTCGCTGCTTGGCTGGCGCATCCAGGACCGGCTGCTGGCAGAGCAATCGGCATGGGCCTCGACCCTGACCGCGGCGCTGGCCGAAGGCATTGCGCGCGACACCCTCAACGGCGATGCCCTGCAGGTGCGGGAAACCCTGCGCAACACGGTGCGCGCCGAGAACCGGGTGGCCTACGCTTACGTGACCGGCTTCGAGGGCCGGCTGTTCGCCCACAGCTTCGACGGCGGCTTTCCCAAGGCCCTCAGCCAACTCAAATATCCACCGGGGAAAAACAGCCTGGTGTTGGCCACCGGGCAGGGCCATGTGCTCAACATCAGCCATCCGCTGGTTCAGGGCACGGATGCGGCCCTGCATTTGGGCATCAGCCTGGCGGAAGCCGAACAACTGGTCGATGACCTTCAGCGGCAGCAGTTTTTCGTCTTTTTGGGTGTCGGCCTGATCGGCCTCCTGCTGGCCATGTATCTGGGCCGGCAGCTCTCCCGGCCTCTCGACCGGCTGGTCGAAACCATGCGCCATTTCGGCGGCGGCCAGCAGGTGGAGGCAGCGGCGCTGCCCCATGCCGCCCGAGAGATTCAGGAACTCGGCCTGGCCTTCAACCAGATGATTGCCGACCGCGCCAAGCTCGACGCCGAGCTCCGGCGCGCCCACGACGAGTTGGAACATCGGGTGCAGGCCAGAACGTCTCAGCTAAAGGCCATTAACGACGAACTGGAAGCGTTTTCCTATTCCGTCTCCCACGACCTGCGCGCGCCTTTGCGTGCGGTGGACGGCTTCAGTCAGGCACTGCTGGAGGACTACGGCGACCAGTTGGACGACACCGGCAAGAACTACCTGCAAAGAGTTCGCACCGGGACCCAGAACATGGGCATGCTTATCGATGACATGCTCAAGCTGGCGCGGATCACGCGGGTGCCGCTGCAGCCGGCCGATGTCGATCTCAGCGCGACGGCACATGAAATCGTGACGCAATTGCGTCTTGGCGAGCCCGGCCGAGGTATCCACATCGACGTCGCCGAAGGTCTGCGCGCTTATGGTGACCCCGGGCTGCTGCGCATCATGTCGAAAAATCTACTCGAAAATGCCTGGAAATACACCAGCAAGACCGCCGCGCCACATATCTCCTTCGATGCCGTGGAGCGAGACGGCGAAACCGTGTTTTTCGTGCGCGACAACGGCGCGGGCTTCGACATGAAATTTGCGGACAAGCTGTTTGGCGCCTTCCAGCGCCTGCATCGCCGCGACGAGTTCGAGGGTACAGGTGTCGGTCTCGCCACCACAGCGCGCATCATTCACCGCCATGGCGGACGGGTGTGGGCGGAGGCGGAGCCAGGGATGGGAGCAACTTTTTATTTTACCCTGGGCAACTTCAATCCGATTGAGAAACGGTGATGAATCTTGGTTGAATTATTGATCCGGCACGATTTTTAATTTCGTCGTAATGGAGGCGGGGGTCGGAATCGAACCGGCGTAGACGGCTTTGCAGGCCGCTGCATAACCACTTTGCTACCCCGCCATTTGTGAACCAGGCGCGGCACAACGACTTGTTGTGCCAAATTCAACTAAAAAGGGAAAGCGGACGCTTTCCCTTGAAGATAAGTGGAGCGGGAAACGAGACTCGAACTCGCGACCCCAACCTTGGCAAGGTTGTGCTCTACCAACTGAGCTATTCCCGCATTCAAGAAGCCGCCATTTTAATGACTTTGGGGGCAATGTCAAGGCAGTTTCCGGTCAATCCTCGCCGGGCGCCGGTGGAATGGCTTTCTTGAGATAATAAACCATTGACCATAAAGTCAATATTGCCGCAATATAAATCAGCCAGGTTCCCCACACATGCGCATCGACAAACTGCAAGACCGGCGCATCGTAAAGCAATAACAGGAT
>JAJYXP010000038.1 GCA_021801705.1 Pseudomonadota bacterium
CCAAGCACACCCGCCAGTCGATCAAGATAACGTTCCAGTTCGTCTTCGATTTCCATGACATCACCCTCAGTAAGGAAGATGCTTTGGTTATCGGCACGTTTAAACATTTATTGACACAGTCAGATTAAGAATCCCCCGCTTCTCCGATCTACAAATCGGGAAGCGGGGGGTTTTCATTTAACGGTTTGACTATACCTTCGGCTATCCCGACCTCAGCCGGGTCACAGCGCCATCGGTGATGCGTTATAATCGCCCTTCCATTTATCCTGAAAACGGCATTTCACCGCAAAGGTTCGCAAGGTACCAAAAGTAGGCGCCTCTAGGCGAAACAATGGGTTAATGAATTGTAATGCATCACCCATCCGGCAAACAGATTATGTTATTTAAGTCTTTGAATTCCTTCGCGTCCTTTGCGGTTCAACTGTTTTTTGTCGGTTTATTTAGAGGAAGCCATGTCTGAAATCCTGATCGGCATTCTGCTGCTGTTGATATTGGCCGCGGTCTTGTGGCTGGGGTTCAGAGTCAGCGGGCTGGTCCGCCGGCAGGATGAACTGCCGGTCCTGGTGGCGCAAATCATGGAGGAGAAGCACCGTGCCATGCTGTCCGATCTGCACGAGGGGCTGGCCAGACAGGGCGACCGCCTGAATTCCGCTGCCGCGGAAAATGCCGAGCGCCTGCGCAGCTCGATTTCACTGGAACTCCAGTTAAGCCGCGAGGCGCTGGAAAAACTGCAACTCTCCCAGAGCGAAAACCTCGCCCAGACCCGCGAGGCCATGCTGACGCAGCAGGCCGAACAGGTGCGCGCCAACCAGGAGCTGATTCAGTCCACCCTGCGCAACACCACCCAGCAGTTGACTACCGCCATCGAAAGCCTGACCAGGTCGGTGGATGGCCGGCTGGAGCAGATCAGCGGCAAGGTGTCGGAGCGGCTGGACGAGGGCTTCAAGAAAACCAACGAGACTTTCGCCAACGTGATGGCGCGGCTGGCGACCATCGACGAGGCGCAAAAGAAAATCGACGGCCTGACCACCAATATGGTGAGCCTGCAGGAGCTGCTCGGCGACAAGCGTTCGCGCGGCGCGTTCGGCGAGGTGCAACTGGAGGCGCTGATCCGCAACATCCTGCCGCCTTCGGCCTATGCCTTCCAATATACCCTGAGCAACGGCAGCCGGGCGGACTGCATGCTCAAGCTGCCGGAGCCGACCGGCAATGTCGCGGTCGATTCCAAGTTCCCGCTGGAGAACTATCACCGCATGTTTGCGCCGGCGCTGTCCGAGGCCGAGCGCGCCGCGGCGCAGAGGCTGTTCAAGGCGGACGTGAAGCGCCATATCGACGCGATCAGCGAGAAATACATCATTCCCCCGGAAACCAGCGACGGCGCGGTGATGTTCGTGCCGGCCGAGGCGGTGTTCGCCGAGATTCACGGCCACCATCAGGACGACGTGGTGGATTACGCGATGCAGAAGCGGGTGTGGATCGTTTCGCCGACCACCATGATGGCGATTCTGAATACCGCACGGGCCGTGATCAAGGACGTGGAAACCCGCAAGCAGGTTCACATCATCAAGGAGGAACTGGGCAAGCTGGGCCAGGAGTTTTCGCGCTTCGACAAACGCATGAAGAACCTCGCCGACCACATCCGGCAGGCGCAGAAGGACGTGGATGAGGTGCATGTCACCAGCCAGAAAATCAGCCGCCGTTTCGCCCAGATCGAACGCGTCCAACTGGATGAATCGGGCCTGCCCGTGCTGGAAGTGCTTGATGAGATGCCTGCCGGCAGCGATGATTCCTGAGATTCATGAAATTGAATTGCTAAAAAACTCGATTGAACCGCCAAGACGCCAAGAACGCCAAGCAATAACAATGGCTTTCGGTAAATTTCCATATCACCGGACGGGTGATGCCGCCTACTCCTGAAAATCTCATCTCCACTTGGCGTTCTTGGCGTCTTGGCGGTTCAAATGCGGTTTTAAATCAATTGCTCGCGGGTAAGCAGGAAAACATGCTCGTCACCTGCGCTCGTTTCGAGCCAGGTGAACGGCAGATCGGGGAAGGCTTCCTCCAGCGCATCGCGGTTGTGGCCGATTTCCACCACCAGAAGGCCGCGCTTGTTCAGATGCGCGGGCGCTTCGCGCAGAATTACGCGCACATGCTCCAAACCATCCTCGCCGCTTGCCAGCGCGCCAACCGGCTCGTGCCGGTATTCCTCGGGCAGGGCCAGCATCGAAGGCGCGTTGACATAGGGCGGGTTGCTCAGGATCAGATCGTAACGCCGGCCTTGCAGGGCGGTGAAGAGATCGGACCGGATCAGGCTGATCTGTTCTTCCAGGCCGTAATCAGCGATGTTGCGCCGTGCCACTTCGAGCGCATCGGCGGAGAGATCGACCGCGTCAATCCGGGCATTGGGGAAGGCAAACGCCATCAGGATGGCGAGGCAGCCCGAACCGGTGCACATATCCAGGCCGCTGGTGATGGCTTTGGGATCTTCCACCCAGGGTTCGAGCTGCTCCCGCAGCAGTTCGGCGATGAAGGAGCGCGGCACGATCACCCGTTCGTCGACGTAAAAGCGGAAATCGCCGAGCCAAGCTTCGTGGGTGAGGTAGGGGGCAGGCAGGCGCTCCTCGATGCGGCGGCGCAGAATGTCCAGCACGGTTTTGATTTCCACCGGCAGCAGGCGCGCGTCTAGAAACGGATCCAGCCGGTCTATCGGCAGATGCAGCGTGTGCAGGATCAGGTAGGCCGCCTCGTCATAGGCGTTGGTGGTGCCGTGGCCGAAAAACAGCCCGGCCTGATTGAAGCGGCTGACTGCAAAGCGCAGCAGGTCGCGCACTGTGGACAGATGGTTTTTTGCCTCTTCGAAACTCATTTTTTCACCAATAAATTCACCAGCGTTTGCCGGTAAATTTCCTTGAGCGGTTCGATGTCGGCCACTGCCACGCATTCGTCAATTTTATGTATCGTCGCGTTGAGCGGGCCGATTTCGAGCACCTGCGGGCAGATGTCGGCAATAAAGCGGCCGTCCGAGGTGCCGCCGCTGGTGGAGAGTTCGGCTTCCACGCCGGTTGTGCTTCGGATGGCTTGTGCGACAGCGTCCACCAGGTTGCCACGCGGGGTGAGATAGGGCTTGCCGGATAGCGACCATTCCAGATCGTAGTCCAGGCCATGTTTGTCGAGAATGGCATGCACCTTTGTTTTCAGGTCTTCCACCGCGCTGGCGGTGGAAAAGCGGAAGTTGAACTGGATTTCCACCGTGCCGGGCACGACATTGGTGGCGCCTGTGCCGCCGTGGATGTTGGAGATTTGCCAGGTGGTGGGCGGAAAGTACTCGTTGCCCGTGTCCCAGGTGGTTGCAGCCAGTTCGGCGATGGCCGGCGCGGCGAGGTGGATAGGATTCCTGCCCAGGTGCGGGTAGGCGATGTGGCACTGGATGCCTTTAACCGTCAGCGTGCCGGAGAGAGAACCGCGCCGCCCGTTCTTGATGGTATCACCGAACTTGTCGGCACAGGTCGGCTCGCCGACGATGCAGTAATCCAGCAATTCGTTTCGCGCCTGCAATGCCAGCACGACTTTCTCGGTGCCATCCACCGCTATCCCTTCCTCATCGGAAGTCACCAGCAGGGCGATCGAACCGGCATGACCGGAATGTGCCGCAACAAATTCTTCAATCGCCGTGACGAAGGCGGCGAGCGAGGTTTTCATATCGGCCGAGCCGCGGCCGTAGAGCATGCCGTCGCGGATGGTCGGGGTGAATGGTTCGCTGCCCCACTTCTCCACCGGGCCGGTGGGCACCACATCGGTGTGGCCGGCGAAGCAGATCAAGGGTTTGCTGTCGCCGCGGCGCGCCCAGAAGTTGTCCACCTCGCCGAAGCGCATGCGCTCGATTTTGAAGCCGATTTTTTCCAGGCGTTCAATCAGGATTTCCTGGCAGCCGGCGTCGTCGGGTGTGAGCGAGCGGCGGGCAATCAGGGCCTTGGCCAATTCCAGTGTACTGTTGTCCATTATTTCTTCCTCACAGGGCGACTCCGATCCGCTTTGGTTTGAAGCCCATGCGAAATCGTATCCCTGAATAAAGTTTGATAAACGGCTTCGTCGAAGCCCAGATAAATCTTGCCGTCCTTTTCCAGCACCGGGCGCTTGATCACGCTGGGTTTTTCCAGCATCAGGCTGATGGCGCCGGCTTCATGCATGGCAGCGGCCTTGGCTTCGTCGGTCAGTTTGCGCCACGTGGTACCTTGACGGTTGACCAGCTTTTCCCAATCGACTTGTTTTAACCAGGCTTGGAGCAATTCCGCGCTCACACCCTGTTTCTTGAAGTCGTGGAAGGAAATTTTGACGCCGTGCCGAACCAGCCAGGTACGGGCCTTCTTGACGCTATCGCAGTTGGGGATGCCGAATAATCTCATAAGGAAATTACTAAGGGCCTGTTAATGGATAAATGTTACACGCGGCGGGGAGGATTCAGGCGCAGGGCTAGGCGCGGGCGACGCCGTGTGGTTATTCCACACCAGGAGCCTGCAACAACGCCATGCGCCTGAATCCTCCCCGCCCCGGAGGGTTATCCCCCAGAAAGCCCGCAGGCGGCGTTGCGGCTCGTCGGCGTGGAACAACCACGCCTTCCTCGCCGCGCCTTGCCTGCGGGCTTTCTGGGGGTAACGCGTGTAACATTTATCCATTAACAGGCCCTTAATGTGTTTATATATGGGTGCAATTATAAGGTAACATCCGACTTGATTTTTCCGCTTCACGATAATAAAAGGATAATCGAGGAACCATGCCTTTCCACTACTTTCTGGGCCTGCGCAGCCGATTGATGTTGTTGGTCTTGTCGGCAGTCGTGCCGGCCTTGCTGCTGATTCTCTATTCCAGCATCGAACAGCGCCGCGATGCGGCAGCGTATGCGGAAAATGCTCAGCTTAATACAGCAAAGTCCGTCGCCGAGGGCCACAGGTCTGTGTTGGTGAAGGTGCGCCAGTTGCTGATGAGCCTTTCTACCATGGCCGAAGTGCCCGCCGATGCCGCCGCTTCCCAATCCTGCAGCAAAATGCTGTCCACCATCCTGCCCTATAGCCAGGAAATTCTCAATGTCGGTGTGGCGCGCATGAACGGCAACGTGGTTTGCAGCTCACTGGCGCATGACATGCCGGTCAATGTGGCGGACCGGTCTTTTTTCCAGAGTGCGATTGCGAGCCGCGGTTTTTCCGTCGGTAACTTCGTGGTCAATCGGATTAGCGGCAAGCGGGGCTTTGCCTTCAGTTATCCGCTGTTTAACGCCGACCAGCAGATGTGGGGCGTGGCTTTTGTTGTTCTCGATCTTGCCTGGCTCAATCAGCGCCTGTCCGAAATGCCCAACCTGAGCGGCCAGGAAGTGCTGGAGATAGTGGACAGCGCGGGTATCATCCTTGAACGCCATCCCGATCCCGGACAATACGTCGGCGTGTCCATGGAATCCCTGCCGCTGTTCAGGCGCATGGTGGAATTGCATGGGGAAGGCACCTTCGACAGTGTCGGTCTCGACGGGGTCAGACGCATTTACGCTTTCGCCCCGCTGTTCGGCAAAACGGCGTGCTGTGCCTATTCGCTGGTAGGCGTCCCGGCCGATGTGGTATATGCGGATGCAAATCGTTCATTCGTCAGGAACGTTTTTTTGATGGGTGGTGTAGCTTTCCTGGTTCTGGTGATGGCGTGGATCGGCAGCGAATTCCTGGTGCTGAGACGGATACGAGTCCTGACGAGTGCAGCCAGGCGCATGGGGGAACGCGACCTTTCAGCCCGCTCCGGGCTGCCGCATGGCACTGAAGAACTGGGGCAACTCGCGCGTTCCTTCGATGAGATGGCGGACAGACTGGAATCTTGGCATGAGCAGGTAATAAAGGCTACGCTTGCGGTGGAGAAAATGAGTTATCACAATCAACTGATTCTGGACTCGGTGGGGGAAGGCATTTACGGCGTGGACATGGCGGGCAGGTTTGCTTTCATCAATCCAGCCGGTGCGGAAATGCTGGGTTATTCGATAGAGGAACTGATAGGTAAATCATTGCACGAAACAGTGCATTATAAAAAGCCTGACGGCACGCCTTACCCCTCCGGGGAGTGCCCGCATCTCAGGGCGCTGACGGCAGGGGAGGGGCTCCGTGGCAGCGATGAAATGGTTTGGCGCAAGGATGGCAGCGGCATTTATGTCGATTATTCCATCACCCCCATCGCCGAGGGCGAGAGAATGTCCGGTTCCGTGGTGACCTTCAAGGATATTACCGAACGCAAGCGTCATGAGGAACAGATGGTCTATCAGGCGACCCATGACACCCTGACCGGCCTGGCCAACCGGACGATACTCTGTGATCGACTCGCCCTCTTGATTGAACGGGCAAGTCGAGCGCATACGGTTGTCGGTTTGCTGCTTCTCGACCTGGATCGTTTCAAAGGAATCAACGACAGCCTCGGCCATGGCGCAGGTGATGAACTGCTGCGCTGCGTGGCGGAGCGCATGACCGGTCTGGTGCGTGAAAGCGACACGGTAGCGCGCTTGGGGGGCGATGAATTCGTCATCATGAGCGAGATGAAAGAGGCCGGCAATGTGATTACCGTTGCCCGGAAAATCCTTGAGGAGATGGCCAAGCCCTTTACACTCACTGACCGGGAAGTGTTCGTCAGCGCAAGTATCGGCATCAGCCTGTATCCCAAGGACGGCAGCAGCGGTGAAACACTTTTGAAAAATGCCGACACGGCGATGTACAGCGCCAAGAAGCATGGGCGCAATACCTTCCGCTTCTATGCCGACAGCATGAACGTCAGCACGGTCGAGCGTCTGAACATGGAGTCGAAATTGCGCCGGGCAGTGGATAACGGCGAGCTTCTCCTTCATTACCAGCCGCAGGTAAATTTGCACAACGGCGAAATCATAGGCGTGGAGGCGTTGATTCGCTGGGACCATCCGGAGCTGGGGATGATACACCCGGACAAATTTATTTCTCTGGCGGAGGAAACCGGCCTCATTTCCCCTATCAGCGAATGGGTGTTGCATACCGCCTGCGCCCAGATGAAAGAGTGGCAGGCGGGCGCGCTGCCGGAACTGAAAGTTGCCGTGAATGTGTCGGCCCACCAATTCCGGCGTCAGAATCTGCTCAAACTCACTGCGGGTGCGTTGTTGAAAACCGGCCTCGATGGGCGTTTCCTGGAGCTGGAGATGACCGAAAGCGCGGTGATGGAGGATGTAGAGCGGGTTGCCAAAATTCTGCAGGACCTAAAAGGGGTGACAAACGTTGAAATCTCGATTGATGATTTCGGCACGGGTTACTCTTCTCTCAGCTACCTCAAACAATTCGCCATCGACAAGCTGAAGGTGGATCAATCCTTTGTGCGCGACATCACGCGCGACCCCAATGATGCCGCGATCACTCTCGCCATTATCACCATGGCGCACAGCCTCGGGATGACGGTGATTGCGGAGGGTGTGGAAACGCCCGGTCAGATGGAATTCCTGCGCAGCCATGGCTGCGATGAAATGCAGGGCTATTATTTCAGCCGCCCCGTACCTGGAGAAGATCTGGAAAAAATGCTGCGCGAAGGCAGAACCCTCAAGCCCTTCGGAGACAGCGCGCAGGGGGCCGAGCGCACACTGCTGCTGGTGGATGATGAAGCCAATGTGACGGCTGCGTTGAAACGCTTGTTTCATCATCAGGGTTATCATGTCCTGGTCGCGGGCAGCGCCAGCGAGGGGTTGGAGTTTCTGGCCGTCAATAGAGTCGGTGTCATTCTCACCGATCAAAATATGCCGCAAATTAGCGGTATTGAATTCCTGAACAGAGTCAGGCAACTGTATCCCGATCCGGTGCGCATCGTACTTTCGGCCTATTCCGATCTCAAGCTGGTTAATGAGGCTTTTAGACGAGGCGCGATTTACAAATATATCAACAAACCCTGGGATGAACAGGATTTGCTCCATACCGTGCAGGAGGCGTTCCGGCAATATGAGTTGCAGCGGGCAAGATAATCCTATTCCGGTTTGTCTACATTCAACTGCAGCCACAGTTCCAGCAGCGCCAAGTGCCACAGCTTGCTGCCCTGAATGCGGGTGAAGTGGGACTCCGGTTCGGCCAGCAGCTTTTCCACATAGGGGCGCTGGTAGAGGCCTCGCTTTATACAGGTGTCCGAGAGCAGGATGGCGCGCATGAATTCAAGAAATTCCCCGCGCACGTATTTCAGCGCCGGCACGGGAAAGTAGCCTTTGGGCCGGTCGATCACCGCATCCGGAACAAGCCCGCGCGCGATGGCCTTGAGCGGAAACTTGCCGCCCTCCTTGAGCTTGAGTGATGGCGGCATCCGGGCCGCCAGTTCCACCAGTTCGTGGTCGAGGAAGGGCACGCGCGCTTCCAGTCCCCACGCCATGGTCATGTTGTCCACGCGCTTGACCGGGTCGTCGACGATCAGCGTGGTGGCGTCGAAGCGCAACACCTGATCGAGGAAGGAATCGGCCTTGGGCCCGGCAAGCGCCTGTTCCACCAGTTCGGCGGTGACGTCCGGCACATGATAGGCGGGCGCAACCATCTCCAGGTATTCGGCATGGTCGCGGTCGAAGTAGTTGAGGCGGAAGCGCTCCAGCGGCGTGCCTGCGGCGGCGTCCATGCGCGGGTACCAGAAATAGCCGCCGAATACCTCGTCCGCGCCCTGGCCCGACAGCACCACCTTCACTTCCTCCGCTACCCGCTCGCCGAGCAGATAGAACGCCACGGCGTCCTGGCCGACCATCGGTTCGGCCATGCAGGCAACCGCTTCGGGCAGGCGCTTCAATACTTCAGAATTGGGTATGAGGTATTTGTGGTGGCGGGTCTTGAAGCGTTCCACGACCAGATCCGAATACTCGAACTCGTCGGCTTTTTCCGCCCCTGCGCCGACATCCTCGAAACCGACCGAGAAAGTCAGCAGGTCGTCCACGTGGTCGGCCAGCAGCCCGACCAGCAGGCTCGAATCCAGCCCACCGGAAAGCAGCACACCCACCGGCACGTCGGAGGCGAGGCGGTGGCGCTCCACGGCACGCGTCAGCACGGAACGGGTCGCGTTCAGCCAGTCCTGTTCGGACAGGGTTTGCGCCGGGCGGGTGGCGTCCAGGCTCCAGTAGGTGCGCTGGGTGATTTCGCCTGTTGCGCACACTGTCATGGTGGTAGCCGGAGGTAGTTTTTTTACTCCGTTAAGTATGGTGCGCGGGGCGGGCACCACGGCGTGCAGGGTGAAATGGTGGTGCAGGGCGACCGGATCGATGCTGGCATCCACCCCGCCTGCGGCCAGCAGGGCCTGCACGCTGGAGGCGAAGCGCAGGCTGGCGCCGTCCAGGGCGTAATAGAGCGGCTTGATGCCGAACCGGTCGCGGGCCAGGAACAGGGTGGCGTGGCGCGAGTCCCATACGGCGAAGGCGAACATGCCGTAGAAGCGCTCCACGCACTTCTCCCCCCAGGCGTGATAGGCCTTGAGGATGACTTCGCTGTCGCCTTCGGAGAAGAAGGTGTAACCCATCTCCACCAGTTCGCTGCGCAGTTCCTTGTAGTTGTAGATGGTGCCGTTGAATACCAGGGAAAGGCGGAGTTCCTTGTCCACCATCGGCTGGTCGGCGCTGGGTGTGAGATCGATGATGGCCAGCCGCCGGTGGCCGAAAGCGAGAGGGCCATCGCTGATCAGGCCTTCGTGGTCGGGGCCGCGGCGGGCGAGCTTCTCCGACATCCGCCGGATCGCGGCGGCGTCGGGAGAGGCGCCGTCAAAACGCAGTTCGCCGCAGATGCCGCACATGGTTAAAGACCTATGCTACAGAGCACAGCTCGTAGGGTGGCGCGCATTGAACTGAATGACATACGGCGCAATGCCCGTTGATTATTGCGTATGTGGGCTGATGTTGTTTGGGGCATCACTCTCGTCCGCAATGTTTAGAGAAAGTTTTTGATGAAGTCATAGTAACCGCGAGCACCGTAAGCGGAATGTAGGATGACGGATTTTTTGATTTTATCGATTCTCGCTACATACTCTTTCAAGGTCAAACCATTGACCGCTCCGATTCGCGTCATGCCAACAGTAACGCACCATTCGATAATTCCGCCAAGCAGAGGATGATTTGAGACTCTCTCATTTTTTGCATAGCCAAATTTTTGCTTTATGGCAATGGTGGCATTCTCAAGACCAATAATGCAAAGGTTGTCTGTAAGATCAGGGTGAGATTCATATTCTGCCTTGAGTCCCGCCTCAATGTTTTGGCAGACATCAAGATGGGTGTCATCGTTAAAATCCATGAAAACCTCAAATTTACAAAGTTTGAATTCACCGCGCCTGCGCGGCTTAATTACGCAACTCAAGGATGCAATAAGTGGAGCGCATTGCACCGAGTGACATATGGCGCAATGCCCGGCGGTTATTGCGCCCCTGGGTCGATCCAGCATCCGACATCTCAGCGCTTCTTCCTAGCTTCAGTCTCCCGGCGCACACGTTCGATCTCGCGGCGCTTGGCTTCCGGCGTTCCCCACTTGGGTTCTTCAGTTGGCTTGCGTTGCCTGAGCGCTGCCAGCTCTTCCATTCGGCGCTCCTGCGCGGCGCGGTCTTCGGTTTCACGTTGGACGCGCGCCTTTTCGACGGCTGCCTGCCGAGCAAGCGTTCGTTCGGCGGCAATCGGAATCGTGTGTTTGGGTAGCCCCGCCATGGTCAGATATTCGGCGATGCGCCCCCAAACATTATCCCACCCGTTACCCCAGGCAAACTCGCTGATCAGCGGCAAATTGAGCGCCCAATAGATGGGTATCCATTGCTCCTCCTCGCCTTGGCGGCGGCGCACCGACAAGTGCGGGTTGAACTGGTACCAGCCTTGGGCAACTCGCATGAACAGGGCGCGGTTGTAGGCGTAATCCCGCGCCACTTCGTTGCGCGACAGTACGTTGGAGAGATGCTGGCGTTTGTTGCGTTCCGGGCGGATCACGTTGGCTGGCAGATGCTGCCAGGCTTCGATGATCGCCTGGGTCTCGAAAGCGCCATAGGGCCGCCGCTGTTCGTGGGTGAAGCGCGATTTGAACAGCGTCCACATGGTTTGGAACAGGAAGTATTCGGAAAGGTGCCGGTCGATGCGTACCAGGCGCTCGCCGGTGTTGACGTCGATGCTCGGTGGTGCGAGGCGTTCGTAGAGGGCGGCGAAGGGGCCGCAGGCGAACTTTGGATCAAGGAAGGCGGCGCGCATCGCCCAGTGCAGGGCATTGTAACCATACTGGTCGGCGGCTTCGCGATCCGCGCCGCGCTCCAGCAGGGCTTCCACCAAGGGCAGGTTGCCGGATGCGGCGGCAGCCATCAGCGGTGTCTGATTCATCGGCAGACGGTGTTCGACGCCGTGCTGCTCGCATTGTCGCAGGATGTCCTTGAAATGGTGGGCAAAATACGGGGCAAAGCTTTTGCGTCCCAGGGTTGTGCGCTGTTGTGCAAACATCCTTCCCGCATCGAATTTCGCCTCCTGCGCGAGCCACGCCGCCAGTTCCGGTTCGTCATGGCAGGTGGCGTATTCGTAAAGCTGTTGTTTCTGCTTGTTGCCTGGCGCTTGTTCGCGGAACACCTTGATCAGCGTCTCTCGCACCCGCGATTCGTCGAATACCGGCCAGGGCGGCGGCGTTTGCTTGAGGATGTTGCGGCGGATGGCTTCTGCCTGTTCCTGCTTGCCCTGGAGTTCGAGCTTGCGCGCCTCTTTCTGCCAGTCTTCCAGGCTGGATTGCTTTGCTTCCACTTTCACTTGCCCCCCGATGGCGAGGTCAAGCAGGCCGAAGATCGGGTGGCCGGTGTCGGATTCGATCACGAACAGGTTTTTGACGGCCCGCGTCAGCGCCACATAGAGAGCGTTGACGAAGAATTTGTAGACCTCCAGCGACTTGTCGCTTTTGTCCTTCGCCCGGCGGTAATCCAGCGTATCCGTGGCAAGGTCGGCTTTGTCCACGCCTTCGACGATCTCGGTAAATTCGGCGCGATGGTCGGAAACGAAGCGGTAGAGGACAATGTTCTCGTATTCCAGCCCCTTGGCCTCGTGTGTCGAGAACAGCAGCGGCGTGGCGAAATGCTTGCGCGCCTCCGCCTTGTCCTCGTCGCGCATGACCAGTACGGCGAACTGGGTGGATTGCCGGATTTTCTGATCCAGTTCGCGCTTGATTGCGTCCTTGTCCGCCAGCAACGCGACCTGGCCGGCTTCTCCGCCCACTGCCTGCACCAGGAAGTTGCTTTCCCGGTCGATGGAACCGAAGCGCCGCTGCTTGATTTTGAGCAACTGATTGGCGGCGCGCGTGGCTTCAAGACCGTTGCGGAAGTTGGCGCTGAGTACGCGTAGTTCCTGACTTTCGGCGAGTTGCGGGTCGTGCCAGAACAGGCTCTTCACCTGACCCCAGGAGAAGAAATTGGGATGGACGATCTGGTTGGAGTCGCCGCACAGAAGAAAATGTCCGGGTTTCTTGAGCGTTTTGAGCACCAGGGACAACTGGATAATAGTGAGGTCCTGCACCTCATCGACCACCACGAAGTCGTAACGTGGCGCTGCCAGCGCTTGCCATTCCTGGGCGACGAGGTTGAGGTCGTAGAGCTTGGCCTCTGCGAGCCACGCCCGGTATCTTTCGAACAGGTCGTAAAGCGGGTCGCGGCTTTCTTGCGCGAAAATGGACTGACGTACACCGAGCGCCCGGTAGTCTTCCCGGCTCAGGATGCCGCCAGCGCCGGCGGCGATGACGCCACGTATTTCCTCGAAGGCCTGGTGTCCGTCGATGTCCTTGAAGGCCTGATGCATGCGGGAAATCCAGCCGGAGAAATCGCGCCAGGTGGCTTCGCGCCCCACTGGTACACGAATGGATTCTACGAATTCGCGGTAGGAGAGAAACACGGCCTCCTGCCCGGCGTGCTCGAAACCGTTGGCGTAGTAAAGCTCGCGGGCGTTCTCCGCCAGATAGGCGGAATGGGTGACATAGAGCACCTCGCCTTCGGCGTGCTTGAGCTTTTCCAGGGTCAGGGCGGTCTTGCCGCTGCCGGCGCTGCCGACGACGATCAGCGGGGGCGGCTGGCGATAAATGGCTTCCTGGGTGTCGTCGAAGGAGATAGGCTTGTCGAGCAGGTGTATGGCGGTGTGTTGCGGGTGCAGATAGCGCACCGGTTGCGCTTCCTTGACGGCCTCGGTGGCGTCGATGTCGGGAATCTTTGCTTCGTCAATCGTAGCACCACGCAGGAAGCGCGACTTGTCGTAGTCGTGGTTGAATATCACCTCCAGCATCAAGGCGCACACTTCATCATTATGGCGCACCAGGGAGAACAACAGCCGGTCGGCATCGTCGAGTTTCGCCCGGTAAAATTTGCCGTGGGTGAGGCTGGCAAGCTTCTTGACCTGCGCCGCACGGAAGTCGTCGCGGACTATGGCGTCGGCGACCTTGCGGTAGGCGGCCTTGACGCGGGTGGTGTCAAGGCCGATATATTCGAGGATTTTCATTGGCGGTCGAGGTGAACTCGTAGGGTGCAATAACATGGCGCGATGCCCGTTGGTTATTGCACCATACGCTTGCTGTTATGTGTTTATCTTTTTCACTCCAGCTTTGACCAAAGGGCCAAATAGTTTCTTGAAGATCAGAATCTTTTCGATTTGCCACTTGCGTATTTGCTTCAGTCCAGTAGGGTGGGCACGTCCTTGTGCCCACGATATCAGCGGAAGTTATTTCCGCGTGGGCACAAAAAACGTGCCCACCCTACCAGGCTCCGACATCCGCCGGATCGCGGCGGCGTCGGGAGAGGCGCCGTCAAAACGCAGTTCGCCGCAGATGCCGCACATGGTTCACAGATTAACCACGAATGTCACGAATGAACACGAATTGGCACGAATAAACCCAAAGCGATATTTTCTCCACGAATCAACACGGATAGTGTCCTTGCTTGTATTCGTGCTCATTCGTGAAAATTCGTGTTATTCGTGGTTGATGTTCTGATTAAATCCCGCGTAGCAGTTCGTTGATGCCAACTTTGCTGCGCGTCTTTTCATCGACCTTTTTCACTATCACGGCGCAGTACAGGCTGTAGCTGCCATCCTTGGATGGCAGGTTACCGGACACCACCACCGAGCCGGCGGGTATGCGGCCGTAGGTGACTTCGCCGGTTTCGCGGTCGTATATCTTGGTGGACTGGCCGATGTAGACGCCCATCGAAATCACGCTGTTGTCTTCCACGATGACGCCTTCCACCACTTCGGAGCGCGCGCCGATGAAGCAGTTGTCGCCGATGATGGTGGGGTTGGCCTGAACCGGTTCGAGCACGCCGCCGATGCCGACGCCGCCGGAGAGGTGGACGTTCTTGCCGATCTGGGCGCAGGAGCCGACCGTGGCCCAGGTGTCGACCATGGTGCCTTCGTCGACATAGGCGCCGATGTTGACGTAGGAAGGCATCAGCACCACATTCTTGCCGATGTATGAACCCCGGCGCGCGGCGGCGGGCGGCACGACGCGGAAGCCGCCTTCGCGGAAATCGCGCGAGTTGTATTCGGCGAATTTGGAGGGCACCTTGTCGAAATAGTTGGTGAAGCCGCCCTTGATGAAGAAGTTGTCTTCCATGCGGAACGACAGCAGCACCGCCTTTTTCAGCCATTGGTGAGTGACCCAGCCGCCGTTGATTTTTTCCGCCACGCGCAACTGGCCCTTGTCCAGCATGTCGATGACCTGATCGACGCTGTCCTTGAGCTTGGAGTCGACGTTGCGCGGCGTGATGCCGGCGCGGCGTTCAAAGGCTTCTTCGATGATGCTTTGCAGTTCGTTCATTGTTTTTCCTAACTTTAGAAACTATTGGCCACAAAAAGGCACAAAAGCCACAAATTTCAGACCACGATATTATTTTGTGTTTTTTGCGCCTTTTCGGGGCTATAAGGTTTTGATCAAACTATTTATTCTCTTGGCGGCTTCCACGCACTGCGCCAGCGGTGCGACCAGGGCAATCCGCACGAAATTCGTGCCGGGATTGACGCCGTGGGCCTCGCGCGCGAGGAAACTGCCGGGCAAAAGCGTGACATTATAATCCCGGTACAGCGCTTTAGCGAATTCGGTGTCGGATACGGGCGTTTCCGCCCACAGGTAGAACGATGCCTGGGGCTCCTCGACCTTGAGCGCCTGCTGCAGCAGAGGGGTCACGGCAGCGAACTTTTCCCGGTAGAGGCGGCGGTTTTCCATCACATGTTCTTCATCGTTCCACGCGGCCTGGCTGGCGGCCTGCACCGCAGGATTCATGGCGCAGCCATGGTAGGTCCGGTAGAGCAGGAATTTCTCCAGAATGGACTCGCAGCCGGCGACAAAGCCGGAGCGCATGCCAGGCACGTTCGAGCGCTTGGACAGACTGTTGAAAACCACCAGCCGGCCGTAATCCTCCCCACCCAACTGGTGAGCGACCTGCAGCGCCCCTAGCGGCGGAACATGCTCATCCGGATAGAGCTCGGAATAACATTCGTCGGACGCAATGGTGAAGCCGTAGCGGTCGGACAAATCGAACAACTGCGACCATTCCCCGATGTCCATGACCTTGCCGGTGGGGTTGCCTGGGGAGCAGGCATAGACCAGTTGGGTGCGCTTCCAGACATCCTCCGGTACGCTGGAAAAATCCATGGCGTAGCCATTTTCAGGCGTGGTGTTGAGGAAATAGGGGGTAGCACCGGCCAGCAGCGCCGCGCCTTCGTATATCTGGTAGAAGGGGTTGGGGGCGATCACCACCGGCTGCTGCCTGGAAGTGTCGATCACCGCCTGGGCGAAGGAAAACAGCGCTTCACGGCTGCCGTTTACCGGCAGGATTTGGGTTTTCGGGTCTAGCGGCGGGATACCGTAACGGCGCTCGATCCAGCCGCCGATGGATAGTCGCAGCGCATCGCTGCCCTGGGTTGTGGGATAATTGGATAAACCATCCAGATTTTCCGTCAGGGCGCGGCGGATAAATTCCGGCGTGGCGTGCTTGGGTTCACCGATGGAAAGGTTGATCGGGCTGTAGGCCGGGTTAGGCGTCACACCCTGGAACAGGTCGCGCAGCTTCTGAAATGGGTAGGGGTGGAGCAGGTCGAGGTTGGGGTTCACGATTTTGAGTTCGGATAGTCTTCAAGAAACGGCATTTCAGCCACGGATTTACACGGATTGACACGGATAATGATTTCATTGCGAATGAAAACGGAATTACCCAGCGACAGAATGAAACCCCAAACGCTTTTGAAATCCGTGTGCATCCGTGTAAATCCGTGGCTAAACTGTTTTTCGAAATTATAAGGACTTTGGCGTGCAGCCCAAAGAAAAACTTCTGGCCATATCCGGACTCTTCTCGGGCGCGATCGTCTGGGGACTGATCTGGTATCCCTACCGGCTCCTTGAGCAGATGGGCATTTCCGGTGCGCTGTCCAGTTTACTGAGCTATTTGGTGCCGCTGCTGATAGGAATCGCCTTCTATTCCGGAAGGTTGCGGTTTCGCCGTTTCCCGCCGTTACTGGTGTGGATAGGGCTGACGGCGGGCTGGACCAATCTCGCCTATGTGCTGGCGGTGATCCATGGCGAGGTGATGCGGGTGCTGCTGCTGTTCTATCTCTCGCCGTTATGGACGGTGATCCTGGCGCGCCTCATTCTGCGCGAGCGCCTGCACTTTCACGGCTATCTGGTGATGGTGTTGTCATTCTCAGGCGCCGTGGTGATGCTGTGGCGGCCGGCCTTGGGCTTGCCGCTGCCGCAGAACGCCGCCGAGTGGCTGGCCTTGTCCGCCGGCCTGATGTTTGCCGCGAGCAACGTACTGTCACGCCATGCCGAGGAATTCGACATCAGGCGCAAGTCGCTGAGCATATGGGCCGGGGTGAGCCTGTTGTCGCTGCTGGCAATTGGCTTCCAGCCCGCCAGCCTGGCTGTCCTGCCGGCCATCCCTCTGTCCGGGTGGGTGTGGCTGCTGTGGGTCAGCATCCTGATTTTCGCCGTGACCCTGACGGTGCAATATGGTCTGGCGCGGGCGCCTGCCAACCAGGCGATCGTGATTTTCCTGTTCGAGCTGGTGGTGGCGGCAGTGTCGAGCTTTTATCTCGCGGGCGAGGTGATGTCGGCGCAGGAATGGCTGGGCGGCGCGATGATCGTTGCGGCCAGCCTCTTCTCAGGCAAGCTTGAAGCTAGTAGTCAGTCATATTGAAACCGGTGGACAATCTTGTCATTCCGGCGAAAGCCGGAATCCAGAAAAATCAACAACCTGGACACCGGCTTTCGCCGGTGTGACGGTTCAACTCATCCATGCTTTTCACCGTGACTGACTACTAGTCATGATGCAGGTTCTGGATGGCGCGGCGGTGATACCTGAACACCGTGCGGGAAAGCCAGTCCTGGGTTTCCTCGTTGAGGTGGGTGAAGGTGGCGTGAATTCTTGTTCCGGTTTCTTCACGCCGCACGGCTTCGATTCTTGCCGGCAGGATCAGCGGTTGCGGCAATTTCGGGCTGATATAGGCGGAAATGACGATCTCATCACCTTGTTCAGCCGCTTCCTTGCATATCCACTCCATCCCATCGGCGCTCAGAAAGGCACGATAGCTGGCGGGCAGGGCAGTGTTCTGTGCCAGCAGTTTGGAAAGGAGACTGAGTGCAAGGTCGACCTTGAATTCGAGGCGCTCCAGCATCTTGCCCGAGCCTGAGCCCATGTCGCTCTCCTTTTCCGGCTGCATGGTCTCGATCGTGGACAATGCCTGCAGCAACGTGACGTTGCCATACATCCAGACGGCGATTTCGTCCACTGTAGGGTTGGTTTCCAAGTGCCAGCTCAGGGGCACAACCGTGAAGTAGGAAACACCTTCCTGAGTGAAAACCCTTTCCAGCCTGTCCATTTCAGTCGCTCTCCTCGTGTGCAGGTTCACAGCATAGCAAACTTTTGCCTCTGGCTGCGAGCAGCGCGGTGCCATAGGCGGCTTCGGTAAACCGGGCGGCCTGCACCGGCACTCCCATGATTCTGGCGCGGAGGGTGGTCCAGGTTGGATTTTTTGCCCCGCCGCCCGCGGTCAGCACCGATACAAGCGGAGTTGCACCCAGTTCCTGCAACAAGCGGTAACCCCGCGCCTCGATCCGGGCCATGCCCTCCAGCAAACCGTGCAAAAAAAGAGCGTCATCCCGCGGGCGCGGCGTCAGGCGCGGTAGGAAATCGGGGGCGTTGACCGGGAAACGCTCGCCCGGCCGGGTGAGCGGGTAGTAATCCAGCCCGCTTTCATTTGCCGGGTTAATGCGGGCGCTCAATTCTTCCAGTTGTGCGTCGCCGAAGAACGCACGCAGCACCGATCCGCCCGTATTGGAAGCGCCGCCCGCGAGCCACAGCTTGCCGAGACGGTGGCTGTAGATGCCATATTGCGCCGCATCCACGCGTTTCTGGCTCAGCAGTTTCAGGACCAGGGTCGAACCGAGCGAAGTGACTCCCTGGCCGGGCCGATTGGCCCCGCTGGCGAGAAAGGCGGCGATGCTGTCGGTGGTGCCGGCTCGGACGAGGCAGCCGGGAGCAAGGCCGAAGCGTCCTGCAATCTCCGTGCTGACAGGTCCGATCTCCGCGCCCGGTGCCAGCACCTGCGGCAACAGGGGCGCCTCCGGCAGGCGCCGCAGCCAGTCCGGGTAGCGCATGGATTCCGGGTCGAAACCGAGTTTCAGGCAGTTATGGTAATCGCTTACGCCCGGCTTGCCGTGCAGGAGAGAGGCAAGCCAGTCGGCCTGATGCTGAAAAAAACGGGCGCGGGGGAATTCGGGTTGCTTGCTCAGCCAGAGCAGCTTGGCCAGACTGGAGCTCTCGCTCAGCACGGCGTGGCCGGGTGGTGCGGTCCGCGCCAGGCTGCCGGTCTCGGCCTGGGCGCGGGCGTCATTGTAAAGCAGGGGCGGGCAAAGCGGCTGGTTGTTCGCGTCGCACAGCAGGACGGTAGCCGAAGTGCCATCGATGGCAATGGCGCGTAAACCGCGCCGGAGATTCGCCGGGATTTCCGCTGTCAGTTCGAACAGGGCGGCGCGCCAGATTGCCGCGGACTGTTCGATGAATGGCAGGCGCGCCTCGAACAGGATGGCGCCGCCACCGTCAATGACGATGGCGCGGGCGCCGCTGGTGCCGAAGTCTATGCCGAGGTAGCAATGAGTAATGGGTGATGGGGAATGGGCCATGACAGCGCGCCTCAAACTATCCCTCCGCTTTTCACGCATTACTCATTACCCATTACCCATGACTCATTACCTGGTGTTCGACTGGTGCTCGAAGGCGGTCAATTCGACAAGGGGCTGCGGTTCCCAGCCCGGCTTGCGATGTTCGGCCACGACATTGGTGAAGATGCCGCCACGCACGTAGAATTTTGCCGTCAGCCGCATGAAACGGGGTACGGTGGCTGCAACCAGGTCATTCAGGATACGGTTGGTGACGGCCTCATGGAATGCGCCCTCGTTGCGAAATGACCAGATGTAGAGTTTCAGGCTTTTCAGTTCGACGCACTGTTGATCGGGGATGTAATCCAGATACAGGGTGGCGAAATCGGGCTGGCCGGTTTTCGGGCATAAACAGGTAAATTCTGGAATTTCCATGTGGATATGAAAATCCCGCTCCGGGTTCGGGTTGCCGAAGGTTTCCAGGGTTTTGCCGGGTTGGCTGGACATTATCGCGCTTTCGTCAAATCGGTTAAAATCACGTTATTATAACCGAGAGACAAGCTTGCGGCCCGAGCCGCTTCCTTCACTGCGTGCCTGCTGAAATAATCCTATAAAAAGCAGTTCGGCCACGGATTAACACAGATATACACGGATTATCAATGAGTTGCCTTTATCGTCCTACGCGCCTTTCGGGTGAATGGCTTGTTGCCACAACACATTGTTTTCTCTGTGTTAATCTGTGTTCATCCGTGGCTAATGGCGGTTTTTAGGATAATACATTGCGCCTGACCCATATCAAGCTCGCCGGATTCAAGTCCTTCGTCGATCCCACCTCGATTCCCATTCCAGGGCAGCGGGTAGGCATCGTCGGCCCCAATGGCTGCGGCAAGTCCAACGTGATCGATGCCGTGCGCTGGGTGCTGGGCGAGTCCCGTGCCCGTGAGCTGCGCGGCGAATCGATGCAGGACGTGATTTTCAGCGGCTCCGCCACGCGCAAGCCGGTCAGCCGCGCCAGCGTCGAGCTGATCTTCGACAACAGCCTCGGCAAGGCGGCCGGGCAGTGGTCTCAGTACGCCGAAATCGCCGTCAAGCGGGTGCTGCAGCGCAATGGAGAATCCTCCTACTATATCAACAACCTGCATGTCCGGCGCCGCGATGTGACCGACATCTTCCTCGGTACCGGGCTGGGGGCGCGCGCTTACGCCATCATCGAGCAAGGTATGATTTCGCGCATTATCGAAGCGCGTCCCGAGGAATTGCGGGTTTTTCTGGAAGAGGCGGCCGGGATTTCAAAATACAAGGAGCGTCGCCGTGAAACCGAATTGCGCTTGAAAGACACGCGCGAGAACTTGTTGCGCGTCGAGGACGTGCGCCAGGAACTGGACCGTCAGATCGGCAAGCTCGAAGCCCAGGCCGAAGTGGCGCAGCACTACCTGGCCTTGCAGGGACGGATGAAGCTGGCGCAGAACCTGCTGGCGCTGCTCAGGAAACGGGAGGCTGCCGCGCTGTGCGAACGCTGGCAGCGCGAGGTGCAAGGCCTGGGCAACGAGCTGGAAGCTGAGAATGTGCGCTTGCGCCAGGCTGAAAACCAGTTGGAACAGACGCGGGAAGCCCATTATGCCGCCAGCGATGCGCTGCACGAGGCGCAAGGCGGGCTCTATGCGGCCAATAGCGAGGTCTCGCGGCTGGAGCAAAACCTGCAGCACCAGCGCGAAAACCGTCAACGCCTGGCCGCGCAGACCGCTTCCCTGCGCGAGCAGAGAGAGCGCCTGGAAAAGCAGCGCGACGAGGCGTTTGCCGCCCTGGCGCACTGGCGCGGTGAACTTGCTGCGGCAGGTGAACGCGTGTCGCTGAGCAAAGCGCAACTGGAGCAGGAAGCCCGGAACTTGCCGCTGGCCGAGGAGAATTTTCGCGGCTGCCAGCGCCGCTACAGCGAGTTGCAGAGAACGCTTGCCCAGGCTGAGCAGGCCAATCAGATCGAGGAAACCCATCGCGCCCATGCCCAGAAAAATCTGCAGCAGTTGCAGGCACGGCAGCAGCGCCTGCAGCAAGAAGCCGCCGGCCTGCCGCGTTTCGACCTGGTTGCGCTGACGCAGAAGGAAATCGAGCTTGCCGCTGCCGGAAGCGAGTTCGAGGCCGCCCACGCGGAATTGGCGCAACAACTGGCCGGCTTGCCGGCAGCGGAACGGGTGGCGCGCGAGGCCAAGGATGGCTCGCAGGCGGCGCAGCGTCGGGCCACTGAACTGGAGGCCCGGCTGAATGCCCTCAAGCACGTGCAAGGCCGCCTCGACCACAACCACAAGCTGCAGGCGTGGCTGGCCAGGCATCGGCTCGAAAGTCTGCCGCGTCTGTGGAACAGCCTGCGCATCGAAGCCGGTTGGGAAGACGCGCTGGAAAGCGCATTGGGCGAGCGCCTGAACGGTATCGCCCTGGAAAGTCTCGAGCAAACGCGGGATTGGCTGGAGGATGCGCCGCCGGCGGTAGTGACGGCCTACGAGCCCATGGCCGCAAAAGGAGATTTCCTCTCGGCCGGCACATTCACGCCGCTGCGCCGCTACGTTTCCTGGGCGCAGGGCGGCGCGCCGGCGTTCCTGGACGATTGGCTGGCTGGCGTTTACGTCGTCGACGATGCCGCAGCGGGGTTCTCCTTGCGCCATGAACTGCCGGGCGGGGCGATGCTGATGTCGCCTGCGGGCCATGTGTTCACCCGCCACACGGTGCGTTTTCACGCACCGCAGAGCGAGCTGCACGGCGTGCTCGCGCGCCAGCGCGAAATCGAGCAATTGCAGGCCGAACTCGGGTTGGCGCAGGCGGCGCTGGCCGAGCGGCATGCCGCAGCGACACTGGCCGAGGAGGGCTTGGCGCAGTTGCAGACGAACATTGCCCGGCTGCGCGGCGCTGCCGGCGAGGCGCAGCAGAAGCAGCACCGCATGCAGCTCGAAGTGCAGCGGCTGGCACAGGCGAGACAGCAGGCGGAGCAGCGCCAGGCCAGGATAGAGACGGAGAAAACCGAAATCGCCGGACAGATCGGGTCCGAGAGCGAGCAGCTTGCTGACGCCGAAAGGAACCTGAAGCAGGGGCGGAACGAAATCGAAGCGCTGCGCGGGCAACTGGATGAAACCCGGCAGGAGCGCTCGGGCGCCGAGCAACAGCTCAACCGGCAGCGCGAAGCGCTGCGGCAAACCGAGCGCAGCGCGCAGGAAGCCGGTTTCGTCGAGAAAAACTGTCTGAGCAAAATCGCCGAACTGGAGACGTCTGGCGCCCGGTTGGCGGAGCAGGCGCAGGCGGCGGCTGCCCAGTTCGAAAACCTGTACGCCGAGCAGCAGGAGATCAGCGAGGAACCGCTGCAACAGGCGTTGCAGCAGGCGCTGGCGGAACGTCAGAAAAAGGAGCAAATCCTGGCCGCGGCGCGCGACGCGCTGGCCAGTGCGGCGAACGGCCTGCGCGAACTGGACCAGCAACGCATGGCGAGCGAACAGCGGCTGCAACCGCTGCGCGACCGGATCGGCGAGGCCAGGCTCAGGGAACAGGAGGCCCGCCTCGGCCAGGAGCAGTTCGACAGCCAGCTCAAGTCAGCCGGCGCGGACGAGGCTACGCTTGGGCAACAGATGGAGAAGAACCTCAGGCCGAATGCCCTGCAAGCTGAAATCACGCGGCTGGCGGCGGAGATCGAGGGGCTCGGCGCGGTCAATCTGGCCGCGCTGGAAGAACTGCAGGGCAGTCTGGAGCGAAAAGGCTATCTCCACTCCCAGGTCAATGATCTGAACGAGGCGGTCGACACGCTGGAGCAGGCGATCCGGCGCATCGACCGGGAAACCCGGGAGCGCCTGCAAAGCACTTTCGATGCGGTCAACCGCAATTTTGGCGAGCTTTTCCCCGGATTGTTCGGCGGCGGGCAGGCGCGCCTGGTGCTGACCGGCGAGGAAATTCTCGACGCCGGGGTGCAGATATTCGCCCAGCCGCCGGGCAAGAAAAACAGCTCGATCCACCTGCTTTCGGGCGGAGAGAAAGCCCTGACCGCGCTGTCGCTGACCTTTTCCCTGTTTCAGCTCAATCCCGCGCCATTCTGCCTGCTCGACGAGGTGGATGCGCCGCTCGACGATTCCAACACCGAGCGTTTCTGCGGTCTGGTGAAAAAAATGTCGCAGCAGACCCAGTTCGTTTTTATCAGCCATAATAAAATCACCATGGAGATGGCGGAGCAACTGGTCGGCGTCACCATGCAGGAAATGGGCGTGTCGCGGGTGGTGGCAGTGGATATCGAAGAGGCGATGCGGATGAATGAAGCGGTGCCCGCGTGAGTTATAATCCGGGAAACAATAACCCTGGAAAAAAGCATTTCGGCCACGGATTTACACACATAAACACGGATATTCAGGAGCTTGCCGGTGCCAGGCAATTCATCCATAGGGTGAGCAGTCTTCTCTGGTCCCATCCGGCTATCAGCCGCTCCGTGAAAATCCGTGTCGCCTAGCAGCGCCTACTTTTGGTCATCTGTGGCCTACCGAAGCTTTTGGATAACGGAATAATACGATGAGTGAATTACAAATCAGTTTGCTGGCGATTGGACTCCTGATCGTTGCCGGCGTGTACGGCTTCAACCGTTTCCAGGAAAGGAAACACCGGCGCCGGGCCGAACAGGCATTCCCCTCCGGGCATGAAGACGTGCTGCTCCGGGAAGGGGGGGCGCATGCTTCTCAAGATATCCCTCAGGATGAGCCCAGCGGCATGCAATTCCGCGAAGATCCGCGGATCGAGCCTGTCGTCACGATGGATATCGAGGAGCCGTGGGCGCCTGAAGAGATTGTTGAAGCCGAAAGCATCCCTGCTCCAGAGCCGGTTAAAGCCCCGAAATCGCCTGCCACGCACCACGAAGACAAACATGCTGCGCAACTGGACGAAATCATCGATTACGTGGTCAAGATCCATCCGGGCGAGCCGGTTAGCGCGGCAGCCGCAAACGAAGCCGTGCAGCACCAGGGTGAACCCATCAAGCATGCTCACTGGCTGGGCTTGAACCCAAACACCGGCGGCTGGGAGAAAATCGGGGAGGGGGATGCCGAGGAATATCACCAGCTTGCCGCCACCCTGCAGTTGGCGAGTCGCTCCGGCCCCGTTTCCGCACAGGATCTGACGGAATTCTGCAACCGGGTTCAGTCGCTTGCCGACAAACTGGCGGCAATCGCGGAATTCCCGGACCAACAACCGGCACTGACGCTGGCCATGGCCCTGGATCAGTTCGGTGCCGATGTGGATGTACTGATAGGCGTGAACGTGATCACGCACAAGGGTGACGCTTTTTCCGCCACCAAGGTGCGCGCCCTGGCCGAATCGGCAGGGATGAAACTGCAGCCTGACGGCGCATTCCACTTCTTCAACGATGAGGGCGACGATCTGTTTTCATTGAGCAATCTCGACCCAGCACCTTTTTCTGCGGAAAATATCCGCCATCTTTCCACCCACGGCATCACCTTCCTGTTCGACGTGCCCAAGGTCGCCGATGGGGTGCGCGTATTCAACCAGATGCTGGTTGTAGCCAGGCAGATGGCTACCACCCTGGGGGGACAGGTGGTTGACGATAATCGCAAGCCCCTGAGCGATGCCGGCGTCGGCAAGATCAAGGAGCAGCTTGCCGATATCTACGCAAAAATGGAGGCGCAGCAAATCAGGGGTGGCAGCGTCCGTGCACTCAGGCTGTTTTCCTAGATGATGACAGTGTCCGCCCGTCTTTCCCTCTATCCCTCTCTCCAACTCTCCCCCAAAGGGGGAGAGGGTGATCGTTCCCTCTCCCTCTGGGCTAATCTATGCACACATCTTTGCAAGCTGTTGATTTTACTCCCCTCCCCCGCTTGCGGGGGAGGGGTTGGGGGGAGAGGGAAAAAGGACATGTTAATCAACCAATTCCCTCTCCCTAGCCCTCTCCCGCAAGCGGGAGAGGGAACTTGTGCGCATAGATTAGCCCTCTGGGAGAGGATTAGGGTGAGGGTTGGCGGGAATCCGGCTTGTTTGGGGATACATCTGGGTCTCCGCTTTCGCGGGGCCGACGGTAGATTTAATTTCCTCCGCAAGGCTCACTAATGGTTTTGCCCTCAGCTATTGCCGCCCGCGCCCATTTTCTGCGCGAGGAGATCGAGCGGCACAATTATCTCTATTACGTTCTGGATGCCCCGGCCATTCCGGATGCGGAGTACGACCGGCTGTTCCGTGAACTGGAACGGCTGGAGGCTGAATTTCCGCAGCTTGCCACGCCCGATTCGCCCACCCAGCGCATCGGTGCGGCACCCCTGTCCGGATTTTCCCAGCTTACGCACCGGGTGCCCATGCTTTCCCTCAACAATGCTTTCGCCGAGGAGGAGGTGGCGGCATTTGACCGGCGGGTGCGGGAAGGACTGGTCGTTGCGGAGGTGGATTACGCGGTCGAGCCCAAATTCGACGGTCTGGCAATCAGCCTGGTATATGAAAACGGTGTCCTGGTTCAGGGCGCGACGCGTGGCGACGGTTATACCGGCGAGGATGTGACTGCCAATCTGCGCACCATCAAGGCCATCCCGTTGCGGCTCCATGCCGCGCAGCCGCCCCGCTTGCTCGAAGTGCGCGGTGAAGTGCTGATACTGAAGGCGGACTTCGACAGACTCAACCGCCAGCAGCGCGAGAAGGGTGAAAAGGAATTTGCCAATCCGCGCAATGCCGCCGCCGGTTCGCTGCGCCAGCTCGACCCGCGCATCACTGCCACCCGTCCGCTCACTTTCTTTGCCTATGGCTTGGGCAGCGCCGAGGGGGTGATCCTGCCGCGCACCCAGAGTGCCGTTATGGACTATCTTGAAACCTTGCGGGTTCCTGTTTGCCGCGAGCGCAAAGTGGTGCGGGGACATGCCGGTCTGCTGGACTACTACCGCACGATAGGCGCCCGGCGCGACAGCCTGCCCTACGATATCGACGGTGTGGTTTACAAAGTGAACGATCTCGGCTGGCAGGAACGGCTCGGATTCGTCGCCCGCGCACCGCGCTTCGCCGTCGCCCACAAATTCCCGGCCCAGGAGGCGATGACCGAACTGCTTGGCATCGAAGTGCAGGTGGGGCGAACGGGTGCACTGACGCCGGTGGCGCGCCTGAAACCGGTTTTTGTCGGCGGCGCGACCGTGACCAACGCCACCTTGCACAATGAAGACGAGATCCGCCGCAAGGATGTGCGCATAGGCGACACCGTGGTGGTGCGCCGTGCCGGTGATGTCATCCCCGAAGTGGTGGCGGTGGTGGGCGAGAGGCGCCCGGCGGCGGCGCGCGAATTCATTATGCCGGCCACCTGTCCGGTTTGCGGCTCGCGTGTTGTCCGCCTGCCGGACGAGGCGGCAGCGCGTTGCAGCGGGGGGCTTTTCTGCCCGGCGCAGCGCAAGCAGGCGATCCTCCACTTTGCCAGCCGCCGTGCCCTGGATATCGAAGGGATGGGCGACAAGCTGGTGGACCAGTTGGTGGATAAGGAACTGGTTCATACCCCGGCCGATATCTACCGGCTAGGCATGAATGCCCTGGCGAATCTTGATCGCATGGCCGAGAAATCAGCCGGCAACCTGCTGTCGGCCATCGAGGCGAGCAAAAAAACGACCCTGGCCCGGTTTGTTTACGCATTGGGTATCCGCAACGTGGGCGAGGCCACGGCCAAGGAACTGGCGCGCCATTTCGGCGGTCTTGACCCACTGATGGCGGCGAACGAGGAAGCCTTGCAGCAGGTGCCGGATATCGGGCCGGTGGTGGCGCAAAGCATTGCCCAGTTTTTCGGCGAGCCGCATAACCGTGAGGTGATCGCCCAGCTCATCGCGGCCGGCGTGCACTGGAACGAGGGCGCAGGGGTGGCGGCGAGCACCAGCGCGATCAGCGGAAAAACCTTCGTGCTGACCGGCACCTTGCCGACCTTGACGCGGGACGAGGCCAAGGAAAAGATCGAGGCATTGGGCGGCAAAGTAAGCGGCAGCGTTTCCGGCAAAACCGGTTACGTCGTGGCCGGCGCCGATCCGGGCAGCAAGCTCGCCAAGGCGCAGGAACTTGGCGTGACTATTCTGGACGAATCGGGATTGATGGAATTATTGGAGAAAAAAGTATGAGCAGAATAACCAAGGCGGTTTTTCCCGTGGCGGGCATGGGCACGCGCTTCCTGCCGGCGACCAAGGCCAGCCCGAAGGAAATGCTGCCGATAGTCGACAAGCCCCTGATCCAGTACGCGGTGGAAGAAGCCGTCGCAGCGGGGATTACCGAACTGATTTTCGTCACCGGGCGCAGCAAGCGCGCAATCGAGGACCACTTCGACAAGGCCTATGAAATGGAGGCCGAGCTGGAGGCGCGCGGCAAGACCAAGATGCTCGAACTGTTGCGCGGCATCATCCCGGCCGAGATCACCTGCGTTTACATACGCCAGGCCGAAGCGCTGGGTCTTGGCCATGCCATCCTGTGCGCCAGGCAGGTAGTGGGGAACGAGCCCTTCGCCATTCTCCTGGCCGACGATCTGCTCGTCGGCGAACCGCCGGTTCTGAAACAAATGATCGACCTATATGCGCACTACCACAGCTCCGTGATCGGGGTGCAGGACGTGCCGCGCAAGGAAACCTCGCAATATGGCATTGTGGACGCCAGGGAACTTGAAGTCGGCGTTCACAAAATAAACAGCATGGTGGAAAAGCCGAAGCCGGAAGACGCACCCTCCACCCTGGGCGTGGTGGGGCGCTACATCCTGACGCCGCGCATCTTCAGCCATCTGGAGAAGGTGCAGGCCGGCGCAGGCGGAGAAATCCAGTTGACCGACGGCATCGCCTCCCTGCTGCAGCAAGAGCAGGTGCTGGCCTATGCCTACAAGGGGATCCGCTACGACTGCGGCAGCAAGATCGGTTATCTCAAGGCGACTGTCCAGTTCGCCCTGAAACATCCGGAAGTGAACGGCGAATTCCGCGATTACCTGTCCTCGCTCGAACTGAAATGATCTCGGCAAAAGAAGCATTGGCTATTCTTGGCGGCGCGGAGCAAATCTGTTCCGCCGAGGAAGTCGCCGCCACCGTCAGGCGACTGGCCGGGGAAATCGGCGCGGCCCTGGGCGAGTCCCATCCCCTGGTGCTGAGCGTGATGGGCGGGGCGGTCGTATTCAGCGGCCAGCTATTGCCCCTGCTCGATTTTCCGCTCGATTTCGACTACATACACGCCAGCCGCTACGGCAATGAAACGCAGGGCAAGGACCTGCAGTGGAAAGTGATGCCCAAGGAGAATGTGGCGGGGCGGGTGGTGCTGGTGCTCGACGACATTCTGGACGAGGGCCACACCCTCGCGGCCATCCGTGACAAGATACTCGGTCTCGGCGCCAAATCGTTTCACAGCGCCGTATTCGCGGACAAGGCGATCGGCCGTGA
Source organism: Pseudomonadota bacterium (assembly GCA_021801705.1). Classification (GTDB taxonomy): domain Bacteria; phylum Pseudomonadota; class Gammaproteobacteria; order Burkholderiales; family Sulfuricellaceae; genus Sulfuricella. The sequence continues at coordinate 28,505 of JAJYXP010000038.1, forward strand.
GAAACCCATTCAGGCCGATTTTATCGGCATCAGCCTGCCGGACCGTTATGTTTTCGGTTTCGGCATGGACGTACGCGGAGCCTGGCGGAACTTGCCCGCGATTTACGCGGTCAAGGAGTGCTGAGTTACGAGTCCTGAGTCCTGAGTTTCAAGTGCTGAGTGCTCAGCAAGACTACTCAGGACTCAGGACTCAGGACTCAGGACTCAGGACTCAGGACTCAGGACTCAGGACTCAGGACTCAGGACTCAGGACTCAGGACTCAGGACTCAGGACTCAGGACTCAGGACTCAGGACTCAGGA
>JAJYXP010000067.1 GCA_021801705.1 Pseudomonadota bacterium
CCTTGCCAGCAACGACTTCACGATTAACCCCGCCAGTGGGGGTAGGGGGCTGTTGCCTGAAAATCGAAAAACTTTCTAACGGGGCGGGGAAATTACACGGTTGAAAGTTTATGCAACATTCAGGCTAAATCCTCATTCAACGCAGCCGCAGAGCATTCATCACCACCACCAGGGAGCTCGCCGACATGCCAATCGCTGCAAGCCATGGCGGAACCATACCAAGCGCGGCGAAAGGCAGCGCCAGCAAATTGTAAACAATAGCCCAGGCAAAATTCTGTCGCATCACGGCAATGCTGGCATGGCCGGTCTGCAGGGCCAACTGGATATCCAGCAGATTTTCGGTCAACAATACGATGTCGCTGCTGGCGCGAGCAACCTGGGTGCCGCCGCCCATGGCGATGGACACATCCGCACCGGCCAGCACCGGCGCATCGTTGACACCGTCGCCCACCATTGCTACGACATTGCCGCGCCGTTGAAGTTCGCGCAGCGCATTGAGCTTGTCGTCCGGGCGCAGCGCCGCCCGCCAGACTTCTATTCCCGCCACTGCGGCGACATGGGAAACCGCATCCTCGGCATCCCCGCTCAGCATGCTGACCCCCACCTCTGCAGCCTTGAGCCGGGCGACCAGTTCCCGCGCCTGCGGTCGCAGGCTGTCGGACAGGACAAACACCGCCAGGGAACGGTGCTCGTCGCACAGCCACACCAGCGTGGAGCCTGCGGGCAGCTCCCCCGGCAAGGCCGCAGCCGGCAGGCCGGACAAGGCGGAGCTTCCAAGAGTATAGCGCACGCCGCCAATGATGCCGCTCACGCCCTTGCCCGGCAGGTTCTGCGCCTCCTGCACCGGCACCAGTTCGGGACGTGTGACCCGGACCAGAAAGCTTTGCGCGAGCGGATGCTCAGAGGTTTTTTCCAGACTGGCAGCCAGGACCATGCAGCGATTTTCATCCAGCTCAGCGAGCAGAATTGTGCGCTGCAACACCGGCTTGCCATAGGTGAGCGTGCCTGTCTTGTCGAACACCACATGGTTCACCTTGGCCAGGGTTTCGAGACCATGTCCGCGCGTCAGCAGAATGCCGTGGCGCAGCAGGTGTGAGCCGGCCGCGGCAAAGGCCGTAGGTGCCGCAAGCGACAGCGCGCAAGGACAGGTCACGACCAGCACCGCCAGCACGGTTTCAAAGGCGCGCCCCGGTTCCACCCACCACCATGCGGCGCCGACCAGTACGGTCAGAACCAGCAGGATGACGGTGAAATGTCCCGCCACCCGGTCTGCCAACTGGGCCAGGCGCGGCTTCTCCGCCACAGCCCGGTCGAGCAGGCGCACGATGCCGGCCAGCACGGTATTCTCGCCCACCCCGGTGACGCGAAGCAGCAGCGGCCCTTCCAGGTTGATGCTGCCGGCAATCACGGCGGCCCCCGGCGATTTTGGCACCGGACGGCTCTCGCCGGTCAGAAGCGCCTCGTCCACCGTGCTCCTGCCCTCGATCACTTCGGCGTCTGCAGCAATGGATTCTCCCGGCTTGGCCAGGATCGTGTCGCCCTCATTCAAATCAAGCACCAGAACCGGCTGGTGCTGGTCATCCACAACCTTGACCGCCATCGCCGGCGCAAGCTTGAGCAGATTTTCCGCCGCTTCGACGGATTTTTCCTGGGCACTGCGCTCCAATAAGCGGCTGGACAGCAGGAACAGACTGAACATGGTGATGGCGTCGTAGTACACCACCCCCTGTCCCTGGAGTGTGGCCCAGACGCTGCCGGCAAAGGCGCTGATGACGGCAAGGGAAACCGGCACGTCCATGTTCAGGCGCCGCCCCAGCAGTGCATTCCATGCGCTCTGGTAGAAAGGCAGGGCAGCGTAGAACACCACCGGCAGCGTCAGCAACAGGCTTAAATAGCGCAACAGCGCCGCAGTGCCGTCCTCCATGCCAAACGCGGCCCCTGCGTAGAGCGCCACCGCCAGCATCATCACTTGCCCGGCGGACAAGCCGGCAATGGCGATGCGCCTCAAGTCCTTCGCCCGCCGCTGGCGGCGCAGGTTTTCCTGGCGTTCGGCGCTGAAAGGATGGGCGTTGTAGCCGAGCAGCCGGATTTCTTCGAGGATCTTGCTCAGATGTATCACCTGATCGTCCCAGGTGATGCGAGCGCGGTGGTTGGCATAGTTGACTTGAACCTGCAGCACGCCCCGCAGTTGTTTGAGGTGGCGCTCGTTGAGCCAGACGCAGGCAGCGCAGGTGATGCCCTCCAGAATCAGAGAGGCTTCCTTGACGTGCTCGCCTTCCTGCCGCACAAAGCTTTTCTGTATTCCGGGGTGATCGTAGAGTACGAGTTTTTGCAGCTCCTCCGGCACCACTTCATGGCCGGTACCGGGCATGGCTGTGCGGTGGCGGTAATAGTCGGTGAGGCCGTTGTCGACGATGGTCTGCGCAACAGCCTGACAACCGCGGCAGCACATCTCGCGCGGCGCGTCCTCGATAATGACTTGGTAGTGCGCGCCGGGCGGAACGGGCAAGGCGCAGTGAAAACAGGTATTTTCGTCTAAAATCATCAGAATGCGGGAACGATGATCTCTTTCGCCGTTTCGAAATTATCCGGCCCGCGCGCGATCAGCAGGACCGCCACCCACTGACCCGGCCTGTCCATCTTCACCTGGGCGTGGTAACGACCCGGCGCGTATCTAGTCAAATTCACGATTTTCCCCATGTCCGCACCGTCAGCAGGATGTTTGATATCCAGCGTCACCGTTGCCCCTTCCAGCGGCTGCTGCCCACTGTCGCTGGCACTCACCGTCACTTTGCCGGGCTGATTGGGCCGCAACTGGTCAAGCCCAGAAACTTCGATCTGCCAGCCAAGCTCGCGCTGGCGCAAGGATTTTTTCAGGTACTGGCTGACGGTCTTGGCTGCTGCCTCGTCATGCGGCACCTCGCCGGAAAAGCCGGTATAAACAAGCTTGTTACCCGCATTAGGCAGAAACCATTGGGCAACGGAAGGCGGCAGGCCGCGAGTTGAAATCGTGACGAACGACGCCATCAACAGCGCCAGGAGCAGAAAAAAACCGATGATGACCATCGGAATCCAGTGCAGTTTTTGCCGCGGACCGCCCTGCCTGCCGCCTCCCGTCAGGGTCAGCACCGTCGCGGTGGCCACGTAGAGGGCGAGGTGCAATGCCACCACATCGCCGCCCGGCCAGTGGCTCAGGCTGTAAAACATGACGCCCAAGGTCGGCAGCGCGCCGCTGATCACGCCGCGCCAGTAGTTGGAAACGCCCGCCAGGCGCAGCGCAAAATACAGCACGGCAATTAAAGCCGCGCCGCCGAATAAGCTGAACGTCACTATCTATCCTTCCTGTTTGGCGTAAAAACGCACTTTTTTCGTCACTGCCTGAGCTGGTTTGCTCATCGGGGTGATGACGAATTCGACCTCATCCACCTTGTCAAGCATGGCCGGATCCAACTTGACGTTGGCCAGGACCATCACGCTTTTCCCCTGACGCACGCTGACCTCGCGGAATTCACCCAGGTCCAGCGCGCTATCCGGTATTCCGCGCACATCGATGCGGTAGGTCTGCACATCCAGGGTCTTGTTGGTGATACGGATCTGATAACGGTTGCGGATATCCCCATTGGACAACACCACGAACAGGGGCTGGCGTACCGGCTGGATGGAAAGTTCGAGATCGGAGCGCGAGCCGATATTGTATATCAGCACGGCAATCATCACGACTATTGCCGCACCGTAGCCGAGAGTGCGCAACCTCAGCCAGTCTAGGTGCACCTTGCCGGGATTCTTGCTCTCGATGTTGATTTCCGAATCGTAGCGGATCAGGCCCCTGGGAAAACCGACAGAACCCATAATGCTGTTGCAGGCGTCGACACACAAGCCACAGGAAATGCACTGGTATTGCAGTCCATTGCGGATGTCGATGCCGGCCGGGCACACCTGGACGCACAAACCGCAGTCGATGCAATCACCGATGCCCTTGGCCTGGCGCTCCTCGCGGGTTTTTGAACCGGCACGGGGCACCGCACGGCCGGCGGTTCCTTCGCCACGCTGGAAGTCATAGTACGGTGCGAGCGTTTCCGGCTCGTACATCACACCCTGGAAGCGCGCATAGGGGCACATGTAAATACACACCTGTTCGCGCGCCAAGCCGGCCGCTACGTAGGTGGTCAGGGTCAGCACCAGCGTCGTGAAATAGGCGACGAAGGGCAGATCTCCCACGAAGAAACGCCGTGTCAGTTCGGGCGCAAAGCCGTAGTACATGACAAAGGTGTAGGCAGTCCAGAAAGCGAGCAGCAGCCATAGACCATGCGTGGCCGCATACTTGGCAATCTTTTCCCCGTTCCAGGGCTGCCTGTAGAGGCGCAGGCGGGCGGGCCGCTCGCCCTGGATCCAGCTTTCGATAAAAATGAAGGCGTCCGTCCACAGGGTCTGAAAGCAGAAGTAACCGCAGAATGCGCGCCCCACCAGACCAGTGGCGAAAAACAGCAGTGCCGCGGCAATGAATAACAACAGGGCAAGCGAAATCAGGTCCTGGGGATAGAACACCAGGTCGAAAATGAAAAAGCGCCTCCCCACCATATCGAACAGCACCGCCTGCCCCGGCCCGTCATGGCGCGCCCAGGGCAGCCAGGGCAAGCCGAAATAAACCGTGTAGGCCAGCACCAGCACCGCCGTCTTGAAAGTACGGAATGCGCCTTTAACCGAGCGGGTGTAGATCGGAATCCGCTTCTGAAACAGCACTTCGGATTCTGTCCCTGCACGCGTTTTTTCTGCCTTCACAATGCACTCCCGACCATGCGACTTGGCTCGGCCAGATTACATGGAATACCCATAAATTCTAAAATTTAGCCGCCATCAAAAAGATGGCCCGATCGGGTAGGAGGCGGGGTCACCCCCGCCGTCCTCCCACACCACCGTACATGCGGTTCCGCATACGGCGGTTCATTGAACACACTGGAGCCGTCGCATCGTATCAAGCAGCGACACCAGACCCAA
>JAJYXP010000005.1 GCA_021801705.1 Pseudomonadota bacterium
GTCTCTTACAGTTTCGGTTCGCTGGTGGCGATTGATTCAATGTTTCCGAACATTCCGCCGGGAAAGCGGTTCGAGCAGATAGACACCCTGGTGACGATCGGCTGCCCCTTCGATCTGGTGAGGACCTATTGGCCCGGTTATTTCAAGGACCGCATGAAGCCCGATAAAGCACCCAAAAAGTGGATGAATGTCTACTCGCCGCTCGATGTGCTGGGCTCGAACTTCCGCGACGACCAAAAGCACGGCAATGCTGGCGTGGGTGTGGAACTTGTGGAAGCGGCGGTCACGGCCGTAAAGCCGGTGAACCTGCGTTTCGGCCGGGGCGTAGAACTGCAGGACCTCGCGCCCGCAGACCTGATTCTGATGGTGGGGTTCCGTGCCCACACCTCATACCTCGGTGATCCGGAGGGCACATCCATAAGTTGTTTCGACCTGCTCGTGCCGCACCTGTTCGACAGCGAAGGGGCGCTGAGCTAGTAGTCAGTCACGGTGAAAAGCATGGATGAGTTGAACCGTCACACCGGCGAAAGCCGGTGTGACGGTTGTTGATTTTTCTGGATTCCGGCTTTCGCCGGAATGACGAGATTGTCCACCGGTTTCAATATGACTGACTACTAGGCAGAGGCGGCAATCACCCCATGCCCAATGCTGCCTTCTGTTTCGACACCAGTTGCGCGATGCCGCTCTGGCCGAGATCGAGCATCGCTTCCATTTCAGCACGCGAGAACGGCGCACCTTCCGCCGTGCCCTGCACCTCGACGAAGCCGCCGCTGCCGGTCATGACAATGTTCATGTCGGTGTCGCAACCGGAATCCTCGGCATAATCCAGATCCAGCACCGGCACGCCCTGATAGACCCCGACCGAAACCGCGGCGACGAAGTCGCGCAGGGGGGACTCCTTGATCCTGCCCTCTTTCAGAAGAAAGGAAACGGCATCGTGCAGAGCGACAAAAGCGCCGGTGATGCTGGCGGTTCGGGTGCCGCCGTCGGCCTGGATGACGTCGCAATCGATCTGGACGGTGCGCTCGCCGAGCGCCTTGAGATCCACCACCGCACGCAGCGAACGCCCGATCAGCCGCTGGATTTCCTGGGTGCGCCCGGTCTGCTTGCCCCTGGCCGCCTCGCGATCGATGCGCGTATTGGTGGAGCGCGGCAGCATGCCGTATTCGGCGGTGGTCCAGCCCTGCGCTTTGCCGCGCAGGAAGGGCGGCACTTTTTCATCGATACTCGCGGTGCAGATCACCTTGGTGTCGCCGCACGCGACCAGCACCGAGCCCTCGGCGTGCTTGGTGTAATTGCGGGTAATGGCGACGTCGCGGAGCTGGTCCGGGTTGCGTTTGCTGGGCCGCATGGCATCCTCTTGTTCAACAAAAGGATGCCATTATAGCGCCTATATTTTTCTAAAAAAGCCAATTCACCGCAGAGGACGCGGAGGACGCAGAGGAATTCAAAGGCATACATGCAATTGCACTTCCACCAGAAGAAAAATTCGACGTAAGACGATAGCCATTTGTTTTTCCTCTGCGTCCTCCGCGTCCTCAGCGGTTCAAGGATTTTTCTGGAATTATTTCGAATATTTCTCGATGGCCGCGTGAATTTCTGCAATCGCCCGCTCGATGTCCGCCTCGGTCACGTCCGGCACGTCGCCGCCGTCCCCCTCCACATTGAAGGAGTTGAGCTGCACCGTGAAACTATCCAGCGGCATGGTAGCGGTGGAAATCGAACGCGGATTGAACTGCCGCTTTTCGTCGCCCCAGCACATGCCGATCGCGCTGAGATTGTCGCCCTCCTCGCCGCCTCGCAATTCGGCATGGTCGAGCAACTCGGGAACCGCGGCAGTAATCGGGTAGGTGTCCAGAATCGAGGCAATCTCGCCGGTCGAAAGCAGACCCCATAGCCCGTCCGAGCACAGCAACAGGGTGTCCCCCTCGCGCAGGAGCGTCTTGTCCGACAATTCGACGTCAGGCGGGACGGGGCCGCCCAGGCAATTGTAAATCTTGTTGCGCTGGGGATGCGTGGTCATCTCCTCCTCGGTGATTTTGCCCTGTTCGAGCAACTGCTGCACCAGGGAATGGTCGCGAGTACGGAAAACCAGTTTGCCGCCGCGGAAAAAATACAGGCGCGTATCCCCGACATGCGCCCAGTAGGCATGCTTGCCCTGCACCACGCAGGCCACGCAGGTAGTGCGCGGATATTCGCTCAGACCATGGGCCGAAACATAATCGCCGATCGCCTCGTGGGCATGGTTCAAGGTGTTGACGAGAAAATGGAAGGGATCCTTCAGCGCGGGGGTCGCCTGCTTCTGGAAATTATCCGCCAGAAACTGCACCGCAATCTGGGAAGCGATCTCGCCGTGGAAATGCCCGCCCATGCCGTCGGCCACCACCATCAGCAACGCATCCCGGCTATAGGAATAGGCCAGCCGGTCCTGATTGTATCTGCGCCCGCCCTGACGGCTGGACTGAAAAATGGAAAATTTCACCGTTCACCCGTTTTGTTGAATTTATTGCGCAGGCTGTTCAACAGCGATGTTTTTTTCTGCACTTCAGGCACTCTGTTTCGCGCCATCAGCGCCTTTTGCACGACGAAAACGCTCTGCGGACGCTCCAGCGAATCCAGTTTCAGGCACCAGTCGATGAGTTCGAGCAGGTGGTCGGAATATTGGTCGCGCCACAGCTTTTTCGTCGATTCCTGCTTGTCCTCTTCCATGCGCAAATTGGCCGCCTGCGGAGCGAAGCCGGAAAGACAGGCGAACATGCTCGCGCCGACGCCGTAGATATCGGTCCAGGGACCCAGCGCCTCGCGATCGTGGCCGTACTGCTCCGGCGCGGCAAAACCCGGCGTGTACATGGGATTGAGGCTGGACTTCTCCTGGGTCAGGGTCTGCCGCGCCGCGCCGAAATCAAGCAAAAGCGGCGAACCGTCGAGGCGGATGTAGATATTGGAGGGCTTGATATCGAGGTGCAGGACCTTGTGCGCATGCACCTCGCGCAGGCCGCCGAGCAGTTCGGCGAAAATGCGCCGGATGAAGTTTTCCTTGATCTCGTTCTTGCGGTGCAGGATGTAGTCCTGCAAGGTGCGGCCGCGCTCATACTGCATCACCATGTAAACAGTTTCGTTGGCGCGGAAGAAATTGGTCACCCGTACCACGTTGGGATGGGAAATTTTGGCGAGCGCGAGCCCTTCGTCAAAAAAGCACTTCATGCCGTAACGGAACACATTGAGGTTTTCCGCCGAGGTGGCCTGCACCATTGCCCCCTCCTCGCGCAACACGAGGGCGCTGGGGAGGTATTCCTTGATCGCCACCGGCAAGCCGTTCTCGTCGTGGGCAAGATAGACCAGGCTGAAACCGCCGGCGCTGATCTGCTTTTCGATACGGTAATTGAGCAGCTGATAGCCGCCCGGAAGAGCCTGATTGGGTTGTGAGGCCATTGCGCCATCTGTATGATTATGAGCCTTGGACATTATTCTTTATTTAGCCTGGCAAAGTAAAGCCTAATCCGGACAAGCCGGAACCAAAAAGAAGTGATGAGTAATGGGAAATGAGTGATGAGTGACATCGTGGTGCACCAGGGTTTTTCCCATCACCCATCACCCATCACTCATTACCCGTTCCAATGCCAAATTCTTGTCATATTTTGAGACCATTTGGCTGGCAAGAGACTAAAGGAAGGGCAGGTTCACAATGATTTACAGCATGACCGGATTTGCAGCCGTGACGCGGGAACTGGGGCAGGGCTCCCTGAGCATGGATCTGCGCTCGGTCAATTCGCGCTACCTGGAAATCCATTTTCGCCTGGACGAAGCGTTCCGCGCGCTGGAACCGGCCCTGCGCGAGCAGATCGGCTCCGCCCTGAGCCGCGGCAAGGTTGAGTGCCGGCTGAACTTCACCGCGCGCGCGGCGGGGCAGGCGCCGCTTCGCCTCAACACCGCGCTGGCAGAACATCTGGCGCAGCTCGGCCGTTCGGCGCAGGCGCTGCTGCCCGACGGCCAGCCGCTTGGCGTGGCCGATCTGCTGCGCTGGCCGGGGGTGATCGAAAGCGAGAGCATCAGCGCCGAAAGCATGCAGGAAACCTGCCTCGGCCTGCTGCGCCAAGGTCTCGACGAACTGTCCGCCACGCGCAGGCGCGAGGGCGAGAAACTGAGAATTTTTTTGCTGCAGCGCGCCGATCAAATGGACGCCCTGGTCGCGCAGGTGCTGCCGCATATTCCGCGACTGGTCGCAGCCCATCAGGAAAAACTCGCCGCCCGCCTCAGGGAAGCCATGGCAACCGGCGACGACGACCGCATCCGCCAGGAAGTCGCCCTGTTCGCCCAGAAAATCGACGTGGACGAAGAGCTGTCGCGCCTGCAGACCCACCTTGCAGAATTGCGCCGTATCCTCGAAAAAGGCGGTGCCGTCGGCAAGCGGCTGGATTTCCTGATGCAGGAACTCAACCGCGAAGCCAATACCCTGGGCTCCAAATCAGCCGCGTCCGAAGTATCGCAGACCGCGATGGAACTCAAGGTGCTGATCGAACAGATGCGCGAACAGATACAGAATATCGAGTGATAGCTTATGGGCCCCTCTAAAAATTCAATTTTCCGTCATTCCCGCGCAGGCGGGAATGACGAATTATTAGAGGTACCCTTATGAGGAATGGGTTATGGGTGAGGGGACGCTCACTCATCACTCATCACTCATCACTCATCACTCATTACCCATTACCCATTACCCATTACCCATTACCCATTACCATTCAACCCAAGGAATAGTTTATGACCAGTGGAAATCTATTCATCGTCACCGCCCCATCCGGGGCCGGGAAAACCAGCCTGGTAAAGGCGCTGCTGGAGCACGACAAGCAGATCAAGCTGTCCGTTTCCTACACCACGCGCCCGCCGCGGCCCGGTGAAACGGACGGCAAGGACTACCATTTCGTCACCGAGCAGAAATTTATGGAAATGCTGGAACGCGGCGACTTTCTCGAAAGCGCCCTGGTTTACGGCAACCGCTACGGCACTTCCCAGCCCTGGATCGAGAGCGCCATGCGCGCCGGGACCGACATCCTGCTCGAGATCGACTGGCAAGGCGCGGAGCAGGTGAGGAAAATTTTCCCGCGCGCAATCGGCATTTTCATCCTGCCCCCCTCGCTCGAGGCGCTGCTTGAGCGGCTCAAGGGGCGCGGCCAGGATTCCGGGGAGGTCATCGCGCGCCGCCTCGCCGCCGCGCGGGAAGATATCAGGCACGTGGAACAGTTTGATTATGTTATAATTAACGATGTTTTTGAATCGGCCCTGCAGGATTTGATCGCCGTCGTCCGCGCGCAGCGGCTTAAAGCCGAACAGCAGCTTGGCGCCCACGCCGAAATGATCGGCAATTTGAAGTAACCACATTAAGGAAGCAACATGGCACGCATTACCGTAGATGACTGCATGAAGACCATACACAACCGTTTCGAACTCACCCTGGCCGCCACCCTTCGCGCCCGCCAGATCGCCCAGGGCAGCACCCCGATGGTCGAACCCGACCGCGACAAGCCCGCCGTTATCGCCCTGCGCGAAATCTCCCAGGGCAAGGTAGGGCTGGAAATTCTCAACCGGGGACAGTCATAGTGAGTTTCAAGTCCTGAGTGCTGAGTCCTGGGTGTTTCAGGGCCTAAGCGCAGGGCCAGGAACCCAGGACTGAGCCGATGCCCGAACTCAAAGAACTCACCTCACAACTTTCCTACCTCAAGCCGGAAGACCTCGACCAAATCGAGGCCGCCTATCGGCTAAGCAAGTCCGCCCATGCCGGCCAGTTCCGCAAAAGCGGCGAACCCTACGTTTTGCACCCCCTTGCGGTGGCCGGCATCCTGGCGGGATGGCACCTGGATGCGCAGGCATTGATCGCGGCGCTGCTGCACGACGTGATGGAAGACACCGCCATCACCAAGGGGGAAATCAGCGAAAAATTCGGCAAGCCGGTGGCCGAACTCGTCGACGGCGTCTCCAAGCTGGACAAAATAGAATTCCAGACCGAGGCCCACGCCCAGGGCGAGAATTTCCGCAAAATGCTGCTGGCGATGGCGCGCGATGTGCGCGTCATCCTGATCAAGCTCGCCGACCGCCTGCACAACATGCGCACCCTCGCTGCGATGTCCCAGGAGAAGCGCCAGCGCATCGCGCGCGAAACGCTCGAAATCTACGCGCCCATCGCCAACCGGCTGGGCCTGAACAATGTTTACGACGAACTGGAGGACTTGAGCTTCTTCCATCTCTACCCCAACCGCTACGAAGTGCTGGCCAAAGCGGTCAAGGCCGCCCGCGGCAACCGCCGCGAAGTGGTCAGCAAAGTGCAGGAAGCGATCAAGCAGAAGCTCAAGGATTGCAACATCGAAGCCACCGTGACCGGGCGCGAGAAACATCTCTACAGCATTTACAAGAAAATGCAGGAAAAGTCCCTGACCTTTTCCGAGGTTTTCGACATTTACGGCTTTCGCGTCATCGTCAAGGACGTCCCCACCTGCTACCTGACGCTGGGCAGCCTGCACCAACTGTACAAACCGATCCCGGGCAAATTCAAGGACTATATCGCCATCCCCAAGGCCAACGGCTACCAGTCCCTGCATACCACCCTGTTCGGGCCTTTCGGCACCCCGATCGAGATCCAGATCCGCAGCACCGAAATGCATAAAATCGCCGAAGCCGGGGTCGCGTCCCACTGGCTATACAAAAGCGGCGATGCCAGCATCAACGAAATGCAGCAGAAAACCCACAACTGGCTGCAAAGCCTGCTGGAAATCCAGTCCGAGAGCGGCGACGCCACCGAATTTCTGGAGCATATCAAGGTCGACCTGTTCCCCGACGAGGTCTACATCTTCACGCCCAAAGGCAAGATCATGGCCCTGCCGCGCGGCGCAACCGCGGTGGATTTCGCCTACGCCGTGCACACCGACATCGGCAACCGCTGCGTCGCGGTGAAAATCAACTACGAGCTGATGCCCCTCAGAACCGAGCTCAATAACGGCGACCGGGTGGAGATCGTTACCGCCGCGCATGCCAATCCCAACCCATCCTGGCTCAATTACGTCATTACCGGCAAGGCGCGCTCGCACATCCGCCATTTCCTCAAAACCAGGCAATACGACGAGTCCGCCGCCCTCGGGGAGCGCCTGCTCAACCAGGCCTTGCGCGCACTGCAAGTCAAGCCGGAGGAAATCAGCGAAGCGCAGTGGGAGAAACTGCTGCGCGAGTGCAGCGGCAAGACCAGGCAGGAAATCCTGGCCGACATCGGCCTGGGCAAGCGCCTCAACCTTGTCGTCGCACACCATCTCCTGGCCGTGACCGAAACAGCGGAAGAGCGCAAGCACGTCGCCATCGGCCCCATCACCATACGCGGCACCGAAGGCATGGCGGTGCAATTCGCCAATTGCTGCCGCCCTATCCCCGGCGACCCGATCATCGGCTGCATCAACAAGGGCCAGGGGCTGATCATCCACACCCATGACTGCCCGGTCGCCGCCAAAAACCGCGACGACACCGACAAATGGCTGGATGTGGAATGGGATCCGGACGCCCCCAGAAAATCCTACGACGTCAACATCAAGCTCGTGGTGGCAAACCAGCGCGGCGTGCTGGCCAAAGTTGCAGCCTCCATCGCCGACGCGGGCTCGAACATCGACAACGTCAGCATGGAAGAGATGGATGGCAGCGCCTACACCAACATGCTATTCACCCTTCAGGTCGAAAACCGCGTCCACCTCGCCAATGTGATACGCAATCTGCGCAAGATAGCGGAAGTGGTGAGGATTACGAGGGTGAAGGGGTGAATAGGAAGTGCTGCGCGCGGATAATTTAGGTGCCGGGGGCTGCCCGGCAGCAGGTTACTTTATTTTTGCTTGCCCAAAATATTAAGTAACCAAACAAAAGGGCACCCACCCGCACCGGCCCTTCGGGCTACCCTCGATTTTCCGAAAAGACCGGGCGGCTGCGGAACTCGCGCTTTGCGCTCAGACAGTCCTCGCCGACGGCCCCCGGTCTTTTCGTAAAACCGAGGCGGTGCAGAGGGGGAACCGGGTGGTGTGCATAGTAGGGTTGATCCCCTCCGCTTCCGCCCCTCTCTCCAACTCTCTCCCGGAGGGAGAGAGGGCGACATTCCTTCCCCTTCAAGGGGAAGGCTAGGATGGGGATGGGTTGCTCGGTTTCAGCATCCCCTTTTCTGCCGCCGAGTAGCGCAGACAAGCCGGGGGCAGTCGGCGAGGACTGTCTGAGGCCCACAGGGCCGAGTTCCGCAGCCGCCCGGCTTGGCGAGCAACGCAGGGAACCCGTAGCAAAGCGAAGGGCGGCGGAATGGGGTCGCCTTCTTTGGGTTACCTTTCTTGGCGAAGCAAGAAAGGTAACCAGCCCGCCGGGCTGCCCCCGGCTATAAAACAAACGGTGCGCAAGGCGCACCCTACAAGACCTTGATTTACGTAACAATAGCCAATAACCAGCGGGCGTTGCGGAAAAACGAGACGATACAAAGGGGGAACCATGCGCGTCAGCCTTCTTCCGAATGTCTCAGTAGTGCCAAAAGCGGCCCATCACCAGAGCCATTGGAGTATTATTTCGCTTTGCTCGCCATCTAATCAGAGGCATCAATGCAGTGGATACCAAGCGTTGAAGATGTGACCAAAATTCACAATAATCTGGTGACACTGTTTGAGTGCCAGGAAGACCCAATCTCTCCTTCTGGAATAAAGTCGCTCAGCATGCTTGAGTCTGCGTGCACTCGACCACTGACCTCCTTAGGCAAGACCGAAAAGTACCCCTCGCTGAATCTCAAGGCGGCCGCTCTCTTTCACTCGCTCACCAAGAACCATGCATTTCACAACGGCAACAAGCGAACTGCAGTTGTTACGCTACTCACTCTATTGCACCGTAATGACAAGCTCCTTAGCATGGATGTAAACGACGATATCCTGTATGACTTCGTTCTCAAAGTAACGTCAGACGAATTTCCTGAACCCAATCATGGCCAGTCGGTTGATCTCACGGTTGAACGTATAGCAAACTGGATTAAGAATCACACCAAAAACAGCAAATTCGCTATAGGGGCCATGAAGACATCAGATTTTAAACAGAAGTGTTCGATGGCTGGTGCTCAAGTAAAAGATTCTGGCTCGTCATTTGTTGTTTCATTTGGAAACCGAAGTATCCGTATCAACCAAAACACAAAGGCGTTGGATGGACCTATAGTCCAGAAATATCTCAAGCGCCTTCGTATGACCGAGGCTTCATCTGGGGTAGCCATCGGTGAGTTCCAGTTTGGCGCATCGGGTGAGCGAGAAGAAATTCATCGCTTTATGACAGCATTGAAACGGCTTGCAAAGACGTGACGGTCAATCAGAGACATAACTCATAGTCAACCGAACTGCATGCAACCGTCGACCAGTTACTTCAAACATTAACAGTCCGCTTCGGAGGCAACGGATCTGCTGTTTTGGGTCTAATGCGAAAGGTCGTAATTCCCATAAGCTGACCCTCGCAAGCGGCAGAACGTTGTCGGAATTGATAGCCGGATTTTGTTGGTATAAAAACGTGCCGTAACATGTCAGATACGAATAACAAATAGCGCATCACCCACATTTCGAACGCACACAAAACCAAAGCGATCAAACTAAAGAAAGGAAAAGTCTCATGACCAAACAAATCCTCTCCACCCCCAACGCCCCCGCCGCCATCGGCACCTATTCCCAGGGCGTGAAAGTTGGCGACACCGTTTACCTGTCCGGCCAGATCGGCCTCGATCCCGAGACCATGATCCTGGTCGAAGGCGTCCAGGCGCAGATCCACCAGGTGTTCCTCAACCTGGGCGCGGTCGCCAATGCCGCCGGCTGCGGCCTCAACCACACCGCCAAGCTCAACGTCTATCTCACCGACCTGTCCGACTTCGCCAAGGTCAACGAGATCATGGCGCATTATTTCGACCAGCCCTACCCGGCGCGCGCCGCGGTAGGCGTGAAAGAATTGCCGCGCGGCGCGCTGGTGGAAATGGACGCCATTCTCGCCGCTGAATGACCGCAACCCCCTCCAAGGCGATTCAGGGCAAGCTCGACAAGCTCGGGCTGCGCACCGCCCACGATCTCTTGCTGCACCTGCCGTTGCGCTACCAGGACGAAACCCGGATCTACCCCATCGGCCATGCGCCGCTCGGGGAAGCGGCGCTGGTCGAGGGCGAGATCACCGATGCCACCGTGCAGTACCGTCCGCGCCGCACCCTGGTGTGCCGGGTGGAGGACGGCAGCGGCATGATGACGCTGCGCTTTCTGCACTTCTACCCGAACCAGATCAAACAGCTCGCGCCCGGCAAGCGCGTGCGCCTGTTCGGCGAAATGCGCCACGGTTTTTTCGGCATGGAAATGGTGCATCCGCAGTACCGTATCGTCGCTGCGGAAGAAGCGGTGGCCGAGGCGCTGACACCGGTCTATCCGACCACCGCCGGGCTGTCGCAAGCCGCCCTGCGCAAGCTGGTGCTGGGCGCGCTGGCCGGGTGCGACCTGAGCGACACCCTGCCGGACGAGGTGCTGCGGCCGCTTGGCCTGCCCGGCTTTGCCGCCAGTATCACCTATTTGCACCAGCCGCCGCCGGACGCGCCGCTCGGCCTGCTCACCGAGCGCACCCATCCCGCCTGGCAGCGGCTCAAATTCGACGAGTTGCTGGCACAGCAGCTTTCGATGAGTCTTCACTACCGGCGGCGGCGCGCGCAGTCGGCTGCGGCGATGAAACCGCAGCACCAGCTTACCCGCGCACTGCTGGCATCCCTGCCATTCCCGCTCACCCTTGCCCAGCAAAGAGTGCTGCAGGAAATCGGCGCCGATCTGGCCCAACCCCACCCCATGCAGCGCCTGCTGCAGGGCGACGTCGGCAGCGGCAAGACCGTGGTCGCGGCCCTGGCCGCCTTGCAGGCGATCGAGAACGGCTTCCAGGCGGCAATCATGGCGCCCACGGAAATCCTGGCGGAACAGCACTTCCAGAAACTTTCAGCCTGGCTGAAACCGCTCGGCCTGGGCGTTGTCTGGCTCGCGGCGAGCCTGCCGAAGAAGGAAAAGCAGGCGGCGCTCGCGGCGGTTGCCGCGGGAACGGCACAGCTCGCGGTCGGCACCCATGCCCTGTTCCAGGAGCAGGTGGTGTTCCACAGGCTCGGCCTGGCGATCGTCGACGAACAGCACCGCTTCGGCGTGCACCAGCGCCTCCTGCTGCGGCAGAAAGGCTCGTCTTCGGGACGCTCCGTTCGAGCACAGGAGCCGCACCAGTTGATGATGAGCGCGACGCCGATCCCGCGCACCCTTTCCATGAGCTATTACGCCGACCTCGACGTGTCGGTGATCGACGAACTGCCGCCGGGACGCACCCCGGTCGTGACCAAACTGGTGGCCGACAGCCGCCGCGACGAGGTGATCGCCCGTGTGCGCGAGGCCTGCCTCAAGGGACGGCAGGCCTACTGGGTATGCCCGCTGATCGAGGAATCGGAGAAGCTCCAGTTGCAAACGGCGCTGGATACCTACCAGACCCTGGCCGCCACCTTCCCAGAGCTGCGGGTGGGCCTGGTGCACGGACGGCTGCATGCGCGGGAAAAAGCCACCGCCATGGAAGCCTTCAAGGCGGGCGAAATCCAGTTGCTGGTCGCCACCACGGTGATCGAGGTCGGCGTCGACGTACCCAATGCCTCGCTGATGGTGATCGAGCACGCCGAGCGTTTTGGTTTGTCGCAGCTCCACCAGTTGCGCGGACGGGTCGGACGGGGCGCGGCGCAAAGCGCCTGCATCCTGCTCTACCAGACGCCGCTGTCGGAAACGGCGCGCGCGCGCCTGAAAATCATCTACGAAAACAGCGACGGCTTCGAAATCGCGCGCCAGGACTTGCTGTTGCGCGGCCCGGGCGAATTCCTCGGCGCGCGCCAGAGCGGCGTGCCGCTGCTCAAAATCGCCGATATCGAACAGGATCAAGACTTGCTCGAAGCGGCACGGCATACGGCAGAAAAACTCATCGCCGAGCGGCCGGAAGTGGCGCAACGGCATTTGCAGCGCTGGCTGGCGGGTGCGGAGCAATATTTGAAGGTATAATTTTGAAATTCAAATCCGACCGCAAATTTCACGAAGACACAGGAATGTTCACGAATAAAAAACATGACGAAGGTTTTATTCGCGTTATTGATCCGGCCATCAAACAGTTCAAACATCGTCGTTCCCGCGCAGGCGGGAATCCAGTATTGATGATAACCCCTGGATTCCGGGTCAAGCCCGGAATGACGGTATTTGATGGCCGAATCAACAATTCGTGCCCATTCGCGTTAATTCGCGGTTAACGCCGTCTTTGAACTCATCCCACATGAACCCCACTCCACGACACTGGCCCGCGCGTCTGTCGGAAAGCTGCGCCCGCTACCGCCCCTGGCTGCTCGACCGGGGTTCGCTCACCCGGCGCATCCAGGCGCGCTGCCCAAACTTCAGCGTGCGGCACGTGCAGCAGCGGCACGGCATCGCCATGCCCTCCGAGCGCCGCCTGGTCGCCCTGAACGCACACTCGCGGGCGCTGCTGCGCGACGTCTTCCTGTACTGCAATGATACGCCGCTGGTTTTCGCCCACAGCGTGCTGCCCGCCGCCAGCCTGCACGGCACCTGGCAAAGCCTGGGCAGGCTCGGCAGCAAACCCCTGGGTGCGATGCTGTTTTCCAACCCTCGGGTGCGGCGCACGCCATTGTGCTTCAAGAAGCTGAACCGGCGCCACGAACTCTACCGGCTCGCTTGCGCGGCCCTGCCCAATCCGCCGGCCAGCCTGTGGGCGCGGCGCTCGGTGTTCTACCTGGAGGGCAAGCCGATTTTGGTGACCGAAGTATTCCTGCCCGGCATTCTGGGATTGCATCCATGACACTTGCCGAACGGCTGACGCACTACGAGCGGCTGATGCGGCTCGACAAGCCGATCGGCATCCTGCTCCTGCTGTGGCCGACGCTGTGGGCGCTGTGGATTTCCTCGAACGGCCATCCCGACTGGATCATCCTCTGGATCTTCGTCCTCGGTACCGTGCTGATGCGCTCGGCGGGATGCGTCATCAACGACTACGCCGACCGCGACTTCGACCCGCACGTGGAGCGAACCAGAAATCGCCCGCTCGCCGCCGGGCTGGTGAGCAAGAAGGAGGCCCTGGCGCTGTTCGCGGTGTTGGTACTGCTGTCCTTCCTGCTCATTCTGCGCCTCAACACCCTCACCCTCCAGCTCTCGGTTGCGGCAGTGTTTCTCGCCGCCAGCTATCCCTTCACCAAGCGCTTCTTCGCCATCCCCCAGGCCTATCTCGGCGTCAGTTTCGGCTTCGGCATCCCGATGGGCTTCGCCGCCCAGACCGGCGCCGTGCCCGCCGTTGCATGGGCGATGCTCGCGGCCAACGTTTTCTGGGCGGTTGCCTACGACACCGAATACGCCATGGTGGACCGCGACGACGACCTCAGGATAGGCATCAAGACATCGGCCATCACTTTCGGCAGGTATGACATTCAGGCGGTGATGTTGTGCTACGGCGCGACGCTGGCGATCCTCGCCGGCGTGGGGCTGAAACTCGGCCTGCGTTGGCCTTATTACGGTGGCCTGCTTGCCGCCGCGGGCATCGCCGCCTACCATTACAGCCTGATCAAGAACCGCGAGCGCGCCCAATGCTTCAAGGCGTTTTTGCACAATAACTGGCTCGGCGCCGCTATTTTTGCCGGCATACTGCTCAACTACCTGGCCGTGTCATTACCCGGCATACTCAGTTCTTTCTGAAGGATTTCCCATGACCGGCTGCTGCGAGAACAAATCCTGCACCCTGGACGCCATGCGCGCCAACCATGGCCGCGTGCTGAAAATCGTGCTGGCCGTCAACATCGTCATGTTCGCGGTGGAAACCGCCGCCGGCATCGCCGCCCATTCCACATCCCTGCTGGCGGACGCTTCCGACATGCTGGGCGATGCGCTGGTGTACGGCTTCAGCCTGTATGTTCTGGCCCGCGACGAAAGCTGGCAGGCGCGGGCGGCGCTGCTGAAGGGCCTGATCATGCTCGCCTTCGGTCTGGGCGTGGCGGCGGAAGCGGTTTACAAAACGCTTCATCCCATTCTGCCCCAGGGCGAAACCATCGGCCTCATCGGCCTGCTGGCGCTGGCCGCCAACACCTGGTGCTTCCTCCTGCTCTATCGCCACCGCGCCGACAACCTCAACATGAGCTCGGTGTGGCTGTGCTCGCGCAACGACCTGATCGCCAATGCGGGCGTGATCGCGGCCGGCGTCGCGGTAATCTTCACCCAGTCGCGCTGGCCGGATATTATCGTCGGCGGCGCCATTGCCGCCCTGTTCCTCAAATCTGCGCTCTCCGTGCTGCGGCAATCCCTGGCAACATTACGCACCCAGTCCCGCTAAAAGGCGCCTTGCGCCGCGCCGCAGAAAGCCAAGTCGAGTTGCGCGGCGATGGCGAACGATCAGTACCCGGCCTTGAGGTTGGCCGCAAAAGCGGCCCTCAAGCTTTCAGGAAACTGGAACAGGGCGAAGACACGGTGAATTTCGGCCTCGTTCACACCGCTGCTGCGGCCTTCGAAACGAATACCGAGCAAACTGCCATTCGAAGCCAGCGTCGCGAAGGCAAAGCGCCAGCGCTGAACTTCCGCGAGCCGCTCGCGCAACTCGCATTCGTTGCTGATGACCACACCGGCTTTTTTCAGAGAATCCAGAAATTGGTCGAAGGACTCGGCGCTAAGGCTGCCCATTTGCGTCTCCTTGGCAAAAAAAGTGGTTATCCATTTATAAAACAATAACGTGGCAAAAGCGAAGTGGTTGACAGCACATCGAACGGACGCGAATGCTGCCGCAATAGGCCCTGAAGAGAAATCGAAGCGCGGGCAACTGTTGCCTGAGCAAAACCATTCCGATACTCTGTTCACTTTGAAAATTCGCCGGTCTATCCGCGTAGGCGGGGAGGAAAAATCATGGCTGACCCAGTCAGCGGCACCAGCCTCGGTTCCGCAAAAACATTGACCGCCGTGGTCTATGCCCTGCAGGCGATTGCCATTCTGGGATTCGGCCTTCCCTACATCGTCGCCATCATCATCAACTATGTGAAACTGGACGACGTCAAGGGCACCTGGCTGGAATCCCACTTCCGCTGGCAGATCCGCACCTTCTGGTTCAGCCTGCTGTGGGGGTCAATCGGCGCCATTTTGTTCATCCTCGTCATCGGCTGGTTTATCCTGGCGGCTGACTGTATCTGGGTTATTTACCGTATCGTCAAAGGCTGGCTACGCCTCAACGAAGGCAAGGAAATGGTTACGCAATGAAATACAAAGATCTGCGCGATTTTATTTCTCAACTGGAGCGGCAGGGCGAGCTCAAGCGTATCAGCGCCGAAGTCAGCCCCCACCTCGAAATGACGGAAATCTGCGACCGCGTGCTGAAGGCAGGCGGGCCGGCCATCCTGTTCGAGAAGCCGGCAGGCCATTCCATGCCGGTGCTGGCCAACCTGTTCGGCACGCCGAAACGGGTCGCCATGGGCATGGGCGAGGAGTCGGTCGAGGCGCTGCGCGAAGTGGGCAAGCTGCTGGCCTTCCTCAAGGAACCGGAGCCGCCGAAGGGGCTGAAGGATGCCTGGGACAAGCTGCCCCTGTTCAGGCAGGTGCTCAACATGGCACCCAGGGTGCTGTCTTCCGCCCCCTGCCAGGAAGTCGTGTGGGAAGGCAAGGACGTGGATCTGGCCAGGCTCCCGATCCAGACCTGCTGGCCGGGCGACGTGGCGCCGCTCATCACCTGGGGGCTGGTGATCACGCGCGGACCGCTGAAAAAGCGGCAGAACCTGGGCATCTACCGCCAGCAGGTGATCGCCCCAAACAAGGTGATCATGCGCTGGCTCGCCCACCGCGGCGGCGCGCTGGATTTCCGCGACTTCCAGCAGGCCAGCCCGGGCCAGCCTTTCCCGCTGGCGGTGGCGTTGGGGGCCGACCCCGCCACCATCCTCGGGGCGGTGACGCCGGTGCCGGACTCCCTGAGCGAATACCAGTTCGCCGGCCTCTTGCGCGGCTCGAAAACCGAGCTGGTGAAATGCCTGGGATCCGACCTGCAAGTCCCGGCCAGCGCCGAGATCGTGCTGGAAGGCGTGATCCATCCCGGCGAGATGGCGCTGGAAGGACCCTATGGCGACCACACCGGCTACTACAACGAGCAGGCCGAGTTTCCGGTGTTCACCATCGAGCGCATCACCCTGCGCAAGAACCCGATCTACCACAGCACCTACACCGGCAAGCCGCCGGACGAGCCGGCCATACTCGGCGTGGCGCTCAACGAGGTGTTCGTGCCGCTGCTGCAGAAACAGTTTCCCGAGATCACCGATTTCTACCTGCCGCCGGAGGGCTGCTCCTACCGCCTCGCCGTGGTCAGCATCAAGAAACAGTACGCCGGCCACGCCAAGCGCGTGATGTTCGGGGTGTGGTCGTTCCTGCGCCAGTTCATGTATACCAAGTTCATTATCGTCACCGACGACGACGTGAATATCCGCGACTGGAAGGAGGTGATCTGGGCCATGACCACGCGCATGGACCCGGCGCGCGACACGCTGCTGGTGGAAAACACGCCGATCGACTACCTCGACTTCGCCAGCCCGGTCAGCGGCCTCGGCTCGAAGATGGGCATGGACGCCACCAACAAGTGGCCGGGCGAAACCATGCGCGAATGGGGCAGGCCGATTGTCATGGACGCGGCGGTGAAGGCGCGGGTGGATGAGATATGGAAGAATTTGGGTCTGTGAGGAATGCCTTTAATCAGCCACGGATTAAGAGCCTCCCATGAATTTATCTGAGTACATCTGTGTTCATCCGTGGCTAATAAATGTTTTTTCGTGGGGAGCTTTTCCTTAAAAAATGGACAAACCGCAAGGCCAACGCACCTGTCTTTACGATACCGCCGATCTCGATGTGGTCGTCGCCGATATGTCGCGCCAGGCCGCCGGGCTGCTCACCGGCCGGCAGCAGATCGTTATCGTCGGCCTGCTGCGCCGCGGCGCGCCGCTGGCGGAAATGCTGCGCGACCGGCTGGCGCACGATTACGGCCTCACGAGCCTGCCGCTGTATAAACTGCACGTCAAACGCTACGCCGACGATCTCACCCTGCTGCATCCCGAAACCGAGCTGACAGAAAGCGCCGAGCAGACCCTTCTGGATCTGACCGGCGCAACCGTGGTGGTGGTGGACGATGTGCTCTACCGCGGCCATTCCATGCTCAAGGCGGTGGAATACCTGGCGGGGAAAAACCCGGTGGAGATACGCACCGTGGTGCTGGTGGATCGTGGCGTCACGCGGCTACCGATCCGCGCGGACATCACCGGCATGCGGCTGGATGTCGCTCCGCGTGACATCATCGAGTGCAACGTCCCGCCTTATGAACCCGAATTCAGGATAGACCTGCTCCAGCCGGATAAACCCTGAAAACATTTTACCGCGCCCGAAAACGGCGTTACATTCACGTTCAACCAAAGGAAAAGACGCATGAAATTTCATTCCACGCAATTCGGCACGCAGGAAGTCGATCCGGAAAGCATCCTGACCTTCCCCAAGGGGATGCCGGGATTTGAGAGTTCCACCCGCTACAAATTATTCCACGCAGACCAGGATCAGCCCGTAGTGCACTGGCTGCAATCCATCGACGAGCCGGATGTGGCCTTCGCGCTGGTCGATCCGGCGACATTCAGCATCAATTATGAATTCACCCTGACCGACGAGGAAGAGCGTCTGCTGCAGATGGAAAAGGTGGAGGACATCGCAGTCCTGCTCATCGCCTACAAGCCGCAACCGGACGCCAGCTCCAGCGCCAATATCAGCGCCAACATCAACGGCCCCATCGTTCTCAATGTCCGCGCCCGCACCGGCATGCAGAAGGTGCTGGTCGGGCTCGAAGCCGACATTACCCTGAAGAGCAAAAAACCTGCCGCCTAGTAGTCAGTCACGGTGAAAAGCATGGATGAGTTGAACCGTCACACCGGCGAAAGCCGGTGTCCAGGTTGTTGATTTTTCTGGATTCCGGCTTTCGCCGGAATGACGAGATTGTCCACCGGTTTCAATATGACTGACTACTAGTTGCGGTTGTACACCCACTCCAGCAGCGCATCCTGGGCCGCCTGCCCGGCGGATGCGCCGGGGTGGTTGATGATGCACACCACCGCCATGCTGCGCCCTTTGCGGTCCTGCACATAGCCGGCAATGGCCTTCACCCCCTGCAAGGAACCGGTCTTGATATGCGCATGCCCGGCCACGCCACGGTCGTGCAGTCTTTTCTTCATGGTGCCGTCCACCGCGGCGATCGGCAGGGAAGACACGAACTCGGCCATGAGCGGCCCCCGATAAGCGGCGATCAGCAATTCTCCCAAGTGCGCCGGGGCAATGCGCTCGGTGCGCGACAGGCCGGAGCCGTTCTCGATCACCAACTCGGGGAAATGCAAGCCCCGCTCCGCCAGCCCCTGGACGACAGCCTGTGCGCCAGACTGCGGAGTGCCTTCATTGCCGGCTTCGCGGCCGATGGTCAGCAGCAGTTGCCGTGCCATGACGTTATTGCTGAACTTGTTGATGTCGCGGATCACCTCGGCCAGCGCTCTGGATTCGTGGACTGCCAGCAGTCTCGCGCCCGGCGCCGCCACGCCCTGGCGCGTCCCGCCGCCGAGCGTGCCGCCCAGCTCCCGCCATAGCTGGCGAAACAGGGCGTCCACATGGCCGGTGTTGTCGAACAGGCTCATGTATAGCGACTTCTCGCCGCACGTGCCGGGATAGCCGCCGCTGACCAGCAGGCTCACGTCATCGCCGCCGTTCTTGCCGACTTCCGTCGCCACCCCCTCGCGCCAATCGCCGCAAGGGCCATCCAATTGCCGCAACTGACTGGTCACTTTCAGCCGGGGAGACTCGGGGTCCGCGATGACGCGCACGCTGCCCCCCTCCATGTCCGGCACAAGACGGAAACGGAGGGTTTTGAAATTCACCAGCAGGCCGTCGGGCAAGACATTGTAGGGGCGGTAGGGGTCGTTGTCGAAAGCGCCGGGGTCGCCCCCTTTGGCCTGGAAATAGCTGTCATCGAGCACCAGATTTCCGCGGATTTCGCGGATGCCCAGCTTGCGCACATCGCGCAGCAGGTTCCAGAAATTTTCCATGCTCAGCGCCGGATCGCCATAGCCCCTGATGATCAGATCGCCTTGCAGCACCTCACCTTCCACCGGTCCGCCGGCCAGCACTTCCGTTTTCCAGCTAAAGGCCGGACCGAGCAATTCCAGGCCGGCATACGTAGTCACCAGCTTCATGGTGGAAGCCGGACTCATGGGCTGGTTCGCCTCACGGGCAAGCAGCGGCTTGCGCGCGGAAACATCCTGAACGAACACGCCGACGCTGGCGGAAGAAATGCCGGCTTCGCGCAAGGCTTTGGCGACGGGCGCGGGCAGCGGCGCGGCGTGGGCGGCGGAAACGAGAAAGAAGCAAAGAGCGATTTTTAGCCACGGATGAACACGGATGAACACGGATAAAAAGCCCGCAAGGTTTAAGGTTCTCATCTGTGTAAATCCGTGGCTAAAGGGTTTCAAGAATTTCCAGTGTGCCCGAGACCAGCATCCGGAATTCCTCTTCATTGATGACATAGGGCGGCATGAAATACACCGTGTTGCCGAGCGGCCGCAGCAGCAGGCCGCGCTTCAGCCCGGCTTCGAAGCAGCGGCGCGCGAATCCGGGTGCCGCATCCTCCACTTCGAACGCCCATATCATGCCCGCATTGCGGAAGTTTGTAACGCGCGGATGCGCCTTCAGCGGCACGGCGGCCTGGTGAAAGAATGCCGCCTTGGCACGGTTGGCCTCGATCACGCCGTCCTCCTCGAAGATATCCAGGGTCGCCAGGGCAGCGCGGCAGGCCAGCGCATTGCCGGTGTAGGAGTGGGAATGGAGGAAGCCGCGCGCCGTATCGTCGTGGTAAAACGCCTGGTAAACGGTATCGGTGGTCATCACCACGGACAGTGGCAGGTAGCCGCCGGTGATGCCTTTGGACAGGCAGAGAAAATCCGGCTTTGTGCTGCCCCTCTCCCCCAGCCCCTCTCCCGCCCGCGGGAGAGGGGGGATAAGGCCCCTCTCCCCACGGGAGAGGGGTTGGGGTGAGGGAAAGGCCTGCTCCCACGCGAACATCGTCCCCGTCCGCCCGAAGCCCACTGCAATCTCGTCGGCGATCAGGTGCACCTCGAATTCGTCGCACAGCGCCCGTGCCTGGCGCAGGTATTCGGCATCGTACATGCCCATCCCCGCCGCGCCCTGCACCAGCGGTTCGATAATGAAGGCGGCAGTTTCCTGGTGATGTTGCTCAAGATGTTCGCGCAGGACCTTAGCGCAACGCAGCGCGAAATCCCGCGCCGATTCTCCCGGCTCGGCATAACGCCAGTCGGGCGTAGGCACCTGCGCGCTCTCGCGCAGCAGCGGCGCGTAGGTGTCCTTGAACAGCGCCACGTCGGTGACCGACAGCGCGCCCACGGTTTCGCCGTGGTAGGCGTTCTGCAGGCTGACGAAGCGGGTCTTTTCCGGGCGGCCCGAGTTGCGCCAGTAATGAAAGCTCATCTTCAGCGCAATCTCGGTGGCGGAAGCGCCGTCCGAGCCGTAAAAGCAATGCCCCAGGCCGCTGAGGCGGGAAAGCCGCTCGGACAGCTCGACCACCGGTTGATGGGTGAAGCCGGCCAGCATCACGTGCTCCAGCTTGTCGAGTTGATCCTTCAGCGCCGCGTTGATGCGCGGGTTGCAGTGGCCGAACAGGTTGACCCACCACGAGCTCACCGCATCGAGATAGGGCCTGCCGTCGAAATCGTAAAGCCACACCCCTACACCGCGCGCAATCGGCACCAGCGGCAGGGTCTCGTGCTGCTTCATCTGGGTGCAGGGGTGCCAGACGGCGGCCAGGGAACGGGCAAGGAAATCGGGATTGTTCATGGCTTTTATCGGAAACCTGCTTCGCGCTGGTGGCGGGTTGCCATGTACGCATCCTTTATCCTGAAAAAAGCGATTAACCACGAATTTACACAAATAATCAAGGAATTAACGAAATTCACCCGTTTCACCTGTTGGGTGAGACGATATTTGTTGTTAACTATTTGTGTTCATTCGTGAACATTCGTGTCATTCGTGGTTAATTACAGTTTTTAGGTTTATTTTGGTGTTACCAAGGTAACGCCAGACACCCCGAACGTCAAGACAGGCATTGCTGCTGTGTCGCGAGTTTTTTATCTGTCTGGGTTTGTAGCATATGGCCTGTCCGGTTCATGGCCGGCAACGAGGTATTCGTTTGAACACGGCCTGGAATTACTTCATCAACTCCACCTGCTCGCCCTTTTCCCGCCGCTCCGCGGCGCGTGCCTCGATAAAGCGCTGGAACTCTGGCTGGCTGCGGTAGGCGCCGGAAGCCACGTAATCCAGGGAAGAGGCAAGGTGGAAAGGCCGCAGGTAGCCCTCGACCCGGAACACTTCGCGGCCGCCGGCATCGAAGAACACCATGCTTGGCGTGTAAAAGACGCCGATTTTGCGCGCCCAGTCGCGGGCCGGCAGGGTCTCGCCGGTGGGTGTCTGCACCGGCTCGCGGGAGGCCATGTCGATTTGCGCAACCTGGAAGCGCTTGAGCAAGGCCGCGACTTCGGGGCGGGGGAAAGCTTCCCCATGAAGTTCGTCGCAGGTGGCGCATTCTTTTTGCTCGAACAGTACCAGGAGCGGCTTGCCGCCTTTCCGGGCGGCGGCGAGCTTCAAGGGCGGCCGCAACAGCCAGGGTTCGGAATGCAGCTTGCCGCTGGCGGGCTCCCTGGCGTTCGCCGCCAGGTAATCGGTGAAGCTCTGCGTCTTCTCAAGGCGCTGGCCGGCGAAGTCAAGAGCGGCCACAAACCTGTGGGGCGGGATGTAGCCATTGAGGCGCAGCGCCACCTCGCCCTTTTCATCAAGCATCAGCAAGGTCGGCGTGAACTGCACCCGCAGCGACTTGGCGAAGGCTTTCTCCGGCGCCGCCTTGCCCGCCATATCGGTCACCTCCCGGTCGCCCCATAGGTTGATGGCGATCACGTCGAAATGCTGGCGGGTCTTGTCGGCGATAGCCTTCTGGCCGAAATTGGCTTGCAGGAGCTTGAGGCAATAGGGGCAGCCGTCCTGATAGAAATAAAGCATCAGGCGACGGCCGGCCCTGGTGGCTTCCTTCACGTCGTCGCGCAGGTCAAGGAAGGATTGCTTGAACCAGGCCGGGTGTTCATCGTAACCGGGGTTCACCATGCCGGGCGCGAGGCCGGCTTCGTCAGCGGCAGTGGCGAGGTGGCTCCCGGCCAACAGGGCGAGGGCGACGGCAAGAGCTTTCAGCATGTGATCTCCTCCATTAATTATTGGGGTGCAAGACAGGAAGCATGACGGCGCTGCGGCGCCTTGGCAAGGATTGGACAAAACAAGACAGCACAATTTTGGAAATGTTACAGCAGATCTTTCCGCGCGGCACGCCCAGGAAAGATGAATCGGATAATGCCCCGAAGCCGCGGAATTCTTTATAATTGCGTCATGCTTTACTGGGAAAAACACGACTACGACAAAAACCGCCACAGCTGGTATGCCGTCACCTTCGGCCACGACCTGCTCGGCGATCTGGTGCTCACCCGAACCTGGGGCAGCCTCGGCTTGCGCAGACGGCGGCACCGCAAGCAGCCGGTCGGCTCGGTGGACGAACTGCGCGCCTGGCTGCAGATCATCGGCGAGGAGCGCGAGGCACACGGCTATGCCGTGGTCGCCGTCGGCTGATCAGTAGCATCTCGCGCTGCGGATCTCCCGGCTGAGCCGGGAGACCGCCAGCGCATAATGCAGGCTGCGGTTGTAGCGCGTGACCGCGTAGAAGTTGTCAAAGCCCAGCCAGTATTCCTTGCCGCAGATGCCATGCACAAGGCCAGCCACAGAAAGGCCAAGAAGCAATTGCGCATCATGAATGAACAACCGGTCGGAAGTGCATCATCACCGCGCCCTTTTTTGATTTTTCATGAAACGGGCACAAAAAGCGGGGAGTTATGCCACTTTTTGATGAATTGTTGGACGCTCAATAATAGCTGAAAATATAGCGGAATGCAGACAGGCCAACGAAATCAGCCAATTATGGCACGCCCTGTGTATACCGTTGCCTTGCAATGTCGAAGACAACGCCACGACAATATAGGCACACAACTGCCGGTCGCGATCAGCGCCGGACAGGCGCTGGAATGATGGACGGTTTGACTTTTGGCAACCGTACTTTCATGCTTGGCCTCGGCGACCAATCCGGCCGGGTGGCGCGATTGGAGTCCATGACTACCAGATAGCGTCCCGACCAGCGTGTAGGCTCGCGATCCGGTTGCAGCGTCCAGAAATGTCGGCTGCTTGCCATGGCCCGTTCATAATCCGCATCGAGTATGCCGTAATGGTCAATCAATGCATTCAGCGTGGCAGGAATGCGGATGCAACCCATCGATTGCACGGTTCCCAGCCGGGGTTCGAGGTAGCGTGGATCGGTGGTGTGCATCTGTAGCCGCATTTTCCCTTCGCCGGGCTTCCATGTTCTGCGTGCGCGCGCCCAGCCAAAGTCATACACGCGCATGCCCTTGACGCCGTAACCGAGGATGCCCAGCGCATTCTCCGTGCCCTCGGCACGGAAATCGAGGTTTGCAACGGTGTGGTCAAACACGCCGATCGGCGTTTCGTAATACATGAATCCGCCTTTGCGTCCGGTCGATACCGGCGATGCGCCGATAAATTCAGCAAGGCCGGCATCCGATATCCAGAACAACAGCAATGCCTGCACCTGCGGGCTGCGATCGACCAGCACCACGTATTGCGGCGGCAGTTTTTCCAGTCCCGCTTGCTGCAATTCGTGGATGAGTTGCTCAGCATAAAAATGTTGCTCTTCCTGCGGCACGGCAAGCTGGCGATCCACTTTCTGCATATATATTTCTCTGAGCGCGAGCGCCGGTTCCATGGCGAAGGATTGCGTTGTAGCCAGCAGCCACACAGCCAATATGACGGCACGGAAATCGTTTGAAAATGGACGATGCATGTGGAAATGGTATCCGATTTTGAAATTGCACAGCCATTTGGTTGGGTGATTGTATAGACTGGAGAATAATGATGCAGGCTGTCTCTCTGCCCGGCCATTGAGATAAAGCAGCGGCCGGGAGCCTGTTCTTGTAATTCATAAACGCTTGCTCTAGTTTGAAATGAGTAGTTTCAATTCAAATGGAAACGGTTATGAAACTGACCTTAAGCGTCATTAAAGCCGATATCGGCTCCATCGGCGGTCACATCGCGCCTTCCGAGGCGCTGCTGGAGGCGGTGCGCAGCCATGTGCGCGAGCATGGCCGCGAACTGATCATCGACAATTACATCAGCCATACCGGCGACGATATTGCGATCCTCATGACCCATACTCATGGTCTCAGCCACGAGGGCGTGCACAAACTGGCCTGGGACGCCTTCCTCGCGGGTACTGAGATGGCCAGGCAACAGGGCCTTTACGGCGCCGGACAGGATCTGCTGAAAGATGCCTTTTCCGGCAACGTGCGCGGCATGGGCCCGGCGGTGGCGGAAATGGAATTCGAGGAGCGGCCCAACGAGCCGTTCCTGTTTTTCGCGGCCGACAAGACCGACCCCGGCGCTTTCAACCTGCCGCTCTACCTGGCCTTTGCCGATGCCATGAATACGCCCGGCCTGATCCTCTCGCCCAAGATGGCCAAGGGCTTCCGCTTCGTCATCATGGACGTGAGCCATACCGAAGGCGACCGCGTGATCGAGCTCAACGCGCCCGAGGAAATCTACGACATCGCGGCGCTGCTGCGGGATACCGAGCGCTACGTGGTGGAATCTGTCTGGTCGCGCGCCACCGGCGAGCAGGCGGCGGCGGTGGCCACTTCGCGCCTGCACAACATCGCCGGCAAGTACACCGGCAAGGACGATCCCGTCATGCTGGTGCGGGTGCAGATGAATTTCCCGGCCACCGGCGAGGTGCTGGCTCCCTACGCCATCGGCCATTTTGTGGCGGGCTGCATGCGCGGCTCGCACCAGATGCCATTGATGCCGGTGGGCCTCAACTGCGGCACCAGCTATTTCGACGGCCCGCCGCTGGTGAGCTGCGCCGCCTTTGCCATGCATGGGGGGAAGCTGACCGAACCGCTGGATGCCTTCGCCCATCCCTTCTGGGACACAGTGCGGAACAGGGTGGCGGACAAGGCGCTGGAAATGCGCCGCCAGGGATTCTTCGGCGCCGCCATGCTGCCCATGTCGGAGCTGGAATACACCGGCATCATGGAAAAACTGCAGGCACTGGAGGGGCGTTTCACCGTGCGCCGCTAAGAAAGATGCGGCGGCGAAAATAATCGTCCCGCCTGAACAGAGCACGAAAAGAATATGCCCATAAATTGCCATGAGGTGGCGAGCAGGCTGCTGGCGCAATACCCCGAGCCTAAACTCGCCCTGAACTACTCCAACGCCCTCGAACTGCTGGTTGCGGTGATCCTTTCTGCCCAGTGTACCGATGCGCGGGTGAATGAACTGACCCGACACCTGTTCAAGAAATACCGGACTGCGGCTGACTTCGCCGCAGCCGATCCTGCGGCGCTGGAGGAGGATATCCGTCCCACCGGCTTCTACCACAACAAGGCGAAAGCGGTGATCGGCTGTTGCCGCAAGCTGGAGGAGCAATTCGGCGGCAATGTGCCGGATACCCTGGAAGCGCTGGTCAGCCTGCCGGGCGTGGGCAGGAAAACCGCCAACATGGTGTTGGGCAACGCTTTCGGCAAGCCGGGTATGGCCGTGGATACCCATGTGCTGCGGGTTGCCAACCGACTCGGCCTCGCCGCTTCGGACAATCCCGAGGAAGTGGAAAGGCGCCTGATGGAACTGCTCCAGCCAGCGCAGTGGACGGCGTTCAGCAACGCCATGATCCTGCACGGCCGGCAGGTGTGCACGGCGAAAAATCCGAAATGCAGCGGCTGTGCCCTGTATTCCGAGTGCGGCTGGCCGGGGAAGACAGCGAAGTAATGGCGAACCATGAAAATTCTGTTGTTGACCGGCGCGCCAGGGGTAGGTAAAACCACGGTGCTGCGCAAGGTGGCTGCCAGACGACATCCTGACCTGGTTGAGAAAGCCGTGACCGCTCATGATCCTGCCTGATTACGATGGCGACAGCCTCGTCAACCTGATGTCCTCCATCGAATCGGCCTGCGGCGGCGACCCGCGCTATCCGGCCTTACGCGCACTGCCGCCGGCAGAGATTGCCGGCGCCCGCAACCTCATTCTGCTGGTGATCGATGGCCTGGGTTACGACTGTCTGGCGCAATCGCAAGCCGGTGCCTTGCGCAACCGCCTGCGGGCCAAAATCACCTCGGTGTTTCCCTCCACCACGGCCACTGCCATCACCACTTTTCTCACCGGCCTGGCGCCCCAACAGCACGGGCTGACCGGCTGGTTCACCTATTTCCGCGAGATCGGCAGCATCGCCGCCGTGCTGCAGTTCCAGCCACGCCACGGCGGACGCTCCTACCGGGAATCCGGCATCGATGTGGCGACGCTCTTCGGCCATACACCATTCTTCGACAAGATCGCCGTTCCATCCTATGTGGTATCGCCGCAGTGGATCGTGCATTCCGACTTCAATGCCGCCCATTCCGGGCGGGCGCAAAGGCTGGGATACCACTCTCTGGAAGGGATGTTCCGGGCGATAACCGAAATCGTGCAGGCAAGCGCGGAAAGGAAATATATCTATGCCTATTACCCCGAGCTGGATACGCTGGCACACCAACATGGCATCGGCAGCCCCCAGGCTGCGAGACTTTTATCCCTGCTGGATGCGGCTTTCACGCAATTCATGGTGACGCTTGAAGGCAGCGGCAGCACCGTGGTCGTCACGGCTGACCATGGCATCGTGGATGCCGGCGCGGGGAGCCAGATCGAACTGGACAAGCACCCGGCCCTCGCCGAGCCGCTGGTGCTGCCCCTGTGCGGCGAACCGCGGGTGGCATACTGCTACGTGCATCCGGACAAGGTCGAGCAATTCGAGCGTTATGTGCGGAATGAACTCGCGGAACAAACCCAGCTCTTCAAGAGCCGGCAGTTGGTGGAAGAAGGCTGGTTCGGTCCGGGCGAACCCCATCCGCGCCTGCTGGATCGGGTCGGGCATTATACCCTGGTGATGCGGGAGAATTACGCCATCAAGGATTGGTTGACGGGGGAACGCCGCTATACCCATGTCGGCCTGCACGGCGGGGTGAGTGCAGCGGAAATGTTTGTGCCCCTGGTTGTTGCCCAGGCTTAGAAGCGGTTTTAATAATGGATTCCGGAATCGGGTGCTGACGACAGTCAGCCCTCTACCTACCCATAAAGGGAAGGGGTTCAACACACCGCCTATACTCTGCCTATGCCCAAACTCTCACTCATCGTAACCGAAGCCGAACGCCTGATCGGGCGCTTGCCCGAGCCGAAGCAACGTGCGCTGCAGCAGGCGTTGACCGATTTGTGCCAAGGCCGTTGGCGCGAGATGCGCGGACCGGAGCCGTCAACAACGCTGGCGCATGCGCTGTGGTCGGTGACGCCGCCGCTTGCCGATCTCTTTGCTGACTCGTACGCGGCAAGCGACCCGCGACTCGATCATATTCTGCAAGGGCACAAGCCGGCGTTGGGGTTGGCATTGCTCACGCTGGCGGAGATCGAGCGCGGCGATGCCGAAGGCGCGCGTCTCGCGCATGAGACTATGATGGTGTTCGAGTCGGCAGAAGCGGGGGCGCATTACGCGGAGCGCATCGCTGCAGCGCTCCGCGGCCAGTTGGAGGAACTGCCCGTGCATCGGCATGCCTCGCGCCCGCCATTGTGGAAATCGCTCGCCGTTATTGCGGCACATACCGGGCGCTGCGATCTCAAGGCGATCATCCAGGTGATCCGGCTCCTGGCTGCTGCGCCGCCCCCTTCGGGCCAGCCTGCGGACGAAGCGCTCGAGCGACTGCGCAACGAGCTGTGCGATTTGGGCATACGCTTCCTGGGCATCGACGACCATCATATCCGCTACGAGCAGCACGAGCATGAGCGCAAGCCCGCAAGCGTCAGGCAACTGGGTGACATACTGATCGAGATCCGGCAAGCGCGGCTTGGCTAGCAGCCCGTCGGACTTAAAGGGAATCGGCTGCAAATCCGCCCAGCCGAATTTTCGCTTCGATTCTTTAACTCCGACAGGCTGCTAGTTCTACTGTGTTATTAAATACTCATTGCGCTGAAAGACGCGCTGCCACAGCAGGGACACTGTGGCAAAGTCCGAGCAATGACGCGCGCCAGGCGAAACCGTAACGTGGCGATCGAATCTGGCA
>JAJYXP010000009.1 GCA_021801705.1 Pseudomonadota bacterium
TTGCGGATATCCGCCTGGCACTGGGTCAAAGTCAGCCGCTGGGTAACGCACGGTTCATGGATACGATAGAGCAAATGACAGGGCAGCGACGCGAAGCGAAGCCGCGCGGAAGGCCCAGAATGCAAAGACCGGAGAGTGGATAGTTAAAGTGAGCCTGGCCCCTTTTCTTTTTGCCCCTTTTCTTTTTTGCCGCCGGAGGTGGACTGGTGACCAAAGCCCGCAAACACTCCGTGGCAGAAATCCTGGGATCGCCTGGACAAGCTGGTGACGGCCAAGGGTTTCATGATTAAAACAAGCAAAGGAAAGTTCGACATGACCACCTCATCAACCCGCAGCAAACCCGCATCCATGAAGATTGCCGATCCCGTCGCGACACGGGTCTGCGACGAACGGGAAGTATACGAGACAATCCTGCCGCTGCAGGGCGCCCATATCCTGGAACTGGGCTGCGGCAAGGCAGACAAGACCCGCGCCATCGCCCAAGGCGGAAAAGTTGCAGCCATCACCGCCCTGGAAGTGGACCAGATCCAGCACGCCAAGAATCTGCAAATCGGCGACCTGCCCAACGTCACCTTCCGCGCCGGCGGCGCGGAGGCCATCCCCGCCCCGGACGGGCAGTTCGATATCGTGCTCATGTTCAAATCCATGCACCATGTGCCCCTGGACAAGATGGACCAGGCCCTGGGAGAAATCCGCCGCGTTCTGAAGCCCGGCGGCGTGGCCTATATCTCCGAGCCGGTTTTTGCCGGCGACTTCAACGAAATCCTGCGCCTTTTCAATGACGAACAGCGGGTGCGCGAAGCGGCCTTCGCCGCCGTGCAGCGGGCCGTATCAGAAGGCCTGTTCGAACTGGTGGAGGAAAAATTCTTCAGTACCCCGTCCCATTTCGACGGCTTCGAGCAGTTCGAACAGCAAATCCTCCAGGTAACCCACACCAACCACCAGTTGAGCCCCGAGCTGTATCGGGAAGTGAAGGAAAAATTCATGGTTCACGTGCAGCCCCAGGGAGCGGATTTTCAGATGCCGATCCGCGTCGATTTGTTGCGCAAGACCGCATAGGCCGGACAAAAACCTTGCCCGGGCAAATCCGGCAGATGCCTGGAGAACTCCGCCCGGCACCGGCATGACAAAGGTGGCCGAGCCAAAAAAATGGACTCCGGACGCCCAGCTACCCATAAGGTGGCTGTTCAAGGCGCATCGGAGCCAAGGCACCCTTAA
The DNA here is from genome assembly GCA_021801705.1 of Pseudomonadota bacterium. Taxonomy (GTDB): domain Bacteria; phylum Pseudomonadota; class Gammaproteobacteria; order Burkholderiales; family Sulfuricellaceae; genus Sulfuricella. The sequence continues at coordinate 1,219 of JAJYXP010000009.1, forward strand.
AGAGATTCGCGAAGCGACGAACAAAGCGCGGGCTGGAATCTGACCGGTTCATGGAGCGCGTCGCTGTAGCTGCAACCCGGCGCCATGCGCGCCTTTTGAGCTTTCCGGCCAAAAAAACCGGGGGCATCCTTATCCGGGGTAATGGTGCTTGCCGACGCTGACCCGCTTCGCCTGCAATCCCTCCCCTGCCGCCTCCTCGAGGAATTGGACTTCGCTGCCGACTTCCAGTTTGTCAAAATCGGGATGCGCCACGTTGTCGCGATTGAAATAAAACTCCCGGCCGTCCGGTGTTTCGATGAAGCCAAAACCATCCTGGAATATTCTGGCAACATATCCGTGCAGTTCGCCTTCATGGATCTTGATATCGCCGCGCTGGCGCCGCCCATAATCCTCCAACTGGCGCTTTGCGGCATCGAATGCATCCCGCAGCGCCACATAGAGATCTTCATGCATATCGCGATTGACCACCAACTCGCTGCCGGGTACGGTGATATCCAGCCGTACGTTGAAGAGCTTGCCCTGATGCTTGTGCTTTCCTGCAATTTCCACCGTGGCCTTGCAGCCGATGATGTGGGAATAGAACGACTCCAGCTTTTCCACTTTCTCCCTGATGTGTGCATCCACTGCATCGGAAGGGGGCATGTCACGAAAAACGATTTGGAGTGAGCGTTGCATTTCAATACCTCCTTGATTAAATTCTGGTCTTGGCCTCATGCTCCTGTTCGCGCGGGGCGACCTTGGCCAGTTCCGTCATTTCCTCGGCCAGAAGGTCGAGTATGTCTTCCGCCGACACAATGCCTTCAAGCCCCCCTTCCTGGTTAACAACCGGAATACGGCGTATTCCCTTGGCGCGCATGAGCCTTATCGTTTCGAATACACCTTCTTTTTCCTGCACGCTGACCAGTTGCGGGCTCATGATGTCACCCACGCTGAACTCATTGAAATCCAGGGATTTGGCAATAATCTGGATGACCATATCGCGATCGGTCACAATGCCGACCGGCATCCGCTTACCGTCAACCTCATCCACGACCACAAGATCGCCCACATGAAATTGGCGCATAAGTTGCGCCGCTTCGGGGATGCTCATCTTTTTCGTGGCAAACACTACATCCCGGTTGCAAAATTCACCGATAGGCATGGCGTTTTCCCCCTACTGGTTAAGAACAGATTCGGCTGGATAGGGCACGGACATTCATTAATTTCAGTATAGGATATTTGGTGGGCTATGAAATCCAGTATCTCTTCGAAGTCGTTTTAAAAAATCACGCACCCCCCTTGTAGGAGCGCCCCCCTGGCCGCGATTCAATATATTTCGCGGCCAGGGGGCCGCTCCTGCCCCTACCGGATATTTTGCAACTATCTGAAATTGTTAAACAGCTTCTAAACTTTATCCAGCCACACCTCCAACCCCTGGGCATTAAGCTCGATATCGTTCGCCAGCAGCGCGACCGCCTCGTTTCTCGCCAGCTTGCAGCCGTGGGCGGCGAGGCGCTCCAGCAGATAGTTCTCCAGTTTTCCCGCCAGCAAGCGGTGACGTGCCTCACCCGCATCGCGCACATCTTCGGCAAGGCTCACGAAATCATCCAGCAAACGGTGCAGGTCATCGGCCAGGCGCTGCAACCGGGTCACTCTGCCATAGTGGGTGAGGTAGGCGGCCCGTGGCTGGTGGGACATGATCAGGTCGATGGATGCATGCGCGGCCTCGGGCTCGAACTGCACCGGAGTGGTGGCGGGCAGGATGAACTCCCGCCCGTCCACATCGAACTCACGGTAGGAAAGCCCGAAGGTATCGCCGGTAAAGAAAGAACGGCTTTTCTCATCGAAGATGCTGAAATGATGGCGGGCATGGCCCGGCGTATCGAGGAACAGCAGGGTCCGGCCATGCAGTTGCAGCGTGAATTCGTGCGGCGCCTCGATGACACGTTGCGCCGGGACAGGCACAATCTCCCCGTATGCCAGCCTGAATTTTTCCTCTCCGTACACCGCAATCGAGCCTGCCACCAGCTTCGCGGGATCGATCATGTGGCGCGCCCCGCGTGGATGGACCGCCAGCCTGGCATTCGGGAACAGGCGCATCATCTCGCCCGCGCCGCCCGCATGGTCGAGGTGCACATGGGTGACGATCACATAGTCGATATCTTCCGGACGCATGTTTTTCCGGCGCAGCACTTCCAGCACGCCCGGCACCGAGAAATTCGTCCCGGTATCGATAATGGCCGCCCTGCCCCCCTCGGCCAAAAGGTGTATGGCCGCCAAACCGGGGCGGACATATAGCGCGTCGATGGTGGTGATCCCATCCTCGAAATCCTGGAAATCTGCGGTCATAACGCTCAACCTCTCATCCAATCAGCAATTAACGGTACAATCCTGTTATCCAGTGAGTAAAAATACCATGACAGCCATCCGCCAAGAAGACTTTATTGCCAGCGTCGCCGACGCGCTGCAATACATTTCCTACTACCACCCCATCGACTACATCAAGGCGCTGGGCGAGGCCTATGAGCGCGAACAATCGCCTGCCGCCAAAGACGCCATTGCCCAGATCCTCACCAACTCGCGCATGAGCGCGCAAGGACACCGCCCCATCTGCCAGGATACCGGCATCGTGGTGGCCTTTCTCAAGGTGGGCATGGAGGTGCGATGGGAATCCGGGCTCAGCCTCGCCGACATGGTCAACGAAGGCGTGCGCCGCGCCTACACCGACCCGGACAACGTGCTGCGCGCCTCGGTGCTGGCCGACCCGGCCGGCAGCAGAAAGAACACCGGCGACAATACCCCGGCGGTGATCCATTACGAGATCGTTCCCGGAGACAAGGTGGAAGTCACCCTCGCGGCCAAGGGCGGCGGCTCGGAAAACAAGGCAAAATTCGTCGTCCTCAACCCATCGGACAGCATCGTCGACTGGGTGCTGAAAACCGTCCCCACCATGGGGGCCGGCTGGTGTCCGCCGGGGATGCTCGGCCTGGGGCTGGGCGGCACGGCCGAAAAAGCCATGCTGCTTGCCAAGGAGGCCCTGATGGAGCCGGTCGATATCCACGAACTGCAAGCGCGCGGGCCGAAAAACCGGGTGGAAGAGCTGCGGCTTGAGTTGTACGAGAAGGTCAATGCGCTGGGCATCGGCGCACAGGGCCTGGGCGGCCTCACCACCGTGGTGGACGTCAAGATCAGGGACTACCCGACTCACGCCGCCGGCCTGCCTGTGGCGATGATCCCCAACTGCGCCGCCACCCGCCATATTCACTTCACCCTCGACGGCAGCGGTCCGGCCGTGCTCGTTCCGCCCGACCTCAACGACTGGCCGAAAGTGGATTGGCACCCTGCCCCCGACGCGCGCCGCGTCAGCCTCGACACCGTCACGCGGGAAGAGCTTGCTTCGTGGCGCCCGGGCGAGACCCTGCTCCTGTCCGGCAAACTGCTCACCGGGCGCGACGCCGCCCACAAGCGCATCGCCGACCTGTTCGCCAAGGGGGAAAAACTGCCTGAAGGCGTGGACTTCACCAACCGCTTCATCTACTACGTCGGCCCCGTCGACCCGGTGCGCGACGAAGTGGTCGGCCCGGCCGGCCCCACTACCGCGACACGAATGGACAAGTTCACCGACATGATGCTGGATAAAACCGGCCTGATCGGCATGATAGGCAAAGCCGAGCGCGGCCCCGCAGCCATCGAAAGTATCCGGAAGCACAAGGCGGTTTACCTGATGGCGGTAGGCGGTGCGGCCTACCTGGTTGCCAAGGCGATCAAGGCATCCAGGGTGCTGGCCTTCGCCGATTTGGGCATGGAAGCGATCTACGAATTCGAGGTCAAGGACATGCCGGTCATCGTGGCGGTAGACGCCAACGGCACGTCGGTGCATGAAACCGGACCGGCGGAGTGGCGCATGAAAATCGGCAAGATTCCAGTAGCAAAACATGATTAACCGCTAGGGACGCAAAGGTGCGCGAAGGAAGGACTAGTGTCTAATTGCACAAGTCTTGCTATATTCGGCCGGTCTTTGACGCGGCTGGCTTTGTCGCCAATCCTCGCCATAGAACGGCTATGGCTGCGGTTGCCTTCGCGCCATCCGCGCCAAATCCTCGGCCTCGATATTGACGCAGACTTATGCAATTAGGCACTAGTAGTCAGTCACGGTGAAAAGCATGGATGAGTTGAACCGTCACACCGGCGAAAGCCGGTGTCCAGGTTGTTGATTTTTCTGGATTCCGGCTTTCGCCGGAATGACGAGATTGTCCACCGGTTTCAATATGACTGACTACTAGAATGCTTTTCCTTTGCGTTACCTTGCGTCCATTGCGGTAAAAAAATGCTTGAACCCGCCATCAAAACCACCCTCACCCTGCCGACGCAGGAGGTCTATTACCGCCTCTACCGCTTCGACAGCGCCCCGCCGCGCCGCCTGCTGCTGCTCCACGGCGGCGGCGTGGCGGGCAGGATCACTTGGGGCGGCATCCTGCCCCATCTCAGGCACTGGAACGAAGTCCTGGTGCCCGACCTGCGCGGCACCGGCAAGACCCGCTACCCCGGCCACCACGACCACAGCTTCGAAGCCGAGGAGGTAGTAGCCGACCTCACCGCCCTGCTCGATCACCTGGGATGGGACAAATTCGACCTTGGCGGCTATTCTTACGGCGGGATGATAGCCATGCTGCTCAAGGCCGCCCGCCCGGCAGCGGTGGAAAAAACCTACCTGCTCGAACCCGCCCTGCTGGGAAAACTGAATGACGAGGAGTCGATCCGTGCGCGCGCACTGATCCTGCACGCCGCCAAGCGCCTGCGCAACCTGGAAAACGTGGAGGAAGGGCTGCAGCTTTTCCTCGACGCCGTCGCCCCCAACCGCACCCGCGGATCGAAGAACGAGGAAATCATCCGCAGCCGCTTGTCCCACCGTCCGGCGGGACTGGCCTGCGCCATAGAGTGCGTTTCCCACGCCGCCCATCGCCTCGACCGCGCAGCCCTGATCGCCGCCCAGGCCAAGGTCAGCAGCTTTATCGGCGGGCGCTCCCATCCCGAGGTATATCGCCGCTGCCAGGAAATCGCGGAGGGGAAGAATGACTGGACCTGCCACCTGATTCAGGGTGCCGACCACGCCCTGCCGTTCCAGAAGCCGGAACTGATTGCTGAACTGATGAATGGCGATCTGGAAAAACTCCAGGCCATCAACGCCGCCATGGAACTGCTGGATCCGCGCCAAGAGCCGAAAATGTAGCCCGGATTCAGCGCAGCGGAATCCGGGCTGCTTGCCAATAGACAATCCGGGTTAAAAAAGTGGGGTTTAGCCAGTAACTGGAAACAAGGAAAGATTTGTGTCACGATGTATATTGATCTGCTTTCCTGGTTATCGTGTGTTTGCCGGATCGTCGGCTTCACGCCGGTCAGTAGGCCGTATTCCTTCATAATTTCGATGCGTTACGATGTAAACAGGGATTCTTCAGAATTCCGAAACTTTAGTTAATGAAAGGGAAAAACATGAAAACATTGAAAATCAGCCTTGCCATTCTGTTAGCCGGCGTTATTTCCCACTCCACCGTGTGGGCCGAGACGCTGGAGATTTCCGGCGGCACCACGCCACATAAGGAAGTCATCGAACCCAAACTCGATGCCATCAAGCAAGCAACCGGAGTGGACATCAAATTTAACGGCATCGGCACGGGCAATGGCATGGTCGCCCTGATCGAAGGCAAGGTTCCGGTGGCGGCTGTCGGCGATACGCTGGAGGGATCGGTGGAGGCCGCCAAGAAGGCTGCCAAGTCGCAGAATGTAGCCCTCAAGGTGCCGGGAAATCTTGTTTTCACTGAAGTCGGCAAGGACGAGTTGGTGGTGGTTGTCAACAAGAGCAATCCCGTCACCGCCCTGAGCAAGGCGCAACTGACGGATATCAACACCGGCAAGATCACCAACTGGAAAGGCGTGGGTGGCCCGGACTTGCCAATCAAGGTATTCGTTACCAAGCCCGGCCTTGCCCCCGGATTGTTCTTCCAGACAGTCATCATGGATGGCGCACCCTATGTGGAGAGCGCCACCCCGGTGCAATCGCCCAGGGAAATCATCACCTGGGTATCCCGCACTCCTGGCGGCATCGGCGCTGCCGCCGACGTACATATGAAAGCCAGCCCGGGTGACGCAAAACAAATAAAGGCACCGAAAATGGTACGTCCCATGGCACTGGTTACCGTCGGCGAACCTACTGGCGCAGCCAAGAAAGTGATTGATTTCCTAAAGAAAAAATAGGATGTTCGCGGGGCGATGCGCAACGTGTTGCATCGCCCCCAGACAGGAAAATGAAAATCATGGGGGAGACTTAAAACATGCTCAACAAGTTCAATGTCAGCACTAGACTGATGATACTAACCGGTAGCTTGCTTACTTTGCTGACCATAGTCGGTTTTATGGGTATCAGGGGGGTTTCCGGGGCTGGCGAGGGACTGCGCTCGGTTTATGAAAAAAACACGGTTTCTCTGGTCCAACTGGGGGAAGTGCTCGACGTGGTTTACCATTCACGCGCCCTGGTCATAACCGGCATGGGGGCCGACAGCTCAAGCGCTGCGGACGAGCATTTCAAAAAAGTGAGCAAAGTCAACGAAGAATTGAACAAGACATGGGGCATCTATAGCTCCGCCCTGATTTCCGCCGAAAGAAAAGCGCAGGCAGGGGAATTCGAGCAAGCGTGGAAGGACTATGCCGAATCCGGGAACAAAACCATCGCCCTGGCAAAAAGCGGAGATTATGAAACGGCTATCAACTACATGAAAACGGATTCCGCGAAGAAATTTGACACCGCACGTGAAGTCCTGCTTAAGCTGATGAGATCCGAAAAGCAAAACGCGAAATCGTCTTTCGACGAAACCAATAAATCCAACATCATCATCGAAACGGCGGTGCTGATCACACTAGCACTGGGGCTGGCAGTAGGAGGGGGGCTCTCTTATGCCATTATCCGTTCGATCACCCGCCCATTGAATCTGATGCAATCCACGATAGGCGAAGTTGAAAAACATTCCGACTTTTCCAGGCGCGTCCCCGTGGACAGATCCGACGAAGTCGGGCTGACCGCAAAATCCTTCAACGAACTCATGGGCGTCCTGCAACAATCGTTTGGAGTAATCATGGGCAACGTCACCAAGGTTTCGGAGGCGGCGCATAGGCTATCTGCAGCAGCCAACCAGGTTGCATCCAGTTCCGAGCAAGGGAGTGAGGACGCCACTGAAATGGCGGCGACGGTCGAAGAAGTCACCGTCAGCATCAACCATATTGCCGAAAGCGCGCGCGAAGCGCTAAGCATTTCCCATAAATCGGGCGAACTATCCCTCCAGGGTGGAAAAATCATCCACAATGCCGCAACAGAAATGACGCATATCGCCGAAACCGTGCGGCTGACCTCCCAGACCATCGAGGAACTGGGACAACAGTCGAATCAGATTTCCACCATCGTCCAGGTTATCAAGGAAGTCGCCGACCAAACCAACCTGCTCGCCCTCAACGCGGCCATCGAGGCTGCCCGTGCCGGTGAACAGGGGCGCGGTTTCGCGGTTGTGGCCGACGAGGTGCGCAAACTGGCTGAACGCACCACCAAGGCAACAGAGGAAATCACCCAAATGATCAGCGCCATGCAGGCCAGCTCCCGTGCCGCAGTCGCCACCATGAGCGGAGCGGTCAGCCAGGTCGATGGCGGCGTCGCCCTTGCGCATCAGGCCGGCGATGCGATCAACCAGATCAGTGACGGCGCCAGCCAAGTGATCCAGGTCGTCAACGAAATCACCGTAGCGCTCGCAGAGCAAAGCAGCGCCAGCGACAACATTGCCGGCCATGTCGAGAAAGTGGCGCAAATCACCGAGAGAAACAGCGCCGCCGCCAATGAATCGGCCAATGCAGCGCTCCAGTTGGATGAATTGGCAAATTCCATGCGGGATACGGTCAGCCGCTTCAAGATTTGAACCGCCGCTTGAGTGGCATGAGAGAGGTTGCGGTAGGGGCAGCAATTACCTGCCCCCCCCCCGCACGGATCCGTACGTACAGCATTCCCGCATATCGCTCCTGCCCCAGTAGTCGGTTACGTTGAAGTTCGGGATGTAGGTCGGGCTTCAGCCCGACATGTCGGGTTAAAACCCGACCTACGTCATGTGGAAACCGTTGATGCGCGTCAGATTAACATCGCAAAATCGAACCGGTAGGCTCGCATAAAAGTTCGGGGCGGTCTTCGCTCACGAGCAGCGCAGCCCTTCCCGGAGCAACTCCTCCAGACGGGCAAGGCCCAGCAACACGGCTATTCCGCCCCCTTCACCAGCACTTCCCGATTCCCATTGCTCTGCATCGCCGAAACCAACCCCGCCCGCTCCATCTGCTCGATCAAGCGTGCCGCACGGTTGTAGCCGATTCTGAACTGGCGCTGGACCAGGGAAATCGAGGCGCGGCGAGATTTGAGCACGAGCGCCACGGCCTGGTCGTACATCGGGTCGGATTCGGCATCGCCACCCGCATCGCCCCCCTCGCCTTCGCCTCCCACCTCCGGCGCGTCGAGGATGCCTTCGACGTAATCCGGCGAACCGAGCGCTTTCAGATATTCCACCACTTTGTGCACTTCATGGTCGGCGACGTAGGCGCCATGCACACGCTGCGGGTAGCCGCTGCCGGGCGGCAGGTAGAGCATGTCGCCCTGGCCGAGCAGGGCTTCGGCACCCATCTGGTCGAGGATGGTGCGCGAATCGATCTTGCTCGAAACCTGGAAGGCGATGCGGGTGGGTATGTTGGCCTTGATCAGGCCGGTGATCACGTCCACCGACGGCCTTTGCGTCGCCAGTACGAGGTGGATGCCGGAGGCACGCGCCTTCTGTGCCAGGCGCGCAATCAGTTCCTCGACCTTCTTGCCCACCATCATCATCATGTCGGCCAGTTCGTCGATCAGCACCACGATGAAGGGCAATTCCTCCAGCGGCTCGGGCGCGTCCGGCGTCAGGCTGAAAGGGTTGGGCAGCTTCTCGCCGGATTTTTCGGCTTCGCGCACCTTCTGGTTGTAACCGGCCAGGTTGCGCACGCCCAACGCAGACATCAGGCGGTAGCGCCGCTCCATCTCCGCCACGCACCAGTTGAGCGCATTGGCGGCGTGCTTCATGTCCGTCACCACCGGCGCTAGCAGGTGGGGGATGCCCTCGTAAACCGAAAGCTCGAGCATTTTCGGGTCGATCAGGATCAGCCTCACCCTGGAGGGATCGGCCTTGTAGACCAAGGACAGGATCATGGCGTTGATCGCCACCGACTTGCCCGAGCCGGTAGTGCCCGCCACCAGCGCGTGGGGCATTTTCGCCAGATCCGCCACCACCGCCTTGCCGGCGATGTCCTTGCCCATCGCGATAGTGAGCGGCGAGCCCATGTCGCCATACACCTTGGAACCGAGAATCTCGCGCAGGCACACGATCTGCCGCTTGGGGTTGGGAATTTCCAGACCCATACAGTTCTTGCCGGGGATGGTTTCCACCAGGCGGATGCTGACCACCGACAGGGCACGTGCCAGATCCCTGACCAGATTGGTGATCTGGCTGCCCTTCACGCCCACCGCCGGCTCGATCTCGTAGCGCGTGATCACCGGTCCGGGATAGGCGGCGATCACCTTCACTTCCACGCCGAAGTCGGCCAGCTTGCGCTCGATAAGGCGCGATGTGTATTCCAGGGTGTCCGGGTTGAGCGTTTCCCCATCGGCCTCCGCCTCGTCCAGCAGATTCAGCGGCGGCAGCGGAGAGTCCGGCAGATTATCGAACAGGGACGCCTGCACCTCGCGCTCGGTAAGCGGAACCTGAGGGATGTCCATCACCGATTTCTCGATATGGATAGGCTTGTGCTCCTCGAAGCGTTTTTTCTCCTCCGCCACCACCTCCTCGCGCCGATTCATGGCAACCGAGCCGAGACGGCGATCCTGCCAGGCATCCCAGGTCCGTATGACCCACAGATAGCTGCTTTCCATGGCTGTGCCGAGGCCCTCGATGATCTTCAGCCATGAGAGCCCGGTAAACAGGCTGAATCCCACCGCCATGGACGACAACAGGATCAGCGTTGCGCCGGTAAAACCCAGCCCCCTGGACAGAGAACCGCTGATCACCGACCCGAGCATGCCGCCTGGCGCCAGCGGAAGAGCGGCCTTGAGGCTATGCAGGCGCAACGCCTCCAGGCCGCTGCTTGCCAGCAGCAAGACCAGGAAGCCTGTTGCCGCCACCAGAAGTGAGCGGCGGTCGCTCAGTACCGCATTTTCGATGCGGTGGTATCCCCACCAAACCACATAGAGCGCGAAAACAACCCAGCCGTAGGCGGAAAAACCGAACACATAGAGCAGGGTATCCGCCAGCCAGGCCCCCAGCTCCCCGCCTGCATTGTGAACGACGAGGCGGCTACCGCTGTGCGACCAGCCGGGATCAGCCCGGTCGTAGCTGAACAGGACAATGACCAGATACAAGGCAACGGCAACCAGCCCCAACCACTTTGCTTCACGAAACAATCCTGCCAGCTTTGGCGAAACCGGCTCGGGCGGTGCCTTGCGATTTGTATTCCTCAGAGATTGTTTCTGAAGATTCGAGGTTTTATTCAGAAAAGCCATTTGGAATGTTGACCGTTGCCCTTTAAAACCTGCCTGCGCCGAAATATTCGGATCGAGGCCAGGTTATCGTTGCAAAATTATACCGACTTCATACCGATATGTATGCCATCCTGTAATAGTCAGTCAGCACGTAGCGCCACACCGGTTCATCCCCACGGGCGTGGGGAACACCATCGGTGACCGAAGAAGAAGGGGGATACAACTGCGGTTCATCCCCACGGTCGTAGGGAACACCAGTACGGGCTGGACATGATCATTGTGGATTACGGTTCATCCCCACGGGCGAGGGGAACACTGCACCAGGTCGATTCCCTGCTGCGCGCGCGCCGGTTCATCCCCACGCCCTTGGGGAACACTGCAACACTCCGGAAGAAAGGGCTGCTTGTTACTGCAACACCGAGCGCGCGTTTACAGACTGAATGGGGCGATTGTTCGGGTGGTGCATCGCATGTGCAAAATGCTCGATCTGCTCCTTGGAGGCTGAAACGGAATTCTTCATGACGAGCCAGCGTACACCCTCACTGGGGTGCGATTAAACAGTCCCGCCCCGAAGGACGGGCGCTACCGCGATGGACGCCCGCTCTTTCCGTGATTTCGTTACGTTTCAATCCTCGCCCGCCCCGAAGGACGGGCGCTACGTGGTGTTGCTACAGGCGTGGTTATAGGCGCGGGCGTTTCAATCCTCGCCCGCCCCGAAGGACGGGCGCTACCGGATATTTTGGGTGCGATTACCGGTATCTGGACGTTTCAATCCTCGCCCGTCCCGAAGGACGGGCGCTACCTGCACGCCGGCTCCGGTACCATCCGGGCTGACGATGTTTCAATCCTCGCCCGTCCCGAAGGACGGGCGCTACCTGGGTATTTCGTGGTACCTGATGTCGAGCGGCGGTTTCAATCCTCGCCCGTCCCGAAGGACGGGCGCTACTTCGACGGCGAGGACGATCATGTGCATCTCCTGGTGTTTCAATCCTCGCCCGTCCCGAAGGACGGGCGCTACGGCACGCGTCACCCTTTGAAGGAACTCTGAATCATGTTTCAATCCTCGCCCGTCCCGAAGGACGGGCGCTACCTGGGTAGGTGTGCATCACGCCCAGGGCTGATGACGTGTTTCAATCCTCGCCCGTCCCGAAGGACGGGCGCTACAGACCGTGCTTCGGGCCCTGGCTGGTCGATACGAGTTTCAATCCTCGCCCGTCCCGAAGGACGGGCGCTACCATCGCCCTGCGACTGCACCTGCGAAGTGATGTAGTTTCAATCCTCGCCCGTCCCGAAGGACGGGCGCTACAATGCCGTGTCTGTCTCGGCGTTTGCGCCGTTGATGTTTCAATCCTCGCCCGTCCCGAAGGACGGGCGCTACGTCAGGTTGCGCGAGAACACGATGCTTTTGCCGTTGTTTCAATCCTCGCCCGTCCCGAAGGACGGGCGCTACTTGACGCAAGCGCCAAAAAACTTACATCATAAATGTTTCAATCCTCGCCCGTCCCGAAGGACGGGCGCTACCATTTGATTTGGATCAATAGCGGGAGCGCGAGACTGTTTCAATCCTCGCCCGTCCCGAAGGACGGGCGCTACTGAATCCGATGCGCAAGGCAACCTTGGCGTAGCCGGTTTCAATCCTCGCCCGTCCCGAAGGACGGGCGCTACAGCATCGGCGAGCTGGCGCACCGGCTCAACATGCAGTTTCAATCCTCGCCCGTCCCGAAGGACGGGCGCTACCCGAGGCGCGGTAGGTTTGCGTTTGCATCCCATGAATTGTTTCAATCCTCGCCCGTCCCGAAGGACGGGCGCTACGGGTGGAGATACACCCAAACTGATAGGTGCAGTGCGCGTTTCAATCCTCGCCCGTCCCGAAGGACGGGCGCTACTTCAGGCGGGGTGTTGGTCAGCACATGGTCAAACCAGTTTCAATCCTCGCCCGTCCCGAAGGACGGGCGCTACCAGGATCGACCACCATGGGCTGCGCGTGTCGCCGGGTTTCAATCCTCGCCCGTCCCGAAGGACGGGCGCTACGCCGCCCGGGAGATTCTTGACCCATACCACCGGGACGTTTCAATCCTCGCCCGTCCCGAAGGACGGGCGCTACTTTCCCCAAATGATCGATGGCCGTTGAGTATCTGGGTTTCAATCCTCGCCCGTCCCGAAGGACGGGCGCTACATCGGAGCTGAAGTTCCTCAAGGTACACAATACATGTTTCAATCCTCGCCCGTCCCGAAGGACGGGCGCTACATGCGGCAAATTTGCAGCCTATGGAGGCAAAAACGTTTCAATCCTCGCCCGTCCCGAAGGACGGGCGCTACTTGGGACTCGTGCCATGAAATACACTAGGACACTAGTTTCAATCCTCGCCCGTCCCGAAGGACGGGCGCTACTGGCGATGCGGTTGGCGTGGGAGGCGCCCTTTTCCTGTTTCAATCCTCGCCCGTCCCGAAGGACGGGCGCTACGTCGGACAGGTCGTAGAGCGGCGTCACGTTCGGGGTGTTTCAATCCTCGCCCGTCCCGAAGGACGGGCGCTACTGGCGTTGAATGCGTTTGTCAGTTTGATCAGAGCCGGTTTCAATCCTCGCCCGTCCCGAAGGACGGGCGCTACAATGCCGTGTCTGTCTCGGCGTTTGCGCCGTTGATGTTTCAATCCTCGCCCGTCCCGAAGGACGGGCGCTACAAGCTGGTCGAAGTTCGTCCCGGTGCCGATGACCTGTTTCAATCCTCGCCCGTCCCGAAGGACGGGCGCTACATCGCCACACCTCGGACGGCATGGCAGGAAACTTGTTTCAATCCTCGCCCGTCCCGAAGGACGGGCGCTACGCTGTAGGCGGGATTGGTGGTGTCCAGCGTAACGGTGTTTCAATCCTCGCCCGTCCCGAAGGACGGGCGCTACCCGCACGTTGGATAACCCAGATCGAATCGTCGGTTACGTTTCAATCCTCGCCCGTCCCGAAGGACGGGCGCTACGTTGATCGCGCTCTGTACTGCCGTGGCGAAGCTTGTTTCAATCCTCGCCCGTCCCGAAGGACGGGCGCTACTGGCGATGCGGTTGGCGTGGGAGGCGCCCTTTGTCTGTTTCAATCCTCGCCCGTCCCGAAGGACGGGCGCTACCGTGGCGCCGGCAGGCAGGCCGGTCACATGGACCTGTTTCAATCCTCGCCCGTCCCGAAGGACGGGCGCTACTCGGTTCTGGTGGAGTAGGAATTTGGTGCGGGATGTTTCAATCCTCGCCCGTCCCGAAGGACGGGCGCTACTTTCCAGCTTCCTGCCGGGCTTGCCACTTCGCTATAGTTTCAATCCTCGCCCGTCCCGAAGGACGGGCGCTACAAATGCACGCAATTGATGCGGACGCCGAAGAATGGGTTTCAATCCTCGCCCGTCCCGAAGGACGGGCGCTACAAATGCACGCAATTGATGCGGACGCCGAAGAATGGGTTTCAATCCTCGCCCGTCCCGAAGGACGGGCGCTACGCCGGGATCGTCATCAATGGCGGCGGCCTCCCGGTGTTTCAATCCTCGCCCGTCCCGAAGGACGGGCGCTACTACCAACAGCGCCACGGTCGGCGAGCTTAAATCCGTTTCAATCCTCGCCCGTCCCGAAGGACGGGCGCTACGTTGATGGTGCGGTTGGTCTGCACCAGCAAGATCGGTTTCAATCCTCGCCCGTCCCGAAGGACGGGCGCTACGCGGAAACCAAGGCGGGAGCGCAGGCCATCGTGGTTTCAATCCTCGCCCGTCCCGAAGGACGGGCGCTACAGGATCAGCCAGCGATGAAGCGTCGTCGATGTTTTGTTTCAATCCTCGCCCGTCCCGAAGGACGGGCGCTACCCATGGCGAGCGGACGGGGAGACATGCTGCCGTCGTTTCAATCCTCGCCCGTCCCGAAGGACGGGCGCTACTGGCCATCTGGGCCTCCGCTTATGGGGTTGTTTTGTTTCAATCCTCGCCCGTCCCGAAGGACGGGCGCTACTGGTTTTTGCTGATGGTGGTCGTGATCTTATGCAGGTTTCAATCCTCGCCCGTCCCGAAGGACGGGCGCTACCAGGAAATAGAAGGTTCGCTGATATGCCATTGATTGGTTTCAATCCTCGCCCGTCCCGAAGGACGGGCGCTACGCGCTAACTTGGAGAGAACGATGGACGCAAAGACGTTTCAATCCTCGCCCGTCCCGAAGGACGGGCGCTACGCCGATCCCTTGCGCTTCCAGTTCCTTGATAAGTGTTTCAATCCTCGCCCGTCCCGAAGGACGGGCGCTACAATGTAGGCCGGAGACAATAGAGTCAGCCCGGAGCGTTTCAATCCTCGCCCGTCCCGAAGGACGGGCGCTACAAAACCTACTCATTGGTTATTAAAAACATGTGGGATGTTTCAATCCTCGCCCGTCCCGAAGGACGGGCGCTACAGCAGGCGGCGTAATTCACCCTCCCTGTCACCTGGAGTTTCAATCCTCGCCCGTCCCGAAGGACGGGCGCTACATGGCCGTACGGAGCCTAATCTTCGTTTGCGCAGGTTTCAATCCTCGCCCGTCCCGAAGGACGGGCGCTACTCCGCGGCTGTAACCTTCCGTTGCAAAAGGCTTATTTCTGGGTTGGGCGCGAACCTTGGCGCGCCGCGTCGCCAAGATTGGGTTTTGTAAAAGCAAGAGAAAGAATAATCCATAAGCTTCAATGTGTTGCCATGTCCGCGAAACTACTGGGTTTGTACAATTGCTAAGGGTTCGCGTTTCATGCCAGCAACGGTCCCTCGAAATCCACCGCACGAAAACAACCATATTCCCTGACATGTAGCCGCGTGGGTTCGGTGATGCGATAGATGCGCAAATTGTCCTCTTCTTTGTTGATTTCTTCCAGCAACCTTCTTTCCAGTTCCTCGAAGCGGACCAAATCCACTTGGCATTCGAAGACTGATTTCTGTACCCGTTGGCCAACGCCTTCGCAAAGCTTTGCCACCCTGCGCAACCGCCGCCGGCCTTCGCGAGTTTCGGTAGAAACATCATAGGTGACGATGACAAGCATGGTTATTTGGCAAGGAACGGCAAATAACCTTCCATCTCGCCGCGCACCGTGCGGGCGAGTAGGCGCGCCTGAAGCAGGGGCACGAGGCCGAGAGGCATTTTACTATCCAGCAGGGGATGGGTAATTTCCTCCTGCTTGCGTTCCTGATAAGCAACGATGACGGTTTTGCGAGCATCGTCTCCCAGTTGCACCGCGCCACCCTCCCGCTCGTGGAAATCTTTTTCGCTGATCTGCCCACGGTTCACAAGAGTAAGTGCCAGCCGGTCGGCGACGATAGCGCGGAATTCTTCCATGAGGTCGAGGGCTAGTGCCGCCCGTCCCGGACGCACGGCATGAAGGAAACCCAATTGAGGATCGAGGCCAACGGCCTCCAGCGCCGAGCGGCAGTCGTTCATGAGCATGGAATAGAGGAAGGAGATCAGGGCGTTAAAACTATCGCGGGGCGGGCGGCGGGAGCGCCCGTTCATGGCGAAGGCAGGGCGTACATCCCGGCGCACCAGGGCTGGCATGGCCTCGAAATAGGTCTTGGCGGCTTCGCCTTCTACGCCGCGCAGGGCGTCGAGATCAGCCGCAACGGCAGCCGCGCGCAAAGAGGCGGCAAGATGCTCAGCGGCGGCGCGCAGGATTTGGCCGTCTTCATCTTCGTTGGCGTCCCGCGCACCGCGCTGCAAAACATAACGACTGTTCCTGATCTTGCCCGCGATGATGGCTCGGGCGGTTTCCAGGGCAAAGGCGGGGGTGTCCGCCTGCTGGTGTTGAGCACGCCGCAGCAGGATGTTGCCGCTCACCGCTCCTTCCAGCCGCGCCTTGAAGCGTCCGTGACCGTTCAGCAACACCAGGCTGATGCCTTCATCCGCGCAGCGGTGCATCAATGCCGGGGAAAGCATGATGTTGCCCAGGCAAACCACACTGCCCAGATGATGCAGCGGCACCTGCAACTTCTTTTCGTGCTCCACATCCACCCGCACCGTGTCGTTCTCCAGATGGAGATAGGAGTTCGGCGTCATGACATAAAGGGTATTGAGAATCTGGCGCGCCATTTTTACGTTGCTCCCGGCTCAAACAAGGTTTCCAGCAAAACATGCTGCGTTGCACGCGCAGCGACAGCCTGCGGCTGGCAGATTTCCTTCAGCGAACACTCCTTGCAGCGCGCATCGTTGACCGGGGGCGGTAGCTTGCCGGACTCCATCATGGCGCGGATAGCATTCACGGTTTCTTCCACCTTATCGCGCAATGCCTGAGTAATCGCCACCTCACGCCTGCGCCGCGAACCGTGGTGGTAAATCGCGCCGTGCGTGATGACCTTGCCGGTCATCTCTTCCAGACACATCGCCTGCGCCGCAAGCTGGATGTCATCGTGGGATTTTTCACGCTTGGGGCCATGTTTATATTCCACCGGATAAATATGCCCGTCTGGATGAAACTCCACCACATCGCACTTGCCAACCAGCCCCAGCCGTTCCGACCACACCGGCAATGCCCGCTCGGCACGCACACCCTCGAAGGTTTCAAACCCCGGATCATCCACCCGCTCATGTGCTGCGTTGCCGCGCATAGTGAAAACGTTTTCATCGAATGCCTGCTCAACATGAATCAGCGCGCACTGGCGCGGGCAATAGCTCCAGTGCTGAAGCGCGGAAAGCATGATGGGGTCGGCTGCTTCGTTCATGGCAGTGGTGCTATCATATTACTTGCAACCTTTGAATTTAAGGAGGGCATCATGGCAGCGATATTGAAAGAAATTGAAGACCAGGCGTTAAGTCTGACGCCCAAGGAGCGAGGCGAATTGATCCACCGCCTAATCGTCAGCCTGGAAGGCGAAGCAGAAGACTCACCCGAAGCCATTGCCAAAGCATGGGATGAAGAAATCGCCCGCCGCGTAGCGGACATGGAAGCTGGCAAAACGGTCTGGATTCCAGCAGAAGAAGTTTTCGCTCGGCTCGACGCCATTATTGATAGCGCTCGCTGATTGATGCACGTCTCGTTCAATCCAGAGGCGCTCGCTGAAGCAGAAGAAGCGACCCATTGGTATCGAGATAATGGCGGATCATCGCCCAGCCGCGCTTTCACCCAGGAATTGCGGCGCGTCGTCCGTCTGGCCGCCGAGCAACCCGGTGTCGGCAATGCTGGACCGCATGGAACGGTTCGTCTGAATTTCAAGCGTTTCCCCTACACATTGGTTTTTCAAATTCAGGGCGCATCCGTCAGAGTAATCGCGATTGCCCATCAAAGCCGCCGCCCTGGGTATTGGGTTGGGCGGCGTTGAGATTTCAGCATTTTTTGATCAAGGTCATGCGGCAGTTTCATGCCGCGAGCACCTCTTCCCGCCCGATATGCAAGCGAATAACCTTGGGCATATCGCCTGCGTCGAAATGGCAATGCACCGCGTCCTGCACCATCTGGCGCAACTCCGGCAAGGTATCCGCCTCTGTAAGGATAGAATCGCCCAACGCCCGCGCGGTGTAACCGCCTTCGGGAGCTTGCTCCACGAGAAATAGAACTTCACTCATATTACCTCCGCATTCAACCCACTATACGTTGCAATGATACACCCGCAGGAATGTGGGCATCATCTACCGTCACGCTGTAGTCGGCAAAGTCACGCGCTGGTTCCTCGGTGTTTTTCTTAGCTTGAATCAACTCAAAGAGCTTGTGCGCGGGGGCGTTGCCTAATTCACTGTCATGCTTGAAGACATACAGCCCGCGCGTGGACATTTCTCCTCTGGCGGCAGATCGGTCATGCTCGAACATCTGCGCCAGTGCCTGCCAGAGCAATTCCAGATCGTTCTCATCGAAGCCGGTTTGCTTGGCGAGGAATGAAGACACGAAGCCGTGGGCGGCATAAAGGCCGTAAGGCACAGTGAACTTGCGCCCCATGGTGCGGTTGTCGCCGGATTGTTTTTCGGCTTCGGCTTCGGTGGCAACCGCCATGCGGGTGATGGCATGTTCCTGCGCCACAATGGGGTCTATCGAGCGGGCGAAAGTCAGTTGCACCGGCCCGCGCACTTGGCCGCAATTCACGCCGGTGGACATGACTGCACCGAAGGTACGCACGTCGTAAAAATTCTTGCACATCCAGTCGCGTGCCTCGCCGACCTTGTCGCCGCCTTTACGCTTTTTGTCCTCGCCGCCCAGCAAGTCCGCCGCACCGATGCCCTGATAAGCCCGTTCGTGCTGCTTGTTGAGGATGGCCTTTTCCTTGACGTAAATCTCGAACGGCGGTTGCTCGCCCTTGACGATGCCGACGAAATTGCGCACCTTGCGCTTGAGGCTCACGTCCGTCACCAGGCCGCGCCCGGTTTCATCGTCCATACGCGGCATATTGCCGGCATCCGGGTCGCCGTTGGGATTGCCGTCCTTCACGTCAAACAAAAGTACAAAATCGTAGCGATTATTCAGAGTCATGCTCGTCTCCTTGCGTCTTATAGGTGGAAGGGTGTTGTTTCTGGTGGTAGTAACCTACGGCAAAACTGCCTTGGTCGTTCAGTGACAAAACCGGTAGAAATGGCTTATCCGGCTCCAGTGCGCCCATGATGGCGCCGACCAGTTTCTCAAGATTAACCGCTCGTCCCGGCTTCTCTCGTCGGATTTTCGCCAAGTGCTTGGTGGCAAGGTTAATCAGTCTTGGAAAGGCTTTGCCAGGCGTGCCGGAAGCCGCGCCCCATAATGTGTTGCGGATAGTTGCCCGGATGCCCGGATTAGCCTCCTCCTGAATACGCTCCAGCACCGCGAACAGCCTGCCCAGCCGATAGGCGGGATTGATATTGTTTTCGTCCAGTGACACTTTGAGTTCCTCCTTCCCAGAGTAACGGTTAAGACACGCCTTGATGATGGCAGCGCGCGGATAAGTAACTTCCTGTTCGGCGCGGATGCGGCGAATGGCGCCGGCAAGCAGAGTTTGCGGATAGGGCAGCCCTTCGATCACGCTACGCATCAGTTCGCCCCCCAGATTGGGAGGGATGTTCTCAGCCTTGCCCAGCGTCGCCGTGGCGACCAGCAGGCGGAACAGCGTCAGCGTTTCCGGTTCGTGCGGGGCATGGGCAATGCGCAAATCATCGAAATGGCGGTGGATATTAACGGCCAGCTCACCCACCGTTTTGACATGCCAAAAGCGCACGGCAATGCGGGCAGCGTTAGGCGCCAACCCCAGCACGTAAAAGCGCGTGCCGTCGTCCTCGAAGCTGTCGGCGCCGGTTCTCGGCGCAGCCAGCCATGCCGCGACAGCTTGCGTGCCGTGATCGGGGTCATCTTTGGACGCTTCGCTGAAAAAACCGGGAAACAGCTCTTCCATCGGATGGCCGGGCTTTTCCGCCCAGAACACGGTGGAAGCGTCGCCGACCTGGATGCGCTGTCGCGAACCTTTGGCCAACAGGTGATTGAGCGCGGTGGTGTAAGCAAAGGCGGCGCGCTTGCCCACCGGGGCGTTGCCACCCTGCACCTTGCCGTAGGAACTGAACGCATCCAGGTTGAACGAGACGATATTGGCTCCGGCTGTCTGAGCTCCCCACACCCCTTTTACCGAGGGATGCAGACGTTCGATCACATCGGTTTCGCCCGACACCAAGCACAGCCCGGTTGCGCCCGCGTCGCCCTGGCTGGCGGCGGTGAGCGTATCCACCACAGCCTCGCGCTCGCATACCGGGCAAATGTCCCCTTCCAGCCGGAAAGTCAGGTTGGCTCCGCTTTCCAGAATTTCCGGCCAGAGCGGATGTGCGAAAACCCGTTCGAAATCGCCGCACTCAAGAAACGCCAGCACTGCCTGGATACCGGCATCTAGTGGTGACGCAAAGCGGGCGCGTAGCGCCGAGATAAAAGCCGAATGCTGCTCGTGCACCCGTTCTGGTTTGCCCTTGGTATCCACGCCGAACATGTAGCCAGAGTTGTCCCACAGCAGATTGGCGGCCACACCGGAAGAGCGCTTGACCGTCTGCGGCACCAAAAAACTTTTCGCTGCCCGCTTCTTGCCCTCGCCTTCGCGGGTATCCTCCAGCGCGGCGAAATCGCCCGTTGACGTCAGCACCACGACGAAAGGGATAGGTTTGTGCTCAAAACCCAGTGGTGCCAGATCGCTTCCCGGCAGCCGGGTTTTACGCTGGTAATAATCGTTGAGCGCCTGCAAGATCATCCTCGTATCTCCTCGCTCTCCCAACCCGGCACCGACAACACGCCGTTTTCCAGCCTGGCGTGGAAAAAACGCGGCTGCGGATCGGCGGCATGGGTGTAATCCAGATCATGCAGCATCCAGCCCAGGTCGCGGGTTTCCGAGATAGCGGCGGCTTGCGGTTGCGCGCTATCCACCAGCCGGAAATCACAGGCAAATTCGCGGCAGCCGAGATAGGGCTGGTTGACGCATTGGCCTTTTTCGGCGCGGCGCTCGAACATATCCATGAACTTGCCCGGTGTGTTGTTTTCGCCGGCATTGGGCAGTAACTCGAAATGGGCGTGGATGCGGTAGGCCACGTCGCGTAGGAACAGCCCGGCGCGCTGCTGGCGCTCGTCTTCCACGTTCAGGCCGAGCAGCCCCGCCCCCTTGTTCATGGCTTCCTGCGCGTTGCGCACCGAGGCCACCGCCCCCACCTCGTTGCGCCGCACCGAAATCCATTTGATCGGCTTCAATACCTCGATCTTGCCGACATGCCAGCGGATGGCCGGCTTCCACAGGATGGACTCGAACACCGCACGCGCGGCAGAAGGCGTCATCACGTCGTAGCTCACCCGCTCGACCTTCATTTCCGGGCGGGTGAAACAGGCGAAATCGCCGCTGACTTCAAGACAGTAAGTTTTCAAATCTAATGCCTCCCATACATTACGCCGACTAGCGCTACCAGCATCAGCAACCACATCGCCCAAAATCGTGACGTTGGCAATTGAAGCAACAATAGCCTGACCTCTCGCATCAATCCCTTCCAATCCATGACACCACCCAAGCAGGACATAAGACGGAAGAAATAATATTCTTCATTAGAAGTTATTGCAACCACCCTCTCAATTAGGTACCATTCATCTGCGCTCTATACTCTTGAGCGAGGGTTGAAACATTAGTAGTTGATTCGTTGTAAATGGGGGCCACCTCAAACGAGGTGGCCCTACCTACCCAATCAGCCCTGCTGGCGAAAGCGCGATACTATCCGTCAACAACCCAATGTCCTCGTCGTACAGTCCGGTAGTGCTCTGCACATACACCCCTGGAAATATTTCCCGAATATCCCGATTTGCCAGCAGCTTTTTGCATTCCCCCTCGCGGATATTGACGGTATAGCGTTGCAGCTTGCGCAGCAGTCCACGGCGCTCGTGCGGCTCCATTACCGCCTTGGATTCGAGTATGGCAATCAGCCTGGGACTCTCGCCGTAACGCACGATCACGGCGGTCTGGCCTTCTTCGTCGATCAGGCGGAAGCGGCTGGCTGCGGCGCGGAAATTGAATTCGCCCTGGCGTGCGCCGGCACGGTTGTGCATGTCCAGCAGGCCGATGATGTCGGCCTTGTCCAGACTGTTGAGGCCAGCGTAATAAGTGCGGAAATAGGCTTCAAAGCGTTCGCGGGTAAGCGGTTCGCCTACCGTCAAGCGCATTACTTCCTGCCCGCTTTGCTGCGCCTTGCGTAGCAGTCCCGGCGCGGCGGGCTTGGGCGGCACGAACACCACCACGCGCCCCAAATCGGGTAATGCGCCTTCGCGATTGCAGCGCCCGGCGGCTTGGGCAACGGCGTCCAGCCCGGCCAGGGCGCGATAAACCACGGGGAAATCCATGTCCACCCCGGCTTCCACCAATTGCGTGCTGACGACGCGCGTCGGAATGCGGTCTTTCAGCTTTTGCTTGATGTCGGCAATCACCCGGCTGCGATGCTGGCCGCACATCAGGGCCGAAAGATGGATCGTGTCCTTGGGCATCAAGCGGTGCAGTTCACGGCAATCGGCGCGGGAATTGACGATGCACAGCACCGACGGGTATTGCTGCAATTGCGCGGCGATGGTCTCCCAACTCTGGGGGGCGCTGAAATCGGCAGGCAGTTCGGTTTCCACCCGCTTGAGATCGGCGTAAAGCGCATCCGGGTCGTCCATCAATTCGCGCACACCGTTCAGGCCGGGGAATTTGGGGCGCGGCGAAAAGGCCGGTTGGGTGGCGGTGGACAGCACGAAGGTCACGCCGTAGTTGGGGCGCGCCAAGTCGTCCATCACATGCAGGATGGGCGCGAGAAACTCCGGTGGCAGCAATTGCGCCTCGTCCAGCACCGCCACGCTGTTGACGATGTTGTGCAGCTTGCGGCAACGGCTGCCACGGGCGGCGAACAGCGACTCGAAAAATTGTACGTTGGTGGTCACAATGATGGGCGCATCCCAGTTTTCCGCCGCCAAGCGGCTGCGGCTGTCTTCCTTTTCGGGGTCGAGGTTACTGTGATGTTCGATGACGTTTTCTTTACCGAAAATATCGCGGAAAATTTCGGCGGTCTGCTCCAGAATGCTGGTGTAGGGGATGACGTAAATCACGCGCCGCTTGCCGTGATGAATGGCATGGTTCAACGCAAACGCCATGCTGGAAAGCGTCTTGCCGCCGCCGGTGGGCACGGTAAGCGAGAACAGGCCGGAAGGCTGTTGCGCTTTTTCCCGGCACTGGCGCAGCACGTCAGCGCGGATGGCATTTACTGGAGAATTTTCGGCTTTGGCGGCCTTGTCCGCCATGTGCCGGTCGAAAAGCGGCAGCAATGCTTGCAGCGGCGGGTAACCCGCACGTTTCGCGCCCTTGCTTTCGTCCATGAAGGCTTCGGTATCGAGAAAATCGGCATCCGTTACGCAGGAAAACAACATCCTGATCCACAACGCCAAGGAGCCTTGCGGCGGTAACGTGGTTGGGCGCGCTTTGCCGAGGATTTCTTGCGGCGGCGAAGCAGCCAAGGCT
Source organism: Pseudomonadota bacterium (assembly GCA_021801705.1). Taxonomy (GTDB): domain Bacteria; phylum Pseudomonadota; class Gammaproteobacteria; order Burkholderiales; family Sulfuricellaceae; genus Sulfuricella. Next base: position 24,694 of record JAJYXP010000009.1, read on the forward strand.
TCTTGCAGGTACCCCTTCCTTTTTCCTTCTTCCACTCGGCTGAACAACGAGGAGCGGCCTTCCTCCGCGCTGTTCCAGTCCGGCAAGCCTGCATGGTGGCCGGCAATCAGGTAGGCCAAAATACGCCCTTGCAATCCAAACCTTTCCAGTGCATGAATCGCCCCCGCCGTGGAGTGGTCTACACGTCCAGCCGCGCCTTCGATATGGGCTTCCGGGTCGTATCCGCTGGCCTTTTTGATGTAGCCCTGAAATTTTTCGCGGAATTTCCCCAAGTCGTGCCACAACCCGGCGATGCTCGCCCAATCACGTGAATCGAAATCGGCCGCGAAATCACCGGCTATTCGGGCTACTCCGTGAAGGTGCTCATCCAACAAGTGTTCGTGCCAGCCACCCGCACTATCTTGACGTACATGAGCCAGCACTCGATTTTCGTGTCTATTGTTCATGCCACCCATGCTAACACCTCCACTGGCTCACCACGTGAGCCTGTGAAGATCAGCAGCTAAAAAATTCCTCCCTTTGCCTCATCCGCATCCAGGCAGCACTTCTTGTATTTGTTACCGCTGCCACATGACCAGGGAAGTTGGGCTAAGTCGGTCATGGCGCTTTCTCCTGAATGGGGTTGGCCATATCCAGATAGACCTCGAATTCCATCCGCTGCCAGGGGTTGCGGCTTTTCTTCAGGCGGGTGATGCGCGCTTCCGCTTTCGAGCCGCGATCCATGAAGCGCGCCAGCGCTTCGTTGTCGGCGCGGGGCACGTAGCCGAGCTTGTGGCCTTGCCATTCGACACGGACGGCGTTGGGGTCGTAGGAATTGCCGGGTTCACGAACGAGCTGAAGGGCGTCGCCCACTTTCATTTCGCTCCACAGTTGCTTGCCTTCGTAGTAGCGGAAACCGGCAAGTGGTGAATTTTGCAGCAGGATTTTGGCGTTTGTGTCGGCACTTGCCGGCGAGGCGAAAAAAACCACAAGCAACAGTGCCGCGATCAGTTCTAACCGCATAAACGCTTACCCCTCTCCCCAGCCCTCTCCCGCAGGGGGAGAGGGGGTTTTAGCTGTGCTTCCCAACCTTTCCCGCGAGGGGATTTTTAGCGGCTGACTAGTAGAGTCATGTTGAAACGTGAAACTGTAGGTCGGCATTCATGCCGACATGTCAGGCTGAAGCCTGACCTACAACCCCTTGCGATCCTTGTTGACTGACTACTAGCCCGCCCGCTGTTCGAAGAACTTTTCCACTTCCGCCACTTCACGCGTCCGCTTCATCGGCGGCAGGCTTTGCCAGATACGACGGCCGTACTGCTTGGTCAGGAGGCGGGGATCGCAGATCATCAGCACGCCGCGGTCGGTTTCGTCGCGGATCAGCCGCCCCGCGCCCTGCTTCAGGGTGATGACGGCATGGGGAAGCTGGTATTCCATGAAGGCGTTGCGCCCTTCCTGGTTGATCTTCTCGATGCGCGCCGCCAGCACCGGATCGTCCGGCGGCGAGAACGGCAGCTTGTCGATGATTACCAGGGACAGCGCCGAGCCGCGCACGTCCACGCCTTCCCAGAAGCTCTGGCTGGCCACCAGCACGGCGTTGCCGAGGCGGCGGAAGCGCTCCAGCAGTTCGGTGCGCGTGCCCTCCCCCTGCAGCAGGAGGGGAAATTCCAGCCCTTCTTTTTCGAATGCGTCCTTGAGCAGTTCATGCGCCTCACGCATGGCGCGCAAGCTGGTGCAGAGCAGGAATGCACGGCCGCCGCTGGCGCGGATCACCGGCAGCGCAGCCGCCACCACCGCCTCGGTATAGCCGCGGCTGTTCGGCTCCGGCATGCCCTGAGGCGAGTAGAGCACCGCCTGGTTTTCGTAGTCGAACGGGCTGTCCCAAAATCCCGTGGCGGCTTCGAGCAGCCCCATCTGGCTCTGGTAGTGGCTGAAATCCTTTTTCACCGCGAGCGTGGCGGAGGTGAAAATCCAGGCGCGCGTATGATCGTCGATCTGCTTGCGGAAAATCTCGGCGATGGAAAGCGGCGTGGCGTTGAGCTGCATGGCGCGGTTGAACACTTCCACCCAGCGCACGCTGCCGTTGCTCTCCTCGTCCATCCAGCGCTTGAGTTGAGCCGCGAACTGTATGCCGCGCTGCCAGCAGTTTTCCAGGCCGGGGCTGCGCTCGGCCTGGGATTCAAGCAGCTTGTTGAGCGCGTCGAGCTTGGCCTTGACTTCGAGCAAGGCATCCGCGAAGCCGCGTGTCCCCTGCGCCGCGGTCAGCGGCAGGCGCACGCTGTCCTGCGGGAAGACCAGGCGCAGGTCTCGCGTTGATTTCTCCAGCGCCGCGGCGCCCTCGGGCAGTTGGGCAAAATCCTTGGCCGTAACCATGGCCTCGCCATGGGCGTCGTGAGCCAGTTCCAGCAACTGCGAAGTGCTCAGGTTCTCGCCGAAGAACAGGCTGGCGGTGTCCGGCAACTGGTGCGCCTCGTCGAAAATCACCGTGTTGCTGGCGGGCAAAAGCTCGGCCACGCCCTCGTCGCGCAGCATCACGTCGGCGAAAAACAGGTGATGGTTGACCACGACCACCTCCGCACCTTGCGCGCGCTTGCGCGCTTCCATCACGAAGCAGTCCTTGTGGTAAGCGCATTCCTGGCCGAGGCAGTTTTCCCGCGTCGAGGTGACATATGACCAGATGCCGGCATTCTCCGGCACTTCGCTCAGGGCGCTCTTGTCGCCGCTGCCGCTCGACCTGGCAAAGCGCTCGATTTGCGCCAGGTAGCGGGAATCGTCGCGGGTCATGAAGCGCCCTTCGTTCTTGGCGCGCTCGAGGTGAAAATGGCAGACGTAATTGGCGCGGCCCTTGAGCATCGCTATCGTCACCGGCACCTTCAGCGCATCGCGCATGGCCGGGATGTCGCGAAAAAAAAGCTGGTCCTGCAGAGTCTTGGTGCCGGTGGAAATAATCACCTTGCCGCCGGACAGCAGCGCCGGGGCGAGATAGGCATAAGTCTTGCCGGTTCCGGTGCCGGCCTCCGCCACCAGGATTTCATGCTTTTCGATCGCCGCGGAGATGGCGCGCGCCATCTCCAGTTGCTGGGGGCGGGTGCGGTAATCCTTGAAGGCGCGGGCCAGCACGCCATCTTCGGCAAAAATAGTATCGAGATCGAACATTTATCCTTAAAAGCGTAATTAACCACGAATGACACGAATGTTCACGAATGAACACAAATAGTTAACGACAAATATCACCAAACAGGTGAGTTCCTTTAATCCTTTGATTATTCGTGAACATTCGTGCTTTATTCGTGTTAATTCGTGGTTAATCGCTTTTTTGGTTTATTGGGAATAATTCTGCCAAGCGTCGGGATGCGGCCGGGCGCACAATTGTATCAGCAATTCCAGCGCGGCATCCCGGCTCTCGACCGCAGTCCGGCTCAGCGGCTCGCCCAGTTCGAAGCCTTCCCCGCGCACCGAGAGCAGGAATGCCGGGGGCGCGGGCTGGCGGTAGACCCGCTCGAAGACATGCAGGACGGCCTCGGGCGACATGGTATGGGTGGTGTATCTGGCATCCTGCGCCGGATGCAGGCGGGAAAGCCGGCATGGCGCCGGGCAGGAAACGCTGGCGTCGATGAACAGGACAAGTTCGCGGTTCACCAGATCTGCAGCGTGCTCGATTTGAAGCTGGAAATCGGTGAGCAGTTCGATTTCCGGCCATTCGGGGTGGCTGGATAGTTGTGCGGCAAGGAGGTCGAGCAGTTGCGGGCCGAGGGCGTCATCTCCGCGGCTCGGGTTGCCGTAGCCGAAAATCAGCAGCGTAGCGCTCAAGCGCCACACTGCCCGTCTGAATTTTTGGCCAGACGGTCGATCACGTTCCCGCCCGCATCCACCAGTTCCACTTCCAGGGGCATCTTGCCCACGGCATGCGTGGCGCAGGACAGACACGGGTCGAAGGCGCGGATCGCCACTTCGATGTGGTTGAGCAGGCCTTCGGTCAACTGCTGGCCGTCCAGATACTGCAGGGCCACTTGCCGCACCGCTTCGTTCATGGCCTGATTGTTATGGGTGGTGGAAACGATCAGGTTGGCACGGACTATCAGTTCGTCCTCGTCGATGCGGTAGTGGTGGATCAGGGTGCCGCGCGGCGCCTCGAGCACGCCCACGCCCCGCAACGATCGCTCGCCCTGGCTCACCAGTTCGCTGCCCAGCAGGTCGTCATCATGCAGCAGTTCCTGGATGCCTTCCGCACAGTGGAGCATCTCGATCATGCGCGCCCAGTGGTAGGCCAGCGTGGCCTGGGTGGCGCCACCCCCGCCGAATGCCTTGAAGATTTTTCTTTCAGCCTCGGCCAGGGGGGTAGGAATGAAGTCGCAATTGTTGACCCGTGCCAGCGGACCGACCCGGTACCAGCCCTCCTCCCGGCCCCTCGACCGGATGAAGGGGAATTTCATGTAGGACCAGGACCGCACTTCCTCGTGGATATAGTCCCAATACTGGCGGTAATCCACATGGTCGAAAATGCTCTGACCGTGTTCATCCCTGGCCCTTAAGCCGCCGTGGTAGAGATCCAGGGCGCCATCTTCCCGCACCAGGCTCATGAAGCAGGACCTGAAATAGCCGAATCCGTTGTGAAAATCCGGACGATCGCCATAGACCTTCTTGATCAGTTCCACGGCCTCCCGGCTCCAGGCAATCATCTGCTCGACGTCCTTGAGCAGATAATCGCGCTCTTCCAGCGACAGGCTCTTGTTCACGCCGCCGGGAACCGCGCCCGTGCCGTGCACCCGCTTGCCGGATGTGAGCCGGATGATCTCCTGTCCGTACTTGCGCAGGGCAACGCCCTGCCTGGCGATATCGGGATAGGCAGCGGCCACGCCGACGATGTTGCGCTTTGCCGCCTCGCTGTCGAAGCCGAACAGCAGGTCGGGTGAAGCGAGGTAATAGAAATGCAGCGCATGGGATTGCAGCACCTGCCCAAGGTGCATGAGGCGGCGCAGCTTCTCGGCGGTGGGCGTGAGCTGCGCGCCAACGATCATGTCCATCGCCTTGGAGGCGGCCAGGTTATGGCTCACAGGACAAATGCCGCACAGGCGCTGCACGATCACCGGCACCTCCCAGAAGGGCCGGCCCTGAATGAATTTTTCAAAGCCGCGGAATTCGACGATGTGGAAGCGCGCCTGATGGACGCGGTTGTCGTCGTCAAGCAGAAGAGTGACCTTGCCGTGGCCCTCAACCCGGCTCACCGGTTCGATCACTACCCGCTTGAGCCCTTGCGGGTTGGCGGCGGTTTCCAGTTCAAAAGTCATGTAATCAAAACCCCATTAACCGCGAAGGACGCAAAGGTACGCGAAGGAAAGGCAAAAAAGATGGTTTACCTTGCGAACCTTTGCGTCCTTTGCGGTAAAAAAATTAGTCAAAATGCAGCATTTCGTAATCCAGCTTCGGCTCCCTGCCGTTCAGCAGATCGGTCAGGAACTTCCAGATCGCGTCGGCGGGAGGCGGGCAGCCGGGCAGGAAATAGTCCACCTTCACCACCTCGTATATCGGGTGGACCTTGTCGAAAGGCAGAGGCAGTTCGGGGTCGTCGGGTATCTGGCCGCACTCCAGCCCGCCCTCGTAGCAGTACACTTCCTGGAAGCAGTCCCACAGATCGAGGTTGTTGCGCAGGGCGGGAATGCCCCCGGTGATGGCGCACGCACCGATGGCGACCAGCACCTTGCAGTTCTTGCGGAATTCCTTGAGCACGTGAACGTTTTCGGCGTTGCACACGCCGCCCTCGACGATGCCGATATCGCACGGGCCGCAATGCTTGATGTCGGTGAGCGGGGTGCGGTCGAACTCGACCAGCTCGAGCAGGCCGAACAGGCGCTCGTCGATGTCGAGCAGGGACATGTGGCAGCCGAAGCAGCCCGCCAGCGAACAGGTGGCAATTCGAATCTTTTTAGCGTCGCCAGCAGGCGACACCGCCTCCCCCTCCCCCTCGCCCGCTTGTCTCGCCGTGGTCGCTGCGAAGCAGCGGGAACCCGGCGGGGATGCTCCCTGCGGGTGCGGGAGAGGGATGGGGTGAGGGCCACGACCGCTCCGCTCACTCATGGCCGCCTCCTGTCTGCACGTCCTTGATGCTATGGTGGTCAAAGATGCGCCTGCCGATCGGCACCGTGTAGGCGAGCCCCTTTTTCATGAGCGCGCCCGTCGGGCATACCTGCACAGCCTTGTCGGTGACGGCAAGCGTGGTGTCGCCGAGGCGGCCGCTCGCCGAATTGACGATCAGGGTGGTTGCCATGCCCCGCCCGGTAAGGCCGAATACGTTCTTGCCGTCCGCATCGCGGCTGGCGCGAACGCACAGCTCGCAGTAGATGCAGCGGTTGCGGTCGAGCAGGATGCCGGGGTGGGAAGCATCCACCTCGCGCGTAGGGTAGAAATGATTGTAGTGCGGGCTCATCATTTCGAGGTAATAGGCCACCGCCTGGAGCTGGCAGTTGCCGCTCTTCTCGCATGACGGGCAAAGATGGTTGCCCTCGACGAACAGCATCTGCACCAATGCGCGCCGTTCGTCATTCAGCTCGGCAGTATCGTTCAGCACCTGCAGCCCCTCCGTCGCAGGCATGGTGCAGGAAGCGGCATTGCGGCCGTTGACGTTCACCGTGCACAGCTTGCAACTGCCATGGGGCTTGAATTCCGGATTGTGGCACAGGTGCGGGATATAGACCCCGGACGCCAGCGCCGCGTCCATGATGGTCTGCCCATCCCGGAACGGCACGGTTAGTCCGTCGATGGTAATCGTTTTGCTCATAAATGCGCCCATTCGTCATCCCGCCCGGTGATCTTGCGCGCCGTCTCCAGCGCCCCATCCAGATCGAAGGCCGGTTCGAAGGCAAAGGCCTTGAGTTTGCTCTCGTACATATCGGGAAATTTTTCCAGGATATCCAGCACCGGATTGGCGGCGCTGCTGCCCAGGCCGCAATGGCTCATGGTCTTGAGAATATGGCCGAGGCGCTTCAGCTCTTCCAGATCGGAAGCGGTGCCGTGCCCGGACTGGATCTTTTCGAGGATTTTTTTCTGCAACTGGGTGCCGACCCGGCATGGCGTGCAGAAGCCGCAGCTCTCGTGGGCGAAAAAATCGGCAAAATTTCGCGCGGCCTGAAACAGGTCGCGCCGGTGCCGGAAGACCATTAACGCCCCCGCCGTCGGCAGATCCTCGAAGGCGATTTTGCGCTCGAACTCCTTCCACGAGATGGTGGTGCCGGAAGGGCCGCTTACCTGCACGGCGTAGGAGCGCCCCTGTGCGCCGCAGTCGTCGAGAATCTGGCGCACCGTGACGCCGAACGGGTATTCGTAGATGCCTGGGCGGGCAACGTCGCCGGAAACGGAAAGCAGCTTGGTGCCGGTGGATTGCGCGGTGCCGATAGAGGCGAACCAGGCGCCTCCGTTCTCGGCGATCCTGGCGGCGCAGGCAAAGGTTTCCACATTGTCCACCACCGTCGGCCTGCCCTTGTAGCCGCGGGTCACCGGGAACGGAGGGCGGTTGCGCGGGCGGCCGCGCTTGCCTTCGAGCGATTCGATCAGCGCCGACTCTTCGCCGCAAATGTAGGCGCCGGCACCCAGGTGAATTTCGATATCGAAGGAAAAATCCGTCTGGCCGAGTATGTTCCCGCCCAACAGCCCTGCCTCGCGGCGGCGTTTCAGCACGGCTTCCAGTTGCTGGAGCAGGTAACGGTACTCGCCGCGCAGGTAGAGAAAACCCTTGCTTGCCCCGACCACCCGCGCACCCACGGTCATGCCCTCGAACACCAGGTCGGCATGGCTGTTGAGCAGGACGCGGTCCTTGAAAGTGCCCGGTTCGCCCTCGTCGGCATTGCACACGATGAAGCGCTCCGGCTGGCCGCCGACGTCGCAGATCACGCCGCCTTCTTCCTCGGCGATGGCGGCATGGCAGAATGCCCATTTCGAGGCGGTCTTGAAACCCGCGCCACCGCGCCCGCGCAGATTGGATTTGTCCATCTCGGCCAGGGTTTCCTTCGCGCCGCGCGCCAGCGTGGCGCGAATCGCCGCTCCCGGCTCGAACGGCTGTCCCAGCAGGACGTCGCCGCGATGGACATTGTCCGCCACCTCGAACAGCATGGGCGGCCAATCCGCCACCGGCTTGCGCGAGCGGATCAGTTCCGCGATCAGATCCAGCCGGTTGTGATCCAGATTGGTGAGCGGCCAGCCGTTGACCAGCGCTGCCGGTCCCTGATCGCACATGCCGGTGCAGGAAGTGCTGTCCACGCTGACCAGACCGTCTTCCGACAGCCTGCCCGGCTCGACCCAGAGCTTGTTGCACAAATACTGCATCAGCTCGTCCTTGCCGAGCATCTGGTCGGTGATGTTGCCGGAGAAAAGCAGCCGGTATTCTCCGGCCGGGTGAGCGGAAAGGAATGAATAGAAACCGGCCACGCCTTCCACATTCACACGCGGCACGTCCAGATGGGCGGCAACAAGGTCGATGGCCCCGGCAGGAACGCTGTGGCAGGCATCCTGCACCTCGCGCAATATCTGCAGCAGCCGTGTAGCATCGCGGCCATGCCGCTGCAAAATCGGCGTCAATAGCCGGGAAAGTCCGGGTGAATCGGATCGATACATACAGCCTGTCTCCGCAGTTGACACCTACTAGTCAGTCATTTTGAATTTGCGTGATGTAGGAGCGACCTCCCGGTCGCGAACCACCGAATTCGCGACCGGGAGGTCGCTCCTACATACCATCGTTTCATGTTGACTGACACCTACACTATAGCGCGCCTAATACCTGACGGCGCACCAGTTATCCATGTTATTCAGTTACTGAAAGATGTATGGCACGGGGCTATGGCCGATGGCGGCCAGCACGATATAGGCGAACACCACCTGCGCCGCCAGCCATGCGGAAAGACGTATGGTTTTAGTCTTGCCGTATTTCAGCGCGACGGAACCTAACCCGATATAGAGCACAAGTCCGACAACTTTCGCAGTCAGCCAGTTATTCACGAATGGGTACTGATGGATGGTGAACGCCAGCGCAATGGCAGAGACGAGCAGCAGCGTATCCACAGCATGCGGCAAAATCCTGATCCAGCGCTGCCGCGGTATTTTTATTTCTCGCAGAGTCAAAAACCCGCGCAGGAAAAACAGCGTGTAGCTAGTGATGACACAGGAGATGTGCAGCGCTTTGAGTAATGAATAAGTCATGAAATTTTATGGCGGTTTGTACCCGAACCAGCCGCGGTATTATTTATTATAAACGCACTGATTTCAAATCGGCACCAAAATAATTTGACACAAAATAATTTGATCTCTAAACCCCGCCAAGACTTGATCTCGGTGGTTAATTTTGTGATTTAACCGCACACTACTGATCGCTCATAATGATTTTTTCTGGCGCAGGAACTGCTCGATCTGCTCCCCAGGAACCGCCGGGCTGAACAGGAACCCCTGAATCTCATCGCATTTAAGCAGCCGCAGCAGCTTCGCCTGCTCATTGGTCTCCACGCCTTCCGCGATGACCCGCAAATTCAGGGAATGCGCCAGGGAGATGATGGCAGAGACGATACTCAGATCGTCGGCATTGCTGGTCATGTTGATAATGAATGCCCGGTCAATTTTTAATGAATTGATCGGCAGTTTGGCGATATAGCTGAGCGAGGAGTAGCCCGTGCCGAAATCGTCAATCGCCACCTCCACCCCTATCTCCCGGATAGCCCGGAGCTTCTGGATATTGGCCTCGATGTCCTGCATGACCAGGCTCTCGGTAATCTCAATCTCCAACCCGCCGGGTACCCCTCCAAAACCGCTCACCGCGCGCTCTATCGTGCTGACGAAATCATTTCTCTGTAGCTGAACCTGCGAGACATTGACGGCAATTCGCGGCGGAGACAAATTATTTTTTTGCAAGTCTCGATAATCCGCCATCGCCCTCGCCAAAGCCCAGGCGCCCGCCTCAATGATCATCCCGGTTTCTTCGAGCAGTGGAATGAATTTCCATGGCGGCACCAAGCCGGTTTCCGGATCGTTCCAGCGCATCAGTGCCTCCAACCCGCCGATCTGGTTGCTCTTGAGATCGACTTTAGGCTGGTAATGCAGCACCAACTGCTCCTGCTCCAGTGCCCGACGCAGCTTGTTCTCCAGAGTCAGCCTCTCGGCGACCCGGGCATTGAACTCGGGGGTATAGAACAAATACTTGTCGCCGGAGAGCTTGGTCTTTTTCAAAGCCGCTTCGGCGTTGCGGAACAAGGTATCGGCATCTTTCCCGTCGTCAGGAAAAATAGCGATACCCGCTCTGACCGAGATGCGCAGTTCCTGGTCTTCCAGCTTGAATGGCTTGCTCATGGCTGCCGTGACCTGATTCTCAAAGAAGTGCACCACGTCTGCCTCTTCCCTGATATTGGACAAAACCATGCCAAAGCAGTCAGCGCTGATACGCGCCAGATGATCCACCCCTACCCCCGTGTCTATCAGACGTTTAGCTACCTGTTTCAGCAGTCCATCGCCAGAGTGCCGCCCAAACGTCTCATTGATATCTCTAAAACGCTCCAGATCGATTGCCAGCACCGCTACCGTTTCACCGCTTCGTACATCATGCAGGTGCTGACCCAGACGGTCGTAAAACAGCGCACGATTCGGCAGGCCGGTAATCACGTCATAGTAGGCGAGATAATTGAGTTTCTCCTCCTTTTTGAGGTGATCCAGGGCGAATGAAATATCGCCCGCCATCTCGACCAGCAACCTCATCTCATCGTCATCGAACGCATCCGGTTCTGAGGCGTAAAGCGCGAACACGCCAACCGGTCGCCCCTCTGCAACCAGCGGAAACACTGTCACGGAACGATAGCCACGGCTCAATGCCTCGCTGCGCCAGGTTGCCATGCGTTCGTCGCTGGCGATGTCGTTGCAGATCATCGGCTTCACCTCGGTCAGCGCCTGTGTGGTTAACGCACAGCTTCCCGGAATATCCTCGCGTGCGGTCAAATTGATCTGCGCCAGATAGCCGTCGTCGCGGCCTGCCTGGGCGACCGGCGTCACCTGCTGGCTGTCTGCATCGAACTTGCCGATCCACGCGAAAGTAAACCCGCCATGCTCCACCGCGATGCGACAGGCTTCCCTGAACAGTTCCTCCTCCTCGCGGACGCGCACGATCGTGGTGTTGATGCCGCTGAGTACGCCGTAAATCCGGTTGAGGCGCGCGATCCGCGCTTCGCTTGCCTTGCGCTGTGTGATGTCGCGCGCGATGGTGGACAGGTACTCCGCCGATCCGTCTGGCCTCTTGTGCGCGATGATGACCTGCAACACCGCTATCTCATTCCCGTCCGGTCTCAGGAAGGCGGTTTCTCCGCTCCAGGTCCCGTGCTCGATGGCGTGGGGGATGCCCGTCTCCCGTACCAGCTCGAGCGCCCAATCCGGATGTCCCGCGCCCACGCGCAACTCGGAAATGTCCTGTCCCGGCTCATATCCGAGCATGCGCAGGCCCGCCTGGTTTATATAGAGCGTATGGCCGTCGAGATCCCCGGTAGCCACGAAATCCGGGGTCGCCTCCAGAATCGCAACGAGCCTCGCCTGCTCTTCCTGGATACACTTACGCTCGGCAATTTCCGCGGTCAGCGCGGCGGTTCGCTCCTCGACCAACTGCTCGAGATGTTCGTGCAGCCTGGCCCGTTCCATTGCCACCGCCACCTGGTTGCCGACGCCGTGCAGCACCTTCAGCTCCTCTTCGTCGAACAGGCCTTCTTTCGGTCCGACCAGATTCATCAGTCCCAGCGTGCGCTCCCCGAGCCACAGCGGCACGGTGGCGTGGTAGCGCAGCCCATTCGTGCCGCTCTTGACCTTGGCGAGCCGTTCACATTCGAGGATATTGCTCACCGCGTCGAGCTTGCCGGAGAGTAGCTGCTTGCGGCACGCGCAGTTGCCGTCCAGCGCGCCGGGAACCGTAAACGCCGGCGGCAGGTTGTGCATGGCGACGAACCGGAAGCCGGACTCGCCTTCGCGCATGCAAATCCAGCCGGCCTGGACGCCGGGCAGATCCATTGCGCGCTCTAGCGCCAGTTCCGCCACCTGCTGTTCGCTGACCGCCTGGTTAAGCCCTTCCGCGATGCGGTACAACCCGTTCAGCACATGGTTGAAATGCTCCAGTTCCTTTTCCCGCAGTTTGAGCTCATTGTTGATACGAACCGCCTGCTCGTAGGTCGAGATCAGCAAATCCAGAATCTGCTGCCGCTCGGCGGTGATGAAATGCTTGTGGCCGCCCAGCTCAATTTCCACCCCCATTTGCATCTTCTGGTTCTTGCGCAGATCAAGGTTCATCAGCAGGTACTCGATGCGCGACAGCAGATAGCGCTCCTCATACGGTTTGCGGATGAAATTGTCCGCGCCGCACTCCAGCCCGCGGATCACGTCCTGCGCATCCGAGAGCGTGGTCACCAGGATGACCGGAATATCCTTCAGCTTTTCGTCGGATTTGATCGCCTTGCACAGTTCGTAGCCATCCATCTCCGGCATCACGATGTCGCTGATGACCAGCGAGGGCTTTTGTGCCTGCGCCGCTTCCAGCGCCTCCTTGCCATTCGCCGTGGCGGTCACTTTGTAGCCGTGTTCTTCAAGCAGGAAACGGAGTTGTTCGGCCTGTGTCCGGCTGTCCTCGGCAATGAGGACTTCGATGTCACTATTTTTAATGGATTGCATTATTCAGGCTCCTTCACGCTTTTTTGCCAGGTTCGTCAGCACCGCAGCGATTTTGTCCGGCGCAAGAATAAACGTCGCAGCATCCAGCTTGATCGCCTCACCCGGCATGCCGTGCACCACGGAACTATCCTTGTCCTGGGCAAAAGTGACCGCCCCTTTTTCCTTCAACAGCCGCAGTTCCTCTGCGCCATCGCGCCCCATGCCGGTGAGCAGGCCGGCGACAGCGTCACCGCCGTACACTGCGGCAAGCGAGCGGAACAAATAAGAAACCGAGGGGCGCAGCCCGTTTTCCGGCTCATCCTTGGTGAGGACGATTTTTCCGCCGTGCGCCACCTTCATCTGAAATTCATCAGGCGCGACATAGACATGGCCGGGAACAAGGTACTCACCGTGCATGGCCACATGAACAGGCAGGCCGGATGACTGTGCCAGCCACTCGACGAAGGAAGCAACGAAGCCGGACGCCATGTGCTGGACGATCAACACCGGCAGCGGAAAATACTTGGGCAGCATCGCCAGTATCGTCTGCAGCACGGGCGGCCCACCGGTCGAGGCGCCCATGGCGATCACTTTGACCCTTGCCGGTTTACCCTGCGGCGCTTGTGCCGCCGGTGGCAAGACCGGCTCGCGCCGCGTTTGCGGCCAGCGCCGCACCACCTTCACTTCCGACATCAGTTTCACCGTTTGCACCAGTTCCATCGGTGCGGACTCATGGTCCGGGTGGCCGATGCCGGCCGGTCGGCGCAGCACTGCCAACGCCCCCGCTTCCATAGCACGAAACATCGTTGTATTCTCGTGTGGGTCAGTGCTTCCGCTAACGATCACGATGGGGGTCGGGTCGGTTTCCATGATGCGGCGCGTCGCTTCCAGTCCATCCATTTTCGGCATGTGGATGTCCATCGTGATCACATCGGGCCGGTAGCGCTTTATCGCGTCGAGCGCCTCCTCGCCGTTATTCGCGCTACCGACCACCCGGATATCGGGATCGGAGTTAAGAATGTAAATGAGAAACTCGCGCACCACGGGAGAGTCTTCAACCACCAGGACTTTGATCATGGGAATTTCCTCATGGTTGTCGGCGTTGCCGGGTTACGTTGCCACATCACCCGGCCCCTCGCCTGCGGCCGGGCACCTGCCGCTGCGCAACAGGCGGGCGATGTCGCCGGCGGGCACGGGCCGGCTGAAATAGTAGCCCTGCATCGTGTCGCAGCCCTGGCGGCGCAGGAAGTCCAGTTGCTCCTTCGTCTCCACGCCCTCGGCGACGGCGCGGAGGCCGAGGGCGCGCGCCATGGTAATGATGGCGGTGACGATCGCCGCGTCGTCCGGGTCGACGGTGATGTCGCGCACGAATCCGCGATCGATCTTGAGCGCGTCGATCGGCAGGCGTTTGAGATAGGCGAGGCTCGAATAGCCGGTGCCGAAGTCGTCGATCGAGATTTGCACGCCGTGGCGCACCAGCCGCGCGAGCATATCGGCGGCGGCCTCCGGTTCCTGGATCAGGATGCTCTCGGTCAGCTCCAGTTCGAGACGGTGCGGCGCCAGGCCGGTCTCGGCCAGCACCCGCCCGATGGTTTTGTCGAAATCCGGCTGGCGGAACTGGCGCGCGGAGAGGTTCACCGCGACGTGCAGCGCCGGCAGCCCGGCCGCGTGCCACGCCCGCGCCTGGGCGCAGGCCTGACGCAATGCCCACTCGCCCAGCGGCACGATCAGTCCCGTCTCTTCCGCCAGCGGAATGAATTTCGCCGGCGGCAATACGCCGAGGCGCGGGTGTTGCCAGCGTATCAGGGCCTCGACACCGGTGATGGCGCCGTTCGCCAGACTCGTCTGCGGCTGGTAGTGCAGCAGGAATTCCCCGCGTTCGAGCGCGTTGCGCAGGTCGTTTTCCATCGCCAGCCGCTCGGCGGCAGTGGCCGTCATCTCCGCCGAGTAGTACTGGTAATCGTCGCTCCGTTCGCGCGCGCGGTGCATGGCGATGTCGGCGTTCTTGAGCAGCGTCTCGGCGTCCGCCCCATCCGCGGGATAGAGGCTGATGCCCAGCGTCACCGGCAGGCGCAGTTCGTGGCCGCCGGCGCGCAGCGGTTGCGCGAAGCCGTCGCGGATCGTCTGCATCGCGTGCGCAACGTCTTCGGTACGGGCAAGGTCGGCGAGCATCGCGCAGAAATCGTCGCCGCCGAAGCGGGCAAGGGAATCGCCCGGGCGCAGGCTGGCGGCGAGCCGTTCGGCCACGGCCTTGATGAACAGATCGCCGGTTTCATGGCCGAGCGTGTCGTTGACGTTCTTGAAGCCCCTCAGGTCCAGGCACACGATCGCCAGCCGGCGGTCATGACGCGCCGCTTCGATGATCTCCTGCCGGATGCGGTCGAGCAGCAGCAGACGGTTGGGCAGCCCGGTCAGTTCATCGTGGTAAGCGAGGTAACGAATGCGCTCCTCGGCCCGCTTGCGTTCCGTGACATCCACGACGTAACCGTCGTAATGGGTGATCTCCCCGGCGTCGTTCCTGACGACTATCGCGCTGTCCTCGACCCAGCGGGCTTCCCCGTCGGCGCGGACGATGCGGTAGGTCTGCGTGAAATGATCCACCCTGGATTCGCTGTAGGCTTTCACTTCCCGGGCCACCCATTCCAGGTCTTCGGGGTGGACGATGCCGGCATAGAGGATCCTGCCGCTCATGAAGTCGTCCGCCGAATAGCCGAACTGGGCGACATTGGGCGAGACGTATTCCACCGGCCAGTTTTCCCTTGCCGCCCATTGAAAGACCACCGTGGGCCCCGCGATGAACAGCTTCTGTTCCCGCTTCAGCGCCTCCCACGCCCGGTTGCGGTCGGCGATGATCCCGGCGGTGTACGCCTCGTTGTGGCGGCAGAGCAGGATGGCTTTGGCCAGGTTCGCCATCACCGGCTGGAAAATGCGCGTGAGCGGCAGCTCGGTGTGGGGCGCCGCCGGCGCGAGCAGCAGGATCACGCCGCAGTGGTCGATCGGCAGGCGCAGGAATACCGAGTAGGGGTTGGCCGGGCAGGGCAGCGATTCGAGCAAGACCGCATCCTCGCGCAGCTCGGCGCCGCCGCGCAGCAGCGCGGCCGGCAGTTTCACCGTGCGCCCGGTGCAGGCACCGAGCTCGTAGTCGCCGACAGCGGCGTCGATCCGCGCCTCGACGGTTTGTGTACCGGCGTCGGGGGGCAGATCGAAGAACACCAGCCCGGCCGGAAACGAGGTATGGTAGAGCAGCCGCTGCAGCGTCTTCGTCAGCAGCGGCCTCACGCTCGTCTCGCCGCCGATGACCAGGGCCATCTCGTACAGGATGGTCAGGATTTGCTGCTCGCGGTTCATGCGCCGTCCCCTCCCCAGCGGCTCGCAACCAGGGTGGCGTTGTGGAACAGCGGATAGCCCCACTGCGAGGAGCCGCCGATCTCGCCGAGCGACAGGGCCCCGGCGACCTGCGCCGCCTGCGTACGCCGCATCAGCTCGCGCACCTCGTTTTCCGCCGCCTCGATGCCGAGGTACAGCCGCCGCCCGGCGCAGTAGAACAGCAGCAGCTCCCGTCCCGCGGGCGGCCTGTCGAGCGCCGCGAGCCCCTGCACCAGCGTGTCTAGCGTATGCACCGAGTCCACCGCCGGGGCCTTGAGCAGCGTCAACATCGCGTTAGGCGGCACCTCGCCCACGCAGAAGAGCGAACCGTCCTCCTCGATCGCCACCGGGATGCGCACCAGGATCATGCCGTTGGCGCGCACGATGCCGAAAGGGAAATGCACCGCGTAGCGGTAGAAGTTCTCGCGGTCGATCTCCACGCCGTATTGCTCGCGCGCCATCTCCTGGTAGACCTCGAAGGCCGGGCGCCAGCTAATATGGATGATGCGGTTGCCCACGGTGGAAGTCGCAGTCAGCATCTGTGGCGGTGCACGATAACCATGCTCGAGAACGGCGCCGGGATGGGGCTTCATCAGTATCGCCAGCACGCCGTCCTGAATGGTGCGGGAGCCGTCGAACAGGCACGGCATGGGCCGGAACGCCTCGCTGCCGGCATTGGCGCCCATGTAGTGAACGCGATTGGCGAGCCGCAGGTAGAGTTCGTCGAGCAGGGTGGCGATGTTCGGCACCATCGCGTCGAACAGCAGGAACAGCGTCGCGTTGCGGCTGTTGCCGAGATGGGGCCTGAGACCTGCCGCGATCGCGTCCATCGCCGCCGGGATTTTCTCCGGCTCGCGCGGCAGGTTCGGGTGCAGCGCGGCGTAGGGCATCTCGTCGAAGCGCAGCAGCCACGCGCCTTGCATGCGGAACGCGCCGTCCTCGATCAGCGCCGGGAACAGCGCGCCGACGACGGGGATATGGCGGCGCGCGCAGACCTGTTGCACGCGCGCAACGGAGTCCCGCTCGGCCTCCGGCAGCAGCGCGAGCACGCCCATCCGCGGCTGGCTGGCTTGCCAGGCGGCCAGCAGTTCATCGAGGGAGTGTTCCTCGATCTGTGGCAAGTAATGCATGGCGCTTGCTGTCATCGTCTTGCTTCCTTACGCATCGTTTGCAGGTCGGGCTTTAGCCCGACATGTCGGGTTAAAACCCGACCTACATGGGATTCGGCGCGTGTTTCGCTATTTATGGGATCATGTACTTGCATAACCGAATCGGTTTCCGCCGCTGTTCTTTGCCGCATACATGGCCTCATCAGGCTTTTTGATCAGTTCATCGATATCGGAAGCATCCACAGGATAGATTGCAATGCCCATGCTTCCGGATATGGATGCCTCGATCCCGTCGAAGTGAAATGGCTGCGCAAGCACATTGGTAATGTTCCGCGCCACTGTTTCGATTCGTGATGTTTTGGCGAGCTCGGCCAGTACCACGGTAAATTCATCCCCGCCCAAGCGAGCCACCGTATCGCTACTACGAATACAACCACTAATTCGACGCGAAACCTCGACGAGTAACCGATCCCCCACAGCATGGCCAAATTCGTCGTTCACCTCCTTGAAGCGATCCAGATCAATAAAAAACAGGGCCAGTGCTTCTTTTTCCCGGCGGCATTTTTTTATCCCTTGCTCCAATCGGTCAAGAAACAATCGGCGATTGGGCAGATTGGTCACGCTGTCGTAGTTCGCCTGCCTCCAGATCAGATCGTCCAAACGCTTCTTTTCCGTCACGTCCGAGGATATCTTGACGTAACGATACACGCTGCCATCCTTGTTCCGTACTGTATTGATGATGACTTGTTCCGCGTACAGCTCGCCGTCCTTACGCCTGTTCCACCACTCCCCTTCCCAATGCCCGGTTTTCTCCAATGTTTGCCACATGTTTTGATAGAACTCCCTGCTTTGCTTGCCTGAGCTCAACAGCCTGGGGTTGCGCCCGATCACTTCATGGGCTTCATAACCCGTGGATTGCGTAAATGCCGGGTTTACGCCGACGATCAAGCCGTTGGCATCGGCAACAACAATGGACGCGGTGCTTGCGTTAAATACCAATGCGGACAGCTCCAGTTCCGCTTCCTGGCGTTTGCGTTCGCTGATGTCACGCACGAAAACAAAGATCACCCCGCCGCGGATGCCGGCGTAGCTCACGCTCACCTCAAGTTCAACGAGATGCCCATCTTTACGCCGGTGCCGGGTCTCAAAGAGATCGTGGCCTGTTTCTATCACTTTCCGGAGATGGGCGGCGGTTTCTTCCGGCGATTCGACTGCCTCCAGGTCGGAAACGTGCATGGACAGGAGTTCCTCCCGGGAATATCCGACCATGTTGCAGAAGGTGTCGTTGACATCGATGATCCGCGCGTCCTGCGCGTTGACCATCCAGTAACCGTCGCCCGTTGCCTGGATGATTTTCCGGTACTCGATTTCGCCTTGCTTGCGGCTGGCGATATTCCGGCAAATATTCAGGATAATCCGCTGCCCGCCATGCTCGATCACCCGCATATGCATTTCAACGGGAATTTGTCTTCCGTCGCGGTGTGCATGAACCGCCTCAAAGGTGCATTCCCCATCCTTTCTTATCCGCGCCAAGCGTTCGGCAACTTTTTCGGATGATCCGCGCCCGTTGATCTGTTCCGGGCGCATGCGCAGCAATTCCTCCCTGGCATACCCCACATGGTCGCAAGCCGCCTGGTTGACCGCAATGAAATTGCCTTCCAGGTCCGCCACAAAAATGGCGTCGCAGGCATTTTCAAAAAGCATCCGGTACATTTCTTCAGGCAATTCCTGATGTTCCCTGCCTTGAACATGGGACGTCATTTATTCGCCCTGTTCAGTTCACGACGGCTGGCCTGGCGCCGGTTCATAACGAACCACCCGGTTTCTGCCATTCCGTTTGGCCGCATACATCGCCGTATCGGCCCGGGAGGTCAATGTCTCCGCGGTGTCTCCGTCCTGAAACTGGGTCACGCCAAAACTGCAGGTCACCGTCCCAACCTTGGCGAAAACGAATTGCTCGATAAGCCGCCTCAGTTTTTCCGCAAGCTCGAACGCCTGCCGGCCGTCGCAATTCGGGGCCAGAATCATGAATTCCTCTCCTCCCCAGCGGGTAAGCACATCGGTTTGCCGGATATGGCCGGCAACGATCCGGCACATGCCTGTCAGCACCTGGTCGCCGGCGTGGTGGCCATGTGTGTCATTCACCGCCTTGAAGTGATCGATGTCGTACATCACCAAGGCAAGCGGTGTCTTGTAGCGTGCCGACCGATCCATCTCCGCAGCCAGTTCCTGGTTGAACTTCAGCCGGTTGAAAACCCCGGTCAGGGGATCGGTGGTCGCCTGCAAATCCAGTTTTCGCGCGCGCTCTTTCAGTTCAAGCTGCTGCTCCAGCGCGATTTTGTCGTGGAGCAGCCTTTCCATTCCCATGAGGTAGATCACGGTCAGGACTGCAAACAGCAGCGTGATGGTGATTCCGAATAAGCGTCTGGCGGCAACCGCCCTGGGTGTCTTCAACACCACGAAAGACCACCCGTCATGACCGGTGTAATGGCGTCCCGCGTAATGGCGCTCGCCTTTGAAAACAATCCAGGACCCATCCACGATCTCCTGCTCCAGCAAGGGCGCATAGCGCAAGTCCCCGAACTGGCGCGAGCGTGTCAGCGTGAGTTGAGTCTCGGCCGGCAGCGGCCACAGCGTCTTGAACAACATATCCGAGTCGCTGGCAAGAAATACGACTCCCTGAGGGGCAATGAGGAAAGAGTGCTCGACTCGCCCGAGGTCCGCTTCAATCGGATCAAGCGGTTTCTTGATGACCGCCACGCCGGCAATCCGGCCCGCCTTGTCGCGAACCGGGTGGCTCGCGTAATAGCCGCGCTCCCCGGTGGTGACGCCGAGCGCATAGTAGTAGGCAGCCCCTCCGGCAATGGCTTGCTGGAAATAGGGACGGAAGCTGTAGTTCTTTCCCATCAGGCTGTCGCTTTTCCAGCGATTGGAAGAGGCGAGAACCGTGCCGGAGCCATCCATGAGGTAGGCGATCCCGTCCCCTCCTGCCGCGCCATTACTCAGATCCGCGACCATATTGGCCTCGTCGCGCGCGTGCTCGCCGCCGCCGGTCAACACTGGAAGCACCCAGGGCGATTCGGCCATGGACCTCGCCACGTCATCCGCTGTGGTGGTCTCGATGCGAAGCCGGCTCGCGAGCAGGCTCAGGCTGTCCATCGCGTCATGCTGCATTTGCTGCTGGGCTGTCCTTCCCAGGTATTCGGCCAGCCCCCAACCCAAGCCAAGAAGGCCCACCAGCACGGGGACGAAAGTCAAGACGGAGCGGTTGTACAACTTCCCAGCGTAGACCGAGGAAACCATAGCCAGCAGGATTTTTTGCTGCCCGAATGCCCACAGCGAAAAAGCCATCCAGCAGGCGAGCAGCCCGCGCAGGAGTTGGATGGGTATGCCGGTCGCGCGGAAGAACGCGTCGTGATTGAGGACAGCCGCCGGCCAGAACGGCGCCGGCGGCACAATGGCGCCGGCAGCGATGCCGTACAGGGCGAGCGCTGCCCCCACGGAGACGGCCCAGCGCCTTTCGCTGCCTGCAAGCCTTCTGGAAAGCACGGCGAACGCCAGGCCCGCCCCCATTCCGCCCGGCAGTCCCAACGCGTAGCGCGCAACGGCATTGGCCGAGTTCAGCCCGCCAATGACCCCGCCGAGCGCGATCGACAATACCAGGGGCCCATAAATCCATCGCCCCGGCGCTTTCCCCCCGAGCCGGATTACGCCCAAGCGGGCGAACTCGAGCAGCAACACATAGGACGCGGCCATGACGGCCAGGCGCAGCAACGCAAACGCCGGTGCGTCGCCGATGCTCAGAGCAAGCAGATCCAGCCACTCGTTCACGCCGTGGGCGATCCCGAACGCAGCGAGCAGCGTCCAGGGCAGCCCCGCTGGGTCGTGGTTTTTGATGGTGAAGCAGACCGCGCCCAGCAGGATGAACGCCAGGCCGTAGAAAAAGAAAATGTAATCGAGCTGTGTCCCGAGAAACTCAGCCATAAAACCTCGAACGCGGATCGGAGGCCCGTAAATTTGCCAGGCAGGGCTCGCACGGCGAATCGCGGCTGAATCGCGGCATCGTCACGCCTTGCGGTACCGTGCCTGCAAACGCGGGGGCGCTCATATCAACCTCCGGATCACTTCCAGCAGATTACTCTGATCGAAGCTGCTTTTCACAATATAGGCATTGGCGCCAACGTCGATACCACGCTCGCGGTGTTCGCGTGATTCCAGCGCCGTCACCAGCACCACCGGCAATTCGCCGAGCTGTTTGTCAGAACGCACCTTGGCGGTGAGGTCAAAGCCGTCCATGCGCGGCATTTCCACGTCCGATACGATCAGATCAAACGTCGCGGTCTTGAGTGCGGTGTAGGCATCCGCCCCGTCCACCGCAGTAACGACATGGTAGCCGGCCGATTCCAGGATGTTCTTGAGCAGCGCGCGGGCGGTGATCGAGTCCTCCACCACCAGGATGGTCTGCTTTTCCGCCACCCCGTGCGTTTCAGCGGCAACGGGCGGCGGTGCTGCCTGCTTTACCGCCGACTTCAGCAAATCGGGGACATTGAGCACCGCTACAACCTGACCGGTTCCCAACACGCTCGCGCCGGCGACGTTGCGCACGCGCGCGAGCTGCCGGCCCAGTGTCTTGACCAGCACTTCCTGCTCGCCGAGAATCTCGTCCACCCGGAACGCAACATGCTTGTTACCTGTACCGAGGACGACCACCAGTGCCTGCTCCAATACCTTATCCGTTGTACTCTGGCGCGGCAACTCCAGCACATCGCCGAGACTCACCAGCGCAACGGCCTGTCCGCCGAGCGGAATCGTTGCGCGATTTTCCACCGTCCGGATGTCCTGTTGCGCCACTCGCGTCACTCGCTCGACGCTGAGCGCGGGAATGACGAAACAATGTTCGCCCGCACGGACCAGAACGCCGCGAAAAGTGGACAGCATCAGCGGCAGCGTAATGCGGAAGGATGTCCCGCTATCCTGCACACCGCCATCGTGACGCGATTCAAGTGCCACGACTCCGCCCAGGCGCTCGACCTTTTCCCGCACGATGGCAAGCCCAAGGCCGCGTCCAGAGATGTCCGTGATGATCTGGCTGGTGGTAATGCCCGACTGAAAAACGAGCGCCTGCGCCTCCTGCTCGCTCAACTTTTCCGCCTCCTCGGCGGAAACGAGGCCGAGCTTGAGCGCCGCAGTTTTTACCTTGGCGGCGTCGATGCCCGCTCCGTCATCGGCGACCAGAATCTCGATTTTCCCGCCGTCTTTTTGCGCAATGGCGATCGTTATGCTGCCGTGTTCCGGCTTGCCCTTGTCCTGTCGCATGGCTGGCTGCTCGATGCCGTGATCGATGCAATTCCGCAACATGTGCATCAGCGGATCCTTCATCTCTTCCAGAGTACGCCGGTCGATTTCAATTTCGCCGCCCTGGATCACCAGCTCCACCTGCTTGCCCTGTTCGCGCGCAACCTCGCGGGTGAAACGCGGAAAAATCTCGAGCAGCGAAGAAAATGGCAGCAGGTGCATTTCCTTCACGTCATGCAGAAGACTATCGCTCATGCCTGCCAGGGTGCGCCGGTCGTGCGCGGCAAACTTGCTCAAGCGCAGCAGCCGCTCCTCAATCGTTTTCATGAACAACTGCTCGGACTCCAGATGCTCCAGCAACTTCGGCAGTGCTTTTGTCGGAAATTCTGGCAGTCCTCCGGCGGCGCCGTTGAGCTTGTCTCCCGTTTTGACATAGCGCTCGATCAGCCGCAGCGCGGGTCGCATTCGTGCCCGTTGTTTTTTCCAGATTGCGAAAGAGACAGCGACCTCGCGCAGTTCCTTGGCGCGCTGCGCCGCCGCCAGCCGAGGCGACAGCAATTCCTCGACCTGCCGCATCACTGCGTCGAGCTTCTGCGTGGAAACCCTGACTGTTTCGGATGCGAGGCTGGGAGCCGGGGACGGCGTATGCGTGGCAACCAGTGCGGTCGCTTCGGACGGCACCGGGGATGCGATTGGAGTCTGTTGAACCGGCGGCATCGGTTGAACTGCCGCGGACGGGGTTGCTGAAAATTGGGTTGCCGCAGACTGGGCAAACTGCCCTTGCAAGGCATCGTTGAGCCGCCAGGTCAGCGTTGCAATCGCCGGCTTCCCCGCAACGGCCATAGCCGCCCCTTCCGCCGAGAGGAGCGTGCCCAGGTCATCAATCGCCTCTTGCATCAGGTCGAACAGCGGCGGGGAAACGGCGAGCCGGTTGCCTTTCAGTGCCGCGAACACGTTTTCCAGCGACTGACAGACCGCCTCGATCTCCCTGAGGTTCACCGCCCGCGCAGCCCCCTTCAGACTGTGCGCCTCGCGAAATACACTCTCGACGATTTCCGCCTGCCGCTCTCCCGCAGGGATATTCTCCAGTTCGATCAACCCCGCCGACATCGTTTGGAGATGTTCGTCCGCCTCGACCCTGAAGGTCGCGAGGAGTTTTTTCAGGAAGTCTTCGTTCTGTTTGTCCATGGTTCGACCTGCTAAAAAAATTCAATGTAGGGTGGGCACGTTTTTTGTGCCCACCGATCGTCCGCGTAGGCAAACGATAAAATCGGTTGCCCACCCTACGCCTGCTGTAGGTCGGGCTTCAGCCCGACATGTCGGATTGAAATCCGACCTACGGCCCGTTGATTTCATGCCGCCTTGCCCCCGATCATCGCGCTCAGCTTCTGCCCCAGTTCATGCAGGCTCTGTGCCGCCGTCTCTGCCTGCCTGGTGCCGGCCACGTTCTGCTGGCTTGTCTGCTTGATGTTCTCCATCGCCAGCGCCACCTGGTCCATGCCCACCAACTGCTGCTGGCTCGAGGCGGCGATCTGCGTGGCCGCCTGTGCCGCCTCGGCGACACTGTCAGCCAGCAGCCGGATGGACTCGCCGGCCTGTGCGGATTGCTGCACGCCGGCCTCTACCGCCTTGGCTCCCTGCTCGGTGGCGAGCACCGCAGTGCCGGTCGCCTTCTGGATGTCGCCGAGTATCGTGCGCACCTGGGCGGTCGCCTGCTTGGATTGCTCCGCCAGGCTCTTGATCTCCTGGGCGACCACGCCAAACCCTTTCCCCTGTTCGCCTGCCTTGGCCGCCTCGATGGCGGCGTTGACGGCCAGAAGATTCGACTGATCGGAAAGATCGTTGACGGTAGCAACGATCTCGCCGATGGCCTGGCTCTGTTCGGACAGACGCACGATGCTTTCGCCGATGGACTCCATCTGCTCACGAATCCGTCTCATCCCCTCGATCGTTTCTTCCACCGATTTCATGCCGGTTTGAGAGACCTGCCCCAGCTTCTGCGCGCTCTCCAGAACATGCGTTGCTTTTTGACTGGCGACTTGTGCGGTCTGTTTGACTTCTTCCACGGTCACTGTAGTCTGGCCCACCGAAGCGGCCGTTTCGGTCGAACTGGAGGCGACTTGATTCGTTGCCGCCAGAATTTCACCGGTGCCGGTGCCCAGTACCTTGATTCCCTCACGAACTTGTTGCACCAGCCTTTCCAGGTCCGCCGTTCGTTCTTGAACCCGCAGTTCCAGTTCGGCGTGCGCTTTTCGCAACGCTTCCTCGGCCTGCTTCTGCACCGTCACGTCGCGCGCCGCCGCGAACACGCCGAGCACGTTGCCGGCTACGTCCTTGTACACCGAGGCGTTGTACAAGACCTCGGTCTGGCGGCCGTTTCTGTGACGGATCGTCAGCGGGTAGTCGGTGACGGAGCCCTGGGCGAAGACCTGCTGGTAACCCTCGCGGGCCTTCGCCGGTTCGGTGAAGTAGTTGGAGAAGTCGGTCCCGACCAACTCCTCGCGGCCGACACCGGTCACCTTGACGGTGGCCTCGTTGACGTCGGTGATCTTGCCGTCCGGGCTGATGGTGACCAGCGGGTCGAGGCTCGCCTCGACCAGACTGCGGGCGTATTGAGAAGCGGAGCGCAGTTGCTCCTCGGCCTGTCTTTTCTCCGAGATGTCGCTGCTCATGAGCAGGTAGCCGACGGGATTGCCCGATGCATCGTTGCGGCGCGTGACCACAACGCTTGCCATAAAGCGGGAACCATCTTTCCGGACGCGCTCGAATTCGCCCTCCGCCAATCCCTTCTCATAGGCGGCCACCAGCAGTTTCCCGACGGCGCCCGATTCGACGTCCTCCGGGGTGTGAAGGATTTCCGAGTTCTTGCCGAGGATCCCTTCCGCGGTGTAGCCGTAGTTTCTTCGCGCACCCTCGTTCCAGGAGAGAATGCGGTGGTCGAGGTCCTTGCCGATGATGGAGTATTTGATGGAGCTTTGCAGGATGTTGTCCAGGAGGTTCTTGGTTTCGCTGAACTCGCGCATGACGCGTTTGGATTCGGTCACGTCGCGCGCGGCCGCGAACACGCCGAGCACGTTGCCGGCTACGTCCCGGTAGACCGAGGCGTTGTACAAGACATCGGTCAATTTCCCCGATTTATGCCGAATGGTCAGCGGGTAATCGGTGACGAAACTCTTTTGAAAAACCTGCTGGTATCCTTCCCGTGCCTTCTCGGGCTCGGTGAAGTACACGGAGAAATCGGTGCCGATCAGCTCCTCCCGATGAACCCCCGTCACTTTGATGGTGGCTTCGTTGACGTCGGTGATCGTCCCATCGGAACTGATGGTGACCAATGGGTCCAGGCTAGCCTCGATCAGGCTGCGGGCGTACTGGGAGCCCTGCTTCTGGGCGGTGATATCGCGGGCCGCGGCAAAGACTCCCAGGACGCTGCCTCCCACATCCTTGTAGACCGAAGCGTTGTAAAGAACGTCGGTCAGCCGCCCATCCTTGTGGCGGATCGTGAGCGGGTAGTCGGTGACGAATCCCTTGGCGAACACCTGCTGGTAGCCCTCGCGTGCCTTCTCCGCTTCGGTGAAGTAGTCGGAGAAGTCGGTCCCGATCAGCTTCTCCCGCGGCACACCGGTCACCTTGATGGACCCTTCATTGACGTCGGTAATCTTGCCGTCGGGGCTGATGGTGACCAGGGGATCGAGACTCGCCTCGATCAGGCTGCGGGCGTATTGGGAGGCCTGCTTCTGCGCCGTCACGTCGCGCGCGGCCGCGAACACGCCGAGCACGCTGCCGCGCACGTCCTTGTACACCGAGGCGTTGTACAGCACGTCGGTGAGGCGCCCGCCCTTGTGGCGGATGGTCAGCGGGTAGTCGGTGACGGAGCCCTTGGCGAACACCTGCTGGTAGCCCTCGCGCGCCTTCTCCGGCTCGGTGAAGTAGTCGGAGAAGTCGGTCCCGATCAGCTTCTCCCGCGGCACACCGGTCACCTTGATGGACCCTTCATTGACGTCGGTGATCTTGCCGTCGGGGCTGATGGTGACCAGGGGATCGAGGCTCGCCTCGATCAGGGAGCGGGCGTATTGCGAGGCCTGCTTCCGGGACAGATCGGCTCGCGTCAAGAAATTAAAAACCCAGTTCATAACCCATTCCTCCTATGGCCTTATGTTGCCATTGAGTTTGCCGTCATACCCGGTACTGCGCCGCCATCTGTTGCAACTTCTGTCCCAGCACATGCAGGCTCTGCGCGGCGACCTCCGCCTGCCTGGTGCCGGACACGTTCTGCACGCTGGCCTGTTTGATGTTCTCCATCGCCAGCGCCACCTGGTCCATGCCCACCATCTGTTGCTGGCTCGAGGCCGCGATCTGGGTGGCCGCCTGCGCCGCTTCCTCGATGCTGTCGGCCAACAGGCGGATCGATTCGCCGGTTTCCGCAGTTTGTTTCACCCCGGCTTGCACCGCCTTGTTGCCCTGCTCGGTGGCCAGCACCGCTGCGCTGGTCGCCCGCTGGATATCGCCGAGGATCGTACGCACCTGGGCGGTCGCTTGCTTGGATTGTTCCGCCAGGCTCTTGACTTCCTGCGCGACCACCGCGAAACCCTTGCCCTGTTCGCCCGCCTTGTTCGCTTCGATCGCGGCATTCACCGCGAGCACGTTCGATTGCTCGGCCAGATCGTTGACCGTGGCGATGATTTCGCCGATGGCCTGGCTCTGTTCGGAGAGCCGCACGATGCTCTCGGCGATGGATTCCATCTGTTCCTGAATGCGCTGCATGCCCTGCATCACCTCTTCCACCGATTTGCGCCCGCTCTGGGAAACCTGCGAAGCTTTCTGCGCGCTGCCGGAAACAGAACGCGCCTTCTGGCTCGCCAGTTGCGCCGTCTGCTTCACTTCCTCCACCGTGGCGGTGGTCTCGCTCACCGCACTCGCGGTCTCGGCTGCGCCGGAAGCGACCTGCGTCGTCGTCGCGAGAATTTCGCTGGACGAAGAGGCGAGCACGCTCACGCCCTCGTGGATCTCCCGTGTCGTCTGCCGCAGTTTCTCGACCATCGCGCGGAACGCGCGCGCCAGTTCCCCAACCTCGTCGGCGCGGTTGTCGGACGGCACGCTGACGGTGAGGTCGCCGGAAGCGACCCGCCCGGCGATGCCCGCGATCGCCCGCAGCGGCACGGCGATGATCCGGTTGATCAGCAGCGCCATTGCCAGCCCGAGCAGCATCGCCGCGATGCCGGTGATGACAAACACACGCACCGTCTGTTCGGTGCGCTGTTCGGAGATCGCCACGGCAGCACGCGCCTGCTTTACCGCCGAATCGCCCAGCTCCTCGGCGATAGCGCGCATCTTGCGGTAGCGTTCCTCCTGAATGCCTAGCGCCAGTTCTCTGGCTTGTTCCATCTTACCGGCATAAATTAGCGGAATGATTTGATCATCCCGCGTTTGGGTGAACGCCTCGTGAATTTTCTTGAGTTCCTCGATCCTGCGGGACAGACGCGAATCGTTGCGGTTGCGCTCCAGCAACTGCCGTGTGGCCTCGGCAATCTCCGTGCTGCGCTGCTTGATCTCCTGGTGCCAGACTTCCTGATCGGAGCGCTTCGTCACCGCCATCATGCTGAACAGCGCGACCCGCATCCCATTTTCATCCGAACGGAGATTCAACAGGTCCACGGCATTGGAAAAATCCTCCCGGTAGAGGTTTTTCTGTGACGCCTGAATCGCCGTGATGCCCAGGTAGGCGGCCACGATCACGGTTGCAAGAAAGGCAATCATCAGCCCAAATCCAAGAAAGAGCTTGTTGCGCGTCGTCAAATTCAAAAACCATTTCATTTTGTTCTCCTTGCTGTCCTGTCAAACTCGAACAGGAATATTTCCTATCCCCCGACCTGTTCCTGCACGATGAGCTTCTCGTCGCTCAAGAGTTTTTCAGCATCGAGGACGACCACGCGCTCTGCGGTCACCCCGAGCAGATAGTCTTCGCGGATGCCCGTGAGCGTGGGCAGTGATGGCTGAATGCCGGCACGCGGAATGTGCCACACGCCGCTGATGGCATCGGCCAGAATGCCGAACACCATGTCTTTGGACTCGATCACGATCACCTTGTTGAGATCGGTCAGCCCTTTTTCGGGGAGATCGAAAAATTTTTTGAGGTCGATAACCGAGAGAATCTCGCCGCGCACGTTGACGATGCCGAGCACGAAGGCCGGGGTGCAGGGTAACGGCGTGAGCTCTTCCAGCGGATAGACCTCGCGAACATAATCTGATTCGACGGCGTATCGCTCATGGGCGAGGAGAAATTCAACCACCTCGATGCGTTCGGCGGCTTCCGCTCGCTCAGGCTCCCGTGCGAGCGCCCTCGCCCTTTCTTCCAGTACTCGTTGGGTATCTTCGGCAGTCGGCATCCAGATGCGCTCGATTGCGACACGCGCCGCTTCCAGACGCTGCTCGACCTCGCGCCAGTCGATTGGCTTGTTATTTTTTTGTGGTGTGCTCATGTCCGCATTCCTCTCATCTTAAATCCGGCAGTCGGCAGGTGCTCAACCCTTCGATACGCCCGCTGCGCGGGCTGCTCAGGGCGAACGGACTACCTACCAATTTGGTGAGTGCCACAAAAAAACCGTTCGTGCTGAGCCTGTCGAAGCATGGGCGATTTTTTATCATTTCATCTGCCGTTTCTAGTAGTCAGTCACGGTGAAAAGCATGGATGAGTTGAACCGTCACACCGGCGAAAGCCGGTGTCCAGGTTGTTGATTTTTCTGGATTCCGGCTTTCGCCGGAATGACGAGATTGTCCACCGGTTTCAATATGACTGACTACTAGGTTCATGCGCTTGCCGCCACAGGCTGCGGCAGGCTTTCCAGCAAGGACGTGACAATCTCGACCAACCGCCCGGCCGTCAGCCCATCCGCTTCCGGCAGGATTTCGTCCGGCGGATGCTTGCGCAACAGCACCAGCACATTTCCGAAATAGCGCTGCGCTTGCCGGTAGCGTCCCTGCGACTGATGCAGATTCCCCAAGCTAAAGTGAGCGAGCACGAAATCTGGATCGAGATAGAGCGCGCGCATCAATGACTGTATGGCGATATCGTGCCGTCCCTGCTCCTGCAAGATAGTGGCCAAAAGATACTGGTGCGCCGGATTAAGTTTGTCGGCAGCAATCGCCTTTTCGCACCACTCCAGCGCCTCGCTGAGCCTGCCCTGGTTGGCGCGGCTACGCGCCAGGCGGGACGATGCCTCGCGCTCATCCGCTTGGTGGGCTGGCACCTGGTCGGCCTGCGCATCCGAAAGATTCGCAGCCGAGGGTGCTGGATGGGGCAGCATCGACAACGCCGCAGCCGGAGGTTCTGTCGGCACGACCGGCGGCATCGGAGGTGCGGCGTCAGCTTCTCCGCACCACAGCGAAACCGGATGCCCGCTAACGAGTGGCTGCGATCCGGCGCCCGCCATCTTCCTGTACAGCACCGCCCCCGGAAACTCGACCGGGGTGAACGGGGAAAACAAGCTATGCGAGACTTCCGTTGGACTGACGATCAACCAGCCGCCGTCAACCAGCGCGCGGTAAAAATTGCCGGCAACCTGTTTTGCCCGCTGCGCGGTGAAATACATCAGGACATTGCGGCAAAGGATCACGTCCATCGCGCTGGTGTTGTTCGATAGCGATGGATAAACATCATCGGCAAAATTGAGGTAGGAAAACGTCACCATCTTCCTGATGCGAGGATGTATCTCGAAGCGCCCGTCGCTGCTCTTGTTGAAATAGCGCTCGCGGAGCCAGCCGGGCGCATCGCGAAATGACCATTCGCCGTACACGCCCTGCGCCGCCTTGCGCAGAAATTTCGGGTTAAAGTCCGTCGCCAGAATGGTGATGTTCCATTCCTTGAGAGCAGGAAGGAGTCTGTCGAGCAGTATCGCGATGGTATAGGCTTCCTCGCCCGTGCTACAACCCGCACTCCAGATGCGCAAACGCCGCTCATTCTGGCGGCGTGATTGCAACAGTTGCAGAAGAACCTGCTCCCCGAGAATCTCCAGACTCTGCTTCTCCCGGAAAAAATAGGTTTCCCCTATGCTCAGGTGGCTGGCGAGGACCTCGCTCATGTGGCGTGTCAGCGGGGCTGACAACAG
Source organism: Pseudomonadota bacterium (assembly GCA_021801705.1). Taxonomy (GTDB): domain Bacteria; phylum Pseudomonadota; class Gammaproteobacteria; order Burkholderiales; family Sulfuricellaceae; genus Sulfuricella. The sequence continues at coordinate 55,193 of JAJYXP010000009.1, forward strand.
CCAGCGTGCGCATGACTCCGCATCCGCGAGGTCGAAATCGGGAACGGCGGCGGCAATCCCCCGCTCGAGATCGCCCCAGCGTTCTTCCGGAAAATGCAAGCCCGTCTGTGCCGCGAGAAATTCGCTCAGCCGGGATAACAGCGGATGGGGAAGGGTGGGCCGCATATCCCGCCTCAGGGGGAGTCAAGGGCCAGATCCAGGGAATTTTCTTCTTCCAGCGAAAGAAATTTGTCCAGATCGTGGATAAGGATCAATCCATCTTTGAGTTTTACAACGCCTTCCACATATTCGACTTCGGGAAGGACACTCTCCGCCGTGACCAGATTCTGCCCGGAACATTCGACGACATCCGGCACCGCGTCCGCCACCAGCGCGACAGGACGGCGCGCCGTGTGAGCGACAATAAGCTGGTCGGTCAGGGCAATTTCCCGTTCCGGCAGGCTAAAACGCCGGCGCACGTTGATGACCGGGATGATCCTCCCCTGTATGTTGACGATGCCGAGAACGATGTCCGGCGCCTTTATCAGGGGGGTGATGCCCACCATGCGCACCGTTCTGTCCACTGCGGACAGATGCAGGGCGTAGCGTTGGCCATCCAGAATGAAAACAACGTATTGATTAGGCATTTTCATCATGGCTCCGCAATCAACGTTCACGGATGACAAAGCCGGGGGAGGCCGACGTGAATGCTCGTGGGTTTGACGCATAAGCTGCTTTGGTCGCTTCTGCCCAGGGCGGGTCACCATGACAAACAGGTGCGGGCAAAACGAAACAATATTCGAAGATTTCCATCATGGCATCTCCATCCGGCTGTTTTTGCTGGAATTGGCGGCTAGCCTACCTTTTTTTCCGCTTCCTTGCCACCTGTCAAAAATGACAGCTTGACATGGACGCCGATTTGCTTATTGGCCGGCGCAATCGCCGGAGACCGATCTGCCGCACAGCACCTCGTCCGGTGTAAGTGCCCCCCGGCAGAACCGGGGATTTACCTCATTTAATTACATTTGGCTTGGTGGATGTCTATGCGCCTACTCCCGGCCGGAGCGCCAGATCGACAGAATCAGCCAGATGCTGCCGCCGGAAGCCAGCATGAAACCGAGCAGGCCGAACAGCGGCAGGCCGAGCAGGGTGGGGCCGCCCTGCACCGTCATCACGATCGAGGAGCCGATCACGAGCGATGCGATCAGGATGCCGAGGGTCAGGCGATTGACGCTATGATCGAGCTGATGGGCGAATCGGTCAAGCCGCTTGAGGTCGAGATCGATCTTGAATTTTCCCCGCCTCGTCTCCTTGATCAGGTGCGCGATGTCGCGCGGCAGGTCGGTTGCGATGGAGAGAATGTCATGAAGATTGCGCATGCCGCGCTTGAACAACACCTCCGGCATGTAGCGCTCGGCGATCACCCGGCGCACGAACGGTGTAAGGTGGGTGACCATATCGAAATCCGGGTCCAACTGTCGCCCCAGCCCCTCCAGGGTAATCAAAGCCTTGAACAGCATGGCGAGGTCAGAGGGCATCACCAGATAATGGTCGCGCATGATCACCGTCAGTTCGCCAAACAGCTTGCCGATATGAAGATCCTTGAGCGGGACATTCGCATAGTTGAAGACGAATTCATTGACGTCGGCGGCAAGCCTGGCCTCATCGACCGCGGCCTCGCCGGTCCACTCCAGCAGCACATCCAGCATCGCCTCATCGTCCCTGCCGGCCAGGGCGGCGAGCAGGTTGACGATCTGGTTGCGGCGGTCTTCCGTCAAGCGCCCCACCATGCCGAAATCGATGATCGCGATGCGGTTTCCTGGCAGGTAAAAGACGTTGCCCGGATGGGGATCGGCATGGTAAAAACCGTCGATCAGGATCATTTTGAGCACCGCATCCGCGCCGCGCGAGCCGAGCAGTTTCCGGTCCAGCCCCGCCGCCTCGACCGCGGCGAGATTGTTTCCGGGCACCCCGTCCACGCGCTGCTGCACGTTCATGACCTCGCTGGTCCACTCCCAGTACACCCTGGGAACCACGACCGTTTCCGAGCCGGCGAAATTCCCGGCGAAGCGCTCGATGTTGCGCGCCTCCGCGGCGAAATCGAGTTCGCGCCGCAGCGAGCGGGAGAATTGCTGCACCACCTGAACCGGCTGGTAACGCCGCATCTCGGGCATTTCGAATTCGACCAGGCGTGCGATGTGCGTCAGGATGCGCAAGTCCGCCTCGATCTTGGCACGGATGTTTGGACGGCGGATTTTCAGGATTACAGGCGTGCCATCGGCCAATTTGGCATGATGCACCTGGGCGATGGAGGCCGCCGCCACTGCCTCGGTCTGCAAATCCAGAAAAATCTCCTGCGGAGAGCAGCCCAAAGCGGCTTCAAGCTGCGGCAGCAGGCTTGCAAAGGGGACCGGCGGCACGCCGTTCTGAAGTTTCTCGAACTCGGCTATCCAGTTGGGCGGGAACACATCCACCCGGGTCGCCATCACCTGCCCGAGTTTGACGAATGTCGGACCCAGTTCTTCCAGTGCCCGCCGCACCCGCACCGGCGTTTCGAGATGCAGGGTGTCGCTTTGCGCTTTCCAGTGCAAAAAACGCCCTGCCCGTTCCAGCAGCGTGCCGATTCCCAGGGTGCGCACGATATCCGCCATGCCATAGCGGATCAAAGTGGAGGTGATTTCGTGCAGGCGAGGTATGTCCCGCACGACATTGATGGTTTCCCAGAGCATCGGGGTATTTATCCTGATTTCGCTAATTCGATAACCGCAAAGGCGCAAAGACACCGGAATGGCAACCACCCTACTCTGATTCGTGGAATGGCGAAACCTTTGCTTCTCGATGCATGAAAATCCTTGCGCCTCTGCACCTTTGCGGTAACTATCAGTCTGTTATCCTGAAAAAAGCGATTAACCACGAATTTACACGAATAGAACACGAATGTTCACGAATAATCAAAGAATTAACGAAATTCACCCGATTCACCTGTTGGGTGAGCCGATATTTGTTGTTAACTATTTGTGTTCATTCGTGAACATTCGTGTCATTCGTGGTTAATTACGGTTTTTAGGGTTATTCGCTTTTTTTCAGCTTTTCCGCCTGTTCGTGCAGCGCGTCCGCCATGCCGGACAGAATCCCCCCCGCCAGCGCCGCCAAGCGCGCGCTCATTTCGCGCGCCGCATCCTTGCCTGCGGATTGGCCTTCCTTCATCGTGGCGGTAAGCTTGTTGCCGAGCGTGTTCACCGTTTCGGTGACCTTGGCGCCGGTATCGGTGCCGGCACGCCGCGCGTGGACGACCAGATCCTTCAGCTCCTGTTTGATCTTGCCCGCCGCGGAATCGGCGACCGTGCTCACGGTGTCGAGGAATTCCTCCTCCAGGCGCTTGAGGTTGGCCAGCGCCCAGTCCAGCTCGCTTTCGGAAAAATCCCTGGCATGGGAAGTCATCTGCTCCAGCGCCAGGCGGGTTGCTTCCGCCGCTTTCGTCAGCGCCTCGTCCATCCCGGCCAATCCTTCGGACAGGGCGGATTTCACTTCGCCGGCGCGCTTCGCCGCACCCACGCTGATCCCCTCCGTTACCGCGTTGATCACGGGCCGGATCTCTTCGCTGCTCAACTTCCGGGTTTTCAGGGCGCGCAGCGTCAAATCGCGGACTTTTTCGCGGATATCCCCCCCCTCCTCGACCGAAGCGCTCGCCGCTTGCTTGATTTCCTCGGTGGAAAGCATGTTCGGGTTGTTCTCACTCATGACCATCTCCTCTTGTGCCCTCAATGGGTATATGATTTTTATGGACTTCCCAACCTGAAATCTAGCAGAAATTGCTCTATAATTCTTGGTTTTCGCCAGACTTCAATGACCCTACTCGGCCAGTCTCTTCCCTCTCCCGGCTCCCGCAAGCGCTACGGCAAGCTCCACGGCTCGAGCGACGCGCTGGCGCTGGCGCAGTTGGCGGAGCAGGCGCGGCCGCTGATCGTCCTCACCGAAACCGCATTGGATGCCCAGCGCCTGCGCGACGAAATCCCGTATTTCGCACCCAGGCTCATGGTTCACCTCCTGCCGGACTGGGAAACCCTGCCCTACGACCAGTTTTCTCCGCACCAGGATCTGATCTCGGAACGCCTGGCTACACTGTACCAGATTTCGCAAAACGCCTGCGATGTCGCGATCGTTCCGGCCACCACCGCGCTGTACCGGCTGCCGCCGCGCGAATTCCTGGCGGCGCATACCTTTTTCCTCAAGCAGGGCACCCAGCTCGACCTGGATGCGCTGCGCCGCCAGTTGACGCTGGCCGGCTACACCCATGTCAACCAGGTTTTGAGCCCGGGAGAATACAGCGTGCGCGGCGGGCTGGTGGACCTGTTCCCGATGGGCAGTCCGCTGCCCTACCGGATGGATTTGTTCGACAACGAGATCGAGAGCATCCGCACTTTCGACGCCGATACCCAGCGCAGCATCTACCCGGTCAAGGAAATCCGCCTGCTGCCGGCGCGCGAGTTCCCGCTCGACAAGGCCGGCCAAGACACCTTCCGCCGCAATTTCCGGGAAAAATTCGAGGGCGACCCGTCCAAGAGCCGCCTTTACAAGGACGTCAGCGCGGGACTCGCGCCGCCCGGCATCGAATATTACCTGCCGCTGTTCTTTGAAAACAGCGCCACATTGTTCGACTACCTGCCGCAAGATTCCATGCTGTGCCTGTACCAGGGACTGGAATCCGCCGCGCAGAATTTCTGGCGCGACACCCAGTCGCGCTACAAGCTGCTGAGCGGCGACCGCGACCGGCCCTTGCTGCCGCCGCAGGAACTGTTCCTCCCGGTGGAGAACCTGTTCGCCGCACTCAAGCCTTACCCGCGCATCGAGTTGAGCACTGACACTCAGGACTCAGCACTCGGCACTCAGCACTCAACACTGCCGCTGCCCCCGATCCAGGTCGACCGCCGCGCCGACAATCCGGTCAGCCGCCTGCAGCAATTCATGGCCGGCTTCGATGGCCGCATCCTGCTGCTGGCGGAAAGCCTGGGACGGCGCGAAACCATGCTGCAATTCCTCACGGAGCACGGTCTCAAGCCCGTGGTATGCGAGGCTTACGACGACTTCCTCGCCGGCGGCGAAAAATTCGTGCTCGGCGTGGGACCGCTTTCCGCTGGATTCATCCTGCCTCAGCAGCACCTTGCCTTTGTCACCGAGAGCGAGCTGTATGCCACCCAGGTCCGCCAGAGCCGGCGCCGCGACGCGGCGCGCAAATCGACCACGGAGAACATGCTGCGCGATCTTTCCGAGGTCCGCATCGGCAACCCGGTGGTGCACGAGCAGCACGGCATCGGCCGCTATCTCGGGCTGGTCAGCCTCGATCTGGGCGAAGGAGAGACCGAATTCCTGCTCCTCGAATACGCCGGCGGCGACAAGCTCTATGTGCCGGTTTCCCATCTGCACCTGATCGGCCGCTACAGCGGCGCATCACCGGAATCCGCGCCCCTGCACAAGCTCGGCAGCGGCCAGTGGGAAAAGGCGAAGAAAAAGGCCCTCAAGCAGGCCCGCGACACGGCGGCCGAACTGCTCAATCTCTATGCCCAGCGCGAAGCGCGCCAGGGCCACGTATTCAAGATCAAGCCGCAGGATTACGAGGCGTTCAGCGCCGGATTCGAGTTCGAGGAAACCCCGGACCAGGCCGCCGCAATCCAGGCTGTGATCGAAGACATGAAATCCGGCCGGCCGATGGACCGGCTGATCTGCGGCGACGTCGGCTTCGGCAAGACCGAAGTCGCCCTGCGCGCCGCTTTTGTCGCAGTGGCCGACGGCAAACAGGTGGCCATCCTGGTGCCCACCACCCTGCTCGCCGAGCAGCACTTCCAGAATTTTTCCGACCGTTTCGCCGAGTGGCCGGTGAAAATCGCCGAACTGTCGCGCTTCCGCTCCGCCAAGGAACAGGCCGAATCCCTCAAGGGTCTTGCCGAAGGCAAAGTCGATATCGTCATCGGCACCCACAAGCTGGTCCAGAAGGATGTCAAATTCAACAACCTGGGCCTGGTCATCGTCGACGAGGAGCACCGTTTCGGCGTACGCCAGAAAGAGCAGCTCAAGGCCCTGCGCGCCGAGGTCGACGTACTGACGCTGACCGCCACCCCCATCCCGCGCACCCTGTCGATGTCGCTGGAAGGCCTGCGCGATTTCTCGGTGATCGCCACCGCGCCGCAGCGGCGCCTGTCCATCAAGACCTTCGTCACTCCCTACAGCGACGGCATCATCCGCGAAGCGGTGCTGCGCGAGCTCAAGCGCGGCGGCCAGATCTATTTCCTGCACAACGAGGTCGAAACCATCCTCAACATGCAGGAAAAGCTCGCCCAGCTCCTCCCCGAGGCGCGCATCGCCATTGCTCACGGCCAACTGAGCGAACGCGAGCTGGAGCACGTGATGCGCGATTTCTACCAGCAGCGCTTCAACCTGCTGCTGTGCACCACCATCATCGAAACCGGCATCGACATCCCCACCGCCAACACCATCATCATGCACCGCGCCGACAAGTTCGGCCTGGGCCAGCTCCATCAACTGCGCGGGCGGGTCGGGCGCTCCCACCACCAGGCTTACGCCTACCTGCTCACCCCCGGCGACGAGGGCATCACCACGCAGGCAAAGAAGCGTCTCGAAGCCATTCAGTCCATGGAAGACCTGGGGGCGGGGTTTTATCTTTCCATGCACGACCTCGAAATTCGCGGCGCGGGGGAAATCCTGGGCGAATCGCAAAGCGGCGAAATGCAGGAAATCGGCTTCAATCTCTACGCCGAAATGCTCAACCAGGCCGTGAAGGCGCTCAAGGCCGGCAAGGAGCCGGATATCGGCCAGCCGCTTGCCGTGACCACCGAAATCAACCTGCACAGCCCGGCGCTGTTGCCCGACGACTATTGCGGCGACGTCAACCAGCGCCTCACCCTGTACAAGCGCCTGGCGAACTGCGCCACCCTGGACGAGCTGGATCAGCTCCACGAGGAACTGATAGACCGCTTCGGCCTGCTGCCGTCGCAGGCCGGCGCCTTGCTCGACACCCACCGCCTGCGCATCCTCGCCAAGCCGCTCGGCATCGCCAAGATCGACGCCAGCGGCAGCGCTATCCTGCTGCAGTTCATCCCCAATCCGCCGATCGACCCGGTCAAGATCATCCACATGATCCAGAGCAAGCCCGGCTGCAAACTGGCCGGGCCGGACCGGCTGAAAGTCAGCCGCGAAATGCCGGAAGTGAAGAACAGGGTGGAAGAGATTGCACGGTTGCTGAAGGAACTGGGGTAATCTGTAGAAGGGCTGCCATGCTGGGTTACCGATGACATATTCGACGAATCGGCGTAGGGTTTGGTCGAATGATGCGAAGCGAATATTTCGATTTGCCAATAACACGGGGGCATCCGCAAGCGGGTGTGCATGTGCATGATGGCGCACTCGCCCGGCTACATTTCTCAATCAACTGAAGGGAATCGGCGTCATGTATGACCGCAGCAGCATCGAACTCATCAATCAAACGACACGCACGCGCAGAGTTGCAATCGCGTTGATCCTGCTCGCGTTGGCGCTGCCGTCCTTGTTCGCCTGGAGCGACAATGTCGCGCTCGAAAGCGCAGGCAAGTTTACCGGCCAACTGGCCGCAGTAACGCTGCTTGCGTTTATTGCACGGCTATGGGTGGCGCGCCATTACTCCGCGGGTGTACAGGTCCAGGTGTTGCTGGCGTTTGCACTTGCGCTGATTGGCTGGTCGGGCTATGAATCACGGATTGCGCACGATGAGCGCGTGTCGGCAGCGGCACAACCGGTCAGTTCGACGCCATCGCATATTCCTGGCCAAGTGGCGCCTGTTGACTCAAAATTGGAGGGTGCGCAGCGATAGCGCATTGGGTAATTCGTGCTCTCCGCAACCTGGCCAAGCGACCCGAGAGCGAGCAGGTGCCTCTACAAATTGCTCAGGCGGTCAACCCGCGTAAGGCGTAATGTAGGGTGTCAATAAGCCTGTCCTGAGCGCAGTCGAAGGGCGAAGCGCATTCGCACCGGATGTTTTCATTCGGCGCAATAACGATTGCGTATACGCGGCCCAACCAGAATACAAGTCACACCGCATAACTCAGTGAGGTAAGCCCCCGGTTTTAATGCCGGGGGTAGTTAACACGATTGACCTCCGCAAACATTGTGGACTAGACTGTCCAGTCCACAATGTTTGAATTTGGGGAGCACAATGTCCAATCTCGCGGAAGCCGCCGTCGCCGATACCCGTAACCGCCTGATCCAGGCGGCCAGGGAAGCCTTCATGGAGGAAGGCTACCGGGCCAGCGTGGATGGCATCGCGGCCCGCGCCGGCGTGGCCAAACAGACGCTTTACAACCATTTCCCCAGCAAGGAGGAACTGTTCAGCGAGTCGGTTGGCCTGGTTTCAGCCGCCATTATGGTTACGCTGGACGGCCGGACGGACGACGTGCGCGCCACCCTCCTCCACTTCGGCACGGCCTTCCGCCAGAAGGTGCATGGCGGTGAGGGGCTTGCCTTGTTCCGCACCCTGATGGCCGAAGCGGCGCGCTTCCCTACCCTGGCCCAGGCCTTCTTTGCCAAGGGGCCGGAGCAGACTACCGCCCGGCTGGGAGATTTCCTCGGCCGCGCCATGGCCGCCGGCCGCCTGCTCCAGGACGATCCCCGTTTTGCCGCCGAAATGCTGGTGGGCATGCTCCATGGCATCGATCATTTTCGGCGCCTCAGCAACAATACCCAACTGCCCGAAGCGCTCGAAAAAGCCCGAATCGAGAAAATCGTGGACTGCTTCCTGCGCGCATACAACCCCAATCACTAACTCCAATTTGCATTCAACCCAACAATAAACCGCAAAAATCTTTCACCGCAAAGGACGCAAAGGTTCGCAAAGGGAAAACCGAACCTCAGATATGCCAGCCTGATTGCCTTTCCTTTGCGTCCTTTGCGTCCTTTGCGTCCTTTGCGGTTAGTGCTTTTTTGATCGAAAAATGGAATAACAAGGAGCCGAACATGAACCGAAATATTCCGCTGATGCTTCTGCTGATAGCCGCGCTTGCGGGTTGCGGTGACGGGGGCGGCAAGAAACCCGCCGCCGGCCCCGGCGGCCCCGCCATGCCGCCGCCGGAAGTCGATGTCATCACCGTCACGCCGGGTTCGGCCACTCTCACCCAGGAGCTGCCGGGCCGCTTGCAGGCCTTTCGCACCGCGCAGGTGCGGGCGCAGGTGGATGGCATACTGGAGAAGCGCCTGTTCACCGAAGGCACCGACGTCAAGGAAGGCGCCACCTTGTTTCGCATCGACCCGCGCAACTACCAGGCGTCTTTCGACGCCGCCAAAGCGGATCTGGCCGTCGCCCGCCTGACGCTGGATCGCTACCGGCCTCTGCTCGACATCAAGGCGGTGAGCCGGCAGGAAGTCGATCTGGCCGAGGCCAAAGTAAAGCAGGCTGAAGTAGCGCTGACGCGCGCCCGCATCGACCAGGAAAACACCGCCGTGCCGGCGCCGATTTCCGGCCGTATCGGCCGCGCCCTGGTGACCGAGGGGGCGCTGGTGAGCCGGGCCACGGCGACGCATCTGGCCACCATCGAACAGATCGACCCGATCTACGCCAACTTTACCCAGCCCGGCGCCGATCTGCTGCGGCTCAGGCAGGCCGTCAAGGCGGGCAGGGTCAAGGCGGCGGAACAGGCCAGGGTGGAAATGGTTCTGGAAGACGGCAGCCTCTATCCGCAGCCGGGCAAGCTGATGTTCTCGGACCTTGCCGTCGATCCGGCCACCGGCAGCGTCTCCCTGCGCGCCGTGTTTCCCAACCCCGGGCACGAGTTGCTGCCCGGCGCCTTTGTGCGCATCCGCTTCCCGGAAGCCCGGCTCGACCAGGCCATCCGGGTGCCCCAGCGCGCAGTGCAGCCGGGTCCCCAGGGACAGCTCGTGATGATCGTGGACAGCGAAGGCAAGGCAGCGCCCAGGCCGGTGAAAACGGGCGGCATGAGCGGCGGCGACTTCATCATCACCGAAGGCCTGAAAGGCGGCGAGCAGGTGATCGTCAACGGCCTGCAGAAGGCACGCCCCGGCACGCCGGTCAAGCCGGTTCCGTGGAATCCTGCCACGCCACTGCCAGCTAGTAGTCAGTCACGGTGAAAAGCATGGATGAGTTGAACCGTCACACCGGCGAAAGCCGGTGTCCAGGTTGTTGATTTTTCTGGATTCCGGCTTTCGCCGGAATGACGAGATTGTCCACCGGTTTCAATATGACTGACTACTAGTGACAAAAAGTAAAACTTACAGCAATTAGCCACGGATACACACGGATTACACAGATAAAACAATGTGCTACTTGAAGAAGCTTTGCGCTTGCCCAAAGGCGGGCCAAAAAATGAAGTCACCTCATTGATTATCCGTGTACATCTGTGCTCATCCGTGGATGGATTACGTTTTTTAGGATAAGGGTTACCTATGTTCGCCAAATTCTTCATCGACCGTCCGATCTTCGCCTGGGTGATCGCGCTGGTGATCCTGCTTGCCGGCGGCCTCGCCCTCAGGGGTCTGCCGTTGTCCCAGTATCCGGCCGTCGCCCCCCCTTCCATCGCCTTCAACATCGTTTACCCGGGCGCCTCGGCCAAGGTGGTCGAGGATACGGTCACTGCCCTGATCGAGCAGGAAATGAACGGCATCGAACACCTGCTCTACATGGAAGCGTCCTCGGAACTGGGCACGGGCACGGTGACCCTGACCTTCGAGCCCGGCACCAATATCGATGTCGCCTCGGTGGAAGCGCAAAACCGCTTCAAGCGCATCGAGGCGCGCCTGCCCGACGACGTGCGGCGGGTGGGAGTGCCGGTGACCAAGCCCTCGCGCAACTATGTGATGTTCGTCGCCCTTTACTCGCCGGACAAGAGCCTGAAAGCCGTCGATCTCGGCAGTTTCGCCGCCGCCAGCGTGCTCGACCCGCTGCGGCGCGTCAAGGGTGTGGGCGAGGCCATCCTGTTCGGCACCGAGTATTCGATGCGCCTCTGGCTCCAACCCGAGAAGCTCCATGCCTATAATCTCTCGCCCGGTGACGTGACCCGCGCCGTGCGCGCCCAGAACGTCGAGCTCGCCACCGGCGAACTGGGACAGGCGCCGGCGGCAGCCGGCCAGCAGATGAACGCCGTGATCGTCACGCGCAGCCGATTGTCGACACCCGAAGAGTTCGGCAATATTCTCGTCCGCACCCAGCCGGACGGCTCCGCCGTGCGGGTGAAGGACGTTGCCAGGGTGGAGCTGGGCTCGCAGGACTACAACATCTTCGCCCGTCTCAACGGACAGCCGGCCGCAGCCATCGCCATCCGCGTGGCGCCCGACGGCAACGCGCTGGACGTGGTCAAGGCGGTGCGCGCCAAAATGGATCAGATGTCGCCCTACTTTCCCAAGGGCGTGGCCTGGGACGTGCCCTACGACACCTCCCGCTTCGTCGATATTTCCATCCAGGAGGTATTGATGACCTTGGGTGAGGCGGTGGTGCTGGTGTTCCTGGTGATGTTTCTGTTCCTGGAGAATTTCCGCGCCACCCTCATTCCCACCATCGTCGTGCCGGTCGCCCTGACCGGTGCCATTGCCGGGCTCTATGTCTTCGGCTACTCGATCAACGTGCTCACCCTGTTCGCCATGGTGCTGGCCATCGGCATCGTGGTGGACGACGCCATCGTGGTGGTGGAGGCGGTGGAGCGCATCATGCGCTCGGAAGGGCTGGCGCCCCGCGAAGCCGCGCGCAAGGCGATGGACCAGATCTTCAACGCCATCATCGGCATCACCCTGGTGCTGTCCGCGGTGTTCGCGCCGATGGTTTTTTTCGGCGGTTCGGTCGGCGTCATCTACCGCCAGTTTGCCGTCACCCTCATCCTCACCATGCTGTTCTCGGCCCTGATGGCACTGACGCTGACGCCGGCCCTGTGCGCCACGCTGCTCAAGCACGAACCGGGCAAGGAATACCGCCCCAGCAAGGGATTCTTCGGCTGGTTCAACCGCTTCTTCGACCGCACCACGCAGGGCTATCAATCCTGGGTCGCGCGCGCGCTCAGGAAAACCGGGCGCTACCTCGTGCTTTACGCCGCCATCAGCGGCGCCACCGGCTGGCTGTTCATGCACCTGCCCGGCAGTTTCCTGCCGGATGAAGACCAGGGCTACTTCATCAACATGGTGCAATTGCCGCCGGGCGCCTCGCAGGAACGCACGATCGAGGTGCTCACCCAGGTCGAGCAGTATTACCTCAAGCAGCCGGAAGTGGCCAAAGTCATCGGCGTGGTCGGTTTCTCCTTTTTCGGCCGCGGCCAGAATGCAGCCCTCGCTTTCGTGCGGCTCAAGGACTGGGATGAGCGCAAGGGACCGGAGCATACCTCCGCGGCGCTGGTGCAGCGCGCCAACATGGCGCTGTTCCAGATCAAGCAGGCGATGATATTTGCCGTTAATCCGCCGCCGATTCCGGAACTCGCCTCCACCGGCGGCTTCGACTTCCGCCTGCAGGACCGCGCCGGTCTAGGCCGCGATAAGCTCCTGGAGGCGCGCAACATGGCGCTGGGGATAGCTGGCAAGGACGCCAGTCTTGCCGGTGTACGACCTGAAGGCCAGGAGGCCGGACCGCAACTTTTGCTCGACATCGACCGGCGCAAGGCTGAAACCCTCGGCGTTTCCATTGCCGATCTCAACGAAACCCTGCAATCCACCCTGGGGGTCGCCTACATCAACGACTTCGAGCGCCAGGGCAGGATCCTGCGGGTGCAGATGCAGGCCGAGGCGGATTTGCGCACCACGCCGGAGAAACTCCTGCGTCTGCCGGTCAGGAACCGGGCCGGGGGAATGGTGCCGCTGGCCGAACTGGTCACGCCGCGCTGGATCGTCGGTTCGCCCAAGCTCGACCGCTTCAACGGCCTGCCCAGCATGAAAATCGCCGGCAATCCGGCGCCCGGCCACAGCACCGGCGAGGCGATGCAGACCATGGAGGATCTGGCCAAAAAGCTGCCTCCAGGGTTCGGATTCGAGTGGGCCGGCACCTCGTTCGAGGAAAAACTCTCCGGCGCTCAGGCGCCCTTCCTGTTTGCACTGTCGCTGCTGGTGGTTTTCCTCGCGCTGGCCGCGCTCTATGAAAGCTGGTCGATTCCCTTTGCCGTGCTCCTGGTGGTGCCGCTGGGCATCTTCGGCGCGACCCTGGCGGTGACCTTGCGCGGCTTGCCCAACGACGTCTATTTCAAGGTGGGCCTCATCGCCATCATCGGCCTTTCCAGCAAGAACGCCATCCTGATCATTGAGTTCGCCCGCGACCTGCAGGAGAGAGGCATGGGGCTGGCCGAAGCCACTCTGGAGGCCTGCCGCCTGCGTTTCAGGCCGATCCTGATGACCTCCTTCGCCTTCATCCTGGGCGTGCTGCCGCTGGCGATTTCAACCGGGGCCGGCGCCAACAGCCGCCATGCCATCGGCACCGGCGTTGTCGGCGGCATGCTCGCCGCCACGTTGCTGGCGGTTTTCCTGGTGCCGGTATTTTTCGTCGTGGTGCGAAAGATCTTCCCCGGCCATCCCCGCCGTCACAAGGAGAACGATCATGCGTAAGTCATCGATCATTGCCCTTAACTTTCGTCCCTTCCTCTTCAAGGGGAAGGTTAGGATGGGGATGGGTTTGGGGAAAATACCCATGGCGGGCTTCATGGCCGTTGGCGCGCTGCTGGCAGGCTGTTCGCTGATGCCCGGCTACCAGCGGCCCGAGCCGCCGGTTGCGGCGCAATGGCCGCAAACCGCCCAGCCCGATGGCGTACGCAAGGCCACTGAACTCGAATGGCGCGCTTTTTTCCCCGATCAAAGACTGCAAGCCCTGATCGCAACCGCGCTCGAACACAACCGCGACATGCGCATCGCCGCCGCGCGCGTCGAGGAGGCTCGCGCCCTCTATGGCATCACCCGCGCCGACCGGCTGCCCGGCATCGACGCGGCTGCTGGTGGGCAATCGGCGCGCACGCCGGGCGACCTCTCCCCCACCGGAAATGCAGTTATCAGCCGTCGCTACGATATCGGGCTCTCCTTGCTGTCTTTCGAGCTGGATTTCTGGGGCCGGGTGAAAAGCCTCGATGAAGCGGCGCTGGCGAGCTTCCTTGCCACCGGGGAAGCCCGGCGCGCCCTGCACCTGTCGCTCGTTGCCGAGGTCGCCAGCGCCTATTTCACCCTGCTGGAAATGGAGGAGCGCACGCGGCTTGCCCATGAAACCGTGAAAAGCCGCGAGGAAACCCGCACCCTGATCGCCCGCCGGCGGGAAGTTGGGCTGGCCGGCGACCTCGACTTCCTGCAGGCGGACGGCGCCCTGGAACTGGTGCGGGCGGAACTCGCCAGCCTGCAACGCCAACAGGCCGCCGCCGCAAATGCGCTGGTGCTGCTCGTCGGCCGGCAACCGTCCGGCCTGCCCGCGGGGCGCACGCTTTCTGACCAGGACATCGTTGCCGACCTGGCCGCGGACCTGCCTTCAGAAGTGCTGCTCCAGCGCCCCGATGTGCTGGCTGCGGAAAAAAGGCTGATTGCCGCCAATGCCAACATCGGTGCCGCGCGCGCCGCATTCCTGCCGCGCATCAGCCTGACTGCCGGCCTGGGAACGGCAAGCAGCGCGCTTTCAGGGCTGTTCGGCGGCGGCAGCGAAAGCTGGAATTTCCAGCCGGCGTTGCGCCTGCCGCTGTTCGATGGCGGCCGCAGCGCCGCCGGGGTGGATCTCGCCAAGGCACGCAAGGTCATCGCCGTGGCCGAGTACGAGAAAACCATCCAGCAGGCCTTCCGCGAAGTGGCCGACCTCCTCGCCGCCCGTACCTATCTGGTCGAGCAACTGCGCGCGCAGCAGGCTGCGGAAAAGGCCCAGAGCGAACGCCTGCGCCTGGTGGAAGCCCGCTACAAGGCAGGTATCTCCAGCCACCTCGAAGTGCTGGATGCGCAGCGCGAATCCTTTTCCGCCCAGCAAGCCACGGTTCAGACCCGGCGCGCCGGGCTCGCCGCTGCCGCCCAGCTTTACAAAGCTCTGGGCGGCGGCGGGAGTTGATCCTGAAATATGCGATTGGTCCGCCAGTTTTTGTAGTTGATGGCGGCGATGACGGTTAAAATAGGCGAATTAAAAAAACCAAGGAATTCTTCATGCACCTGATCCGCCCCTTTACCGGTCTCAGACCCGCCCCTTCCCGCGCCACCGATGTTGCCGCCCCGCCCTACGACGTGCTTTCCACCGCCGAGGCGCGCGTGCGTGCCGAAGGCCATCCGTGGAGCTTCCTGCACATTTCCAAGCCAGAGATCGACCTGCCGGAAGGCACCGACCCCTATGCACCCGAGGTCTACGCCAAGGCAGCGGAGAACCTGAAAAAAATGCTGGCCGAAGGCATACTGGCGCGCGACGCGGCGCCCTGCTATTACGCCTACCGCCTGATCATGGGCGGCCACAGCCAGACCGGCCTGGTCGCGGCGGCTTCGGTGGCGGACTACAACACCAACCGCATCCGCAAGCACGAGTTCACCCGGCCCGACAAGGAAGACGACCGGGTGCGCCAGATCGACGCGCTCAATGCCCAGACCGGCCCGGTGCTGCTGGCCTACCCCACTGCGCCGGAAGTGGACGACATCCTGGCGCTCGCCTCGACTGCTGAGCCGGATGCCGATGTGACTGCCGAGGACGGCATCCGCCACACGATCTGGGTAATACGCGACAGCGCAGCGCTGGCCAGGCTGACCGCCGCCTTCGACGCCATGAAAGCCATTTACATCGCCGACGGCCACCACCGCTCGGCCGCCGCCTCGCGCGTCTGCGCCGCCCGCAAGGCCGCCAACCCGGGGCATACGGGAGAGGAAAGCTACAATTATTTCCTGTCCGCGATCTTCCCCCATCACCAGATGAAGATCATGGACTACAACCGTGTCGTCATCGACCTGAACGGCCTGGACCCTGAAGCATTCCTCAAGCGCATCGCCGAACAGTTCTCGGTGCAGGCGAGCGCCTCCCGGGTCAAGCCGGCCAAACCCAACGAGTTCGGCCTCTATCTGCCCGGCCAGTGGTACCGTCTGGAAATTCGTCCGGAACTCATCCCCAGCGCCGACCCCGTAGCGCGCCTCGATGTCAGCCTGCTGCAAAACTACCTCATCGCGCCCGTGCTCGGCATCAACGATCCGCGCCGCGACAAGCGCATCGACTTCGTCGGCGGCATCCGCGGCCTGGCAGAGCTGGAAAAACGCGTCGACAGCGGCGAAATGGCGGCGGCCTTCGCCTTGTTCGCGACCCGCATGGAGGACTTGATGGCGGTCGCCGATGCGGGCGAGGTGATGCCGCCGAAATCCACCTGGTTCGAACCCAAGCTGGCAGACGGCCTGGTGTCGCACGTACTGGACTGATGCTGGAGAAACGCCGCCTCGCGGAATTCGGGCTGGTGGTCATGGACATGAATTCCACCCTGATTTCGGTTGAAACCCTGGATGAAATTGCAGATCTGGCCGGCATCAGGGAACGGGTGGCGCCCATCACTGAGACCGCCATGCGCGGCGAGATCGATTTCAGCGACAGTCTCACCCGGCACGCCGCACTGTTCAAGGGCCTGGATCAAAGCGTGTTGCAGTGAACGTAGGGCAATAAGCGAAGCGCATTGCGCCGGATTCACAACATGCGGCGCAATGCCCGTTGGTTATTGCCCTTGTACGCTTGCGGGGCTGGATGGGGTACTCAACCTGTTCGCTTGCCAAAGCGAAGCAATAAAGCCTACATAAAATTGAACAGGGATAAGCCCTGTACCATCAGAAACGACTTCTGTGCCGCTTCCAGCGTTGTCTGCTGGCGCGTCAGATCGGTAATGGCCTTGGCATAATCCAGATCCTGCAACTGAGAAATGGTTTGCTGGTATTGCAACTGCAAATCTTCACCTGTGCTTTTGACCGAGCCGGTTTCCTTCATGCGCGCACCGACCGAGGCACGCACGGTCAACACATTTTGCAGCGACTGGTCAAAATTCTGTATCGCAGTATTGATATTATTGGCAAGCTTGGCCGTTGCGCCTGCTCCGCCGCCTTGAACCGGGGTTTCGAGTTGGGTGATCAAATCGCCCAAGGTCTTGAACATATCCACATTGCTGCTGGGCTGTACCGTGAAGGTGTCGCCCGGCTGCGGAGTTCCCGTGATGTTCATGGTCCAGCCGTTATAGCTGATCGCCGAACCGGCCGTATAGGGAACATTGACCGGATTGCCGGTACCAGTGCCGGTTACATTGAAGGTCGTCGGCGGATTGTTAAAGACGATGCTGACAGTCTGGCGCAGATTGGGATCTGCCAGGTTGGTCACCGTTGCCGGATCAATTACGCCGGTGCCCGTATTCGCTGCCGCCGCCACGCCGACGATCGTGCCATTACCGTTCTTGATGCGCTGAAAAACATCTGCGCCGGAATCGCTCACCGCCATCTGCCGTGACGGGCTGATCTGGATCAGGCGCTGCCCCTGATCGCCCTGATAGGTCACATTGCCCAGCGTGGTTTCAGCAAACGGCTTGGTTGCCCCTTTATAGCCCGAGAACATGTACTGGCCATTGCCATCGGTGCTGTTCGCCAACCCAAGCAACTCCTGGTAGCGGCCGCGCAGATCCATCGCGATACTGGCGCGATCCTGGTCAGTCAAGGGCGTATTGGCCGCCTGGAGCGCGGAAGTCCGCACATCCTGGATCAGGTTGCCAACGCTGCTCAGGATACTGTCTTCCAGGCCCAGGCTGCTGGTTGCCGATCCCGTATTGGTGTCATACTGTTTGTTAAGAGACTGAGATTGTGAAACTTCCAGCACCCGTGCGGAGGCCACCGGATCGTCTGAAGGAGACAAAATCCGACGGCCGGAAGAAACCTGCTGCTGGGTCTTGATCAGGCCCGCAGTCTGCTGCTGTATCCCGGCCACGCCCAGATCGTAGATCGTATTAGTGCTAATCCGCATGATATCCCCTTACTTGCCCAGACTGAGCAACGTATCAAACATGGTGCTGGCAATCTGCATCATTTTTCCGGCAGCCTGATAGGCCTGTTGATAGCGCATCAGATTCGCGGCCTCCTCATCGAGATTGACGCCGGACACGGCCTGCTGGGCCTGTTGGGTTTGCGATACCAGGTTGGCCTGCGCCGTGGCCGTCACCTCGACCTCTCGAGTCTTGTTGCCTACCAAACTGACTAGCTGGCTATAAACGCCCTGGTAAGAAGCTGTCCCTCCAGCAAGGGTATTTTTCGTTTGCAATCCTGCCAGCAGCAAAGCATTTCGGTTATCCGACGAACCGCCGGCATTGGAACCGACCGTAAAGGCATCCCCTGCGGCCGGCGTGCCAGTGATTTGGATCGTCCAACCATTAAAGCTGATGTTCGCCCCTGCTGTATACGCCTGGTTGTTAGCCGGTAAAGCAGCGCCTGTGCCGGTCACGTCGAACTGGCCGTCGTAAGGAGTATGAAAGGTAATGGTAACCGGCTGCTGCAGGTCGGCATTTGGCGGAGGCGGCGGATTCACGCTGCCGGCGCTGATACTGCCGGAGCCCGTATTGCTGAACACGGCAGCCGTGCTGATGGGCGCCGCTGCGGCAATTTTTGCCGTATCGCCAATCGCTACGCCAATATCCCTTGCTCCGTTACGGGTGGGCTGCAACAGCCAGCTATCCCCTGCCGTCGCGGCACCCGGCGCAACGATGGTCAGGCCATCTACCGTCTGCGGCAATGCAGCGCCGGAAAACAGCGCGGCATTGTCGGAAAGCCTGGTCAATGAATAATTCGTACCATCGTAGCTGAGGCGGTAGTCGCTGGTCGTCACGTTGGCAACATTGCTCAGCGTCACTGTCGGATTGCCGGAGGTGGCGGCATTTTTGGTGTTGGCAACCACCTTGGCATAGGGAACGGCATTCTGCCCTGACACGCCAGTTGGACCTGCCACATTGAAGAAATATCCGCCCATTTGACCTTGCAGGTCCATGCCAAGACGGTGCTGGTCATTGAATGTCTGCGCCAGTCCGACCGCCATCCGGCCCAGGGCATTCTGTGCAGGATCCAGCGTTTCGCTGCGAAACGCCAGCAGGCCCCCCAGCGTGCCGCCCTGCAGGCTTCCGCTGGGGAGCAGTATCGTGCTTCCGCCGTAACTTATCCCCACGTCCATCCGTTCCGGATCTTCCAGGGAAGGCGCCGACCCCATGGTAAAAGCCTGAGCGCCAAGTACCAAAGACTGTCCATTTCCTATGAAGATATTCAAGCTGCCGTCATCCTGCTTGACCGTTGACACCCTGATGATCTTGTTTAGCTCCCCTATCAACTGGTCGCGCTGGTCCAGCAGGTCGTTAGCCGGTTGTTGCTTGGCGGCAGCGCCCTGCGCAACATTAATCTGCTGGTTGAGATTGGCAATCTGCCTGGCATACGAATTGATCACTCCGACGCTGCTGCCAATCTCGCTGTTGACGCCGTCGCGGATTTCCGTGAAGCGCTGGTTGATCGACTGGAAACGGGATACCATCGTCTGAGCATTGCTCAGCATGGCCTGGCGCGACGGAATCGCGGCAGGATTCGCCGCCACGTCATGCACGCCATTAAAGAAATCCTGCAGCGCTGGAGAGACACCCGCACTGGGGTCTGCGAGCATATTGTCGATCTGTTTGATCTGTGCGTAATAGGTTTCCAGTTGACTGGACTGGGTTTGCGCACTCATCACCTGGTTTTCCAGCATTTGGTCGTAGAGGCGCTTGACCGTATCAACGCGCACGCCCTGACCGAGAAATCCGATACCGGTATACTGGGGGATATTAGTGCTCTGAACGATTTCCTGACGATGATAGCCAGCGGTATTGACGTTGCTGATATTGTGCCCGGTCGTCACCAGCCCTGCCTGGGCTGTTCCCAACGCGCCGATGCCGATCCCAAAAATACTGTTTCCCATCTAATGCCTCCTGCCCGGCCGGATACTGAATGCGCAATACCCCGGTGTAGTCGTTTGAGTTGGTTATCGGCAAGAAATGCCAAAACTTGATGCTATCCTGCCAAAGCCTGCCGCATCGTTTCGCTACTCACCACGCGCGCAAGCTTGCTGGCATACATTGGGTCGGTCGCATAGCCCGCCCGTTGCAGCGCTTTTGCGAAACTCGCCGCATCGATGTCCTGGCCGATCACGCCCTGATAACGCGGACTGCTTCGCAGCAGGGCCGCATAGTCGCGGAAACCTTCCGCGTAAGACTCATAGGCACGAAACTGCGCACGCCCGGCCTGCGGCACGCCGTTGTTGTATTCCGTGGTGGCCGCAGCCACCTTGTCTCCGTCCCACTTGCCACCAGCCTTGATGCCGAACAGGTTGTGGCTGTTTTTGCCGTCAGCGGCCAGAATTTGCCGTTTCCCCCAACCGCTCTCGAGTGCCGCCTGCCCGAGCAGAAAATGGGGGGGAACGCCGAGCTCCTTGCCCGCCTCCACCGCATGCGGCCACAGCTTATCGACAAACTCCCTGGGATTCTTGAAGGCAGGCGCCGAGTCCTGAGTGCTGAGTGCTGAGTGCTGAGTGTCGAGTGCCGAGGCAGCAGGGCCAGACTCAGCGCTCAGGACTTGGGGCTCAGGACTGATTTTCATGCCGGAACGGGTCAATTGCTTCACCATCATGTCGGCCAGCCCGATGCCCTTGCCCGTTGAAAGTTTCTGCGCCAGTTGCTGGTCGAACAACTGGGTATACAGCTTGCCCTGCTCGCTGTCGAACACCCCATCCTGTGGAGTTGCCTCGCGCATGCTCTTGAGCAGCATGTTCATGAAGATGCCTTCAAACTGCCGGGCTACGGCCTTGAGTGCGGCATCGGGATTCTGCTTTGCCTGCAGGCGCAACTTGCCCACACTTTGCGCATCGAGCGCGAACCGGGATGAGATGTCCTGCGACCCTGTCATGCTCTTTACCTAGATGATTTCCAGGTCGGCGCGCAACGCGCCCGCCGCCTTCATCGCCTGAAGTATGGAAAGCAGATCCTGCGGCGTGGCGCCAACCGCATTCAGCGCCTTCACCACATCATTAAGCGATGCGCTGCCCGGCAACAACGCCAGCCCCCCTTTTTCCGCCTTGATCTCGATCTGCGCCTGCTGGGTCACCACCGTTTCCCCCTTGGAGAAGGGGGCAGGCTGGCTCACCCTGGGTTCGCTGGCAATGGTCACGGTCAGGTTGCCGTGGGCGACGGCACAGGCATCCACCGTCACCGACTTGTTCATCACCACCGATCCGGTGCGCGCATTCATGATTACCCTGGCCAGGGACTCACCCGGATTCACCGACAGATTTTCCATCCGCGCCAGAAATGCGACACGATTATTGCTGTCGCGCGGCGCCAGCACCCTGATCACGCGGCCGTTCTCGGCATTGGCAGTGCCCTCGCCGAAAGTACGGTTAACGGAAGCGACCACCCGGCTGGCGGTAGTATAGTCGGAATCTTTCAGTTCAAGCGTAATATAGTCGCCCTGGCCTAGTGGCATGTTCACGGCCCGCTCCACCGTAGCGCCATCGGCAATGCGGCCGACGCTCAACTGGTTCACTTGCGCACTGCTGCCCCCGGCCGCCGCGCCGGCACCGCCGACCAGAAGATTGCCCTGGGCCATGGCATAAACCTGGTTATCGGCGCCCTTGAGCGGCGTCATCAGCAGGGTGCCGCCGCGCAGGCTCTTGGCATTGCCGATGGAAGACACGGTGATGTCTATGGTCTGGCCCGGCTTGGCGAAAGGGGGAAGCGTAGATGTCACTGTCACCGCCGCCACATTCTTCAGTTGCAGGCTGATGCCCGGGGGCAGATTCACGCCGAGCTGGCCGAGCATGCTGACCACGCTTTGCACCGTAAAGGGGGTTTGGGTAGTCTGGTCGCCGCTGCCATCCAGCCCCACCACCAGACCGTAGCCGATCAGTTGGTTGTTGCGCACGCCCTGGATCGTCGCCAAGTCCTTGATGCGTTCCGCCTGCGCAGGAAGCGCAATAAACACCGCCGCCACAAGCGCCATGATTTTTGAAGACATATTCATTTCAACCCCGCCTGACAGCAATCCAGAACGGACAGGAAAATTGAGCGTATTCTGACATTTGTTTCACCCATCCGCTTATCGCCAAGCAATTCAACCCAACAACTGAAAAGCATGAAGCGTGCCAAATTATAACAAGCGCCATTCACGCTTGCCTCCTCTCCCGCTTGTCTCGCCGTGGTCGCTGCGGAGCAGCGGGAATCCGGCGGGGACACTCCTTGCGGGTGCGGGAGAGGATTGAGGAGAGGGCTTCATGGCGAGGGACAATCCCGGTTAGAACGGGCTTTACAAATGCGAAGAAGAAAGTGCCGCGGCAAGAATTGCCGCAAGCGGCAAGATTATCTGTAAATTGCCCTTCGGCAGCAATTAGACAGTGGCAATAGCACCTATCAGTACGGCAATACCGACAGGAAGAAACGCGTGAGCCAACCCATGGCTTGCGCGGAATCGACTTCCCCCCGGCCCTTGAACTCGATCCGCGCATCCGCCACCTGGCTGGAAGCCACCGAATTCGCCGATGAAATCGTGCTCGGATTCACCACCCCGGAGAAGCGCACATACTCCGTCCCTTCGTTGATACCCATCTGCTTCTCGCCACTGACCAGCAGATTGCCGTTCGGCAGCACATCGATGACCGTCACGGTGATCGTTCCCAGAAAATCATTCTTTTGCGCGCTATCCCCCTTGCCTTCGAATTTCTGGTCGCCTGAAGCGGTAACGCTGGTATCGAAATTCGCGGCACCGCCCAAAAGTCCAGCAACCCCCAGCTTCGATGGAGATGGCGTATAGCCCAGGATGGTGGGAGTTGCAGCAGTCTCGCTCACGCTGCTCTTGCGTCCGGCGGTGGAGCTGACGTTCTTGCTGGCGCTGGTTTTTTCAACGATGCTGATGGTAAGCACATCCCCGATGTTGCGCGCGCGGCGGTCCTCGAACAAGGGCCGGGCATAGTTCGCCTGATAGATGGCTCCGTTCGAGGCGACACGCTCCGGCGCCGGCAACGGTCTCACACTCATCGGCTGGTGCACATTGGTAGACGGCACCGAGGAGCATCCCGCGAGGGCGACCAGAAGCATCAAGCCAAAATGGTTTCCGAATGTTTTCATGACATCAATCCCCGACCGTCATCATCACAACTGGGTCAACTTCTGCAGCATCTGGTCAGAAGTCGTGATCGCCTTGGAATTGATTTCATAGGCCCGCTGCGCCTGGATCATATTGACCAGTTCCTCCACCACGTTAACGTTGGAAGTTTCGACATAGTTCTGATTCAGAACACCCAGACCGTTCGTGCCGGGCGTGTTAGCCGATGGCGTGCCGGAAGCCGCCGTTTCCTGGAACAGATTTTCGCCGATGTTCTGTAATCCCGCCGGATTGATAAAGCCCGCCAGTTGCAGGCTGCCAACCTGGGTCGGCGAGGTCGAACCGGTCTGCGTCACCGATACCGTGCCGTCCTTGGCAATGGTCACGCTCAACGCATCGGAGGGAATGGTGATTGCCGGCTGCACCGCATAACCGCTGGATGTGACCAACTGCCCCTGGCTGTCGACCTGAAACGAACCATCCCGCGTATAGGATGTAGTACCGTCCGGCATCAGGATCTGGAAAAATCCTTTGCCGTTGATGGCCACGTCCAGGCTGTTGCCGGTTTGCTGGAGATTGCCTTGGGTAAAAATTTTTTCCGTCGCCACCGGGCGCACGCCGGTGCCGAGCTGCATTCCGGTGGGAAGCTGGGTCTGCTGCGAGGATTGGGCGCCCGGCTGACGCAGCGTCTGATAGAGCAAGTCCTCGAATACCGGCCGGGAGCGCTTGAAACCGTTGGTGCTGACGTTTGCCAGGTTGTTGGAAATCACGTCGATATTGGTCTGCTGAGCATCCAGGCCGGTCTTGGCAATCCACAGGGAGCGAATCATGGTTGATTTATCCTTATCCGTTCATGTTCATAATTTGGGCTGCCTGGCGCGCGTTGTTCTCCGCGTTTTGCAACAGCTTCACCTGCATGTCGTACTGCCGCGCCAGGCTGATCATGCTGACCAGCGCATCGACCGCGTTGACATTGCTGGTTTCCAGTGATTTTTGCGCCAGCGCCACGTTGGCGTCCGCCGGGGCAGGCATGCCGCTTTTCAGGCGGAACAGGCCGTCGCCGCTTTTGACCAGATCCGCTTCCGGCGGGTTGACCAGCTTGATACGGCCGACCACCGCAACCGTGTTGGGACTTTGCCCCATCGGGATGATCGAGACGGTGCCGTCCTTGGCAATCGTGACTTCCGCATCGGGCGGGACCGCAAGCGGTCCGCCGTCCCCCATCACCATCAAGCCGTTGCGGGTTTGCAGCAGGCCGTTGGCGCCTACCAGCAAACTGCCGTTGCGGGTATAGGCTTCGCTGCCGTCCGCCCCTTGAACTGCTATCCACCCCTTGCCCTGCACTGCCACGTCCAGGTCGCGATCGGTATTCTGGATCGCACCGGTTGAAAGATCCGCCCCAGTGGTCGAATCCACGACGAAGGTGCGCGTCTGCGCACCTTCACCCAGCACCGGCAAGGCACGGAATGAATTGACCTCCGCCTTGTAGCCGGTCGTGGAAGCATTTGCCAGGTTGTGCGCCACCTGCGCCTGCTGGAGCATGGTGTGCTTGGCGCCATTCATCGCGATGTAGATCAGACGATCCATAATCGAGTCCTATGTGCTGAGTGCTGAGTGCTGAGTGGTTTACTCAGGACTTTCAACTCAGGACTGCTTATTATCTAAGGTTGACCAGGGTCTGCAGCACCGCATCCTGGGTCTTGATGGTCTGGGCGTTGGCCTGGTACACCCGCTGCGCGGTAATCATGTTCACCAGTTCCGCCGTCAAGTCGACGTTGGAGTCTTCCACCGCCGAAGCCTGCAATACCCCCAGACTACCCGTCCCGGGCACACCGGCCACGGGAACCGCGTTACCCGAAGCGGAGGTCTCGGCCCACTGGTTGTTTCCCAGGGGTTGCAAGCCTTGCGGATTCTGGAAATTGGTTACCGTAACCTGGCCCAAATCTTTCGACTGGCCATTCGTGTAACGACCCTTGATAAATCCGTCCGAGCCAATTGCAATGCCGGTTAGTTTGCCCGAAGAATAGCCGTCCTGGCTGAGTGCATTCACCCCGAAGCTCGCACCGTACTGGCTCGTGCCGGCAAAGCTGACCGGAAAGACTATAGCCGCGCCAGACAGGGTAATAAAGTTGGCGGGCGTACCGACCCCTGGCGCCGCCGGCACGGTCAGGCTGGCCACCGTGCCTCCGGAAAGTATCGTGCCATTGGTATTAAATACCAGTTGAGTCACCGCTACCGTCTGGTTTGCGGGGTTGGGAACACTGACAGTGTTCCCCAGAGGATTTGTAACGGTGCTATAAACGTCCCAGGTATTTGTAGCCGATTTTTTGAAATACAGGGTTTGGCTGTACGGGTTACCTTGCGAGTCATAAATCGCCAGCGACGTGGATTGATTGAAAGTGCTTGGATCCTGGTAATTAAAAGGTGCGGCAATAATGGAGTTACGGGAATCCAGGTTTAACTGTGCGCTGATACCCTGGTTGGTTGTGGCGGTCCCTGTGGCGAGAGGGGGCTGGTCGCCTGTATCAAGCTTCAAAGGGGCCGGGGTGCTGGTGTTGATGACGCCCGTTATGGGGTCCAGCGCAAATCCCGTAAGCTGCAGTCCGCGCGAGTCGACAATGTAATTGTTCTTGTCAACCTGGAATTGGCCGTTGCGGGTGTAGCTGATCGCCCCATTCTGGCTCATCCGGAAAAAGCCCTTGCCATTGATCGCCACGTCCATGGGATTGTTGCTGGCCGTGATATTTCCCTGGGTGAACTGCTGCGTCACCGCCGCCACCTGGGTGCCCAAACCGATATTGGTGGAGCCTGCGCCAGACAAAGACGCCGCATAAACATCCGAAAATTCGGCGCGTGACTGCTTGTACCCAATAGTGTTGGTGTTGGCCACGTTATTGCCGATCACGTCCAGGCTCTTGGAAGCCGCGTTCAGACCGCTTAATCCCTGTTGAAAGCTCATGATTTACCCCGCCTAAAAGATCTGCTTAACCGTGGTGACATCCAGACTGCCCAGCACATCGGTATTAAGCGTCACCCCTGAGCTCCCCAGAGAAACGCTGCCCACCTTGCCGAGGGCAAGCCTCTCTGCTGCCACACTCTGCCCGCCCTGCGTCGCACTCACTTTAAAGGCATACGCGCCGTTGGCCGCATTGGCGCCGCTATCGGTCACCCCGTCCCACTGGAACATGACCACGCCAGCCTGCTGCGCGCCCAAATCCATGCTGTGCAGCGTATTGCCCGCTGCACCTTTGATTGTAACGATAGCGTGATCCACTGGTTGCTTCAGTTCAAAGCCGCCGGCAGCGGCGCCATTCTGCAACAATAAACTGGAACCGGGCGCCAGCACACTGTGCCCTATCATGCCGGCCGCCTGCAGCGACTGGCTCGACATAAAGCTGCTCGACATCGCTTGC
This sequence comes from Pseudomonadota bacterium, assembly GCA_021801705.1. GTDB lineage: Bacteria > Pseudomonadota > Gammaproteobacteria > Burkholderiales > Sulfuricellaceae > Sulfuricella. Next base: position 81,658 of record JAJYXP010000009.1, read on the forward strand.
AGTGTCGTATTCAACTTCTCGATCCCGCTGACCGTGCTCAGTTGCGCCATTTGCGAAGTTACCTGGGCATTGTCCAGGGGATTGAGCGGGTCCTGATTTTTCATCTGGGTAACCAGCAATTTCAGGAAACGGTCTTCGGATTCCTGGGTTGCAGATTTGGTGGCGGCGCCTGTCGTGGCCGACCCTGTCACTCCACTGATATCCTGAATCGCACTCATCTAACTCTCCTCAAACTGGTATTTATTGACCCAAGGCAAGGGTTTTCAAAAGCAGCGTCTTCGCCGTATTCATCATGTCCGCGTTGTTCTGGTACGAACGCGAGGCCGAAATCATGTTGACCATTTCCTCCACCACGTTGACGTTGGGCATGGCGACATAGCCCTGGCTGTCCGCCAGCGGGTGCTTCGGGTCGTACACCATTTTCAGCGGGGAAGGATCCTCGACTACCCCGGCCACTTTCACGCCGGCCGTTCCGGAACCGCTGCCGCCAAGTGGCGAGGTGGTAAACACGATTTGTTTCGCGCGGTAGGGCTGGCCGGTGGAACTGGTGGCACTGTCCGCATTGGCAAGATTGCTCGCCACCACGTTGAGGCGCTGCGATTGCGCCGCCATGGCAGAGCCTGCGATGCTAAAAACATTAAACATGGACATTATTCACCTCGAATCGCTGCGAGCATGGTTTTCATTTTGCCGCTGATGTGATCCAACACAAACTGATAATGAATGGCGTTGTCGGCAAACTGCGCCCGCTCCACGTCCATGTCCACAGTATTGCCGTCGATGCTGGGTTGAACCGGGGTACGGTAAAGCGCTTGCGCATTCAACATGCCGCCAGCAGCCTGCAAGTGATTGGCCGATGTCGCAGCCATGCCCAGCCGGCCCGCCTGCACGCCCTGGGCGCGCTGCAATTCCTTGGCGAAGTCGATATCACGCGCCTTGTAATTGGGGGTATCCGCATTGGCAATATTCGACGCCAGAATCTGTTGGCGGTATGCACGCAAATTCAGGGCGTCCTGCATGAACTTGAACTCGTTGTTTTTGATGCCACCGATCACTTTGTCTTTCCCCGATCCAATTTACTTGGATTGAAAAAAGCACAAAGCATGCCATGTCCCATCTGAGTGCTGAGTGCTGAGTGCTGAGTGCTGAGTGCTGAGTGCTGAGTGCTGAGTGCTGAGTGCTGAGTGCTGAGTGCTGAGTGCTGAGTGCTGAGTGCTGAGTGCTGAGTGCTGAGTGCTGAGTGCTGAGTGCTGAGCATGACTACTCAGGACTTTCCACCCAGAACTCAGGACCGAATCGAGCGGCAAGAATTGCCGCTCGCGGCAAAATTGTCCCGCAGAAGATTAAATGGGGGGAAGCTATTCCGCGGTAAACACCCGGTTGCGGCCGGCCGCTTTTGCCTGATAGAGCGCCTTGTCAGCGCGCGCGATGACCGCATCGGCGGTTTCTTCCGGCATACGCAGGGCGACCCCGGCACTGAAGGTGATCAGTACTTTCTCATTGTTGTGCAGGAAAAATTTCTTGGTCAGGGCGCGTTGTAGCCGCGTCATGGTTTGCACGCCCGCCTCAACATCCGACTCCGGCAAAACAATGACAAACTCCTCGCCGCCAAAACGGGCAATGACGTCTGTAGGGCGCAGCGTTTCTTTAACGACGCGCACCAGATGAATCAGCGCCTCGTCGCCAGCATCGTGGCCATAAGTGTCGTTGAGACGCTTGAAGTAATCGATGTCTAGCAGCCCGATACAAAGGGGAGTTTTGTATCGTTCGGAACGCGCGAACTCACGCGCGAAGGCATCATCCATGCCACGCCGGTTAAGTGTCCCGGTCAGATGATCTTCATGCACCAGGCGGGTAGTCTTGTCGAGTTCAGCCTCCAGCTCTTTAACTTTGAGCTCGGCGGCCTCAACGCGCTTGCGAGTTTCTTCCATCTCATCGCGGGATCGCTGCATATCGAGCTGCATTCCCTTTGTGTCGCTCATCAAGCCGCCAAGGATCCGGTTCAACTGATTGATATCCTCGGTCTTGCTGATCTGTTCAGCATAAGCCCCAATCTTGGCGTGATATTCAGAGGTAGTGGAAGACATCTCTCCCAGACGGTCGATAAATGACGAAACCATCTGTTTCAGGGTGCTTTTTGCCTCATTCAGGCCCTGTTTGAGCGCCCCTTGCTTAAAGATCAACTCCTTGAAACTGCGCTCCACATCGTAGATGACGCGAGGATTAAGCGGCTGCGAAATTATTTCCTGAACAATGGCAATCTGGCCATGCAGCCACTGATCATCCAGGGAGAGCTCGCTGATATTGTCCACCAGAAGCTTCAGCAACTTCAGCAGCCCATCCATGATCACCGCATCGGATTCTCCTCGCAGTTCGAGATTGATCCAGAATTTCTTGAGCATTTTTGACAGCTTATCCAGCGCTGCCACGCTCTCCGACGCGCGCGCCATAACCGCCAGTTGATTCGCTTCCCCTGCAAGCGCGGGGAACTGCGTAAGTCGCGGCACAATGCCGACTTCCAGGGTTTGGGCAAGCATTTCCCGCAGCAAGCCAAAATTTTCCTTCGAAAGAAAAATCGCGTTGACTGCAAGCAACTGCGCTTCCGAAGTAGGCCTTGGCCCTTGTGCCGGCGCCACCGCGCCTTCAGCGCCGACCTCCTCGTCCAGCATGTCCCCCGCTTGCCCAGCCTGGTTTCCGGCCCACCCTTTCACCAGAGCCTGAAGTTTTTGATGCAAGACCGCGGAATCCGAAGCAAAATTAATCAACACACGCTCCAGAACTTCTTTCTTCCTGGCCACCGGAAGCCCGCTTTGCTTGAGATCCCACTGCTTCAGCAGATCCCGTATCAAATCGGCCCATGAGGCTTTCTCGCCATCCTGTTTGCCCCAGAGACTTGAAAAGCCGGATTCGACCCCCTTCCAATCACCTTCGGCAATGGCTTTATCAAGCAGCGACACCGTTTTTTTCAACTCTGGATTTTTTTTGGCTACTCCGCGCAAAACGTTCTGCAACGCTTTGCTCGCCTCATGATTGTTAATGGCAGAAGGCTTGCCGGATATTTCGCTGTAAATTTTTTGGTAGTTTTCGGGCGTCGGCGCAACGCGCTGCGCTACCAGGCGTTTAAAAGTTTCGCGCGCAATTTCAGTGGGATTGGCAAAAGCCGGCATGGTAGGAAGGTCATCAGGTATTTCTTGGTAAAAAACAGCCCCACCTCAATGGAAACTGACATGAATCATGATAGCACTCGCGATATCCCGCTTCAATCGATACCCCATTTCGAGTTACAATTCACATGAATCACCACCAATCCGTAAGCCCATGGGAAACTCCCCCGCTAAACCGCCTTCAGATGACAAACGAGTCTTTGCCGCATTGTGCTGTCTGTTACTCAGCATTATTCCCGCGTCTATCCATGCTGCAGGATTGCAGGATATAGGCGCAATCCATAAAGCAGTTGAACGTTTCGTGCAGCAGAATACGACCGACCTGCCCGGACAGGCGGCATCGACCGTGGGCACGATTGACCCACGACTGCGACTTCCGGCCTGCCCCACGCCCGAAGTTTTCCTGCCCACTGGCAGCCGGCTCTGGGGCAACACCACCGTAGGGGTGCGTTGTTCAAGCGCGACGCCGTGGACCATTTATGTCCCGGTCAGCGTCAAGATCATGGCACAAATCGCCGTGGCCGCCCGCCCCCTTGTTGCCGGCCAGACCATCACCCAGGCTGACGTACTATTGCAAAGCGGCGATTTGTCGCAGCAGCCGTCCAGCGTGATCATCGATCCGGATCAGGTCATCGGGAAAACGGTTGTCAGCGGTGCCGCACCGGGTCAGGCATTCCGCTCCGACATGCTGCGCGCGCCCCAGGTTATCCAGCAAGGACAGACGGTCAAGGTTGTGGCAAAAGGCAGCGGATTCCAGGTTAGCTCGGAAGGCAAGGCGCTTGCCAACGCCACGCTTGGACAAGCGGTGTCGGTGCGCACACCTTCAGGCCAGATCATCAATGGCATCGCCAGGCAAAACGGCGTGGTGGAAGTGAATTTTTAGTATCAACAAATTGAGACGCTATGACCGCTAAAATTCTGGATGGCAAAAAGCTGTCTGACCAAATCCTTCAACAAGTCAGACAGCGCGTGGAAGCGCGCCAGGCAGCAGGAAAACGCGCGCCCGCCCTGGCCGTGATTCTGGTCGGCGCCGAACCCGCTTCGGCGATTTACGTGCGCAACAAGCGACGCTCCTGTGAAACCGCTGGCGTACGATCCGTCTCCCACGATCTTCCGTCAACCACGACCCAGGAAGAATTGCTTGCGCTGATCGATCGGCTCAACGAAGACGGGGGGATAGACGGCATCCTGGTGCAACTGCCGCTACCCAGGCACATCGAGGCAGAAACGGTTATCGAACGCATTCATCCCGACAAGGACGTGGATGGTTTCCACCCCTACAATATCGGACGCCTGGCGCTACGCATCCCGGTGCTGCGGCCCTGCACCCCGAGTGGGGTGATGACCCTCCTGAAGACCACCGGCGAGAGCCTGAAGGGCAAGCACGCCGTGATTGTCGGCGCCTCCAACATCGTGGGGCGACCGATGGGCCTGGAGTTATTGCTGGCCGGCTGCACCGTCACAACCACCCACCGTTTTACCCGCGACCTGCAAGGCTTCGTCAGCCAGGCCGAAATTCTGGTGGTGGCGGTAGGCAAGCCGAAGTTTATCCCGGGCTCATGGATACGCGAAGGGGCGACCGTGATCGACGTCGGCATCAACCGCCTGCCGGACGGCAGCATCTGCGGCGATATCGAGTTTGAGGCTGCGAGTCAGCGTGCGGCATGGATCACACCGGTGCCTGGCGGTGTCGGCCCGATGACAGTGGCCACTTTGCTGGAAAATACCCTGGTCGCAGCGGAAAGGCACGCGTCTTAAGGTCGTTTAGAACTTCGCGTGCCAATACCGCAACAAATCAAGATCAACGCAATCCTGGCCGGGTGCTTCCCCGCTCAACATGCGAAACGGACGTCCCGGCTCGCCCAAGTCGCTCAGCACCGCCACCACCCCGGGAAAGGGATGATCCAGCGTATAGTCGTTGACCGTCACGACTGTTTTCAAGCCCGCGCCAACGCTTGACTTCACGCCGTTTTCCGAGTCTTCCACTGCCAGGCACCTGGCAGCGTCGAGTTTAAGTTTGTCGAGTGCCCAGAAATAGATATCCGGCGCCGGCTTCTTTGCCGGGACGATATCACCGGCGGCGATCACCTCGAACCATTCCGCAGCGTCGCCCCCCAAGGTGTTGCGCAGCAAGGCAGTCACGTTCTCGGGCGTGGTTGTGGTGGCAATCGCCAGCCTGATGCCGGACTCCCTGGCCTCGTTAAGCAGTCGTTTGACTCCATTGCGCAGGGGAATGCCTCCGCGCCCCAGCAATTCGACATAATGGCGGGTTTTGGCTTTGTGCAGCGCCAGCACCAGGTCGTCGAAATCTTTCGGCTTGGAAAAGTCCGGACAAAAACTGTCAACATAAAACCGGATTCGCTCCTTGCCGCCGGTTACTTCCAGCAGCTTGCCATACAGGGGCGCGTCCCATACCCAATCCAGGCCGAGCTCATGGAAAGCGGAATTGAACGCCACCCGATGGCCATCGCGCTCGGTATCGGCAAGCGTCCCGTCCACGTCGAAAATCAAAGCCTTTAACACTCTTGCGCCCCTTGCCCAAACTTGCGATAAGTCGAAATTTCTGCTATTAAAGCGGTTTTGCCAAAACGAGTAGCCTACATGTCCGCAGAACCACACAAGCAATTCACTCCCTACGTTCCGAAAAAGAATGAAGAGTACATGAACCCCAAACAGCTTGCGCATTTTCGCAAAATTCTCGAAGGCTGGAAAGCCGAGCTGAGCCAGGATATCGATCGCACCGTGCATACCATGCAGGACGAGGCGACGATTTTCGCCGACCCCAATGACCGTGCCAGCCAGGAATCGGACATGGCATTGGAACTCAGGAACCGCGACCGCGAGCGCAAACTGATCAAGAAAATCGACGAAACCATTGCAAAAATTGATGCCGAGGATTACGGTTACTGCGAAAGTTGCGGTGTCGAAATCGGCTTGAAACGCCTGGAGGCGCGCCCCACCGCAACGCTGTGCATCGACTGCAAGACACTGGATGAGCTGCGCGAAAAGCAGGTGGCCAAATAGCATTCCATTTTTTCAGGATGACCCGCGACCTCCTTTTACGGGCAATTGAGCTAACAGATGGCAGCCAAGCAACGCCCAGAGCGCCGCTTTGACCCCATGCAAACCGCCGTCAGACCAAATCCCCAGGATGAGTTTCATCGCAAGCTAAACGGGCTGCTGTTCAGCCTGCTCAAATGGCAGCAATTGGCCGAATTCTGGGGAAAAGTAGACAGGAACGCGGGCTGGCACCTCTACGCGGTTGGAGAATCGGTCCCTGTCGCCCCTGCCACGCCAGAGCAAGTGGAAAAATTCATTGTCGAAATTGATGCGCTGTTGCGCCGCGACCACCACGAGAACTACTGCGGCATCGTCTACGCGGATAATCTGGACAATCCCGCCTTCATCAAGATATACGACCCCAATCATCTTGGCTCATCCTGCGGATCAAGCAAGAATAAAGCTCTGCCCGGCTGGATCATGAGCCAGATTCCCCCTGTCGAGCTGCATCTGAAGCATGCCGTCCCTGCCAACCGGAAAAGGTGGTGGCAAGCGCTTCTTTCCTGACATTTTTAATCTGAACGCATCCCCATTAAAAAACCCCCTGGTGTGGGCCAGGGGGTTTTTGTATTCAAAGTCTAAGGGAAAAAACGGATCAGGCTTCTGTTCCCTCGGATTTCTTCGCTGCCGCGGGCGGTTCCATCAGGGCCTTCATGGACAGGCGCAAGCGGCCCTTCTCATCAGCCTCAAGCACCTTGACCTTGACGACTTGCCCTTCGGTCAGATGATCAGCAACCGTGTTCACCCTTTCATGGGCTATCTGGGAGATGTGCAGCAAACCATCCTTGCCCGGAAGCACGCTGACAATCGCGCCGAAGTCCAGCAGCTTGAGCACCTTGCCTTCGTAGGTTCTGCCAACCTCGACTTCGGCGGTGATTTCCTCGATGCGTTTCTTTGCCAGGTCGCCAGCCTCCGAACTCAGACAGGCAATATTCACTGTGCCGTCTTCCGCGATGTCGATGGTGGTACCGGTTTCTTCGGTCAGCGCACGAATCACCGCGCCGCCTTTGCCGATTACGTCGCGGATTTTTTCCGGATTGATCTTGATGGTGATGATACGGGGTGCATAGGCAGACATTTCCACTCGGGCGTGCGGCACAGCCTCGTGCATGATGCCGAGGATGTGCATGCGTCCTTCTTGCGCCTGAGTCAGCGCCGCCTGCATGATTTCCTTGGTAATGCCGTTGATCTTGATATCCATCTGTAGCGCGGTCAATCCTTTGTCCGTGCCTGCCACTTTGAAATCCATGTCGCCAAGGTGATCCTCGTCGCCCAGGATATCGGTCAGCACCGCGAAACGGTTGCCTTCCTTGATCAGGCCCATGGCAATACCGGCGACGTGCGCTTTCATCGGCACACCCGCATCCAATAGCGCCAGGCAACCGCCGCAGACCGATGCCATGGAGCTGGATCCGTTGGACTCGGTGATTTCAGAAACCACGCGCATGGTGTAGCCAAATTCTTCCGCGCCCGGCAATACTGCCACCAGCGCGCGTTTCGCCAGGCGGCCGTGGCCGATTTCACGCCGCTTGGGTGTGCCGACCCGACCGCACTCACCGGTCGCATAGGGAGGGAAATTGTAATGCAGCAGGAAGCGGTCTTTGTACTCGCCCTGCAACGAGTCGATAATCTGCTCGTCGCGCCCGGTGCCCAGCGTGGCAACCACCAAAGCCTGGGTTTCGCCGCGGGTAAACAGTGCCGAACCGTGCGAACGCGGCAGGACACCGGTGCGTATGGTAATTGGACGAACAGTACGGGTATCGCGCCCGTCGATGCGAGGCTCGCCGTCGAGAATCTGACCGCGCACGATCTTGGCCTCCAAATCCTGAAACAAGCCCTTGATCTGATTAACGCGGGTGGTATCGCTGTCAGCAGTGATCAGTTCACCCAGCACGCGGTTTCGAATCGCATCGATGCGCTGGTACCTGTCCTGCTTTTGCCGGATTTTGTAGGCTTCATTCAGGTCGGCCTGGGCCAGTTGGGAGATTTTCTCGATCAGCGCCTGGTCCTTCTCTGGCGCCGTCCAGTCCCATGACATGGGCGCCACCTCATCGGCCAGTTCGTTGATCATACCGATCACTGCCTGCATTTCCTGGTGGCCGAACACAACCGCACCCAGCATCACATCTTCCGGCAGTTCCATGGCCTCGGATTCCACCATCAGAACGGCCTGTTCCGTACCGGCGACAACCAGGTCCAACAGGGATGCATCCAGTTCGGTCGCCGTCGGGTTCAGCACATATTCGCCGTTGACGTAACCGACACGTGCCGCGCCAATCGGGCCATCGAAGGGAAGCCCGGAAATCGCCAGGGCAGCAGAAGCGCCGATCATGGCGGGAATATCGGAATCGATTTCACTCTCGGAGGACATGACGGTAGCAACAATTTGCACGTCATTGTAGAAACCCTCAGGGAAAAGCGGGCGCAACGGACGGTCGATCAGGCGCGAAGTCAGGATTTCCTTCTCGGAAGGACGGCCTTCACGTTTGAAAAAGCCACCAGGAATTCTGCCGGCGGCATAGGTCCGCTCCTGGTAATCGACCGTCAGGGGGAAGAAATCCTGGCCAGGCTTGATGTCCTTGGCGCCAACCACCGTAACCAGCACCACCGTGTCGTCCAGGCTGACCATCACGGCACCCGACGCCTGGCGAGCAATCTCACCGGTTTCCAATGTCAGCGTGTGACGTCCGTATGCAATACTTTTCTTGATAGGGCTCAAAACGTTATCCTCTACTTAAACGCAATTTTCTTTATCGAGATCGAGCCGGCAAGCTTTTTTATTCAAGCCCGCACAACCCTTAGGCGCAGAACTACCGCCGAACCATTCTGCCGGCTTTCTCGCCCCCGATGAAGGTACAGGCGGAAAGGCCTAAAATCATTTACGCAAGCCGAGGCGCTCGATCAGTGTGCGGTAACGGTCAACACTGCTGCTACGCAAGTAGTCCAACAGCTTGCGGCGTTTGCTGACCAGTTTCAGCAGGCCGCGGCGGGAATGGTGATCCTTGGCGTGAGTCTTGAAATGGCCGGTGAGATCATTGATGCGCGCGGTCATCAGAGCCACCTGCACCTCGGTCGAGCCGGTGTCGCCGGTTGCTTTTTGATAATCCTGCACAATTTGTGCTTTTTGTGCGCTGTTAATTGACATTGTATTCTCCAAAAATAAAACGCGTTATTTTACCTTGTATTAGGGTATTTTCTCAAGCAATTCTCACGGCCTAATGGCCGCGAAAAAATTGTCATGCAGCGCCATCACTCTCGACAACGAGTCGCTTTGGCGCAATTTTGCCGTCAGGCGCAACTTCACCGATGCCGAGCAGGCGCTGCTTTTCATCGTACAAAACAACGACTCCTTGATGCTGCTGCTTCGGCAGCCAGATGGCCTGTCCCTGCCGAAAATAATAGGCGCTTTCTCCATCCAGGGATACTTTCGGGAAAGCGCTTAACAGGCAATCCGGCGGCAAGAGGCGCGCATCCCTGTCATCGAGATTCATGGCCTCGAGCTGCTCCAGCGTCACCGCCCGTCCGATCTCGAAACCACCTGTATGCGTGCGCCGCAACGCCTGCATGAAAGCACCACATCCCAAAGCCCGGCCTATATCCTCTCCCAGCACCCGGATATAAGTGCCCTTGCTGCATTCAACCGTAACCGTCAACTCATCGCCGGAAAAAGCATCTAGCGTCAAACTGTAAATCCTTACCTCGCGAGCCTCTCGCTCAATTTCCACCCCGGCCCGGGCATAGGTATAAAGCGCCTTGCCCTGAAACTTGAGGGCCGAATACATCGGCGGCACCTGGAGTATGGGCCCGATAAACTGCTGTAGCGCCTGCTCCACCTGCTTACGTGACAGATTGACGAGGCAACGGCTGATTACCTCCCCCTCCGAATCACCGGTCGTGGTGGTCTGCCCCAACTTGAAGGCTGCCTGATAAGTCTTGTTGGCATCCAGCAGGAACTGGGAGAACTTGGTGGCCTCGCCAAAACACACCGGCAGCAAGCCGGTCGCGATCGGGTCAAGATTCCCGGTGTGCCCTGCCTTGGCGGCCTGGTAAAGCCTTTTGGCGTGCTGCAAGGCCGCATTCGAAGAGATTCCAAAAGGTTTGTCCAGCAGCAGGACACCGCTGATGGGGCGCTTGATACGTTTGAACTGCACGGGCTACTCTTCTTGCTGATGCGCTTTATCCGCGGCAACCGCCTCGTCTATCAACTGGGACAGGTGCACGCCCTGCTCGACGGAAGTATCGTAGATGAAATGCAACTGGGGCATGATCCGCAGCTTCATGCGATGCGCCAACTGCGAGCGCAGAAACCCCGCAGCATGCTGGAGGCCGGTCTGCGCCAATGGCGCCTGTTCGGCCGTACCCAAAGTGGTGAAATACACTTTTGCGTGCGCGTAATCCTGCGTCACCTCAACGCCGGTCAACGTCACCAGGCCGACGCGCGGATCCTTTACTTCCATCTGGATCAATTCGGCCAGTTCGCGCTGGATTTGCTCGGCAACCCGGCTGGTTCGTGAAAAAGCTTTGGCCATATTTTCAACCCAGAAACCGCGGCAGAATTTTCATCAAAGGCTGCGCGCCACTTCAACCATCTCGTACACTTCTATATGATCGCCAACATCGAGGTCGTTGAATCCCTTCAACGACAGTCCGCACTCGAAACCGCCCCTCACTTCCTTAACGTCATCCTTGAAGCGTTTGAGCGAATCCAGCTCCCCGGTATGAATGACCACATTGTCGCGCAGCACGCGCACCGTAGCGCCGCGTTTCACAACGCCGTCAAGGACATAGCAACCCGCCACCGTACCCACTTTGGAAATGCGGTAAACCTCGCGCACCTCTACCAGTCCGACCACGCTTTCCTTGCGCTCTGGTGCCAGCATGCCAGACAAAGCCGCCTTGACCTCGTCAACCGCATCGTAAATGATGGTGTAATAACGTACGTCCACCCCGGATGTGCCGATCAACTTGCGCGCCGTCGCATCCGCGCGGGTATTGAAGCCGATCACCACGGCCTTGGACGCCAGCGCCAGGTTGATGTCCGATTCGGTTATCGCCCCCACTCCGCTGTGGATGATATTGACCTTGACCTCATCGGTGGAAAGCTTCTGCAGCGCATGGGCCAGTGCTTCGTAAGAGCCCTGGACATCGGTCTTGATGATCAGCGGCAGCACCCGGACTTCGCCTTCACCCATCTGTTCGAACATGTTTTCCAGCTTTGCCGCCTGCTGTTTGGCCAGCTTTACATCGCGGAACTTACCCTGACGGAACAGCGCAATTTCGCGCGCCTTGCGCTCGTCATTCAGAACAATGACGTCTTCACCGGCCATCGGCACATCCGACAAGCCCTGAATTTCCACGGGGATGGAAGGCCCGGCTTCTTTCACCATGGCACCATTTTCATCCAGCATGGCACGTACACGGCCGAAGGCCCCGCCAGCCAGGAGCATGTCGCCCTGCTTGAGCGTTCCGGACTGCACCAGTACAGTCGCCACGGGGCCGCGGCCCTTGTCCAGCCGCGCTTCGATCACCAAGCCCTTGGCTGGAGCATCCTTCTGCGCTTTTAGCTCCAACACCTCGGCCTGCAGCAACACACCTTCCAGCAGATCATCGATGCCCTCGCCCGTTTTGGCCGATACTCCGACAAACATGGTGTCACCGCCCCAATCCTCGGGCACAACTCCCTGTGCAACCAATTCCTGCTTGATGCGTTCCGAATTGGCTTCAGGTTTATCAATTTTGGTTACCGCCACCACAACCGGCACATTCGCGGCCTTGGCATGGTGAACGGCTTCGATCGTCTGCGGCATCACGCCGTCATCTGCGGCCACAACAAGGATGACAACGTCAGTCGCCTTGGCTCCACGTGCACGCATCGCAGTAAAAGCTTCATGGCCCGGCGTATCAAGGAAGGTCACCATGCCACGCGGCGTTTCCACATGATAAGCACCGATGTGCTGGGTAATCCCGCCGGCTTCTCCATGAGCCACACGGGTTCTACGAATATAGTCGAGCAAAGAGGTTTTACCGTGGTCAACGTGGCCCATCACCGTCACCACCGGCGCGCGGGGTTCCATGTGCACCTCGTGCGCCTCAGTCTCGGCAAGATAGGCTTCAGGACTGTCCAGCGCCGCCGGCTTGGCGATATGCCCCATCTCCTCAACCAGGATCATTGCAGTTTCCTGATCCAGCAACTGGTTGATCGTCGCCATGCTGCCCATCTTCATCATTACCTTGATGACTTCCGCCGCTTTTACCGCCATTTTCTGAGCAAGCTGTCCCACCGTAATGGTTTCCGGGATCAGCACCTCGTGCACAATGCGCTCGGTGGGCATGGCAAAACCATGTGCCCCCTGATCCTCAGCCTTGTGATGGGCAGCCTTGTCCTTGCGGTTGCGCCAACCAGTTGCGCCAGCGGTGTCGCCGCGCACCTTGATGCCGCGTTTCTTGCCGGCCATCTCACCCGCCCATGCGGTTTCTTTTTTCTTGACGGCTTTTTTCTCTATTTTTTCTCCAGGCTTTACAGTAGGCTTATGTAAAGTCCCTTCCGACAATTTTGGTTCTGCCGGTGCCTTGGCAGCCTGCTGCTCCACCAGCTTGGCCTGTGTTTCAGCTTCAAGCACCTGCTTGCGCTGCTCGACTTTTTCAAGTTTTTCACGAACCTCCGCGCTTTGACGTGCCTTAAGCGCAGCCTGCTTGCGAGCCTCTTCCTCGCGCTTGGCTATCTCGGAATCAAGCAACAGCGGCTGGGCTCTTTCCTCAACCACAGCCCGCCCGACAGGCGCCACTTCGGCGGGCGCCACTTCGACAGGCGCCACTTCGACAGGCGCTATTTCGACAGGCGCCGCTTCGACGGGCACCACTTCGACGGGCACCACTTCGACAGGCGCTATTTCGACAGGCGCTATTTCGGTAACATCCCGCTTAACAAAAACCCGCTTCTTGCGCACCTCGACCTGAATGGTACGCGCCTTACCCGTGCTATCCGCCTTCTTGATTTCGGTTGTTTCCTTGCGCATCAGGGTAATTTTATTCTTCTGCTCCTTGGCGCCATGCGCGCGTCGCAAATAATCAAGCAACTGCGATTTGTCCTGCTCGGTCAATAAGTCCTCTGCTGCCGTCTTATTCACGCCCGCAGCCTGCAATTGTTCAAGCAACAGCGCAGCGGGCAAGCCCAGCTCGCTGGCAAATTGAGCCACGTTCATTTGTCCCATTTCGGTCTCCAGTCCATTCTGCTCGCCAACGTCATGCGAACCACGGGGCGCGTGCCGTCATAATCAAATTCTTGGCGCGTTCGCTGTCCATCCCGGTCATTTCGACCAAGTCATCAACAGCCAAATCAGCCAGATCGTCCATCGTCACCACAGCTTTTGAAGCCAGGGTGCGCGCGGTTTTGTCGTCCATTCCTTCCATGGCCAGCAATTCCGCCGATGGGGCCGCAACCTTCTCCTCGCTAGCGATCGCTTCCGTCAACAGCGCATTCCGTGCGCGACTGCGCAACTCATTGACCGTGTCTTCGTCAAAAGACTCAATTTCCAGCATTTCCGAAATAGGCACATACGCCACTTCCTCAAGCGTACTAAATCCTTCACGCACCAGAATGCCCGCAACTTCTTCATCCACATCCAGTTTTTGCATGAATTGTGAAATGATTGCGGTGCTTTCTTCCTGGTTCTTCAGGTCCGCCTCTTCCTCGGTCATGATGTTCAAGGTCCAGCCGGTCAGTTCGCTGGCCAGACGCACATTCTGCCCAAGGCGGCCGATCGCCTGCGCCAATTGATCGGTATCGACCACAACATCCATGCTGTGCTTATCCTCATCCACCACAATACTGCTGATTTCGGCTGGCGCCATGGCGTTGATTACAAACTGAGCAGGATCAGGTGACCACAGAATGATATCCACACGTTCACCCGCCAGTTCGGAAGTAACTGCCTGGACTCGTGATCCACGCATGCCGACGCAGGTTCCGATCGGATCAATGCGCTGATCGTTGGATTTAACCGCGATCTTTGCACGGGCACCGGGATCACGAGCCGCCGATTTAATCTCCAGCACGCCTTCCTCAATTTCGGGTACTTCCAGTTCGAACAACTTGACCAGAAACTCCGGTGCAATGCGTGACAAAATGAGTTGCGGACCACGTCCAGCGCGGTCAACACGAGAAAGATAAGCACGCACGCGGTCACCAATCCGCAGGTTTTCCTTGGGTATCATCTGCTCGCGCGGCAGCAAAGCCTCAATCCTTCCTGATTCGATAATTGCATTACCGCGTTCCATCCGCTTGATGGTTCCGGTAACCAGATATTCCTTACGTTCCAGGAAGTCGTTCAGTATCTGTTCACGCTCAGCTTCGCGAATTTTCTGCAAGATCACCTGCTTGGCGGCCTGCGCACCAATACGGCCAAACTCGACCGGCTCAAGAGGTTCCTCGATATAGCCATCCAGCTCGACTTCAGGATTGCGCACCTTGGCATCAGTCAAGCCAATCTGACGCTCCGGAAACTCAACGGCATCATCAGGAACAACATGCCAGCGACGGCAGGTCGAATACTCGCCGGTTTCGCGGTCGACATCGACACGCACATCCACATCCTCATGAAAACGTTTCTTGGTCGCAGATGCCAACGCCAATTCCAGCGCGGAAAAAATAACATCCTTAGAGACGTTTTTCTCACGCGACATCACATCAACTACCAGCAATATTTCACGACTCATACTTCCTCCGGCTATATATTCGGGATCAAACGTGCCTTGTCGACATTGGCAATACTCAGCGACAACAGCGCGCCATCCACTTCCAATTGCAACTCACCGTCTTTAACACCTCGCAGCACGCCCGCGTAATTTTTCCTGCCGGAAAGTGGCACACGCAACTTGATCTGCGCACGCTCACCGGCAAAACGGGCGAAATCCGCCTCTTTTCTCAAAACCCTGTCCAAACCGGGAGAAGAAACCTCCAACCGGTCATAATCATAATCCAGTTCGACCGCCATCAACCGCGTCAGGTGATTGCTCACAAAGGCACAATCATCGACAGTAATTCCGCCCTGCTTATCGATGAACAAACGCAGAAACTTTCCCCGTTGCGATACCTCAAGGTCGACAAACTCATAACCTAAACCGGTTACTGCCGACTCCAGCAAACCGTATAAATCCATATCCCCGCCACAAATAAAAAATGGGCTGTCAGCCCATATACAATTTTCATATTGTATCAAATATCTAGAATGAATGGAACATCAACCAGCAAGCGCATTCTGGCCCAAACGGGAATATCGCATGTTACCACAAGGGTATAGCGATCGGGTAGGAGGCGGGGTCACCCCCGCCGTCCTCCCACACCACCGTACATGCGGTTCCGCATACGGCGGTTCATTGAACACACTGGAGCCGTCGCATCGTATCAAGCAGCGACACCAGACCCAAA
>JAJYXP010000024.1 GCA_021801705.1 Pseudomonadota bacterium
CAGCCAATCGGGGTCAGTTCTAACATTCCAACATTTTCTTTCGGTCTTCTTCAAACTTCCGCACCGCGCGACTTACCGTCATGTAGTGCACCCCGAAATGGCGCCCGATCTCTGCCATCGTATAAGCGCCGGACAGGTAAGCTTGGGCCATCGCCTGATCTCTATCCGGGTAGCGAATCCGGTACTCATCCAGCGACAAAGCGACCGATCTTCGATGGGCCTTTGAAACTTCCCTCAACGTCTCTGGATTTTTTGTCTGCCAGTGGCGTTCCACGAAATCCTTGTCGCCCAGCAACAGTTGATGGCGCGTGTCCAGCATGGGGCTAGGCAAGCCCCTGCCCGCCATCACGAACTGGCGATAAGCCTTGAGCGCTTTGCCCCGTTGTGAACCAAACTGACCAAGCAACCAGTCTGTATCCAGCCACGAAGGGGGCGCCGCATGTCCCATAATGAAAGGGTAACTGCTCCAGCGCCAGTCCTCAAGCGATTCCACCATGTCGGCGCGCAGCGGGTTCAGTACTACATAGCGCGTCAACTCCAGCAAATAGGCTTCCTTTTGTACCAAGATCGCCTTGTAGCGCCCCTGAAAAAGATGCCCCACCAAGCCATGGCGGCGGTTGAAGCGCTGGGTATATAAGCCATTCAATTGGCGCATCCCACCGGATAGGTTGCCATCCACCGTCTCTACCAGCAGGTGATAGTGATTGGTCATCTGGCAAAAGGCGTGAACCACCCAGTTAAACCGCGCGCAAACAGTGCCCAGCACTTCCAGCCAATCACTGCGGTCATCGTCGCTCAGGAAAATATCTTCCCGGCGATCCCCGCGCGAGGTGACGTGATAAAGGGCACCTGAAAATTCCAGTCTGAGTGGTCTAGCCATTTATAAAGTATAACAGAGTTTGTTGGAATGTTAGAACTGACCCCATCCCTGCCCCCTTCATACTTGGCGACGAAAGACTGCGGGCGACAAAGCTTTGAAGAGACATCGGCTTGAGTAAGGCCAGCCTTCTCGCGGGCTGAGACTAGGAGCGAACGGAAATATTCATATTCTGGAGTGTGCAGTGACTTTGCCATGTGGTCATGATAAATCCCAAATTCGGATAACCCATTTCGGGATTAACTGCGAGCACTGGAGGGCTTTGGTGATGCCCAACGTAAAGTTGAGGGGCGCGCCGCTTTTGGCGCGTCCCTCTCGAACGCCATGTTAGGCGCTCATGTGAAGGACATTGACCTACCAGAGATTGTGTCAAAATTATTTGGCTCCCATCTGGGCAAACAACGAGGCGAGTTCTTCAACATGCCATTGCTCAATGAACTTCCCGTCATTTACTCGGACGATATCTACGCCGTTAATCGCCACACTGTTTTCCGAAGCCGGCATATCAAAGAAAGACCCAGAATGGGTGCCGGAGAATTTCCAATACACCATTGCCCGATCATTCTCGATAGGTTCAACGATAATCAGTTCGTGCTTCGCGTCAGGAAACCCTCTGTTGAGCTGATAGAACAGATTGAGAACCACATCTCTGTCTGAAATCTCTGCCGGAGCAGGCGGGCGGTTATGGTCTTTGAAGTTATCTGTGAAAAACGCATTCAGTGCGTCCCGATTATGGGGTTTTTTGTCAACGACTGCATAAAACCTGCGGAGTGTTTCGGTAGCTTCATTGAAATTGTTTCTGTTACCCATTGAGTAATCTCCTTTGAATTCGATGTTAACGAGTGGATGGCGCCTAACGTAAAATGGACTTCCTAAAATGACGCTTTATAAAGCGTCATTTCCGTCGATACAGCCTGCACTAAACTCATAAAATTCTTTAGAATCATTTTGTTCCTATTTTTTAGTGCATCCTAAAAATGACTTGTCCTGCCGTCTTGCCCGCGTCGCCGCGCATGCTCGATCAGGTACGCGGGGAAATTCATTTGAAGCACTACAGCACCCGCACCGAGCAGTCCCTATCTGCCTTGGATTAAACGATTTATCTGTCATTTTGGCAAGCAGCATCAAGCCGAAGCAGGCGGCACCCAGGCTGCGCGGAATTGTGCAATGAACTCGTCCAGCATGGATTCCGGCAGATGGTTGATCCCCGCCGCCGCCTTGCGCCCGCCGCCGCTTTCGAAGCGCCGGCACAGTTCATCCGCCCCGGTGGGAGAAACCAGCGGGGCGCGCACGCTGACCGTGAAACCGTCCCGGCGCCTGGTCAGGAGGGCGTGGGCGCGCCGGGGCCAATTCCGCGCCAGACTGTTGCCGAACGAGCCGCTGACGCGGCGGCTCCAGGCTGCATCGGGCAATAGATACAGGGCGCAGGATTCGGTCGCCATCTCCGGCGCAATCCCTTCGGCCTTGGCCATATCCTCGGCGTAGCCCAGTTGCAACTGGCGAAAAGCATCTTCCTCGGCCATGAAGGCAAAGGGATCGGGATAAGGATGCAGCAGCCGATACAGCTTGTCGGGCGGAAAATACAGATCCGCCACCGACTCCCCATAAGCGTTGTAATTAAGGCATACGCCCAGGCTTTGCAGCGCCGCCAGTTGCACCTGGCTCAAGGACAGCGGTTCGGCCGCGCGCCGCGCGGCTTCGTGGAGGTTGTCGCCAAAGGCGCCGGCCACGGCCCAGATGCGATGACGGCCCTGGAGAAAGCGATCGACCAGCAGGCTGGTGCAGACATCGGGCGCAATGTCGATGAAGGTTTCCAGCCCCGGATGCGGCGGAATTTCTCCGGCGAAATGATGGTCGAAATATTTGATCCGGGCGCCGCCTTCAAGCAAGGCAAGCAAGGCCGTCCGGTTTTTGTCGAAGGAAATGTCGAGCACGGTGATTTCATCGCCCGGTTGCGCCACGACCCGGTCAAGTAAGGTAATATCCCTTTTCACCCCGGTAACGAGCCGGCTGTCCAGAGGGTACGCCAAGCGCAACTGGTGCAGGGCGCAGATGCCGTCGGCGTCGCCGTTGAACACGTCGTAATGAGCCATGGATTTTTCTTCTATCAATCGAATCAGCCGGCTATCATGCTAGCACAGAAATACAGCGCCTCCGGCGCCAGCCCCTTCCTGGCGGGCGCCTACGCCTTGCTGATCGTTTATGGCAGCCTCTATCCGTTCAGCGGCTGGCTCCCGGCCGGGAACATGCTGGCCTTTCTTACCGCCCCCTGGCCGCGCTACATCATCCGCTCCGACATCATCATCAACCTCCTGGTGTATCTGCCGCTGGGCTTTCTGATTGCGCGCGCCCTGCGTCACCGGCTGCGGACAGGCCTTGCCATCATCGCAGCATGCCTGCTGTGCCTGTTGTTGAGCCTGACCATGGAAAGCCTGCAAGCACTCCTGCCGGAACGGGTTTCCTCCCGGCTCGATCTGCTGCTTAACGGCCTGGGCGGCCTGGGCGGCGCGCTGCTGGCGGGATTGGTGAAAAACGCGCCCGGACCCTTGCGCAAACTCGCCACATTGCGCCGCGAGTGGTTCCTGCCGGGGCGCGCCATGGACCTTGGCCTGGCCGCTCTCGGCTTGTGGGCGCTATCCCAGTTGAGCCCGCTGCTGCTCTCCCTGGATACGGACAGTGTGCGCAAGGGCTTGCTGCCGTTGTGGACACCCGGATTCCCGTCACCGTTCAACTGGCTGCAATTGGCTGCCTATATCTGCGCCATCGCCGGGCTGGGCTTGTTTGCCACGACGCTCGCCCGCGCCGGAAAGAACATTTCGCTACCCTTCATCGTTTTCGTCGGCGCCGTACTGCTGACAAAAATTTTTGTGATGGGCCCCTACCTCTCACTGGAAACGGCTATCGGCGCCGCAATGGGCATGATTATGGCGCTTACTCTGCATCGCACCGGCAGGCTGTTCCGGTCTTCCCTGGGGGCGGCTTGCCTGCTGGCCGGATTCGCCTTCGCCGAACTGGAACCGGCGCCAGGGGCGATTTTCATCTTCCCCCAGCCGTTCAACTGGATACCCTTCCGCGGCCAGATGCACAATCTCGCCGGCTTCAGCGAAATCCTTTCATTGTTCTGGCCTTTCCTCGCCCTGGGATGCCTTGCCGCTTTCGCCACCAAGCCCGGGCAACGCCGGCGGGCTGCCGTGCTCGGCGGTTTGCTGGTGCTGGCCTTCATGTTTCCGCTGGAGTGGCAGCAACAAACCATCGCGGGGCGGCGCGCCGACATTACCGATATTCTGCTGGCCTTGGGGGGCTGGGCGCTTCCCTGGTGGCGCCGCATCTATACTGCACGAGGAGAACCACATGGACAGTCTGGCCGAACTCACCCATAAACTGCGGGAATTCGCCCAGGCGCGCGACTGGGAAAAATTTCACTCGCCCAAGAATCTGGCAATGGCCATGATCGTCGAAGCGGCGGAGCTGGTGGAACACTTCCAATGGCTCACCACGGAACAAAGCCAGACACTCGAGGCCGCCAAACTCGAGCAGGTACGGCAGGAAATCGGCGACGTGCTGATCTACCTGACGCGGATGGCTGACCGGCTGGGAATCGACCCAGTCGCCGCGGCGCATGACAAGATGGTGATCAATGCCGCAAAATACCCGGCTGAACTCGCCCGCGGCAACGCGGCCAAATCCACCGAATACTGCAAATCATAAGGAAAGCCGCATGAGTTATTACGAAAAACACGTTTTCTTCTGCACCAACGTACGCGAGGACGGGGAGCCGTGCTGCTCCAATCACGGCGCCCAGGAAATGCGCGATTACGCCAAGAAGAAAATCAAGGCGCTCGACTTGAACGGCCAGGGCAAGATCCGCATCAACAGCGCCGGCTGCCTCGACCGTTGCGGCGAAGGCCCGGTGCTGGTGGTGTACCCTGAAGCCGTGTGGTACACCTACGTGGACAAGGAGGACATCGACGAAATCGTCGATCAGCACTTGGTCAACGGCAAGGTGGTCGAGCGCCTGAAGATTTGATGCCCTCCGCTACAGCGCAAAAGTTTTTCATCGACGGCCCGGCTGGCCGGCTCGAAGCCGCTGCCACCGACCCCGGCGGTGAATGCCGCGGCATCGCCCTGGTCGCCCACCCCCATCCGCTCCACGGCGGGACGATGGACAACAAGGTGGTGCACACCCTGGCCAAGACCTACGCCCGGCTCGGGCTGGCAGCTTTTCGCGTCAATTTCCGCGGTGTCGGGCAAAGCGCGGGGGAATTCGACCAGGGCGTCGGCGAAACCGGGGACATGCTGGCGCTGGCGCAACATGCCCGGCGCGTAGCGGGCGATCTGCCCATTATCCTGGCCGGCTTTTCTTTCGGCGCCTATGTCCAGACCCGCGTGCTGGAACACATCGAAGCGCGGCAGTTGGTGCTGGTCGCCCCGGCGGTGAAGCGCTTCGAGGTCGGCGCGGTGCCGGCAGATACACTGGTGATCCATGGCGAGCAGGACGATGTCGTGCCGCTGGCCGACGTGCTCGACTGGGCGCGGCCGCAGCATCTTCCCATTACTGTGGTGCCGGGTGCGGGGCATTTCTTCCACGGGCAACTTCCCCTGCTCGGCCGGATTGTGGCGGACGCATGCCGCTGCTGAACATCAAGGGCCTGCGCAAGTCCTACGGCGCTCTCGAAGTCGTGGCCGGGATCGACATCGCCGTCAATGCCGGCGAATGCTTCGGCCTGCTCGGGCCGAACGGCGCCGGCAAGACCACCACCCTGCGCCTGGCGCTGGGGCTGACCGCGCCGGACAGCGGGACGATCTCGCTGTTCGATCTGCCGGTCCCGGGCAAGGCGCGCGAAGCGCGGATACGGGTGGGCGTGGTGCCGCAGATGGACAACCTCGACCCCGACTTCACCGTGCGCGAGAACCTGATGGCCTACGGCCGCTATTTCGGCCTGAAAGACGCCGAAACCGCCAGGCGCATCCCGGCCCTGCTCGAATTCGCCGGCCTCGAACATCGCGCAGATGCCCGCATCGACGCCCTGTCCGGCGGCATGAAGCGGCGCCTGACCCTGGCGCGGGCGCTGGTCAACGATCCCGACCTGATCTTCCTGGACGAGCCGACCACCGGCCTTGATCCCCAGGCGCGGCACATGATCTGGCAGCGCCTGCGCGAGCTCATCAACCAAGGGAAAACCCTGGTGCTGACCACCCATTTCATGGAAGAAGCGGAACGCCTGTGCGACCGGCTCTGCATCATGGACCGGGGCAAGATCATCGCCACCGGGAGTCCGCGCGCGCTGATCGAGCAGCACATCGAGCCGGAAGTGCTGGAAGTGGTCGGCGAGGAAGTCGATGCCTGGGCCGAACAGTATGGCCGCGGCCTGTGCCAGCGCCTGGAGAAGACCGGCGAAATGCTGTTCTGCTACACCCGCGACAGTCGTGCCCTGCTCGAGCATTTAAAGAGCCAGAGCAGCCTGCGCTACCTGCACCGTCCGGCGAGCCTGGAAGACGTGTTCTTGAAATTGACCGGCAAGGAGCTGCGCGATTGAAGAACCCAGATTATCCATTAGAGCCAAAACACCGCTGTGGGAGCGGCGCCAACCCTCTCTTCAACTCTCTCCCAGAGGGAGAGAGGGCGATCGTCCCAAATCAAAACAAGCGCCTTTCACGTTTGCCCCCTCCCCCGCTTGCGGGGGAGGGTTGGGGAGAGGGCAGCCCTTCAAGGGGAAGGTTAGGATGGGGATGGGATTTAGCCGCGATTTGCGGCCACATTCGCGCCGGGGGCTGCGCTCCTACATGCACGAGCATTCCAATGGACAATCCGGGATGAATAGAGCCGCCCTGTTTCGCCTGCCCTCCTTGAGCCTGCGCTTCATCCCGGTATGGCGGCGCAATTTCCTGGTATGGCGCAAGCTCGCCATTCCCTCCATCCTCGGCAACCTGGCCGACCCGGCCTTTTACATGCTCGGCATGGGCTACGGCCTGGGCGGGCTGCTGCCAGAGGTGGGCGGCGTGCCCTACCTCACCTTCCTCGCCGCCGGCACGGTCTGCTACAGCACCATGAACAGCGCCACCTTCGAAGTGCTGTATTCGGGTTTTTCACGCATGCACGTGCAGAAAACCTGGGAGGCGATCCTCAACGCACCCCTGACCCTCGATGACGTGCTGCTCGGCGAACTGGTCTGGGCCGTCAGCAAGAGCCTGCTGTCCGGCGTCGCCATCCTTGCGATCGTGTGGGCGCTGGGACTGGCCGGACTGGGGCAGACCCTGTGGCTGCTGCCGCTGATCATCCTGATCGGCTTCTGCTTTGCCGGCATGGGGCTGGTGATGAACGCGCTGTCGCCCAACTACGACTTCTTCATGTATTACTTCACCCTGGTGATCACGCCGATGGTGCTGCTGTGCGGCGTGTTTTACCCGGTCGATCAGCTACCATCTTGGTTGCAGACGGTTTCGGCCTGGCTGCCGCTCACCCATGCCATCTCGCTCGCCCGGCCGCTGGTTCAAGGCGGGGAGCCTCAGCACATCCTGGCCCATGTCTCGGCCTTGCTCGCCTACGGCAGCATCGGCTATTACATCGCGCTGGTGCTGACCCGGCGCAGGCTGCTGAAATGAACAGGCAATAAGTGACTGAACCGCAGAGGACGCGGAGGGCGCATCGCCTAGCCCTCTGAATTTCCCTGCATCCTCTGCGGTGAAACGGCATTTTCAGGGCAATCCGAACATGTTTACATGTATCAGGCTTTTCCCTATACCCCGCTGGTATGCTCTCTGCCATGTTTACAAGCTATGCTGCGTGAAGCTGACTACTTTGATTCACTGTCAGGGTAGATGGGATTGGATTTGTAAGGAGACGTGATGATGAAGTGGCTGAAAATGAAATAGACTCCAGTACCTTTGATTCATTTGAATTATTTGAGAAATGACCTTGGCGATGTGAAAGGGGACCGCTGGCCACGGAATAAGTGTTACGCGTCTAACACTTGTTCCGTGGCAGGTCCTTTGGGTTACAGCGAATCTTCGTTCCGCATTCCAGGAAATGCAGCCGCTGCGGGTCACACCCAGACACGCCGTGCTGCACGGCGATCAACGCAGCCTCGGTGCGTGAGCGCACATGCAGTTTGTGCAGGATACTCGTCATGTAATGCTTGACGGTCTTCTCCGCAAGGTGCATGGCCTCGCCGATTTCCCGGTTGGTGAGTCCCTGGCTGAGGAGGTTGAGGATTTTGGTCTCGCGCGCCGTCAGTTCGGAAAACGAATCAGCGGGGTGCGGGTGGGAGAACTCGGTCAGCATATCTGCGGCCAGGGCGGGGGTGACATAGGCCTCGCCACCGGCTACGCGGCGCGTGATGGCGCGCAACTCGCTTGCGGACACGCCCTTCAATACGTAGCCATGCGCCCCAGCCCTGAGGGCTGCCATCAGGTTTTCCCGGTTCTCGGAGACGGTGAGCATCATGATGCGTACTTCCGGTGCGCTGGCGGCGATCTTTCCGGCAGCCGCGACGCCTCCCATTCCAGGCATCGTGACATCCAGCAGCACCATGTCGGGATGCCAGCGATGCGCCAGTTCCACTGCCTCCTCACCGCTGCCGGCCTGGGCGATCAACTCGAAATCCGGTTCCGAGCCAAGCGAGTGGGCGACTCCCTCGCGGAACAGGGGATGGTCGTCGGCAAGCAGAATACGGATCGGGCTAGACATGAATCATCTCATCGGTTGACAGGGGAAGCCGGGCGCGGATACAGGTGCCGCGTCCTGGAGCGGAATCGACTTCAAAGATACCCCCTAGCAGCCGGACGCGCTCGCGCATGAAAGCCAGTCCGAGCCGACCCGCTACGGCAGCCGCCTGAGGATCGAAACCGGCGCCCTGGTCTGTGATCGCGATCAGCGCCTGTCCATCGGCCTGTTGCACACGCACCCGCGGCGCGACCCCGGACGCGTGCCGCCAGCAGTTGGTAAGCGATTCCTGGAGTAGCCGGTACACCGTGATCTTGACCGCAAGCGGCGCCTTGTCCAGGGCTTCATCGATCTCAGTCCGGACCGCTTGCCCGGACATGCGCTCGAAGTCGCGCACCGCGCGTCGAGCGGTGTCGGCGAGCGACAGCTCGGCGATGCCCGGTATCGCCAGTCCGGAAGAAATCTTGCGCACATCCCGAAGCGAGGATTGCAGGGCGCCCTGGATGCTGCGGAGGTCTTGCTCAACGCCACTCGATGACGATGCGCAGGCACGGCACGCTGCAGCAAACTCGTCGAATCGCATCAGGGCGAAGGCGATCGCCTGCGCCGGACCGTCGTGCAGGTCGGCGGCGATCCGAATCAGGAACTCCTCGTTGAGCGTAGTCGTGCTCACGCCTGCCTCGCGCAGCCGCTCGCGCATGCGATCGTTCTCGTCAAGTGCGGTGCGCAGTTGCTGGAGCTGGTGGCGCAGGTCGCGTTGCTGGTCGCGGATGGTATCGTTGGCGCGGCGCACCAGGCTGAACAGCAACAGGTAGATGGCGAGAGTGGTGACCGCGACAAGCGCCCAGCTGAGCTGCTGGGCGATACGGATGTCGCGTTCCAGGTTCTCCACCGAGAGGTAGAACTCGGCGACCGAGATGATCTTGCCCTGGTTGCCGACACGTACTGGCACATAGACCTCGAGCAGTCGCTGCCAGTGCGCCCGCTCGGGCTGGTTGTCGGCTTCGTCGAGATCGCTCACCCGGGCCTGCAGCGTGCCCGTAAAAGCTGCCGCCAGCCGGCCCTCGACCGGGAAGCGGCGTCCCAGTTGCGCATGGTCGCTGCTGTAGACGATGCGCCCGTCGGCGTCCCAGAGCTTGAAGCGGACCACCTTGCGGCGCAGCGGTCCTTCGACGAACAGGCTATCGAGCTCGGCGTGCGATTCGCTGCCCACTATCCCCACGCTTGGCCCGCCGTGCCATTGCGCCGCGAGGATGCTCTCCACGTAAACCGCCGCGATCGCCGCAGTGCGGTTCACCACACTAGTCTCTATCTGCTGTCCCATCCAGGCGCCGATGGCCGCCATGCCGATCACGAGAACCGCGATGATCGCCAGCATGAACTGGCGCGAAAAGTTCAGGCGGCTGAATGCTTGCTTCAGGGTTGTCGGCATCGGAAACCCTCGGTATGTGATCGCGAATGATCGCTGGATGGCCAATGATAACACGCGATGGCTGCGCCGAAATGAGACCAAGGTCTGATAAAAATAGAACTTTAGTCTTATTCGTTTCGGGCTAATAGGCCGTAGTGACTCCGTCCGAAATTGTAGACAATGACTTTCCAATAGAACGATGTTTTTTGTTGATACAACCGGCAGGGGAGACAGGCTATGAGACATATCAGGGTATTGTTGGTTCTGGTGCTGTGGGGGATGTTTGGCAGCGCCTTGGCGGCGCCACCGCAAGCAGCGACAACGAAAGCAAACGCGGACAAACCGGCGGTCAAGCCATGCACGTCATGCCATGACGACTCCGAAGCCAAGGTTCACGCCAACCACAGCGATTGCGTGTCCTGTCACACCGATGCGGAGGCGCATAGAATAAACAAGAAGACATTACCGAACAAGGCGATCGCCTCGGAAACCTGTTTGTCCTGCCACGCGACCGGCAAGGGTCACGCCGATGACGCCAAGCGAATGAATTTCGTATTTTCCGAGCATAACAAGGCCGGCGTCCAGTGCAGCGACTGCCACGGCATCCACAAGCCCAAGGTCGGCAAACAGTCCAATGTGGGCGATTTGAAGCTGGATAAAAACGCCAAGCTGTGCGCCACCTGCCACCAGGACGTGCTGGCGCGCTTCAGCATGACCTCGCATCACCCGCTGAAGGAAGGCGCCATTTCCTGCACCAACTGCCACAACCAGCACGATGGCAAGCAGGCAACGCTGGGCGGCAAGACCGAGCAATGCACCCAGTGTCACCAGGCGGTGCGCGGGCCTCACGTATTCGAGCACCCGCCGGTTGCGGAAGACTGCGCCAACTGCCACAACCCGCACGGTTCGCCGAACCGGAGACTGCTTGATGTCGCGTCACCGATGCAGTGCCTGCAATGCCACGCGCTGCCCAACAACCGCCATGGACAGACGGCGAGCGCTGCAACGGGCGCCATAACAACCGAAAGAATTTCGGGGGCCGTACTCAGGAACTGCGCCAGTTGCCACGGCGCAATTCACGGCAGCTCGGTCGACCAGCATCTCAGACACTAATCATTGGGAAGGATGACGCCATGAAAGCGAAAACATTGATCAAACTTGTGTTGCCCACGGTGACGATCCTGGCTGGCCCGGCGCTGCATGCTGCCGATGAGCCGGTTCAGAGCAGCAACGCGGTCAGCGCGGAAATCACGCCTAAGCTGTACTACTTCGACTACGACAAGGGCTTCGGTACCGACAGGACGCAGTTCCTGGAGCGCTACAATTACCAGAAAAGCGGGGACAACCGTTCCGGCTTCTACCCCGATGTGGATGCGAGCGTCCTCGTCACGAATTCGCAGCGGGACGTGTTCGAGCTGGAGCGACAAGGCTTCGGCGCCTACAACCAGCGGGGAACGGTCAAGGCCGATTCGGACAAGCTGGGCTTTAGCGGCTACTACTCGAGTTTCCGTTCGGCCACCGGGGGGATCGACTTTCTCTACAGTCCGAACCAGGTCGTTGGCGGCACCGATCCCACCTATAATGTTCCTGCGAACACGAACACCGGCTATGTAGCGCAGTTCAACGATGACGCCGCCGGCCAGACGCTGTACAAGATCGACCGCACCACCTATGGAGCGAGGCTCGCGCTGAAGCCGACACTGTTCGGTACAACCGCCTCCGCCGCGCTCAAGTACGATGGCTACCAGCGCGACGGCAACCGTTTTGCCACCTATGTTGCCGGGGGCGGCGACGTAACCGGCGGTGCGGCCAGGGTCTTGCAGCGCTGGCGCGGCTTCGACATGCCCGTCAATGAAAAGATGAATCGCTACACGCTGAATCTGAGCGGAGTGCCGGGCGGCTTCGCCCTTTCCTACGAAGGTTCGCTGGAGAAGTTCGACAACCAGGCGCGCGATGTCCTGATGGGGGATTTCGCGGCTAATTTCGCGGGTTTCTTTAATGCTCCTTCCGCCACCAAACCCCTGCATTTCGTCCCGGACAGCACCCTGATCTCGAATAACCTCCGCGTGGCCAGGAACTTCGGCAGCACGGCGGTTGCGGCCGGTTACGGCTTGTCCGTTCTCGATCAGGATTCGTTTGCCCAGAACCAGCAGGCTGCCGGCTACAACATCGGCAAGATTACGACCAACAGCGCCTACCTCAACGTCCACTCCAACGCGCTGAGCGGGGTCGGTCTGGAAGGCTTCGTCAAGTACAACAACCGCGACAACGACTCGACCTTTCCGGCGACCGGCTTGATCGATCCCGCAGTTCAAGAGAAATTGGACGTTCGGATCAACACGATCAAGTCGCTCAGTTATGGGCTTTCCGCCACGTTCCGCCCGACCACGCTCAAATCCGCGGTGACGGTCGGCTGGAAGCGCGAAGACCGGGATCGTGACCTGACCTGGGCTTTGTTGACCACGAGAAGTATTCAACCGCAGCAGTCGCTATACCGGCAACAAACGTTTTCCGACGAGCTGTACGTCAACTGGGTGGCGCGGCCGATGCCGGGGCTGATCGTCCGGGTGTCGCCATCCTACCTGAGCGCGAATGAAACCGGCCTGGTCACGGAGCCTGCCGAGTCGTTCAACCTGAAGACAAAGGTGAGCTACGCGCTGAACGGCGCCACGGCGGTAAGCGGTTATTACAATTACAAGAACAAGAAGAACGACAACAACACCCTTACCAATGGGATAGCGGCTGCTGTAAGTGGCTCGCTCACGCAGAACACCGACAACACGCAGCAGTCGGCCGGAGTCTCGCTCAGCCTGACGCCGAACGAGAAGCTGACCACCACCGCCAGCCTGGGGTGGATGCAGAACGACTTTGCGTCGTACTTCATCTCCGAGCAGCGCCGCCGCTACGAGCAACTGATCGGCTCCACCAACGATGTGGTGTTCGCTACCCGTGGCACGCCAAACTACAAGGTCGACACTTACGTCTTCTCGGTGGGCGCGGACTTGCAGGCGAGTTCAGTGCTCAGCTACAGCGGCAACTACACCTACTCGCACTCCAAGGGCAGCAACGCGAGCGGGTTAGGCATTCCCACGGTTGATGAGCAGGTCAACAACGATGTTCAGACCGTCTCGCTGGGCGCGAACTACGCGATCAAGAAGTCGATGAAGATCAAGGGTTCGTACGCTTATGACTATTACAACGACAAGGTCTACAGCAGCATGACGGGCGGTTACCACACCCTGATGGTCGGCGTTTCACTGGGTTTCTGAGGAAAGCGGTTGACGGCGGCTACCTCGCATGCGCTAGGTAGCCGTGTTATGGGGACCCCTCAGCGTGACTAAATTTGAATTGTGCCGATAGGATTTTCCCTGCCCTGACGCAAATCGGAAATCATCAAGTTTTTGTTTTCGCCACGCGCTGCCGGGAAGCGAAAATGCCAGGCTTGTCAAAATTAACTGAGTGCATTATGAGTGCATTAAAAGGATTGCCTATCATGAAAACCCCCCATATTGGATACGCATTGCTGGCATGCAGCGCCCTATTCGGCCTGTCACTTTCAACCGCGGCATCGGCCGCCGACGTGACCAAGCTGGTTGAGTCTTGTGCCAGTTGCCACGGCAAAGGCGGGGCCAGCACTGAACTGGATGTGCCTATCATTGGAGGATATTCTGCTGAATACCTGAGTGGCAGCCTGAAGGCATACAAGGACAAGGAAAGACCCTGTAAGGACACAAAAATCGACATGTGCCAGGTGGTCAAAGACTTTAGCGACAACGACATCAAGCAAGTGGCTGAATATTTCGCCGAGCAGAAATTTGTCCGCACCCCGCAGAAGTTTGACGCTGTCCTGGCCAGGAAAGGCAAGGCGATCCACGATAAAGGCTGCGAAAAATGCCACTCCGAAGGCGGCAGCGTAGCAAGCGACGACGCCGGCATCCTGGCGGGTCAGAAGATGGCTTATCTTGACGAGCAACTCAAATTCTTCAATGAAGGCAAGCGGCCTATCCCCAAGAAAATGAAACCGAAGCTGGAAGCGCTTGGTAAGGGTGATATTGAAGCCCTTATCCATTACTACGGCAGCTTCAAGTAGATCGGCAACGCTTGTCTGATCGATGAAACCGGGTAGTTGAGAATCTGCACATAACGCCACATGGCGTTATTCAAGAACGCGTATTCTGAATTTAACCCAGATTGTCCCACGCCTAAAACCAATGGATTCCCCTGTAGGGGTGTCACAATTTTCACGAAACGCGTGGGACAATTTGGATTTTATGAAACATTCGGGTTAATCCTTCCAGTATAATTACGCCTTCTCGGGCTGCTTACAGGCAAACCCGCCGTCTCAAAATTTCGGGTAATCATTAATGCTGGAAGGGAAAGACCTCGCCTGTGTACGCGGCGAGCGCACGCTGTTCACCCACCTCAACTTCACTTTGCGCGAAGGCGAACTGCTGCTGGTGCAGGGCGCCAACGGCAGCGGCAAAACCAGTCTGCTGCGCATGGTGTGCGGGCTCATGGCGCCGGAATCCGGTGAAGTTCTGTGGCGCGGCGAGAAAATCGGCGCGGCGCGCGAAAGCTACCATGCCGAGATGGCCTATTTCGGCCACTCCCCGGCGGTCAAGGAGGACCTGAGCGCTTTCGAAAATCTCGATTTCGCCTGCCGGCTTGCGGGGATCCCGGTAAAGCGGGAGGAGGTCAAAGGTGCGCTGGGGCACCTTGGTTTGGGACATTGTTTGAACCTGCCGGCAAAATCGCTGTCACAGGGGCAGAGGCGGCGCGTCGCGCTTTCCCGTCTGCTGCTGGCAAAGGCCAGACTGTGGATACTCGACGAGCCGCTGACGGCGCTTGACCAGGCAGCGCTGAAGCTGGTGCAATCGCTGCTCGGCGAACATTTGCGCCAGGGCGGCATGGCTGTGCTGACCACTCACCAGCCGGTCATGATCCCGGGCATAGCGCCCAAGATTCTGGATTTGTCGGCATGAGCACGTCGCAGACCGTCATTGTTTTGCTGCGGCGCGAGTTGCTGCTGGCCATGAGGCGGCGCGGGGACGTGCTTACCGTGCTGTTTTTTTTCGTCATTGTGGCCAGTCTGTTTCCGCTTGGCGTGGGGCCGGACCCCAAGCTGCTGCGACTGATGGGCGGCGGCGTGGTGTGGGTGTCGGCCCTGCTGGCGGCGATGCTGTCTCTCGGCCGGATGTTTGCCAGCGATCACGCCGATGGCACGCTGGAACAGCTTGTTTTGACGCCGACGCCTCCGGTGGTCTGGATTACCGGTAAAATACTGGCGCACTGGCTGGTGAGCGGGGTGCCGCTGATCCTCGTGGCGCCGGTGCTGGGCGTGCAGTTCGGTTTGTCGGGCGAGGCGCTGGGCGTGCTGGTGTTTTCGCTGCTGCTCGGCACGCCCGTGCTGTCGCTGATCGGTGCGATTGGCGCCGCTTTGACTCTGGGTCTGCGCGGCGGCGGTGTGCTGGTATCGTTGCTGGTGCTGCCGCTTTACATCCCGGTGCTGATTTTCGGCGCCGGCGCGGTGGATGGGGCAATGTCGGGGCTGGGCGCGGAAGCGCACCTGTCGTTGCTGGGCGGGATTTTGATATTGGCTTTCATGTTGACGCCGTGGGCGGTGTCGGCGGCGTTGCGGATTTCGATTGAATGATAAACAGATTTAACAAGTATAGGTATGCTTCTCCGGCAACTTTTTACCATTTTGCGGGCCGGCTGATTCCCTGGTTCTACGGCGCGGCGGCCTTGTTCTGCGTGGCCGGCCTGTATATCGGCCTTTTCCTCGCGCCCACCGATTTCCAGCAAAGCGAGGCTTACCGCATCATCTTTATCCACGTGCCCGCAGCCTGGATGTCCATGTTCATTTATGTGGTGATGGCCTGCTGGGCGGCGCTGGGGCTGGCGTTCAACACGCGCATGTCGTTCATGATGGCGAGCGCCCTTGCGCCCACCGGCGCCATGCTGACTTTCGTTTCGCTGTGGACCGGAGCGCTGTGGGGCAAGCCGACCTGGGGGGCATGGTGGGTATGGGATGCGCGCCTGACTTCGGAGCTGATCCTGTTTTTTCTCTATCTTGGCTTCATGGCGCTGCAGTCGGCGATCGACGACCCGCGCCGCGCAGACCGTGCGGGCGCATTGATTGCGCTGGTGGGGGTGGTCAATGTGCCGATCATCTATTTTTCCGTCAGATGGTGGAACACCCTGCATCAAGGGGCATCGGTGAGCATGACGAAAGCGCCCAGCATGGCCTCCATCATGCTCGTGGGCATGCTGGTGATGGCGCTGGCAGCGTGGATGTACACTATCGCGGCGGCGCTGTCGAGGGCGCGCTGCATCATTCTGGAGCGCGAGCGAAACGCTCAGTGGGTGGCGCAAATGCTGGAGGCTGACGCATGAACTGGAATAGCTGGCCGGAATTCTTTTACATGGGAGGATACGCCCTTTACGTGTGGGGCTCCTTTGCGGTGACCGCCATCCTGGTTGCCGGCGAAATCGTGATGTTGCGGCTGCACCGGAAAAAAGCGCTGGAACTGGCTCTGAACACTGTGAAATACGGCAAGGTGAAAAACGATGAAAACGAGGCATAAGAAGCTTATTCTGATTGGCGTTGCGGTCATAGGCCTGGGCGTGGTGGCCACGCTGGTGCTCAACGCCTTCCGCAGCAACCTGGTGTTTTTCTTCACCCCGACCCAGGTCGTCAAAGGGGAAGCGCCGCTCGATCGCGCATTCCGTGTCGGCGGACTGGTCGAGAACGGCAGCTTGCGCCGCGAGCCGGACGGCGTGACGGCGCATTTCCGCATCACCGATACGGCGCAAACCATTCCGGTCACCTACAAAGGCCTCCTGCCCGACCTGTTCAAGGAAGGCAAAGGCGTGGTGGCACAAGGCCGTCTGAACAACAGCGAATTCGTGGCGGATCAGGTGCTGGCCAAGCACGACGAAAACTACATGCCGCCCGAAGCGGCCAGCGCGCTGGAAAAGGCGCAAAAAACCCAGAAAACACTAGTCCTACCGCAAGAAGGAAAATAATGATCCCTGAACTCGGCCATTTCGCATTAATCCTGGCGCTGTTGCTGGCGCTTGTCCAAGGCATCCTGCCGCTGGTGGGTGCGGCGCGCAACAACCTGGCGCTGGTGTCGGTAGCCAAACCGGCCGCCCGCGCCCAGTTTCTTTTTGTCGCCATCGCCTTTGGATGTCTGGCCTATTCGTTTCTCACCAACGACTTTTCGGTCTTGAACGTGACCCGCAACTCCCATTCCCGCCTCCCTGAAATCTACCGCTTCACCGCCACCTGGGGCTCGCATGAAGGCTCGATGCTGCTGTGGACATTTATTCTCGGCCTGTGGACCGTGGCGGTCACCCTGTTCAGCCGCCATCTGCCCGATGACATGGTGGCGCGTGTGGTTAGCGTGATGGGTCTGGTCAGCTTCGGTTTTCTGCTGTTCATGCTGGCCACCTCCAATCCTTTCCTGCGGATGCCGATGGCCATGGATGGCTCCGATCTCAACCCGCTGCTGCAGGATCCCGGCATGGTGGTTCACCCGCCTATTCTGTACATGGGCTATGTCGGATTTTCCGTGGCCTTCGCTTTCGCGATAGCGGCGCTGCTTTCCGGCAAGCTGGATGCCAGTTGGGCGCGCTGGTCTCGCCCCTGGACCACGGCGGCATGGTCGTTCCTGACGGTGGGCATCATGATGGGCAGTTGGTGGGCCTATTACGAGCTGGGCTGGGGAGGATGGTGGTTCTGGGATCCGGTTGAGAACGCCTCGCTGATGCCATGGCTGGTGGGCACGGCGCTGATCCATTCCCTGGCGGTGACCGAGAAGCGCGGCAGCTTCAAGGCGTGGACGGTGTTTCTTGCCATCGGCGCTTTCTCCCTGAGTCTGCTCGGCACCTTCCTGGTGCGCTCCGGCGTGCTGTCGTCGGTGCACGCCTTCGCCACCGATCCGGCGCGCGGCCTGTTCATCCTTATTTTCCTGCTGGTGGTGATCGGTGGCTCGCTGCTGCTGTTTGCCTTCCGTGCTTCGCAGGTCGGCTTGGGCGGCCGCTTCGCACTGGTGTCGCGCGAATCTTTTTTGATGGTCAATAACATCCTGCTCCTGACGGCGGCTGGAGCGGTGCTGCTGGGTACGCTATACCCGCTGTTTCTCGATGCGCTGGGATTGGGCAAGATCTCGGTCGGACCGCCTTATTTCAACACCGTGTTCGTCCCTCTCGTGGCTCCGTTGATATTCCTCAGCGGCATCGGCCCGCTGGCGCGGTGGAAACAGGTGAATGTGCCTGAATTGGCCGCACGCCTGAAATGGGGTTTCGGCGCAAGCGTCCTGGTGGCATTGCTGCTGCCGTTTACACTGGGGGAATGGAAGCCGGCGGTTTCCCTGGGCTATCTGCTGTCCCTGTGGATAGCCGTTACCGTCGCCATCGGCGTGCGCAG
Organism: Pseudomonadota bacterium; assembly: GCA_021801705.1. Taxonomy (GTDB): domain Bacteria; phylum Pseudomonadota; class Gammaproteobacteria; order Burkholderiales; family Sulfuricellaceae; genus Sulfuricella. Next base: position 18,386 of record JAJYXP010000024.1, read on the forward strand.
CCGCATGCGGACGGGCGCGGGCTGGTCGGCGAACTTCTACGGCATGCATCTCGCTCACCTGGGCGTGGCTGTCACCGTGATCGGCGTTACCATGGTGTCGGCCTACCAGACCGAGCGCAACGTGCGCATGGAGGTGGGCGATACCGTGACTGTGAAGGACTATACCTTCCGCTTCGATGGGGTGAGAGATGTGGATGGCCCGAATTACAGGGGTTCGCGCGGCACGCTGGAAGTGAGCCGGAACGGCAAGCCTGTCTCCACCCTGCACCCGGAAAAACGTATTTACGCTGCCTCCGGCATGCCTTTCACCGAATCGGCGATCGACTACGGTCTTACGCGCGACCTGTATACCGCACTGGGTGAATCCCTGGATGGCGGCGCCTGGAGTGTGCGGGTGTTCCACAAGCCCTTCGTGGTATGGATCTGGATGGGCGCGGTGCTGATGGCTCTGGGCGGTTTGCTGGCGATCACCGACCGGCGCTATCGCACCTCGCGCAAGAAGGGAGGGGCTGGAGCATGAAGCGTTTCCTGATTCCCCTGGGCATTTTCATCGTGCTGGTGGGCTTTCTCGCCGTCGGCCTCAAGCTCGATCCGCGCGAAGTGCCCTCGCCGCTGATCGGCAAGCCGGCGCCCGATTTCAATCTTGCCTTGCTGTCCGACCCCGCCAGACAGCTCAGTCCGGCGGACCTGCGCGGCAAGGTCTGGCTGTTCAATGTGTGGGCCTCCTGGTGCGCTGCCTGCCGGGAGGAACACCCTCTGTTGCTTGATTTGGCGAGGCAGGGCGGCGTGCCGATCTATGGCATGGACTACAAGGACCAGCCAAGCGATGCACAGGCCGTGCTTAATCGTTACGGGAATCCCTATGTGGAGACCGTGGTCGACCTCGATGGGCGGGCGGGCATCAACTACGGGGTGTATGGCGTCCCCGAGACCTATGTCATCGACAGGGGCGGCATCATCCGCTACAAGCATATCGGCCCGGTCACGCCCGATGTCCTGAACAAGAAAATTCTCCCCCTGGTGAAGGAGTTGCAGAAATGAGACCGTGGATGATCATGCTCGCCCTATGGCTCCCCCTCACAGCCATGGCCGACGAGGCCAGGCCGGTAGCCGCAGATCCCGTGCTGGAACAGCGCATGATAAAACTTTCCGAAGACCTGCGCTGCCTGGTGTGCCAGAACGAATCGCTGGCGGGTTCCCGCGCCGACCTGGCGCAGGATCTGCGCCAGGAAATCCGCGAGCAGATGAGCGCCGGCAAGAGCGACGCGCAGGTCGTCGACTACCTCACCCAGCGCTATGGCGATTTCGTGCTCTACAAACCGCCGGTCAAGCCGCTTACCTGGCTGCTGTGGTTTGGCCCGTTCGTGCTGCTGATCGGTGCGGCGGGCAGTCTCTACGCCTATATCAAACGGCGCGGCAACCGCCTTGCCGAGGTATCCTTATCCAAGGAAGAGAAAAGGCGCGTGGAAGCTCTTCTTGGCAACAACGGAAATGAATCATGACAAATTTCTGGACCATTTCGCTGTTTTGGGCACTCTTTTTCCTTTTCATCGCAGTGGCACTGGCGTTTGTCCTGCCGCCCCTGCTGCGGCGCAATGCCAGGCCCGCACAGGTGAACCGCAAGGAGGTCAACCTCGCCATCTATCAGGATCAACTCGCCGAACTGAAATCCGATCTCGATAGCGGAGAGCTGGATGCAGCGCAATACGAGGAGGCCCGGCAGGAAATCGAGAAACGCCTGAGCGAGGACGTGCCTGCGGAATCTTCCCCTGCCGCGACCGGCCAATCCGGCCGCTGGCCGGGGTATGTGCTGGCCGGGGCGATTCCGGTGGTGGCGATTGCCATTTATATGGGCCTGGGCAACCCCAACGCGCTGGTCGTGCCGCGCCCCGAAGCGCCCGCTGCAATGGTGCAGCAGGGCCAGCACGAGACGGCTCCCATGATTGCCTCCCTGGAAGCCAAGCTGAAGAAAAATCCGGATGATGCCGCCGGCTGGTACATGCTGGCGCGCAGTTATAGCGTAACCCGGCAATTCGGCGAGGCTGCACGGGCTTATGCCAAATTACGCGAGTTGCTTCCCGAAGATTCACGCCTCCTGGCGGACTACGCCGATGTGCTCGCCATGACTCAGGGAGGCAACTTGCAGGGGAAGCCGCTGGAGCTTATCAACCAGGCGCTGAAATTGAATGAAAATGACGAGAAGGCGCTGAATCTTGCGGGAAGTGCCGCCTACGAGAGCAGGAATTTCGCTCAGGCTGCATATTATTGGCGGCGGCTGCTAAAACTGCTTCCGCCGGACAGCGATCCTTACAGGGGAATTTCTGCTGCAGTCGAAGAAGCCGAGAAGGCGGCAGCCCTGTCCGGCCAGGTCAACCTGTCCGAGCCGAGCGCGAAAAGCAGGGCGGCGGAAAAGACCCAGCAGGCATCGCAGGGTGAGCCGGCCATTTCCGGCACCGTGACCGTGCGCAAGGACCTGATCGCCAAGGTGGGCGCCAATGATACGGTGTTCATTTTTGCGCAGTTGCCGCAAGGTCCGAAAATGCCTTTGGCCAGTGTGCGGATCAATGCTAAACAACTCCCTTACCGCTTCACCCTGGACGATTCCACGGCAATGACGCCGAACGACAAGCTTTCGAACCATCCTGAAGTCATGCTGAGCGCGCGCGTATCGAAGTCGGGGCAGGCCATGCCGCAAAGCGGGGACCTGCAGGGCAAAGTCGGTCCGGTCAAGCTTGGACAGCAAGGCCTGAGCATCGTCATAGACTCCGTTTTGCCGTAGCGCGGTTCTTCCCACGGGATAAGTGGCGCTTATCCCGTGGGAAGCTCGGGCCTCTCAGGGCCGGATGATCAAGTGTGAATTCGTCTCGCCAGGAGCCGGTCAACTTGAAACGGCCGTACGTTTTTTGTAGGTGCGAATTCATTCGCACATCTGGCCGAATGAATTCGGCCCTACAAGAAAATCACGCAAATTCAACACGACACTAGTGTAGAATCGCGTCTTTTTGAGTTCAAACCATGTGGTTCAGAAACCTCCAGATTTATCGCCTCCGCGACTTCAACCTTACCACCGACCAGCTCGAAAAGGCGCTCGCACGCCAGGCGTTCCAGGGCTGCGGGAATACGGACATGCTGAGCCGGGGTTGGGTTGCGCCGAGGGCGGCCGGCGACGCGCTGGTTTATTCGCTCAAGGGGCAGATGTTGATCGCACTCAATGTCGAGCAGAAACTCCTGCCGGCGTCGGTCATCAAGCAGTTCGCGCAGGATCGCGCCGCGGAAATCGAGGAACAGCAAGGATACCGTCCGGGACGCAAAGAGATGCGCGAGATCAGGGAGCGCGTCGCAGAGGAGTTGCTGCCGCGCGCATTTACCCGGCGCCGTTCTACTTATGCCTGGATAGACCCCGTTGGCGGCTGGTTGGTCATCGATGCGGCAAATTCCGCCAAGGCGGACGAGTTGCTCGAAACCTTGCGCAAGTCCGTCGACGATTTTTCACTCGCCTTAATCAAAACGAAGTTGTCCCCCATCTCGGCCATGACGGGCTGGCTTGCCGGCAATCAGGCGCCATCGGGGTTTACCATTGATCGGGATTGCGAATTGCGCGCGGCGGGGGAAGAAAAGGCGACCGTCCGCTACGTCCGCCATCCGCTGGAGTCGGATGAAATCCGCGGCCATATTGAAGCCGGTAAGCAAGTCACCCGGCTCGCCCTGACCTGGAACGACCGCATCTCCTTCGTGCTGCACGAAAACCTCCAGGTCAAGCGTTTGGCCTTCCTCGATATTCTCAAGGAAGAATCCGAGCAGCAGGCGGAAACGGCAGACGAAATGTTCGATGCCGATTTTGCGATCATGGCCGGCGAATTGTCCCGCTTCCTGCCCGATCTTGTCGATGCGCTCGGAGGCGAGGGCACGGAAGCGCCTGCGCGCCCTGTATAGAGCCGGTCGCTGTCAATCCGGAACTATCTCCTCATTACCCCGCCTGTCCGTCTGAGCGGGGCCGCCAGTACTTCGGCGCGTACTTGAAGAACCAGGGCAGGAAGCAGACCAGCCAGATCACCGCGGAAAGCAGGTAAAAGTGCCCGGCCGCCGAACCGGCCAGCGGCAGGTCGCCGGCAATGCGCGCCAGCACCGCGGCCTGAAAGCCCAGGAACAGCGCCCAGGTCACGCCATCCGCCTTCAGTTCGGCGCCGGAATGCCCCAGCGTCACGCGTGAGGCCATGCCCAGCACCATCGAGGCGAACAGGCCCACAGCCAGGGCATGGAGCGGCGCAAAACCAAGAACGGGGCGACCCGCCAGCAGCGCCAGGCTTTGCACGGCATACAGGGCCAATGCGATGGAGAGCCAGGCGAAGCTGATGTGCAGCACCGCCAGCAGGCGCACTTCGAAGCTGCGGCGAAGCTGCCAGTGCCAACTCAAATAGAGTGTCTGCGCCAGCAGCGGCAGGTCAACCAGCCACAGCCAGGCATTCCAGCCGAGGAATTCCAGCATGCCATGGCCGAAGCTGCATGCCAGCATCACCCATAGTGCGCTGACGGGGCGAACGATCTTGTAGTTGTCCAGCACTCGACTGGAAAAGAACGGTATCATGCGGTGGCCGACGGCAAAGAATATCGGCAGCAGGAAGAACCAGACGCCTGCTTTAAGGGCAAACAGCGCGAACAGTCCGTTCCCGGTCGCCAGCCAGATCAGAAAGGCCAGCATCCCCAGCCAGCCGGCCGCCAGGGAAAAAGCGGCGATCCCGGGATGAAGTTTGTCGGGATGGCGCGTGGTGATCAGGACATCGAGCAGGGCATACAGCGCGATACCCCAGCCGCCGAGCATGAGCGCAACCCCCGCGGCAAGCAGCGGCTTGCCCAAAATCAGACCGATGTAAAACAGCAGCACGCCCCCCGCCAACAGCAGAAATGCCGGCATATAGCGCCGCGGCGGAATTTTTGTGCCGTTCATCCAGTTGGGGTAAACAGTCATGAGAAAGCCGAAAATAAAGAACGGGAAAAAGCCGTAAATCATCAGGAAGCCGTGCGCCCAGGCGGCGGGGATCACCCAGGATGGCGGCAGCCAGGCAGGGGTGTAACGGCCAAGCAGCTCGATCAGCCACCAGGCGATGGCAACCAGGCCCTGCACGGCGCCAAAAAGGAACATCGTGCGGTGGGGCGCAACGGATAAGGTGCGCCAGATTGCGTTGACTTGAAACATGCTTAACCCCTGATCAAGCGTAAAGGCTTATTTTAACCCGGTTTCCCCGATCCGGCCCGGTTGGCTATTAACAATCTGGCGTATCTGATGCAAAATAGCATTCCATAAGACTCTTCACGCACTCCACCCGCACGTTCAGGCGGTTAATATCTCCTGAAAACCGCAAGGGAAGAATTATAAAAAATATCGACCGATTCGAGATCGTCCGGATTCTTGGCCGGGGCGCACAGAGCGTTGTCTACCTCGCCTACGACCCGAGCCTGCAGCGCGAGGTGGCGATCAAGACCCTGCATCTTGCCGAACAGGATAACAGGCAGGACAAGGTTCAGGCGCTGATCCAGGAGTCGCGCACGGTCAGCCAGTTGCGCCATCCCAGTATCGTGCCTATCTTCGAAGCCGGGGAGCACGACGGCGATCCCTATCTGGTATTCGAATATGTCGCAGGCCAAACCCTGGCCGAACTGCTGCAGGAAAAAGGGGCGCTATCCCCCGGCATGGCAATCGACATCATCAGTCCGGTGCTCGAAGCGGTTGCCCATGCCCACCGGCACGGCATCATCCACCGCGATCTCAAGCCCTCCAACATCCTGATCAACGCAGACGGATTGCCCCGGGTAATGGATTTCGGCATCGCCGAGCGTGTCGACAGCCCGGGTGAACAGGGCGTCCTGATGGGCACGCCGGCCTACATGGCGCCGGAGTATATCCGTGACAAGGCGGTCAGCGCGAAGAACGACATTTTTGCCGCCGGCCTGATTCTCTACGAAATGATCGTCGGACGAAAAGCCGCGACAGGCGGCGATATCCACCAGGTGATGCAGCGCATCGCCAGCAAGCCCATTACCCTGCCGCCGGACAGCGAGGCCGTGCTCGACGAGAAGCTCGGCGACATTATCCTCAAGGCGCTGGCGCATAATCCGATGGACCGCTACGCCAGCGCCGAAGAGATGAAGGACGCGCTGCACGCTTACACGTTGGCCGACGAGGAAGGCTCGCTGCCCTCCGCGAACTCGAAGCAGAGCACACTGGATTTTCTGTTGCGGCGCATGCGGCACAAGAGCGACTTCCCCGCCCTGTCGGAATCGGTCAGCGCCATCAACCGCATCGTTTCCTCCGAAATGGAGAGCATCAACAAGCTTTCCAATTCGATTCTCAAGGATTTTGCGCTCACCAACAAGATCCTGCGGCTGGTCAATACTGTTTTTTACGGCCAGTACGGCGGCGGCAGCATCAGCACGATTTCGCGCGCCGTGATCATTCTCGGTTTCGATGCGGTGCGCAACATCGCCATTACCCTGATCCTGTTCGAGCACCTGCAGAACAAGGGTCACGCGGCGCACCTCAAGGACGAATTCATCCGCGCTCTGTTCGGCGCCATCCTGGCCAGGGACATCGCCGCCAAGGGAGCGGCGAAAGACCCGGAAGAGGCTTTCATCTGCGCCATGTTCCACAACCTGGGGCGGCTGCTGGCAATGTTCTACTTCCCGGAAGAGGCGGAGGCGGTGAAAAAGGTCATGGCGCAGAAAGAATGCAACGAGGATAACGCGTCCGCCCAGGTGCTCGGCATTTCCTACCAGGATCTCGGCATCGGCATCGCCCAGAACTGGGGTTTCCCGGAGCAGATTGTGCACAGCATGCGCAAACTGCCGCCCGCTTCCATCCCCCGGCCCAATTCCCCGAAGGAACAGTTGCGCATCATCTCCGGCTTCTCCAGCGAGTTGTGCGACATCATCGCCAACACCGCGCACGAGGACAGGTTGAAGGAGATCAGGAAACTTGCCGGGCGCTTCGGCAACCAGATGCCGATCGCGGAAAAACAGTTGCACCAGACTCTGGAAAAATCGCTCGACGAGATCTCCCAATATGCCAGCACGGTGAGCTTGAGCCTGAAACAAAGCAATTTTGGCAAGCAGATCACCCGCTGGGCGGGCCGGCCCGAGAAGGAAGCGGCGGCCGAAAATGCAGCTACCCTGACCGGCACGCAAGACCTGGACACGATGGTGCTCACCGTAGCGCGGGACCTGAAGCCAGCGCCTGCGGCAATCACCGGCACCGAGGAGGATAGCCCGTCACCGGCCAATGCTCAAGCCCTGCTCACCGCCGGCATCCAGGACATCAGCAACTCCCTGGTGATGGACGGCTGCTCCCTCAACGATATCCTGCGCATGATCCTGGAAACCATGTACCGCAGCATGGGCTTCCAGCGCGTGCTGCTGTGCATCAAGGACGGCAGGCAGAATGCCATGGTCGGGCGCTTCGGCTTCGGCCAGGACACCAACACTATCATCAAGAGCTTCAAGTTCCCGTTGACCTACACGCCGGACGTGTTCCACGCCGCCTTGTCCAAGGGCGTGGATATCCTGATTTCCGACATCAACGACCCGAAAATCAAGGACCGCATCCCGGCCTGGTACCGCAAATCCATCACCGCCCAGACCTTCGTGCTGTTTCCCCTCAACGTCAAGAACGTGCCGGTGGCGATGATTTACGCCGACAAGGAACGGGCCGGCGACATCAGCATTCCCGAGAGCGAGCTCAGCCAGTTGAGAACCCTGCGCAACCAGGCGGTACTGGCGATCAAGCAATCGCTGTAATTACCCCTTTCCCCGCACTTGAAGCTTAGGGCGCGACATGCTAGCCTATTCGGTCTTGCCGAAACTCCGGTTTTTATATTTTATTCCGACAGCAGCGTTCAGATGGTTCTTTCCGGCCGCATCAATACTTATGGGCAACACCTGTTGCGGCGCTACGGCGAGCGGGTGCACAAGATCGCCCTGGACGCCGGCCTGACCTGCCCCAACCGCGACGGCAGCAAGGGGACAGGCGGCTGCACCTTCTGCAACAACGATTCGTTCAGCCCCAACGGGCGCAAACCGCCCAC
>JAJYXP010000058.1 GCA_021801705.1 Pseudomonadota bacterium
GAAGTCCTTCTTTGATCGTTTGGGTCTGGTGTCGCTGCTTGATACGATGCGACGGCTCCAGTGTGTTCAATGAACCGCCGTATGCGGAACCGCATGTACGGTGGTGTGGGAGGACGGCGGGGGTGACTCCGCCTCCTACCCGATTGTAAAAGCTTGATCTCGGAGTCGTATTAAGAATGCGTTACTTGTCCTGGTTGCTTGGTTTCGGCCTGTTCCTGCTGGCTTCGGGGTTCGCGGTAAAGAACAGCGACTCGGTGGCGGTCCATTATTATATGGGATACCAGTGGCAGGCGCCCTTGGCACTGATCCTTTTTGGTTTTTTCTGTGCCGGTGCCGCTGTGGGCGTAGCTGCCAGTCTGGGCTTCATTTTCAGGGCGCGGCGCGAAATTTTTTCCCTCAAGCGGGAAATGCGTGCCAGAGCCAAGGCGCAGGATGTGAAGGACGAGGACTAGTAGTCAGTCATGTTGAATTTGCGTGATTTTTTTGTAGGGCCGAATTCATTCGGCCAGATGTGCGAATGAATTCGCACCTACAAAGAACGTACAGTCGTTTTAAGTTGACTGACAACTAGCTCGCCGGTCCGGTTTATATGGAATTCGAATACTGGTGGTTGCTGGCATTCCCGCTGTTTTTCGGCCTCGGCTGGATGGCGGCGCGGATTGATATCAGGCATGTCATGCTGGAGTCGCGCAGGCTTCCCGCTTCCTATTTTCAGGGGCTGAATTTCCTTCTCAACGAGCAGACAGACAAGGCAATCGAGGCCTTTATCGAAATTGCCAAGGCCGACACCGAAACGGTAGAACTGCAGTTCGCGCTGGGCAGCCTGTTCCGGCGGCGGGGCGAAGTGGAGCGGGCTATCCGCATGCACCAAAGCCTGCTGGAGCGGTCCGATCTGGAACAGGAAAAAAGGCTGACGGCCATGCGGGAACTGGGCCAGGATTACCTGAAAGCGGGACTGCTGGATCGCGCCGAGCAGGTTTTCAGCGATCTGCAGCAGACCCGCTATTCCAGTGAGGCCTTGCAATACCTGCTGGAAATCTACGTGCTGGAGAAGGACTGGCTCAAGGCGGTGGAGGCGGCGCGCAAGCTGGGCGAGACTTCCGCCCGTTCCTATCAGGTAGAAATCGCCCACTTTTATTGCGAACTGGCGGCCAGCGAGATGGCCCACTCCGACCATGCCGCCGCGCGCGAGCACTTGGGTGAAGCGCTGGGCGCCTCTCGCGACTGCGTTCGTGCCAATATTCTGCTGGGGGATATCGAGGCCGCCGAATCGCGGCACGAAGCCGCGATTCAGCGCTGGAAGCGGATAGAAACGCAGAACCCGGCACACCTCGCCCTAGTGGCGGAACGGGTGTTGGCGAGCCACCGGGTGCTCGGCAGATTCAACGAAGGGCTGGAACTGTTGCGCGGCTATCTCGCGCGCTACGGATCGCTCGACATGTTGAACGTGATCTTCCAGGCGGTGCTGGAAGCCGAAGGGCCGCAGGTTGCCTACCAACTGGCACGCGACGAATTGCGGCGCAACCCCAGCATGCGCGGTCTCGACCGGCTGCTGGAAGCGCAACTGATCGAGGCGCCAGCCGAGCGCAGGCAGGATCTGCAACTGGTGCACAACCTGATACACCAGCATTCCGCCGGGTTGGCGCTGTATCGTTGCGAGAAATGCGGATTCAGGGCGCGTCAGTATTTCTGGCATTGTCCCGCCTGTGGCGGCTGGGAGACCTACCCGCCGCGCCGCAGCGAGGAAATCGAGGTGATGGTTAAAGCCAGCCTGCATGATTTGATGTGAGGCTAAGGGTGAGTGGTGAGTGGTGAATTGACTCGACTCGACACTTCCCCTTTTTGTACGGTAACGGAAATTTTTTGATATGAACGACCCAAGGATTATCGTTGCCCTTGATTTCGCCGCCCAGGAGGATGCCTTGGCGCTGGCGGCCATGCTCGATCCGAAACTGTGCCGGCTCAAGGTCGGCAAGGAACTGTTCACCGCCGCCGGGCCGGTGCTGGTTGAGCGCCTTGCCGGAAGCGGGTTTGAAGTGTTTCTGGACCTGAAATTCCATGATATTCCCAATACCGTTGCCTCGGCCTGCAAAGCCGCGGCGAAGCTCGGTGTCTGGATGCTGAATGTGCACGCACTGGGCGGGAGCCGCATGATGGAGGCGGCGCGCGAAGCGCTGGAAGGCGCGGCCAAGCGTCCCAGGCTGATTGCGGTGACGGTTCTGACCAGCATGGGGCCAGGGGATTTGAAAGAACTGGGGCTGCCCGGAAATCCCCGTGAAACGGTGCTGCGCCTGGCCAGGCTGGCGCATGCAAGCGGGCTGGACGGGGTGGTCTGTTCCGCCCGGGAGGCGGCGCCGCTGCGGCAGGAACTGGGTGCCGGCTTCTGTCTGGTTACGCCCGGCATCCGTCCGGCCTTTGCCGCGCAGGATGACCAGGTGCGCATCGTTACGCCGGCCGAGGCAATACGCCTGGGCTCTGATTATCTGGTTATCGGCCGGCCCATTACCAGGGCCGCCGATCCCCTTCAGGCTTTAAAGCGAATCAATCTTGAAATAGGAGTCATAAAATGAAAGTAAGCGTGATCGGGACCGGCTATGTCGGCCTGGTGACCGGCACCTGCCTGGCCGAAGTGGGTAACGACGTATTGTGCCTGGATGTGGACGTGAACAAGATCAACATCCTCAAGCAGGGCGGCATCCCCATCTACGAGCCCGGTCTGGAGGCGATGGTCAAACGCAATGTCGAAGCGGGGCGGCTGCGCTTTACCACCGACGTGGCGGAAAGCGCCGGGCACGGCGTAATCCAGTTCATCGCCGTGGGTACGCCGCCGGACGAGGACGGCTCGGCCGACCTGCAGTACGTGGTGGCGGCGGCGCGTGCCATCGGACGGAACATGGAGGAGTACAAGGTGATCGTGGACAAGTCCACGGTGCCGGTGGGAACCGCCGATAAAGTGCGTGCCGCGGTGCAGGAAGAATTGGCCAAACGCGGCAAAAAGCTGGAATTCAGCGTCTCATCGAACCCGGAGTTTTTGAAGGAAGGCGCGGCGGTGGACGATTTCATGCGTCCCGACCGCATCGTGCTCGGCGCCAATGACGAGCGTGCGGTACAGTTGATGCGCTCGCTCTACGCCCCTTTCAACCGCAATCACGACCGTCTGATCGTGATGGACATCAAGTCCGCCGAGCTGACCAAGTACGCCGCCAACGCCATGCTGGCCACACGCATCTCCTTCATGAATGAACTCGCCCTGCTGGCGGAAAAAATGGGCGCCGACATCGAACACGTGCGCAACGGCATCGGTTCGGATCCCCGCATCGGTTATCATTTCCTCTATGCCGGCTGCGGCTATGGCGGCTCCTGCTTCCCCAAGGACGTGCAAGCCCTGCAGCGTACCGCCAAGGAATACGGCAGCGACCTTAAAATCCTCAATGCCGTGGAAGTGGTCAACAATCGCCAGAAGGAAGTGCTGCTCGACAAGATCACCGCGAAGTTCGGCAACGACCTTGCCGGCAAGAACATCGCACTGTGGGGGCTGGCTTTCAAGCCCAACACCGACGACATGCGCGATGCCCCCAGCCGCGTGCTGATCAAGGGGTTGTGGGCGCGCGGCGCGACCGTGACCGCCTACGACCCGGTGGCGATGCATGAAACCACGCGCATTTTCGGCAACGATCCACGCCTGAAACTGGTGGAGGCGCCGATGGCTGCCCTGGAGGGGGCGGATGCCCTGGTCATTGCGACCGAATGGCAGGTGTTCCGTGCGCCTGATTTCGACGCCATCAAGGCCAAGCTCAAGCAGCCGGTGATCTTCGATGGCCGCAACCTGTACGAGCCGAATGACGTGCGCGCCCAGGGGATTGAGTATTTCGCCATCGGCCGTCTGTAAAAAAACCTGTAACCGCAAGGGACGCAAAGGAACGCGAGGTAATGCAATAAAAAAGATTTTCCTTTGCGTACCTTCGCGTCCTTTGCGGTGAGAAACGGTAATTGAATGAAGCTACCCAACTTTGAAAATGCCCGCGTCCTGGTCGTGGGCGATATCATGCTCGACCGCTACTGGTTCGGCGAAGTGAGCCGCATCTCTCCCGAGGCGCCGGTGCCGGTGGTGCACGTCAGCCGCACCGAGGAGCGCCCAGGAGGTGCGGCCAACGTGGCGCGCAACATTGCCGCGCTGGGCGCCCAGGCTTCGCTGCTGTCGGTGGCGGGCAGGGACGAGGCGGGCGACAGGCTGGCCCAACTGCTGCAGAACGAGAAGGTCAACGTCGTGTTGCATCGCGACGCGGGGCTGGATACAACCATCAAGCTGCGCGTGATCGGGCGGCAGCAGCAGTTGCTGCGCATTGATTTCGAGACCTCGCCCAGCCACGAGGTGCTGCTCAGCAAGCTGGCCGATTTTGAAAGAATGCTGGCCGATGCCGACGTGGTGATTCTGTCGGACTACGGCAAGGGCGGACTGACGCACATCAGGCAGATGATCGAATCGGCCAACCGCGCCGGCAAGCCGGTGCTGGTCGATCCCAAGGGCGACGACTACGGGCGCTACCATGGCGCCACCCTGCTGACGCCCAACCGCAGCGAGTTCCGCGAGGTGGCCGGAAGCTGGAAAAGCGATGAAGAACTGGTGCGCAAGGCGCAGCAACTGCGCGGCGAGCTCGATTTGAAAGCATTGCTGGTGACGCGCAGCGAAGAGGGCATGACACTTTATCGCGAAGAGGGGGTGGTGCACGAACCGGCTCTGGCGCGCGAGGTGTACGATGTCAGCGGCGCGGGCGATACCGTCATCGCCACTTTGGGTGTGATGCTGGCAAGCGGCGCCGGTTTCCCGGATGCCGTGCGCGTGGCCAACCTCGCCGCCGGCATCGTGGTCGGCAAGCTTGGCACGGCGGTAGTGAGCCACGAAGAATTGATGGCACAAGCATAAAATTTTTACCACGAATGTCACGAATTAACACGAATGATCCAGAGCAACCAACCCCCAATTATTCGTGAACATTCGTGTTAATTCGTGCAATTCGTGGTTAATCAATATCAATATTAAGGACACAACATGTACTACATCGTCACCGGCGCAGCCGGCTTCATCGGCGCAAATATCGTCAAGGGTCTGAATGAGCGCGGCATCACCGACATCATCGCGGTGGACAACATGAAAAAGGCCGACAAGTTCAAGAATCTGGTCGATTGCGAGATCGCCGACTATCTGGACAAGGAGGACTTTCTCGACCTCTTCCTGGATGGCGCGTTCGAGGGCGATGTCGCCGCCGTGTTCCACGAGGGCGCCTGCTCCGACACCATGGAGACCGACGGCCGCTACATGATGGAAAACAACTACCGCTACACCGTTGCCCTGCTGGACTATTGCCAGAACGAGGAGGTGCCCTTGCTGTACGCATCCTCCGCCAGCGTTTACGGCGGCGGCACGGTGTTCAGCGAATCGCGCGGGCATGAGGGGCCGCTCAATGTCTACGGCTATTCCAAGTTCCTCTTCGACCAGTACGTGCGCCGCATGTGGCAGCACAAAACCGCGCAGATCGCCGGTTTCCGCTATTTCAACGTATACGGCCCGCGCGAGCAGCACAAGGGGCGCATGGCCTCGGTGGCCTTCCACTTCTTCAACCAGTACCAGGCAGAAGGCAAGGTGAAGCTGTTCGAAGGCTGCGACGGCTACGCCAACGGCGAACAGCGGCGCGATTTCGTCTCCGTGGAGGACGTGGTCAAGGTTAATATGTGGTTCCTCGACCATCCCGAGCAATCCGGCATCTTCAACCTCGGTACCGGGAAAAGCCAGACTTTCAACGATGTGGCAGTGGCGGCGGTGAATGCCTGCCGCAAGGCGAAGGGCGAGGCGGCGCTCTCCCTGCACGAAATGAGGGCGCAGGGGCTGGTCGAATATGTCGCTTTCCCCGAAGCGCTCAAGGGCAAGTACCAGAGCTTTACCCAGGCGGATATTTCCGCATTGCGCACGGTGGGCTATAACGAGCCTTTCCTGACCGTGGAGCAGGGTGTCGGGCGTTATGTGGAGCATCTGCGTCAACGTTCATAGTGCTGCGGCGTTAAGTGTAAGGCATGTCCATTTAGTAACCAATCGAAACCAAAGGGGAGCCTCATGAAAAAACTGTTTCTTATCCTGGTTGCATGTTTTGCCTTCGTCGGTGCGGCATTTGCCGGCCAGATCAACCTGAACACCGCGACGCAGGCGGAACTCGAAGCGCTGAAAGGCGTGGGTCCGGCCAAGGCCAAGGCGATCGTGGATTATCGCACCAAGAGCGGTCCTTTCAAGTCGGTGGATGACCTCGAAAAGGTGTCCGGATTTGGCAAGAAGACGGTGGACAAGTTGCGCGCCGACCTGACCGTGAACGGCGCTGGCGCGCCTCTTAAGGCGGAAGCCAAGCCCAAGGCAGCCGCGAAGAAGGATGCGGCCCCGGCCAAAACGGAAGCAAAGGCTGATGACAAGGCCAAAAAAGGCGACAAGAAGTAATTTCTGCCATAGCACTTTCCTCAACAGCCCCGCTTGCGGGGCTGTTGTTTTTTGTGGGGTGTTTGAGTGTTTCAGGAAAATGCTTTAAATTGAACAATCTGGCAATAAATTAACCTGAAAAAAGCGATTAACCACGAATTTACACGAATAAAACACGAATGTTCACGAATAATCAAGGAATTAACGAAATTCACCCGTTGCACCTGTTTGGTGAGACGATATTTGTTGTTAACTATGTGTGTTCATTCGTGAACATTCGTGTCATTCGTGGTTAATTACGGTTTTAAGGATTAAAGAAAGAGAGCGACAGCTTGTCCGACGCAAGGCTTATGCCGTCCTGGGCGATGGATTTCCACTCGGTGGCCATGGCGGTGCTGGATGAGGAAGGCGGAGTCACCGAACCCAATCAGTGCTTTCGCGCTGCAGTGGCCGAGTTGGGCGCGGATGGCGCCGGCGCGCGCGTGGCCAGGCCTGACGTGGCGGCGCTGATGCAGGCGGAAGCCGACCCGAACGGCAAGCTGTACACCGGCTCAATTATCATTACCGATCAGTCGGGTGGCTGGGGCGCTATTTCCGGCGATATCTACCGCTTGGACGAGAAGCTGCTGATTGTCGCCGAGTTGGGTATTCCGGCCCAGCAGCAGCGTAATGGCGAGATCGAGCGGCTGACCCGGGAACTGGAGGAAACCAAGCGTCATCTGAGCTGGCGCAATCAGGCGCTAGTAAAGGCGCAGGAGGAAATCCAGTCGCTCCTGCGCCAGGATACCCTGACCGGGCTGGTTAACCGGAAAAGCCTGGACGAGCGCGTCGTCGATGAAATCGGCCGCTGGGAGAGATACCGCCGCCCGCTCGGCCTGGTGCTGATGGAAATGGATGATTTCGGCGGCGTAAATGAAAGCTACGGACGGGAAGTGGGGGACGAGCTGCTGCGCCATGTGGCGACCATACTTACCCATTCGTTGCGCACTACTGACCTGGTGGCGCGCTACGGCGGGCTGGAGTTTGCCGTACTGCTGCCGGAAACCAATGAAATGGGCGCGCTGATTGTGGCCGAACGGCTGCGCATGGATCTGGAAAGCCAGATCATTTTGCCCATGGTGCGTCCGTTGACGGCGAGCTTCGGTGTGGCCATGCTGTTGCCGGGGGAAAGCCGCCAGGAGCTATATGCACGTGCCGAACGGGCGGCAGGGCATTCCAAAAAGAACGGCAGGAATTGCGTTACCATGGCGGGCGTGATCGATGAATGCGATCAGCTCTACCACGCTGCCGATAAAAACGATGAAGGTTTCAACAATGCATAAGACTTTCCGGGATTTCGCCGGCATTCCCTCCCGCGTATTTCAAGCATAAGCTGTGTAAATCCGGGTTCATCCGCGGCTAATGGCTCTTTCTAGGTTCATGAAGGCTTTCAGGGTATGGCCGTTTATCGTCCGTTTTCTGTGGGTGTTCCCGCTGTTTTTCCCGGTTTCCCAGGCCGGGCAATTGGCCCTGCGCATCGATGATATCGCCTCCCCCGCATTCCATGCCAAGGCCATCAGCGCCAAGCTGACCGGGGAGGATTATTCGTTTTTTGAGGCGCGCATCGGCGAGTTTTCGCTGCGCGGCAGGACATGGCGCAATGTGCGCCTGAGCTGTTCGAAGATGTGGCTGGACGGTGCCGGAATTCGCTGCGACAGGGGCGAACTGGATCTGGGAGAAAAACTGCCGCTGCGTTTCAATTACTCGATACAGTCAAAAACGCTGGATCTGTCGCTGGATTTCGCGCGTGGGGAAACATGGCGGATACGCACACAGTGGGGTCGGCCCGGCTGGAATGTCCGGGTTGAAGTCAACCAAGGGCAGGCCACGCGGCTGGCAGGGTTTTTGCCGCAGAGCTCTCCCAAGCCCACTGCCGGACGCTTAAGCGGCAGCATCAGTCTCGGGGGCGGCCGAGCGGGCGCGGAGAGCGCCGCTGCCGATGTGACCTTCAAGGAATTGGCATTCAGCGATGCCAGCGGCCTGCATGCCGGTGAGAAAGTAGGCGGCAGGGTACGGGTGAATGCGTTGCGCCGGGAAGCCGGTTGGCAGTGGCGCGGCGAGGCGGATTGGCAATCCGGTGAGGTATTCTGGCAGCCGCTGTATTTCGCCCAAGGGGGGCATCGCTTCGCCGGGCAGGGCAGCCTGGAGCCGGGCGCGCTGCGCATCAGCCAGGGCCGCCTGCAGTTGGCCGGGGTGGGGGAGGCGCAGATTTCCGGCGCGTGGGACACGGCGGGCAGACGCCTGACGGATTTCGAGCTGAAGGCGGCGGATATCGACATGGCCGGGCTGTACCCGGTACTGATCAAGCCTTTCCTGGAAAAAACCGCTTTCGCCAGGCTGCAGGCGCAGGGTGGCGCCGATCTGGAATGGCGCTACCGGGACGGTGCGACAACAGAATTCGACCTGAGCCTGCGTGACGCCGGATTCGTGGACGAGGACGGACGCTTCGCCCTGCATGGCGTGAATGCCCGAATTCCGTGGTCAAGCAGTGCAGAACGCAAGGCCGAGATACGCTTCCGGCAAGGGGAAGTGCTGCGTCTGGCACTGGGCGAGACGCGTGTGCCGCTGACCATGCAGGGCTGGCAGTTCAGCACGCCGGCCTTTTCCGTTCCGCTGCTTGACGGCCAACTGAATCTGGACGGTTTTTCGGCAAGCCGGATCGAGGGCGCCTGGAACTGGCGTTTTAGCGGCGGCCTGACACCCGTTTCGATGGAGCGTTTCGCCGCGGCGCTGAAGCTGCCGCGCATGCTCGGCACGCTGTCGGGCGTGATACCGGCGGTAAGTTATGCCGGCGGCAACCTGAAAGTGGACGGAGCGTTGCTTTTCAAGGTATTCGACGGCACGGTGGTGGTCAAAGACCTTGAACTGCTGAATCCATTGGGCCGTGCCCCGAATTTGAGGGCGGATCTCGATATGCGCAATCTCGATCTCGACTTGCTGACACGGACTTTTTCCTTTGGCAACATGCAGGGCCGAATCGACGTGCAGGTGGATGGCATGGAGCTGTCGGACTGGCGCCCGGTCAAGTTCGACGCGAAGGTGGCGAGCAGTCCCGGCAGCTATCCCAGGAAGATCAGCCAGAGCGCGGTGCAGAACATTTCCGCCCTGGGCGGAGCCGGTGCCGCCGCCGCGATCCAGCGCAGCTTCCTGCGCTTCTTCGAGCAGTTCGGCTATGATCGCATCGGCCTTTCCTGCAAGCTGCGCAACGGCGTATGCCTGATGGACGGCGTCGAAGCGGCGCCCCACGGCTACGTGATCGTCAAGGGCGGCGGCATACCGGCGATCAGCGTAATCGGTTACAATCGCCAGGTGAGCTGGGATGAATTGCTGGAGCGGCTGAAGCGGATTACCCAGAAGAACGTGAAGCCGGTTATCCAGTAACAGCCCTGATAAACCTAAAAAATCGTTTAACCACGAATTTGCACGAATGAGACACGAATGTTCAAGAATAATCGGCAACACACATGGCCAGCTCGATTCGCCTGTTTGGCGAAACATGTTTGTATTTAACTATTCATGTTCATTTGTGAGCATTCGTGTCATTCGTGGTGTGTTGCCTTTTTTAGCAAAGGAGCGATATGAGGACATTCCCCATGGCTATGGCAGTGTTGCTGGCGGCGACGGTTTCGGCGTGTGTCACCATCAACATCTATTTTCCGGCTGCGGCTGCGGAAAAGGCCGCCGACAAGATCATTGACGAGGTGTGGCAGTTGAAGAAGCAGGGCGACGCACCGGCACCGGCCAAACCGGACGAACAGAAATAGGGGGTCACAATGCACAGCCAGATTCTTCGTTTGTGGATGGTCGTTGCCCTGCTGTGGATGCCTTTGCTGGCATTTGCCGCGGCCGACCTTGAAATCAACACGCCAGCCATCAGCAGCCTGAAAGACACGATGCAGGGCCGCCACGGCCAGTTGGCGGCTTTCTATGCCAGCGGCGCGGTTGGCCTGACGCGCGATGGCCTGGTTGCTGTGCGAGACGCCTCCCTGGTGCCGTTGGCGCAACGGCAGGCGGTGAATTCGCTGGTTGCGGCGGAAAACCAGGATCGCCTGGCTTTGTACCGCGAGATTGCTCGCGCCAATGGTCATCCGGAATGGGAAGAAGAAGTGCGCGGCACATTCTCGCAGCGCTGGGTGCAGAAGGCTGCACCGGGATGGTGGTATCAGAACCACAGCGGGTCCTGGGTGCGGAAATAGTGACCTCCGATCATACCTTTCGGGGGCAGGCCCCGGTACTGGTTTTTGATATTGAAACGGTTCCCGACACCGAGGGGCTGCGCCGCCTGAACGGGCTGGGCGACGATGTTTCCGCTGCCGAGGTGGCCGAACTGGCTTTTCACCAGCGCCGCCAGAGCAGCGGCAACGACTTCCTGCCGCTGCATGTGCAGCGTGTGGTGGCGATTTCCTGCGCCCTGCGCGAGCGCGACAGCTTCCGCATCTGGTCGCTGGGCAGCCCCGAGGACGAAGAAGCCGAATTGATCCGCCGCTTTTTCGAGGGCATCGAGAAATACACGCCGCAGATCGTATCTTGGAACGGCGGTGGCTTCGACCTGCCGGTATTGCACTACCGTGCCATGATCCACGGCATTCAGGCGCCACGCTACTGGGACATGGGCGAGGACGACCGCGAGTTCAAGTGGAACAACTACATCAGCCGCTACCACACCCGCCATCTCGACCTGATGGACCTGCTTGCGCTCTACCAGCCGCGCGCCAACGCGCCCCTCGACCAGATCGCCCAGCTCATCGGGCTGCCCGGCAAGCTCGGCATGGACGGCTCCAAGGTGTGGGATGCGTTCCAGAACGGCGAAATCGACGGTATCCGCAATTACTGCGAAACCGATGTCGCCAACACCTACCTGGTTTTCCTGCGTTTCCAGCTGATGCGCGGCGTGCTGACGCATGAGGCGTACCAGTCCGAGTGCGATTTGGTGCGCGCCACCCTGGCTAAAGCCGATGGGCCGCACTGGCAGGAGTTCCTGGCTTTGTGGAAATGAACACCTTGTTTTAGCCACGGATTAACACAGATTGACGCGGATTAGAGATGAGAAGTCGTCTGATGGGTTTATCTGTGTAAATCCGTGGCTAAACTGATTTTTTAGAATTAAATCCCATGACCATCATTGAATCTCTCGACCACGAAGGTCGCGGCGTCGCCCATGTGGAAGGCAAGGCGATCTTCATCGAAGGCGCCCTGCCCGGTGAAATCGTCGAATACTCGTCCTTCAAGAAAAAGCCCAGCTACGAACAGGCGACGGCGACGCGGATACTCAAGCCCAGCTTCATGCGGGTTACCCCCCGCTGCGAATATTTCGGCCTCTGTGGCGGCTGCAGCATGCAGCACCTAGAGGCCGGCGCGCAGGTCGCTGCCAAGCAGCGGGTGCTGGAAGACAACTTGTGGCACATCGGCAAGGTAAGGGCTGAAGCCATTCTTCCGGCGATTTACGGGCCCGCCTGGGGTTACCGCCACCGGGCGAGGATATCGGTCAAGTATGTGAGGAAAAAAGAGCGCGTGCTGATCGGCTTCCATGAGAAGCGCAGCAGCTTCGTCGCCGACATGGAGCGATGCGAAATCTTGCCGCCGCGCATTTCCGCGCTGCTCGTGCCGCTGCGTGCGCTGGTCGGGCAGCTTTCCATCCGCGAGCGGCTGCCGCAGATTGAGATCGCCCTGGGCCAGGATGTGGATGTGCTGGTGCTGCGCATCCTCGACCCCCTGAGCGGGAACGACGAATCTCTGCTTAAGGCCTTTGCGGACCTGCACCGGATCCAGTTCTATCTCCAGCCCAAGGGCCCCGATACGGTTCACCCGTTTCACCCGCCGGGTGCGCCGGAACTCAGCTACACCCTGCCGGATTTCGGCATTGTCATGCCGTTCCGTCCTACCGAATTCACCCAGGTCAACCCGGACATCAACCGTGTGCTGGTGCGGCGCGCAATTAACCTGCTCGACCCGCGGCCGGGTGAGCGTATCGCCGATCTTTTTTGCGGGCTGGGCAATTTCAGTCTGCCGATTGTCCGGCGCGGCGCCGATGTGGTGGGGGTGGAAGGCAGCGCCGCGCTGGTGCGGCGGGCGCGGGCCAATGCCGATTACAACGGATTATCGGCTCGTGCGCACTTCGTCGAGGCGAATTTGTTCGAGGTGGACGCAACCAGCCTGAAACAGTTGGGGCATTTCGACAAGATGCTGATCGACCCGCCGCGCGATGGTGCGGTGGAGGTGATCAAGGCGCTGACGGAAGACGGGCCGGGGCGCATCGTCTACGTGTCGTGCAGCCCGGCGACGCTGGCGCGCGATGCCGGGGTGCTGGTGCATGTCCACGGCTATGCGCTGAAAGCCGCCGGGGTGGTCAACATGTTCCCGCACACTGCCCACGTCGAATCCATCGCGCTGTTCGAAAAATAAGCGGGTGAAATGAAAAAGGGCGGCCAGGTGGCCGCCCTCTCATGGCAATACGCCCTGCTTAATCGCGTTCGCCGGTAAGCGCCATCAGCAGGGACAGCAGGTTGACGAACAGGTTGTAGATGTCGAGGTAAATCGCCAGGGTGGCCATGATGTAGTTGGTTTCCCCGCCGGTGACGACACGACTGACGTCAAACAGGATGAAGCCGGAGAAGATCAGCACGGCGATCGCGGAGATGGTCAGTTGCATCACCGGAATTTGCAGGAACATGTTGGCGATCATGGCGACGATCAGCAGAAGCAGCCCGATGAACAGAAACTTGCCCATGAAGCTGAAATCCTTCTTGGTGACCGTGGCGACGGTGGCCAGACCGAAGAAGATCACGCCGGTGCCGCCTGCCGCCAGGCCGACCAGTTGCGCGCCGTTCCTCAGATGCAGCGCCACTTGCAGGATCGGTCCCAGCATCAGGCCCATGAAGAAGGTGAGTGCCAGTAGCAGTACCACGCCCAAGCCGTTGTCGCGGTTCTTGCTGATCCCCCAGAACAGGCCGAACATCACCGCCAGCATGACGATGAAACCAAGAATCGGGCTTTGCGCCATGAACGAGAAGTTCATGCTGATGCCGGTCATCGCGCCGATAACCGTTGGAATCATGCTCAGGCCGAGCAGCATGTAGGTGTTGCGCAAGACCTTGTTGGCCGAGAGCGAGGCCTCGGCGGTTTGAGACATTATTCGCAGTTCAGGTTGCATTGCATACTCCTAATTTACAAGAAAGACAGGGGTTAAGACTACGCAACTCAGGCAAAAGTTTCAAGCACTGGTCAACGCGGACGGCAAACGGTATCATGGCGGCCATTGGAAGGTTGGCCGAGCGGTTTAAGGCAGCAGTCTTGAAAACTGCCGTAGGGGTGACTCTACCGTGAGTTCGAATCTCACACCTTCCGCCAGGATTCCATTTCCCCTCTCACCGCATCGGCCCAGTTGTTGGGCGTTTCGTAGAGCCTTACCCGTTCCAGGCGAAGATCGTTGCCGAAGGTGTCGCAATAGGCCTGATCGAGAATTCGGAACGCTTTGACAGCGAGGTTTTCCGCGGTGGGTACGCAGTCAAGCACGACCGTCTTATGACCTGCCAGCGATTGCAGAAAATCAACTACGACGGTGTCGCCCTCATACACAAGGAAGGCGTGATCCCATGGCTCGATGACATGCTTCTGCGCTATGGCCTTCACATCGGAGTAATCCATCACCATGCCTTCATCCGGCGCGCCGGGCGTGACGATGAGCTTGCCTGACAAGGTGATTTCGATGGCATAGCGATGGCCGTGCAGATGGCGGCATTGGCTTTTATGCTGCGGGATGCGGTGGCCTGCGTCGAATTCGAGTCTGCGCGTAATCAGCATGCTGTTAAGGGGCCAAGGGTAGGGGACAATTTTTAATTAATTATACCATTGCGCCGGTGTGTTGGCGGCTTGGGGGCGAAGCTTTAAAATCGGGCGGATTATGGCTGAAATGCTTAATATTTACGATCACGACCGCGACAGCGCGGGGCTGACCTATGTCTATCCGGTAATCTCGCGCCGCGCCGGCGGCGTTTCCGTGGGCATTAACCTCAACACCAACAATGCCTGCAACTGGCGCTGCATATACTGCCAGGTGCCGGATCTCAAGCGTGGCAGCGCACCGGAAGTCGATCTGGAAAAGCTGGCAGGGGAGCTGCGCGGCTTCCTGCACGAGTTGCTGCATGGTGATTTCATGCAACGGCGGGTGCCGGAGGGCGCGCGCAGGCTCAACGATATCGCTCTGTCCGGAAACGGGGAACCGACCAGTGCCAAGGATTTCGATCGGGTTGTCGGGTTGATCGGTGAAATCATGGCGGAATTCGACTTGGTCGGGAAGATCAAGCTGGTGCTGATTACCAACGGCAGTCTGGTTTCGCGCGCCAGGGTCAAGCAAGGATTGCGGCAAATGGCGCGCCTGGGCGGGGAGGTGTGGTTCAAGCTGGATAGCGCCACGCCGGCCGGGCTGCGCAGAATCAACGGCACGCGCCAGACAGTGCAAAAAATGCGCGATAATTTATGCGCGTCTGCATTGCTGTGCCCGACCTGGGTGCAAACCTGTTTTTTCGCGCTCGACGGGAAGTATCCCGCCGATATCGAGCGGGAAGCGTATTTGAATTTTATCGGCAGGATGCGTGCTGAGGATGTGCCGCTAGGCGGGATATTGCTATACGGCCTCGCGCGCCCTTCCATGCAACCGGAAGCGGCGCGTTTGTCCGCATTGCCTAGAGCATGGATGTCGAATTTTGCGGCCGAGATCGAGGCGCTGGGCGTTACGGTCAAGCTGAATGCTTGAGGACGGAGCTTGCTCAGGCTTCCTTCGCTTTGTTGCGTATGGCCTTTTTAATGCTTTTGTACAAATCCGGGTGCTGGCTCTTCAAGAAGTCGATGACTTCAAAGTCTTCTTTCTTTACCCGGCTCAAGTCGAGCTGCTCCACATGCACCAGGCGCAGCAACTCCCTTACCGGCTTCGGCATGTTGCGGCCGCTTTCATAGCGGGAACCGCCGCTTTGCGTGACGCCGATCTGAGTCCAGAATTCCTGCTGGTTCAGTCCGAGTTTGCGCCGGATTTCTCGAGGATTAAGGATTTTTTCAAAAAGTTTCATCATATTGTCATTCTATACCAATAAAATCCCTAGTGTAATATAGGGGAAAGCCGTAGGTGAAATACGAAAACCCTGATATAGGTCAAGAGAATTTTAGCATGTCCGCATGGATTTATGCACATGTTTTATGATGCAGAGCCATCCTGAATGCTCGTCATCTTTCCCTGATTGCATTAAAATAATATATTTTTTACAGGTGTTCAATGGCACTGATTGTTCAGAAATATGGCGGCACGTCGGTCGGCAGCCCCGAGCGCATCAAGAATGTTGCCCAGCGTGTAGCAAAATTCAAGATGCTCGGCCACCAGGTTGTGGTTGTGGTTTCCGCCATGAGCGGTGAGACCAACCGCCTGATCGCACTGTCCAAGGAAATTCAAGCCAACCCCGATCCGCGGGAAATGGATGTGCTGGTTGCAACCGGCGAGCAAGTGACGATCGCGCTGCTGTCCATGGCACTGATGGAACTGGGGTTGAAAGCCAGGAGCTATACCGGCTCCCAGGTCAAGATCGTCACCGATAGCGCCCACACCAAGGCGCGCATCCTCGATATCGAGGAAAAAAACATGCGCGCCGATCTGGATGCGGGTTATGTGGTCGTCGTGGCGGGCTTTCAGGGCGTGGACGAAAAAGGCAACATCACCACTCTCGGGCGCGGCGGTTCCGATACTACCGGCGTTGCACTGGCGGCGGCCCTGAAGGCCGACGAATGCCAGATTTATACCGATGTGGACGGCGTTTACACCACCGACCCGCGTCTCGTGCCGGAAGCTCGGCGGCTAAAGTCAGTCACCTTCGAGGAAATGCTGGAGATGGCGAGCCTCGGCTCCAAGGTACTGCAAATCCGCGCGGTGGAATTCGCCGGCAAGTACAAGGTCAAGCTGCGCGTGCTTTCCAGCTTCGATGAAGAAGGGGAAGGCACACTGATCACCTTTGAGGAAAACCATAAAATGGAACAGGCAATTATTTCAGGCATCGCGTTCAACCGCGATGAGGCAAAAGTTACCGTGCTCGGCGTACCGGATCGACCCGGCATCGCCTACCAGATTCTCGGCCCGGTGGGCGAGGCCAACATCGACGTGGACATGATCATCCAGAACGTCGGCGTCGACGGCACCACCGATTTCTCCTTCACCGTCCACCGCAATGAGTACAAAAAAGCGCTGGACGTGCTGAAAGGCGTGCAGGCCCACATCGGCGCCCGCGAGATCGCCGGCGACGACCGCATCGCCAAGGTTTCTGTGGTCGGCGTCGGCATGCGCTCCCATGCCGGCATCGCCAGCACCATGTTCAGGACGCTGGCCGAGGAGGGCATCAACATCCAGATGATTTCCACCTCCGAAATAAAAATCTCGGTGGTTATCGACGAAAAATACATGGAGCTGGCGGTTCGCGTGCTGCACAAGGCATTCGGCCTGGAGCAGGCGGCCTGAACGGTTTGACGTTTTTGGCCTAAACCGGTATCCTTGCGCACTTCGGAGAGATGGCCGAGTGGTCGAAGGTACTCCCCTGCTAAGGGAGCGTAGGGTTTATAGCCTTACCGAGGGTTCGAATCCCTCTCTCTCCGCCATTGTTTGGCGGCGGTTTTTATCATATAATGCCGCCTTCACAACGCGCCCGTAGCTCAGCTGGATAGAGTACTTGGCTACGAACCAAGGGGTCAGGAGTTCGAATCTCTTCGGGCGCGCCAGTAAATCAAGGGCTTGCAGAAATGCAGGCCCTTTTCATTTTTTGCTCCGCGCTGTCAATGTGAGATCTTCCGAGACTCCCCCCTTCGCAAACTGCACCGCTTGTCTCCGCTAGTAGTCAGTCACGGTGAAAAGCATGGATGAGTTGAACCGTCACACCGGCGAAAGCCGGTGTCCAGGTTGTTGATTTTTCTGGATTCCGGCTTTCGCCGGAATGACGAGATTGTCCACCGGTTTCAATATGACTGACTACTAGTATATAAAATTAATATTACAGCACCCTGACAATGCGCTTGACGGCGGGGTCTTCCTCGCTGGTGGCAACGGTGAAACCCAGTGTCGCGACCAGCTTGAGCATGTTGCGGTTGTCCGCCAGCACCTCGCCTTCCATGGTTTTCAGGCCCTTGTCGCGTGCGGCGTCGATCAGGCCGGCCATCAGCTTGTGGCCGATGGCTTTGTGTTGCCACTGGTCGCTGACCACCAGGGCGAATTCGCAGCTTTCCCCATCCGGATTGATGGCGTAGCGGCACACCCCGATTTCCACCTCCTTGCCGTTTTGTTCGGTCACGGCAATCAGCGCCATTTCGCGGTCATAGTCGATCTGCGTGAAGCGCACCAGCATGGTTTGCGAAAGTTCATGCATGGTGTTCATGAAGCGGAAATACTTGGCCTCTTCCGACAGGTTGCGCACGAACTCCTGCACCATTTCGGCATCCTCCGGGCGGATCGGGCGGATCGTGATATCGGTGCCGTCCGGCAACTGCCAGTCGGTAACCAGATGGGAGGGGTAGGGATAGATCGCCATGTGGGCATAGCGGTCGCCGGAGAGCGGGAAGAAGTCCACCATTACGCGGGCATCCGCCGCCAGTGCGCCATGCTCGTCCACGATCAGCGGATTGATATCCATTTCCTTGAGCCAGGGCAGCTCGCAGACCATTTCCGACACGCGCAGCAACAGGCTTTCCAGCACTTCCATCTGGATAGGCGGCATGTGGCGGAAGGCGCCGAGCAGTTTGGAGACCCTTGTGCCATTGATGAGCTCGCGTACCAGGAAACGGTTCAGCGGCGGCAGCGCGACGGCGCGGTCGCCCAGCACCTCCACCGTGGTGCCGCCGGCACCGAAGGTGATCACGGGACCGAACACCGGGTCGGAAGTCACGCCCACCATCAGTTCCCGTCCGTTGGGCTTGACCACCATGGGCTGAATGGCGATGCCGTCGATGTGCGCATTGGGGCGGTTTTTCTTCACTTCGGTGATGATTTCGTTGTACGCGGCCCGTACCGCCGGCGCATTCATCAGGTTGAGTTTGACGCCGCCTGCGTCCGACTTGTGGGTAATGTCGGGCGAGTTGATTTTCATTGCCACCGGGTAGCCGAGTTGCTGCGCCAGCAGCAGAGCCTCGCCGGGGGAGCGCGCGATGACAGTGTTTGCCACCGGAATGCGGAAGGCCGCCAGCAGCGCCTTCGATTCCATTTCCGAGAGCACCTTGCGCCGCTCCGCCAGGGCGGTTTCAATCAGTATGCGCGCCCCTTCCAGATCCGGTTCGTCATGGTGCGACAGGGGGCCGGGCGTTTGCGCCAGCAGGCGCTGGTTGCAGTAAAAGTCGGTGATGTAGGAGAACGCCTCAACCGCCGATTCCGGCGTGCTGAAGGTGGGAATCCTGGCCTGGGCGAAGGCTGCCCGGCCCTCGCTGATCTGGATGTCGCCCATCCAACTGGTGAGCAAGGGCTTGTTGAATTTGC
Source organism: Pseudomonadota bacterium (assembly GCA_021801705.1). Lineage (GTDB taxonomy): Bacteria > Pseudomonadota > Gammaproteobacteria > Burkholderiales > Sulfuricellaceae > Sulfuricella. The sequence goes on from JAJYXP010000058.1 coordinate 18,990, forward strand.
CGGCAATCTCGATCAGCGACTGCGCCACTTCCAGCGGGCGCGTCATCGCCTGGGGGGTGAGTATCACCAGAGCGCCGTCCACGCCGGGATCTTCCATGCAAATGGTGACTGCGTCGCGGTAGCGTTCCGGTGTGGCATCGCCGATGATGTCCACCGGGTTATTGTGCGACCAGGTGGCAGGCAGTACCTTGTTGAGTTGCTCGATGGTCTGCTCGGACAGGCTGGCGACGTTCACGCCCAGGTCGACTGCATGGTCGATCGCCATCACGCCCGGTCCGCCGCCGTTGGTGATGATCGCCAGGCGGTTGCCGCTGGAACGGTGGCGCGAGGAAAGCGCCTTGGCGGCGGAAAACAGCTCGCCGATCGACATCACGCGCACCACGCCGGCGCGGCGCACGGCGGCATCGAACACGTCGTCCGAGCCGACCAGCGCGCCGGTGTGCGACATCACGGCTTTCGAGCCGGCGGCATGACGGCCGACCTTGACCACGAACACCGGCTTGCTGCGGGCGGCGGCGCGCAGGGCGCTCATGAAGCTGCGCGATTTGTGGATGCCCTCGATGTAGATCAGGATGCTTTCGGTCTTCGGGTCCGAGGCGAGATAGTCGAGGATTTCGCCGAAATCAACGTCGGCCGAGGTGCCCATGGAAACCACGCTGGAAAAGCCGATATCGTTGCCCGGCGCCCAGTCGAGAATGGCGGTGCAGAGCGCGCCGGACTGCGATACCAGCGCGAGGTTGCCGGGCTTTATATTGCCCTTGAAGAAAGTGGCGTTGAGCCCGATGCCGGTGCGCATGATGCCCAGACAGTTGGGGCCGATGATGCGCACGCCGTAGGTTTTGGCATTGACCAGCATGGCGCGCTCGATTGCCGCACCGTGCGCGCCCACTTCGCTGAAACCGGCGGAAAGCACCACTGCGGCGCGCACGCCATGCTTGCCGCAGGCCTCTATGATGTCGGGCACGGTCTCGGCCCTGGTGCAGATTACCGCCAGCTCAACCGGTTTTCCGATATCCTCGACCGTGGCATAGGCGCGCTTCCCCTGTACCTTCTTGTGGGTCGGGTTGATCGGGTAAAGCGTTCCCTTGAAGCCGCTTTCCAGCATATTCCTGAACACGATCGCACCGACCGAGTCGGGGCGTTCGCTGGCGCCGATGACGGCGACCGATTTAGGGGAAAATAGTGTGCTGAGGTAATGTTGTCCCATGATCTTGCGCTCGCTGTTATTTAGGGTAAATATAAGCATGTGGCTCGAAAGCCCGACATTGAGGCTTTCAGCCACTATCTTGTATATTATAGATGACTAAACTATTTTGGGTGTGACGTGCATACTGCCTATATTAACCACCCCGACTGTCTCAAGCATGAAATGGGCGCGCAGCACCCTGAGTGCCCGGCTCGGCTGAGGGCGATTGAAGATCAGTTGATTGCCTCCGGCCTGTTGCCCTATCTTCAACATTATGATGCGCCTCTTGCCACATTCGAGCAACTGGCGCGCGTGCATGAGCCCCATTACATCGAGGCTGTCCAATCCGCTTCGCCCAGGGAGGGCCTGGTTTATCTGGATCCCGACACGGCAATGAACCCCTTTACCCTGAATGCGGCCTTGCGTGCTGCCGGGGCGGTGGCGCTGGCGACCGATCTGGTGCTGGAACGCAAGGCGGAGAACGCCTTCTGCGCGGTTCGCCCCCCTGGGCATCATGCCGAATCCGCCCGTGCAATGGGTTTCTGCTTCTTCAACAACGTCGCGGTTGGCGTGGCGCACGCCATGGCGCATTACGGGCTGAAGCGGGTCGCCATTGCCGATTTTGATGTGCACCACGGCAACGGGACCGAGGAGATTTTTCGCGACGATCCGCGCGTGATGCTCTGCTCCACCTTCCAGCACCCGTTCTACCCGCATTGCGGTGCGGATAGCGGCAATGACCATATCATCAATGTGCCGCTGCCGGCAGGGACGGATGGGGATGGCTTCCGCAAGGCGGTGAGCGAACAGTGGCTGCCGGCGCTGGAGCGCTTCAGGCCGGAAATGCTGTTCGTTTCCGCCGGTTTCGACGCTCACTGGGAGGATGATATGGCCATGTTCAAGCTCAGGGAGCCTGACTACGCCTGGGTGACGCAGCAGATCAAGGACATTGCGGAAAAGTATGCCCATGGCCGTATCGTCTCGGTGCTTGAGGGCGGCTACGAACTTCACGCACTGGGGCGCAGCGTGGCTGCGCACATCAAGGTGCTGAGCGGGCTCTAAACATGCCCTATTTCCCGCGGTTCTGGCATAATTCCTGGCGTTTTAAACAAACTTGAGGAATCGACCATGAAAAAACTGCTGGCCATTCTCGCTGCCATCACCTTTTCCGCCACGACAGCGCTTTCCGCGGCGGCTGCCGAGTCCAACGAGCTTGTCGCTGCTCCGGCGGCGAAGTCTGCTAACAGCGGGCATAAAACCAAAAAGGCCAAGAAGATCAAAAAGACCACCAAGCGCAAGGCCACGCACGCGCGCAAACACCGCCGCTAATCCCGTTCCAGCGTTCTCAATCCGAGGGTAAACCATGTCAGGTCACGGTTTTCACGTACACGGCGCGCATGACCATGAGGTCGAACATCAGGCCCAACACGGGCCAGGGTTGGCTCAGTCGGTCGCCATTTTTACCGCCATCCTTTCCACCGTCGGCGCGATTGTCAGCTACCAGGGCGGAGCCACCCAGAACGAAGCGATGATGTACAAGAACGAAGCGGTGCTGCAGAAGTCGCATGCCTCCGATCAGTGGAATTTTTATCAGGCCAAGAGCACCAAGGGCCACCTGATGGAACTGGCGGCCGCTATCGCGCCGGCGGACAAGCAGGAGTACTACAAGAAGCAGATCGAGAAATACAATCAGGAGAAGAAGGAAATCAAGGCGGTCGCCGAGGAACTGGAGAAAAAATCCGAGGAGGCCAACCAACATAGCGAGCACATAATGCATCCGCATCACCGCCTGGCGCAAGCCATGACGCTGATCCAGATTGCCATCGCGCTCGCTTCCATGACCGTGCTGACGCGCAAGCGGTGGCTGTTCGCCGGTGCCGCCATCGCAGCCGCGGGCGGTTGCGCATTGTGGGCAATGGCCTGGCTGGCATGAAGGAAATTCTTTACGACTGGGGTGGCGCCAACGCCTGGCTGTTTCATCTTGTCAACGATGCGCGCGCCGGCTGGCTCGACCAGTTCATGCTGTTCGGCACCGCCATCGGGGACCACGCCAGCTTTGTGCCGATGCTGTGTGTGCTGACGCTGGCGGCGGTGTGTACGGTTTCCCGAATCTACTCGCGTGATCCTTTCCACGGGGAACAAGCCGCACAGCTTTGGCTCGGTGCAATTGCCGTGTTCGCCATCGGCTACTGGCTGGACGGTGCGTTGCTGGGCTGGCTCAAGCCGGTGCTGGATTTCCCCCGTCCCCCGCTGGCGCTGGGAGAAGCCCATGTCCACATTGTCGGCGAGGCCAAATTCCATCACAGTTTCCCCAGCGGCCACTCCTCTTTCGCCATGCTGGTGTGCGCCTCGTTCTGGCCGCTCGGACGCTACTGGCGGATCGGCGGCGTGTTTTTCATGCTTTGGGTCGGCCTGTCGCGCATCAGCTTGGGCGCGCATTTTCCCGCCGACGTGCTGGGTGGCTTTTTTCTCAGCCTGTTGGTCGTGCTGGTGGTGCGCCTTGCGATCAATCGCTTGGCCATTGCCGCCCGTTATACGGCCAGCTTGCATTAGATTTCCGGGCGTGGGGGTCGATTCTGCCGGCAGCAGTGGGGCTAGACGTGTTTTAGGCGTTCGTACACTTCCATGATACGCGGCAGGGCGAGGTGCAAGGCGTTTACCACGGCCGGGTCGAAATGCTTGCCGGCCTCGCCGTTGATGGTTTCAAGCGCCTTTCCCATGGGCCAGGCTTCCTTGTAGGGGCGCTTCGAAGTGAGGGCGTCGAGCACGTCGGCCACGGCGATGATGCGTGCCGAAAGCGGAATGGCGTCACCTTTCAGGGCGCTGGGATAGCCGCTGCCGTCGAATTTTTCGTGATGGCATTCGGCGATCTCGATGCCGACGTTGAAGATGCTGTGGCCGAGCGCTTTCATCTGTTCTTCGCTGCGGCGCAGTACCTGCCCGCCGATGACCGGGTGGTGTTCCATCTCCTTGCGCTCGTCAGGATCGAGCCTGCCCGGCTTGAGCAGGATATCGTCGCGGATGCCCACCTTGCCGATGTCGTGCATGGGAGCGAAGCGGAACACATCCCGCACGTAGGCGGGCGTAATGCGTTCGCGGTAGGGGCCGTCCTTGCCCATCTCCTCGGTAAGGATGGCCGAATAAAGGCTCATCCGGACAAGGTGGTCGCCGGTTTCGGGGTCGCGGCTTTCGGCCAGTTTTGCCAGCCCTTCCACGGCGGCCACCACCAGGCCTTCCATGAAGAGCGTTTTATCCAGAATGTGGGCGATATGGGCAGCGAGGTTGGAGAGGAACTCCACATGCTCCGGGCTATAGGCGCCAGCCTGGGTAGAGGCGAAAACCAGCACCGCTTCGCCGCCGTTGGCATGGCTCAGCGGCACGAACAGCGCCGAGCGCTTGCCGTCCTGCGCCAGTTTGGCTGGCAGTAAATTGGGGTTTTTGTCGCGGGAGTAGGCTTCCAGGTCGTCGATAGCCAAAGCCTTCCTCTTGCCCAGCGCGGCTTCCTGAGCGCCGGGGGCGAAATCGAAGCAATCGTTTTCCTGCATGCTGCCGGGGGTCTCGCTGTACAGGCGTTCCAGGGTGATGTGGCAACGGTCGGGGGTGAGCAGCAGCACCCCCACCCATTCTACCGGCAGGAAGGCGTGGAATTCCTCGCACACGAATTTCAGCGCGTCGTGCAGGTTGGTGCCGCGATTGATCCGGTCGGTGAGGCGAAACAGGCTGCGCATGCGGTCGGAGAGATGGTTGAAGGCCACCGTCATGCGCCCGATCTCGTTTTCCGCCGCCACCGGCACCTGGTAGCCCAGATCGCCGTTGGCGACGCGGGCGAAGCCGCTGACGGTAGCGCCAAGAGGACGCAGGATATTGCGGTACACCATCACTGCGATCAACATTGCCAGCAGGGCGGAGGCGGCGAAGGCGATCTGGTTGAACAGGCGGATCAAGCCGAGCTTGCCTTCCATCATGCCCTGAAATGCGCGGCTGAGGTCATGCGTTGAACGGTTCAGATCTTCCCCATGCCGGGTCATGTAACGGGCTGCCTCGGCGAGATCCGGCCGGGACGGGTCGGGGCCCAGGGCAAGGCTCAACCCGCCTTGAAACTTTTTCCATTCCGCCACGCTCACATCGAGCTGATTCCTGGAACGCTGATCCCAGTTGCAAACCAACGGATCTCGGCGGCCGGTGAGTTCCGGGTCAAGGCTGCGGTTGCGAAAAGAGGTGATGATTTTGTCGTAAAGCCGGATATTCTGCTGCATGTCCCGATAGTAGAGGGCAAGGTCGCGGTCGTAGTCCGCGGCGTTCGCCGCGGCCCGGTCCAGGTAGTTGCCCGACTGGTGGAGCAGGGTATGGCTCACCACCTGCATTTGTCCGGCGAGGTTGAGTATTTCGTAGTCATGCTTGCGCAGATCCACTTCAAACAAGGTGAAACCGGCCGTGCCGGCCTGCAGCGTAAAAAGAACCAACAGCGCCAGGCCGATGCGAAAGCGGATGGTGTTGTACCAGTGGAAGCGCAATACGGCCATGGGTTTTCCTGAGGCAGCTTCTAAAGGGTGATGTTGAAAATGGGTGCTGCCTTCAGGTCCGGCGCGGATGAGCGCATTGGCATTGCAAAAGCTTCTGCCGGATGCGCTCGCCCGCCGCGGCGGAAAGCTCGATGTGCGGGTCGCACAGGTTTTCGGGCTCCGCTTTCAGTTGCCGGAATTCATTTTTTATCAGGGTCATGTTATGCACGAATTTGCGGCATTTGTTGCAAATCCACAGGTGAAGCCCGACCCCGACACGTTCGCCGAAGCTTAAGTCCCGGTCAACGGATGCGGAGACCAGTTGGCTGACTTCCTTGCACGACAACATGGCGTTTCTCCTTAGCCTACCTGTTTCCCGGCCAATTGATTTCCAGGCATTCCCGCAGGTTCATGCGACTCCGATACAGCATCGTCCACAAATTAGTCGAAGTGATCTGCATATCCTTACAAATATTGTCGGTGTCCATGCCGGCGAGCTCGCGCAGCATGAATAGTTGCGCCAGCTTCGGCGGCATGGCGGCGATGCATTTGTCCAGGGCTAGCCAGAAGCGTTTCTTTTCCAGCGCGCTGGCCGGGTCGTCCAGGCTGGGAATGGAAGCGAACCAATGGCCGGTTTCGTCGAACAATTCTTCATCCTCAGGCAGGCTGTCGGCAAGGATTTGCGGGGCGTCCAGCGGCTTTTCCCGCGACTGCCTGCGGATGCTGTCGACGATCTTGTGTTTGAGGATGCCGGTGAGCCAGGTCTTTTCAGACGATTTGCCAGCATAATTCCGGCTGGCTTCCAGCGCAGCAAGCAGGCATTCCTGCACGGCGTCCTCGGCCTGTTCTTCTTCCCGCAGGAAGACCATGGCATAGCGAAACAGATAATTTCCGTAGCGCTCCACCCAGCGCTTCGGGTCGATGCAGGATGAAGATTCTGCCGTGTCGGTCATAAACTTGAGCTTTCGCTGGATGTTTCTATATTTGGAAGCAGTCAGCAGCATTGATTCGCCGCCATTGTAATGGCAATTTGAACGCAAAGGAGTGTCATCATGGCAAACATTATTCGATATAATCCTTTCGATCTTACTTTCAAGCCGTTTGACGATATCTTCCGGGGGGGGCCGCCCGATGCGCTTCGTAGGTGTAGCGACCTGCAATAGAAAACGTTCCGATCTGCAATGAATACAAACGAAGCGAGCGGGTGTTTGACAGAGGCCCTGACGTCGAAGATACTTCTTCCAGCAGGGCGCAAACGCGCACGATCAGGTGGCGGCAATGGTAGATACAGGTTCGGTTTCCAGGCGGATCTTCAATTAGGGATAGCGGCTGTTCTCTAGTTCTACTGTGTTATTAAATACTCATTACGCTGAAAGACGCGCTGCCACAGCAGGGACACTGTGGCAAAGTCCGAGCAATGACGCGCGCCAGGCGAAACCGTAACGTGGCGATCGAATCTGGCA
>JAJYXP010000079.1 GCA_021801705.1 Pseudomonadota bacterium
ATTCAATGCCAACCCGTAACAAACGCCCACACTTATCGGCTGTATTTTTTTAAAGAACAGTGCTCCGTAGCACGAAGCGAGGTGCGCATTCTACAGAGTTTTTGAAAATGTTCAACAACTCTTTTGCACCGATCAACCATCTTCTCGTTACGACCCCAATCGTCTTGCCTTTTCAACTTCAAGAATCGTGGTTGCGGGGGCAGGATTTGAACCTACGACCTTCGGGTTATGAGCCCGACGAGCTGCCAGACTGCTCCACCCCGCGCCGAGAGATAGGACTATAGCAAACCACCGGAGCCGCTGTCAAGAACTTCGCCAAAAAACGAATCCTCTCAAAAGCCGAACTAAGCACAGGCCATAAATAAAGCAAAACGGCTTACTGCGGACCCCCGGAAGCTCAGAGGGATCGCAAAATTCAGAGGTTCGTTTGCGCATGACATGCATATTTTCGATTATGTAGTATTATTTGAAAGATCCTGCACCCTCTATTATTTTGGATCACTTCCACCTTGAATAACTTAATGGATCACTACAGCGCCAAAGGCATACAATCAAGCAAATCCAAGGATCCACGGGAGGTTTGCTATAATCGAAATTTCTTATCTAAGAATAAAAAGAATGGATAACACCCTTTTTGCATCCATGATATTCTTCGTCGATCTTTTATTTATTGCCCACTGGAGAATATAAACATGTCGAAACTAGTCAGACCGCACGGCGGCGGAGAACTGAAGCCATTGCTATTAACCGGTGACGCCCTGGAAAAGGAAATCGCGCGGGCTAAATTCCACGAAACCAAGGTGCGTATAAGCTCGCGGGAAGTCGGCGACCTTATCATGTTTGGTATCGGCGGCTTCACCCCCCTTGATGGCTTCATGACCCATGCGGACTGGCAAGGTGTATGTGACGGCTACAAAATGGCCAACGGTCTTTTCTGGCCAATCCCCATTACGCTTTCCACCGACAAGGCAACTGCCGACACCATCAAGGTTGGCCAGGAAGTCGCACTGGTAAACGGTGAGACTGACGAGATCATGGGCAGCATGACGGTCACCGAGAAATATTCTATCGACAAAGCCCACGAGTGCATGCAGGTTTACAAAACTACCGACATGGAACACCCTGGCGTCAAGATGGTGATGGAACAGGGGGAGATCAACCTGGCCGGTCCAGTCAAAGTTTTCTCCCAGGGTGGCTTCCCGGAACAGTACCCGGATACCTACATGACCCCGGCAGAGACCCGCGCTCTGTTCGAATCCAAGGGATGGGCCACGGTTGCCGCGTTCCAGACCCGCAACCCGATGCACCGCTCCCACGAATACCTCGCGAAAGTGGCAGTGGAAGTTACAGACGGCGTGATGATTCATTCCCTGCTGGGCAAACTGAAGCCAGGCGACATCCCTGCTGATGTGCGGTCCAAGGCAATCGGCACCCTGATCGAAAAATACTTCGTAAAAAATACCGTGGTGCAGTCCGGCTACCCGCTCGACATGCGCTATGCGGGTCCGCGCGAAGCGCTGTTGCATGCCCTGTTCCGTCAGAACTATGGCTGCTCGCACCTGATCGTGGGTCGCGACCATGCCGGCGTAGGCGACTACTATGGCCCGTTTGATGCCCACCACATTTTCGACGAAATTCCGAAAGATGCGCTGGAAACCAAGCCGCTCAAGATCGACTGGACCTTCTGGTGCTTCAAGTGCGGCGGCATGGCTTCTGCACGCACTTGCCCGCACGAGCCGGCTGACCGCCTGCTGCTGTCCGGCACCAAGCTGCGTAAGGCTTTGTCCGAAAACGCAGATGTGCCCACCGAGTTCAGCCGTCCCGAAGTTCTGGCCATCCTTCGCGAGTACTATGCCAGCATCAAGGAAGAAGACAAGGTTGAAGTGAAATTGAGCGGTCACTCCGCCAAGTAAGAAGTTGTGTAAGGTTGGCCGGTTACTTTCGTAACCGGCTTTTTGTTAATAGCAGTACTGTTATAACTCGAGGAGTAGAAACAATGCCAACATTTGTGCGCACAGAAAAATGTGATGGCTGCAAAGGTCAGGACAAAACCGCATGTATGTACATTTGCCCCCACGACCTGATGAAACTGGACAAGGACGGCTCTGAAACCGGCCATGCCATGAGGGCCTTTAACCAAGAACCGGAACAGTGCTGGGAGTGCTACTCCTGCGTGAAGATTTGCCCGCAGAATGCAATCGAAGCCCGCCACTACGCCGACATCGTGCCTCTGGGCGGCTCCGTTCAGCCCCTGCGCGGCACTGACTCCATCATGTGGACCATCAAGTTCCGCAACGGCAGCATGAAGCGTTTCAAGTTCCCTATCCGCACCACGCCGGAAGGCTCCATTGACTGCTACGGCGGCAAGCCAACTGCCAGCATGGCCAACATCTCCAAGGCCGGTTTCTTCAACCAGGAAAATGGCTACCGCGCCGGCAACCCGGCCGAACTGATTCGCAAGTAAGAATTGGCCAACGGATATTATTTAACGAACATTGAAAGGTACAACAATGTCTGGAACATTTGAAAATCCTGAAGTAGTCCAAGAAGAAGTTGACATTCTTCTGATTGGCGGCGGCATGGCCTGCGCCGGCGCTGCCTATGAAATCATGCGTTGGGCTGACGCAGCCAAGGCAGAAAACGGCGTTGATCTTAAAATCAAGCTGGTTGACAAAGCCGCCATGGACCGTTCCGGTGCCGTGGCTCAAGGCCTGTCCGCCATTAACACCTATATCGGACCGGAGCAAGACCCGGCTGACTACGCCCGTATGGTTTCCAACGATCTGATGGGCATCACCCGCGACGACCTGGCCTACGACCTGGGCCGTCACGTTGACGAATCCGTGCACCTGTTCGAGGAGTGGGGCCTGCCGATCTGGAAGCTGGACGAGAATGGCGAGCGCCATGACGGCTCCGTTGATATGCCCAAGCTGAAAGACGGCGGCAAGCCCGTGCGTTCGGGCAAATGGCAGATCATGATCAACGGCGAATCCTACAAGTGGATCGTCGCTGAAGCCGCCAAGAAAGCCCTCGGCATGGACCGCATCCAGGAACGTATCTTCATCGTCAAGCTGGTGAACGACAAGAACGATCCTAAGCGTATCGCCGGTGCTGTTGGTTTCTCCACCCGCGACTACAAAGTTGTAGTGTACAAGTTCAAGGCCTGCTTGCTGGCCGCCGGTGGTTGCGTCAACCTGTTCCGTCCCCGTTCCGTGGGTGAAGGTCAAGGCCGCGCCTGGTACCCGGTCTGGAACGCCGGTTCCACCTACTCCATGGCTGCCGAAGCTGGCGCTGAACTGACCATGATGGAAAACCGCTTCGTGCCTGCCCGTTTCAAAGACGGTTACGGCCCGGTCGGCGCCTGGTTCCTGCTGTTCAAGGCCCAGGCCACCAACGCCAACGGCGAAGTGTACATGGTGAAGAACAAGGAAATGCTGAACGACTACCCGCCCTATGGCCAGGCAGCCGTTCCTGCTTCCTGCCTGCGTAACCACCTGATGCTGAAGGAAATGAAAGAAGGCCGCGGTCCGATTTACATGGACACTGTGACCGCTCTCGCGAAACTGCGTGAGACCCTTTCCCCACGTGAAGTGAAGCATCTGGAAGCAGAAGCCTGGGAAGACTTCCTCGACATGTGCGTAGGCCAGTGCGGCGTATGGGTTGGCGAGAACATCGAGCCGGAGAAGAAGAACTCCGAACTGATGCCGACCGAACCCTACCTGCTCGGTTCCCACTCCGGTTGCTGCGGCATCTGGGTATCCGGTCCTGAAGATGTCGGCGCACCGACCAGCGAAGCCAAGGATGGCGTTCCTGCCCATCTGCCTAGCGGCTGGAACTGGGGCTACCGCTCCATGACCACCGTCAAGGGTCTGTTCACCGCCGGCGACGGCGTGGGCGCATCCGGCCACAAGTTCTCCTCCGGCTCCCATGCCGAAGGCCGCATGTGCGCCAAGTCGATGGTCAAGTACTGCGTCGACAACAAAGACTGGAAACCTGAGCTGGATACCGCGCCCGAGCAACTGGTTGCGGAAATTTACCAGCCGGTACGCAACTTCCTGGAGCACAAGAACTACACCACCGCTATCGACGTGAACCCGAACTACATCACGCCGAAAATGCTTCAGTTCCGCCTGCAGAAGATCATGGACGAGTACGTCGCTGGCGTTGCCACCTACTACACGACCAACGACAAGATGCTGGCCGTTGCCGAAGAGAAGCTGGAAATGCTGAAGGAAGACGCGAAGAAGATGCGTGCGAAAGACCTGCACGAACTGCTGCGTGCATGGGAAAACTACCATCGCATCCTGACGGCCGAAGCGCACATGAAACACATCCAGTTCCGCGAAGAATCCCGTTACCCGGGCTTCTACTACCGCATGGACAAGAACTTTGTCGATGAGGAAAACTGGAAGTGCTTCGTGAACTCCATCTACGACAAAACCACCCACAAGTGGACCGTGTTCAAGCGCGCCCACGTGGATCTGGTCGACAAGTCCAAGCTGTTCAAGCCTGCCGCTCACTAAGGTAGTTGCAAATAGTTGTAGCAAGCTAAAACCGGGCGCCTCGCGGCGCCCGGTTTTTCATTCTGTAAGACCGTTAAAACCGTTTTGGTATCATGGACGGCAAGATAATTACAGTTTCATGCAACTCTGCACACATGGCAGAGTCGAATTTGTTTTTAGTTTTTTCGCAGCGAACGACGAGGTAAATATATGATGGAAAAAATTGTTGATATCAAGGACTCCCCCTTTGTACAAAGCCCTGTGGTGCCTACTTCATATGATGGCTCGAAGGTAATCCAGTTCCGCTGCCATAAGGAAATCGCCTGTTTCAACGCCTGCTGCAAAAACATCGACATTACCCTCACCCCCTACGACATCCTGCGCCTGAAACGCCGTTTAGGGCTTACTTCCGGCGAATTTCTGCTGGGCTTCACCGAACCCTACGAAATGGATAAGGACAGCATCGCCGGCGTCAAATTCAAGCCTGTGGAAGATGGAACAGCATGCCAGTTCATGACCGACGAGGGATGCAGCGTCTATGAAGACCGCCCCACCGCCTGCCGCTACTACCCCGTAGCGCTGGTCTCGATGCGCAAGCAGAACGAGTACACCGACACCAATTCCTATGCGCTGGTCGAAGAAGCGCACTGCCTGGGACATAAGGAAGACCGCTCCCTGACCATCGATGAATACCGCCATGAGCAAGGTCTGGAAGACTATGACGAACTGGGCCGCGGCTGGCGCCAACTGGTACTGAAGAAGAAATCTTCCGGCCCGACCGTCGGCACGCCATCCAAACGCAGCCTGCAGTTGTTCTTCATGGCCTGCTACGATCTCGATCGCTTCCGTGATTTTGTAACCAGCGCATCCTTCAATGAAGTGTACGATCTGCCGGATGATCTCAAACAAAAGATTGCCGAAGATGAGATCGAACTCATGCAATTCGGCTTCCGCTTTCTCCGCCAGGTCATGTTCAGCGAAGAAAGCATCGCCATGAAAAGCGATGCTTTTGACAAGCGCCTGGCGAAAAAACAGGAACGGGAAGCTGCCGGCCTTATTTCCAGCGAACCGGAACCTGCACCTGAATCGCCCTACGACAATCCTGAGTGCGGCTGTAACTGAGGAATACCGTGCAAGCCCGCGCCTTAACGCCTGAAGAATATTTCGTCGAATCGGAGCCTTATTACGAGTCCACCGGCGACGAAATTGCCATCTTCGATGCCGCGTACAAAAACAAGCTGCCGGTCCTGCTCAAAGGCCCGACAGGTTGCGGCAAAACGCGTTTCATGGAATACATGGCATGGCGCCTCAAACGCCCTTTGATCACTGTTTCCTGCCATGACGACCTGACCGCCTCAGACCTGGTCGGACGCTTTCTCGTCAAGGGCGGCGAAACGGTGTGGGTGGACGGGCCTCTGGCGCGCTCGGTGCGAGCCGGAGCGATCTGCTATCTGGATGAGATCGTAGAAGCGCGCAAGGACACCATGGTCGTGATCCACCCGCTCGCCGACGACCGTCGCGTATTGCCGATGGAAAAACTGGGCACCCTGCTTGAAGCCAACAACGACTTTTGCCTGGCCATCTCTTACAACCCCGGCTACCAAAGCGTTCTCAAAGATCTCAAGCAAAGCACCCGGCAGCGTTTTGTCGCACTGGAATTCGACTACCCGGCGGTGGAACTGGAGCGCAAGATTGTTGCCAGGGAGTCCGGCGTGGATGCCACCATGGCAGAAAGACTGGTCAAATTTGCCCACATGACCCGCAACCTGAAAGGAAGCGGCCTGGAGGAAGGCGCGAGCACCCGTCTTTTAGTGCATGCCGGCAAGCTCATCGCTTCCGGCGTGGATCCGGTTGCCGCCTGCCGTAGCGCTATTGCCCAGGCCATCACCGACGACTCAGAAATGCTGGCAGCCGTTCAAGAGCTCTCATCTTCCCTCTTCTAGCCGGTTGAAAAAACTGCTGCATGGCAGACGCGTCTCCCCTTACCTCCGAACGCATCAGGCTGTCTCTGGAACAGTGGCTGGAGGTGGAATTCACCTTCCTCCAGGTGGAGGATTTATCACACACCATCGCCGCCCTGTCACGGGAAGAGCAGAATTTTCTGCTTGGCTGGGTGCAGCGCATTGCCACCACCAACATCCAGATCGCCCATCAATTCGCGCGCCATGCCATCTCCAGCCTGGCCCTGCTTGATCAACGCATGATTGGCGCCTGGGCACTGCACGCCATGGACATCTACGACCGCGCCGGGCTGCGGCCCGCGATGAAAGTCATCAAGGAACTGGACACCTTCATCCAGTATTCCCATGAACGGTCTGCCGGCGTACTGTTCGAGGATGTAAACGGGATTTTGCTGACATTCGTGCATGGCCTATCGGGACGACGCCTTAAGCTGGAACAGAACGAGTCGGTCTTTACCGACAGCGAAACCTTGTTTCTGCCTGCTGTCGTTGCCCGCATGCAAAAGGCGGAAGATAATTTTGCCCTGTGCAAGGCCATGACAGCGCTACTCTGGGCGCAAACACGCTTTGGCACCTTTCGTGCCGATTTGATCGAAGCCCTGACCGCCTATCCGGACAGCGAAAAAGCGCTGAAGCATTTCCATACCCTGGAAACGCTGCGCCTGGAATCCTGCATCAGCCGCGAACTCCCGGGCCTGTTTCGCGAAATGAACAGGCTTCGGGCCGAACTGGGCGAAATAAAGCCATTGCAGAACTGGCAGCGCTATGCGCACGAACTGGCCAGACCCGATGCCACAGTCCATGACAGTTTGCGACTTCTAGCCGACGCTTACCCCGGCGAAGTTCCCCCGCCCGCCTGCTATCAGGGTGAACTACGGCCTGAGGCTATCGCGCAGTGCATGGCGGCACGCATAGCGCGGGAAAAAATCCTGCTGCGGGCGAAACTGGCGGAAATGACACAAGACCTGAAACAACAGCAGCCGGACGAAACCGAAGACCGGCCATCCCGTTTCAAGGTCAAACAACCGAATGAAGAACACGCCGAATTAAACCAACTGGAACTGATACTGGACGATGTGCCTGTCGCGCCCCCGGAAGATGTGCGCCAACTGCTGACATCGATACAACTCGACTTGGGTAGCATTCCGCCGGATTACCTCACACCCGCCGGGCCGGGCGAATACGACACCAGTCTTTTCGAGCCAAAGATCTCCGACCCGGACGAGGTCTGGCAAGGTACTTACCATGAAGAAGGCGCCACATTTTATCCGGAATGGGATTTCGGCCGTCAGCACTACCGCAAAAACTGGTGCGTAATGCGGGAAAAGGACGTGACACAGGTACACGACGGATTTTCGCTCCTGACGCTGCAAAAACATAGCGGCCTGGTCAAGCATCTGCGCCGCACTTTCGAGGCGATGCGCGACGAAAACCGCTTGCTCAAGCGTGAAGCGGGGGGCGACGAAGTTGATATCGACGCACTGGTTGAAGCTCTGGCCGACGCATACGACGGCAGTGAAATGAGCGACCGCCTGTTCATGCGCACGCACCGCAGTGAGCGCAACATCGCGGTGATCTTCATGGTGGACATGAGCGGCTCCACCAAGGGCTGGATCAATGATGCCGAACGCGAGGCCCTGGTCCTGCTGTGTGAGGCGCTGGAAACGCTGGGAGACAGATATGCCATTTACGGTTTCTCAGGCACCACCCGGAAACGCTGCGAGTTGTACCGCATCAAGCGCATCGACGAGCCTTACAACGATGAAGTCAAGGCACGCATCAGCGGCATCCGGCCCCAGGACTACACCCGCATGGGCTTCGCCATCCGCCACCTGACCCGCCTGTTAAATGAAGTGCAGGCCCGCACCAAGCTGCTCATCACTTTATCCGACGGCAAGCCGGACGACTACAACGACGGCTACCGCGGAGAATACGGCATCGAGGACACCCGCAAAGCCCTTCAGGAGGCGCAGCGTAGCGGCATCCACCCCTTCTGCATCACGATCGATAGCGAGGCGCAGAACTATCTTCCCCACATGTACGGCGCGGTCAACTATACGGTGGTGGACGAGGTGAAAAAATTACCGCTCAAAGTCACCGACATATACCGGCGGCTCACGCATCGCTAGGCAAAGCCGGTTGACAACAAACAAATAGATAGTTTAATATTTAGAACTATTCTAAAATTAACCAGCAGAACTATAAGGAGATCCATATGGCCGTTCTCGTAGGCAAAGCCGCACCAGATTTCACCGCCGCTACCGTAATGGGCAACAATTCCATCGACGAAAATTTCAACTTCAAGGCCCATACCAAGGGCAAGTACGCGGTGATTTTTTTCTACCCGCTGGACTTCACCTTCGTGTGCCCGTCAGAACTGATCGCCTTCGATCATCGCCTGAAAGAATTCCAGGACCGCAACGTTGAAGTGATTGGCGTTTCCATCGACTCCCATTTCACCCATCTGGCCTGGAAAAACACCCCCGTGAATAACGGCGGCATTGGCAAAGTGGCCTACCCGCTGGTTGCCGACATCAAACACGAAATCTGCAAGGCTTATGACGTGGAAGCCGAAGGCGGCGTGGCATATCGCGGCTCCTTCCTGATCGACAAGAGCGGCATCGTGCGCCACCAGGTTGTGAACGACCTGCCACTGGGCCGCAATATCGACGAAATGCTGCGCATGATCGACGCCCTGCAATTTACCGAAGAGCATGGCGAAGTCTGCCCGGCCGGTTGGAGCAAAGGCAAGGCTGGCATGAAAGCCACCACCGAAGGTGTTGCCGATTACCTGGCCGGCCACGCTGGCGAACTGTAAGTTTCAGCCAAGCATATATAAAAGGGGGGGAGCAACCTCCCCTTTTTTTCGGCTTTAGTTCAGATCGGTGTTTTTAGACGCTTAAAGACTGTGCAACAACACCTCCCTGACCTCCCCATCGGTCAACACGACAGGGTTGGTCTTCATGCTGCTGCCGCGGCTATTCGACACGATTTCGTCCAGGTCTGATTCGCGGATGCCGTAAGCGCCCAGGCCCGGCATCTGCAGCCGAACCGTCCACTCATTTAACGTATTTGCCAGAAATACCCGCGCTTCGGCGTTGTCGGAATGGGTCTCAGCGCCGAACAGGCGGCCGATGCGGGCATATTTTTCCAGCGCGGGACTGTTCGCCTCCCGCTCTTCCAGTGCACGGATATTGATCTTTGCCGCCGCCGCCACCGTAGCGCCACATGCCACACCGTGAGGAATCGGAAAGAAAGCGCCCAGCGGCGCAGCCAAACCATGCACCGAGCCCAAGCCTGCCTGCGCCAGGGTAATGCCCGACAGCAGCGCGGCGTAAGCCATTCCCGCCCGCCCATCGGCCGCCTTCGCGCCACCCTCGTACCAGTCCGGCAGACTGTCACGCACATAGCCCAGGCCGCTCAGCGCCAACGCATCCGTAAGAGGATTAGCCCTGGTTGAAACCAGGGACTCCAGAAGCTGCGTCAGGGCATCCATGCCGTTGGCCGCGATCAAATCCGGGGGGCAACTCGCAAGCAGTACCGGGTCCAGCACGGCATATTTAGCCACCAGCAAGTCGTGGCGGAAGGATTTCTTGAAGCCATCCGGCCCGTGTACGCTGAGAACAGCATTCTTGGTGGCCTCGGAGCCGGTGCCTGCGGTGGTCGGAACGGCGATGAACGGAAGCGACGGCCCTTGGTACGGCAACTCCGGCCCCACCCCTTCGAGATGGTCCATGACCGAATTGCCCAGAGGCAGCAGCCCCGCAATCGCCTTGGCGGCATCCAGCACGCTGCCTCCACCTATGCCCAGCACCGCCTGTATGCCTGCGTTGCGATAGACGCGTACCGCCTGATCCACCAACTGCGGCGACGGCTCCTCTCTCACCACCATGTCCTCCCATGACAGGCCCTGCCCTTTCAAGGCGTCGACCAATCCCTGCCAATGGAGTGAGGCGCGGAACGACCGGCCACCACTCACGATCAGGACACGTTTTCCGTACTGCCGGAGAAGAGAGGGAACCTGGCTCAAACTGCCTTCGCCGAAAATTATTTTCGGCAGACCTGAAACAAAAAAAGCGGGTATCATAACGGCATCAATTAAATTCAATATGTTAGAATTATTTTACAGGAAATACATTAAGTATCGTACCAGGAAAATTCGGGATATACGGGTCTTGTAGCATGAGATTATTAGAATATACTTAAAATGTATGTTGTTTTAAAATTTAACCAGCAATTTGTTCGCATCAAAAAATATAGCCTGTACAGGTTCAGGAGGATTACCAAAATGTTAAAGCTCATCGGTGGATTTATTGCGGGGTTGGTGTTCGTGGGCGTGCTGGCGTACAACTTCATGGGTAGTTTGATGTTCAGGGAAATACCCAGCCCGTTCGGCGTGGAAGAAACTGTCGCCCGCATCCAGCAAAACATCCAGAATGCAGGCAACGGTTGGACACTGGCCGGCCTGCGCAATCCGGCCAAGGCGGTCGAGGCTGATGGCGGCAACGCGTTGCCGGTGATGATGGTCGAGGCCTGCAGCACGAAATACTCCGGCCCCATTCTCAGGGACGACACGGTCCGTTTCCTTTCCATCCTGATGCCATGCAAGATTTCCGTTTACAAGAAAAACGACGGCAAGACCTATATCGGCATGATGAATGCCGGACTGATGGGCAAGATGTTCGGCCCCCTGGTGGGTGGGATCATGGGCCAGGTCGCAAAAGATCAGGCCAAATTCGTTCAGTTCGATGCGAGCAAGCCTGCGCCTCCGATGATCAAAGCCACTCCCGGTGCTGGTGCTGGCGGCGCGCCTGGTGCTGGTGGTGGATGCTAGAGATAACACGGCCTAAGCAACAAGACATTCAAGATCGTTTCAGGAGGCATCATGTCATCAAGAACAAGGATCGCGCTATCTGCGTTAGTGGCCGGGGCGGCGCTGGCCGTACTGACAGCTTTCGCCACAACAGCACCGGCGCCAGTGGTGGCAGCGAAGCCTGGCGCGGCAGGAACAACAGCCCCGGCCGTGCCCGCAGCAACCGGGGAAAAGAAAGAATCCATCTCGACCGCCGACCACAGCAAGTTCAAGGAGTTGCAGAAGGAGTTCAAGTCCGGGCCGGAAGTCACCAAGGCCTGCCTGACCTGCCACACCGAGGCCGCCAAGCAGATCCAGAAGACCCAGCACTGGACCTGGGAGTTCCTCAATCCGGATACCAAGCAGACGCTGGGTAAGAAACACATCATCAACAATTTCTGCACTGCCGTGGAATCGAATCAAAAATTCTGCACCGCTTGCCACATCGGCTACGGCTGGGAGGACCAGAAATTCGATTTTACCAAGCAGGAGAATGTCGATTGCCTCGTCTGCCACGAATCCACCGGCACTTACCGGAAAATTCCAGGCTTATCGGGTCACCCCCCCTATAAGGATATGGAGTTTCCGCCCCATACCGGCAAAATCGTCAAAGCGCCTGACCTCGCCAAAGTGGCCCAGAGCGTCGGCAAAACCAGCCGCGCGAACTGCGGCGCCTGCCACTTCTATGGTGGCGGCGGCGATGCAGTGAAACATGGGGATCTGGACAGCACGCTGAAAAACCCTGGCAAGTACCTGGACATTCATATGGACAAGAAAGGGCTGAATTTCACCTGCGGCACCTGCCATATGACCGCTGGCCACAAGGTTCCGGGCAGCCGCTACGCACCGACTGCAGCCGACATCAAGGATGCGGCCCCTCACCTGCGCGGCAAGATGGTCACCACCAACCCCGCCACCTGCCAGGCCTGCCACGGCGCCAAGCCGCACCCGGCAAAAATGGCCAGGCTGAACGACCACACCAGCAAACTGGCCTGCCAGACCTGCCATATTCCGGAATACGCGCGCGGCCAACCCACCAAGATGAGCTGGGACTGGTCAACCGCCGGTAAGCTAACGCCTGAAGGCAAACCATTTAAGGTCCAGGGTAGCGACGGGCATGACGCCTATGACAGCAAGAAAGGCAATTTCACCTGGGAAAGCCACGTCATCCCGGAATACATCTGGTTCAACGGCAAAGTCGATTACACCCTGAGCGACACCAAGCTGGATCCCACCAAGGTGGTGCAGATCAACAGGTTCGAGGGCAGCCCCAACGACGGCAAGTCGCTGATCTGGCCGGTTAAGGTATTCCATGGCCAGCAACCTTACGACACAGTAAACAAGACACTGATTGTGCCCCACACTTTCGGTGCTGACGACAGCGCATACTGGACGAACTTCGACTGGGATAAATCCTTGGCAGAGGGCATGAAGGTTGCAGGCATTCCTTACAGCGGCCAGTATGGTTTCGTCAAAACCGAAATGAGCTGGCCGATCACCCACATGGTTGCGCCTAAAGCCGATGCGCTCTCCTGCGCCCAGTGCCATAGCAAGAATGGCCGGTTGAAAGGTGTCCAGGGCATCTACATGCCGGGTCGCGACTCCAACAAGATGCTCGACATATTCGGATGGGGCATTGCGCTGCTCGCACTGATCGGTGTGCTGATCCACGGCGGCATCCGCATCATCACCCGCAAACACGAAGGATAAAATCATGACAACTGAAAGAATCCACGTATTCAAACGGTTCGAGCGCTTCTGGCATTGGTCGCAGGCAGCCCTGATCATTTTCATGATGGTGTCGGGCTTCGAGGTACATGGCGCCTACAAGCTGCTCGGTTTCAAGTCAGCGGTGGAACTGCACACCATCGCCGCCTGGTCGCTGATCACGCTGTGGGTATTCGCCGTCTTCTGGCACTTCACCACTGGCGAATGGAAACAGTACATTCCGACTATGGAGAAAGTAGATGCCATGTTCAAGTACTACCTCACCGGCATCTTCACCCATGTGCCACATCCGTTCCGCCAGACCACGCTGACCAAGCACAACCCGCTGCAGCGCCTGGCTTACCTGTTCTTCATGCTGGTGATATCGCCCGTGATCTGGTTCTCGGGCTGGTTCTACCTGTTCTATGCGGACTGGAGCGCATGGGGCGTTGACAAGTACCTGTCGCTGGAGTGGGTAGCCTTCTTCCACACCACTGGCGCATTCATGATTCTGATATTCTTCATCGCCCACATCTACCTGGCTACAGCGGGCCATACCCCGCTGGCGCACATCAAGGCGATGATCACCGGCTGGGAAGAAGTGTAATAGAGTCTCTGGCCGGGCAGTGCAAAGCTGCCCGGCTTTTTAGGAATTATTCTCCAGAAACACCCGCAGCCGCCCGAAATCCAGCAGTCCCACGGTACGCGATACGATGCGCCCACGCCGGTCGATCAGGAAGGCGGTTGGCGTCAGGCGCACGTCCAGGCTGTGCGCCAGCGTACCGCCTTCATCCAGTGCCACGGGGAACGGCAGGCGGTTCATCTCCGCGTAGCGCCGCACATACGCCGGCGGATCGTAGGACATGGCCACGGCAACCATTTCCAGACCCCGCCCGCGGTAATCTTGGTAAGTACGCACCAGGTCCGGCATCTCCTTGATGCAGGCCGGGCAACTGGTGGCCCAGAATGTGACGAGCACCACCTTGCCACGCAATCCATCCAGCGTCATGCGCCGGCCGTCCAGCGTGCGGAAAGCGAGTGACGGCTCGGCAGGCTGTTTGAAGAACGCCCATCCGGCCGCCATTAGCCCGACGAGCAGCAGCACAACAACGGCAAGCCTACGCATTGTTGGTTTCCCCCACGATGCGCCCATCCCGCACCCGCACCCGGCGCTGGGCGCGGTCTGCCACAGCCGGGTTGTGGGTCACTATCACCAGCGTCTTCCCCCCTTCGTGCAGCATCGACAGGCGCTCCAGCAAATCCGCCTCGGCGGCGGAATCCAGGTTGCCGGTCGGCTCGTCCATCAACAGCACATCCGGATCGTTGGCCAGCGCCCGCGCGATTGCCACCCGTTGCTGCTGCCCTCCGGATAATGCGTTGGGAAAATTGCCGGCTTTTTTTGCGAGCCCAACCTGATCGAGCAAATGCAAGCCACGGGAACGCGACAAATGTTTATCCATCCCGCCCAGCCATAGCGCCATTTCCACATTTTCCAGGGCAGTGAGGTGCGGCAGGAGGTTGAAGAACTGGAATACAAAACCTATTTTGTGCCCGCGCAAACGCGCCAGATCGCCCTGGCTCAAGCGCGTGATATCGGACTTGTCCAGGTAAATATTCCCCTTTGTCGGACGGTCCAAGCCGCCCATCAGTTGCAGCAAGGTGCTTTTGCCGTGGCCCGACGGCCCCATGATGGCGATCCATTCGCCGCGCTCCACCTGCAACGTCACATCCTTGAGTGCCTCGGTTGCGGCCGGCCCGCTGCCGTAAACCTTGGTGGCGTTCTCTATGCTCAGTACGACATCAGCCATGATGGATCGCCTCCATGGGGGTCAGTTTCGCGGCTTGATACGCGGGATAGAGTCCGGCCAATAAAGCCAGGACTATGGACAATCCCAGCGCATAGCCTATCGTTGGCCCATCCAGTCCGAGCGTCGGGGCCTGACGAAGGGCCGCCGTGAAGGTATTTTGGGCAGCAAAGTGGGGTCCCAGCAAATAAGCCGCAAATCCGCCCAAGACAACCCCCAGCAGCCCGCCAATCAAGCCGTACAGACTGGACTCCAGCAGGAATGCAATAAACAGGGCGCGATGGCTGCATCCGATTGCCTGCATGATGCCGATCTCACGGCGCCGCTCGTAGACTGCCGTGAGCAGCGTGTTGATGATGCCGAATGCCGCGGCCACCACGCCGACCGCCGCCACCGCCTGCATGGCAGCGCCCACCGTACCGACTATGGACAGGATCGAGGACAGCAGTTGCTTGTCGGACACCACCGCCACGTTAGCCACTTCCTGAATCTTTAGACTGACTGCCTCGATGTGATCCAGGTCGGCCACTTGTACGGCGATGAACGAAACCTTCCCATCCACCCCGTAAATTCGCTGGGCAACCTGCAGTGGAATGAAGGCGGCGATATCGTCTTTGGTTCCGGTTTCTTGCAGAACGCCCAGCACCGGCATAAGGTGGCCACGCACGGTGAATTCATCCCCCGGTTTCAGCTTGAATTGTTGGGCGATCGCAAAGCCAACCACCACACCCTGTTCATCCTGCCCGCTGAAATATCGCCCTGCGGCAAGACGCCACTTTTGCATGGCGCGCATTTCTTCCGGCCAAATACCGACGACCGGCACCGGCTGGTTGCGGAACGCGGTCTTCTCGTTCAGATAGGGTACCGCAGTGATCCCGGGCAAGGACCTGATCTTCTCCAAATCAGACATGGGTATAGCCTCGGGTAGTTGCTCTCCGGTCAATACCGATATCTGCTCGTAAGCGCACCAGCCATTTGGGGTGACCACCAGATTGGCCCCGAGCCCCTGCGCCTGGCGTTTGATCTCGTTGGTGAGTCCCTGGCCGATGGACATCAGGGCCACAAAGGCTGCCATACCGATTGCCACGCCAGCCAGCGTAAATGCAAACCGGCCTTTGCGGCGAATCAGGTTGCGCCACACGAATTTCCACAGATTCACGCGATCACCTTATAGAACCGAAGTTCTCGACCTGCGTTGCCTTGATGTAGAACATTTGCGGGGTGTCGGTCAAGGTGCCGCGCACGTCCAGTTCGTCCCACTGCTTGGGCGGCGGGCCATCAGCCTTCACCGGCAGATAGAAACTCCCGCAGCCGGTGGACTTGCATGCCCGCGCTTCGCGGGAATCCACGAGGGCGAACAGGGTAGGATGGGTAGGATCGTTGGGGGCGAAGCGCGCCACCACGCCGCGCACCGTGACCGGCCCGGAAAAACCCTTGGGATCAGCGGCAACGTCCTGCACGTTGAGACCGCCTGGCGGCAAGGGTCGCGGTGCCGCACCGAGCAAATCCGGCAGGCGCCCAAACGGCAGATTGCCGCTCGCCCACAGGGCCGTGCCAGTGGCAAAAATTGCCAGGGCAAGCAGTCCGGCCAGCATCCATGCCGCTGGCAACTTAGTTGAATTCTCGGTTTCAGAGTTTTCCATTTCGATCTCCTTTTCAATACCACTTCAATACCACAGGGACAGCAGCCAGCCGCTTGCGATGGCGAACACGAACCAGGCTGCGATATAAACCAGCGTCGCGGCATCGCCGATCAGCTTGCGCGCCATGATCATGGTGGGAATGCAAGTGCCCACCGAACCCAACAAAAACGTGAACGCCGGCCCAGGCCCAAGGCCCAGTTGCATGAGGGCATAGGTAAGCGGCACCTCCTCCCCCTCGCACACATAAACCGGAATTCCCACCAACGCAGCCAGCAGGTAGGCGGATGGGCCGGAGCCACCGATGTAACGCGGAATCGCCTCTTCCGGAACCAGGGTGGTGAGCAGCGCCGCGAGCAGCATGCCGAGCAGAAAGTACGGTGCAAGCTCCCGCAACACCTCGAACAAGCTGCCGAGAAATGTCCGGCCACCGGCCGACGCCGTGCAGCTTGCTCCGGTTACCGGAATAGCCGACAGCCCGCGGCGGCCAGCGGGGAACGCGAAGCCAGTAGCTCCCCGCCGCTCCAAGGCGTTCAATGCAAGCCCCAGGGCAAAACTGAACACGAACGGCACCACCAATCGCGCCACGGTCATCTTCCAGCCCAGCATGCCGTAGGTGAGGAACAGGGTAACTGGCGACAGCAGCGGCGAGATGGCGATAAACGCGGTCACCGTGCCGAGCCGGGCGCCCTGGCTCTTGACCCCATCTGCCATCGGCATGGTGGCGCAGGCGCAGCCCGGCAGCGCCGCGCCGGCCAGGCTCGCCCATCCCACGGAGGCCGCATTGCCCTGGAACAGTCGCGCCGTCCAGGCAGGCTTTACATAGGTCTTCAGCACGGCGGCGAATACCGCCCCAAGCAGGAAATAGGGCGACACCTGGATGAGCAGATGGCCAAGCGCACGGGCAAACTCCGCGCCGAATTCCATTATGATTGTTGATATGCCCATATATACATATTTTGGCGAAAAAATTACACCTGGCTGTATCCCAGCACGCAACGCCCCGCTTCACGCAAGGCCAGGCGCTGGGCGAGCCGTTCGGCGTCCCCCACCAGAGTCCCGTCGTCCAGCCCGTGCTTGAGCGCCGCGCCGAGCACATCCTTGATCAGCTCCTTGCGCTCGACCGTCAGCCGGTAATAGATCCACGTCCCCTCTCGCCGCTCCATCACCCAGCCACCCTTGCGCAGCCCGGCCAAGTGACGCGACACCGTGTACTGGGTCGTCTGGATCGCGTCCACCAGCTCGCACACGCAAAACTCCCCCTGCGCCAAGGCATGCAGAATGCGGCAGCGGGTGGGGTCGGCAAAGAGCTTGAAGAATTCCGCAGCGATTTTCATATATGCCTTAGTGTACATATACAATTAACTGCGATCAAGGATGTTGCGCGATCCATTCAAGCATCTCGGCTGCCGCCCACTTGCCTCAGACTATCTCCTCGTATGTTTCTTCGAACGTCAACAAACGTAGCGCGTTTACAACAACCAGGATGGTGGAACCCTCGTGCACCAGCACCGCCAGCCCGATCCCCGCCCAGCCGAACAGCGTGGTGGGAATGAGCAGCGCCACCACGCCCAGCGAAACCCACAGGTTCTGGCGGATGATGCGCCTCGATGCGCGGCTCAAGGCCACTGCAAAGGGCAGCTTGGAGAGATCGTCGGCCATCAGCGCCACGTCCGCGGTTTCCAGCGCCACGTCGGTGCCGGCGCCGCCCATGGCGATGCCCACCGTGGCGCGCGCCATGGCAGGCGCGTCGTTGACCCCGTCGCCGACCATGGCCACCTGGCCGTGGCGCTGCCCGAGCTCCTCCATGGCCTTGACCTTGTCTTCCGGCAACAGTCCCGCTTTCACTTCGTCCAGACCCACCGCGTCGGCGATGGCGCGGCCCACGCGTTCGTTGTCACCGGTGAGCATGATGGTCTTGCGGATGCCGATCCGGTGCAGGCGTTCCAGCACGCCACGCGCTCCTTCGCGCGGGGTGTCGGCCAGCCCCAGGACGCCCAGGAACTGCCCGTCCGCCTGGATCAGCATGGTGGTTTTGCCTTCCGCTTCCAAGCGCATTGCCTGCAGTTGAATCGCGTCAGGAATGGTTTCGCCGTCAAACAACCTGGCGTTACCGACCGCCACCTTTTGCCCGTCGAGTTGAGCGCGCAGCCCTTTCCCGGTAACGGCTTCGACCTGCCCGGCCTCGCGCCAGATTAAACCGCGCCCCTTCGCCTCCGCCACAACCGCCTGCGCCAGGGGATGGGCGCTTCGGCTTTCCACGGCGGTGGCAACGGTCAGCAGATAGTCGTCATTTCCGGTAGTTGCGACGACATCGGTCAGCTTGGGCCTGCCGATGGTCAAGGTGCCGGTCTTGTCGAAGGCGATGGCCGTGAGCACGCCCAGATTTTCCAGATGAGCGCCGCCCTTGATCAGCACGCCGCCGCGCGCGGCGCGCGCGATGCCGGACAGCACCGCCGACGGGGTGGCGATGGCCAGCGCGCAGGGCGAAGCCGCCACCAGCACCGCCATGGCGCGGTAAAAGGATACGGCGAAGGGGAAACCAAACAGGGGTGGCAACACGATGAGCAAGCCGGCGCCCACCAGCACAACGGGCACGAAGATCCGCTCGAAACGGTCGGTGAATCTCTGGGTGGGGGATTTCTGCGTCTGCGCCTCGGCCACCAGCTCCACCATGTGCGCCAGTGTGCTCTCCCGCGCCAGCCTGGTGACCTCGACGACCAGCGCGCCCTCGCCGTTGACCGTAGCGGCGAACACCTTGTCGCCCGGCTGTTTGTCCGCCGGCATGGACTCGCCGGTGACCGGAGACTGGTCCACCGCCGAGGCTCCCGACGCCACCTGGCCATCGGCGGGGATGCGCTGGCCGGGTTTGACGATCACCCGGTCGCCGCGCAGCAGTTCCTCCACCCGCACCTCGATCTCCACGGCATCCCGCTGCACGATGGCCGTCTTGGGCACCAAGTCCGCCAGCGCCTCGATCGCCTTGCGCGCACGGTCCATGGCCATGTGTTCCAGCGCATGACCCAGGCTGAACAGGAACAGCAGCAGCGCGCCTTCTTCCCAGGCGCCGAGCGTCACCGCCCCGATCGCCGCGACGATCATCAGGGTGTCGATGTCGAAGCGGCGGCTCTTCAAACTCTGCCAGGCATCGCGCAGGGTATAGAAACCACCCGCCGCGTAGGCGCCTAGCAACAGTCCGAGCGACACGCCGCGCGGCGCACCGGCGAGACCGGCAAGCCAGCCGGCCAGCAACAGCATACCCGCCGCACCGCTGAAAATAAGCTCGCGATGCTCGGCGAACCATCCGGCCTCGCGGCCCTCTTCCAGCACGGCATAACCGAGTGCCTGGATGCGCTTAATGATCGTCGGACGCGCAATCTTCTCGCTGTCGAACTCCAGACGCAGGCGCTCGGCGGCGTAGCTCACCGAGGCTTCTTGTACGCCGTCGGTGCGTTGCAGGGCATGTTCGATCACCGTGGCGCAGGTGGGGCAGTCCATGCCGTCGATGCGCAGGCTCTCGTGACGGTAGCGATTGCCAATCTTGGCTCCGGCCGCCTGCGCCAGTTCGCGCACCCGGCTCACACTGAATTGCTGCGGATCGTAATGCAGGCACAGGCGGGCGCTGCCGTCCTTGCGGACCAGGTGTACCTTTTCCAGGCCTTCGGCCTGCAGCAGTGCCGTCAGCCGTCCCACGCAGGCGTCGCGCTCGTCGGGGATTTCCGGCAGGACCAGGGACAAGTCCAGTTTAAGTTTTTCAGCCATGCTGCTCCTTATAGAACCCATCGATTTCAACGCGGGGATGCGCTGCGTTACTGTTGGGGTTTGCCGCACTGGGCGCAAAATTTAGTGCCCGCCGACAACTCCGCGCCGCAGCCGGAACATTTACCAGCCAACAGGGGGGTGCCGCATTGCTGGCAGAAGCGCGCACCGCTCGCATTGGCACTGCCGCACTTGGGACAGAAATTGCTGGCATTGCCGCCACCTTGGCCAGCGCCCTGCGGATAGCCTGGATAACCGCCATAGCCGCCATGTTTGGAACCACCGTGATGGCCGCCTTGATAGCCGCCGAATCTGCCGCCCATCAAATTGCCCAGCATCCGTTCAAAGAATCCCATGATTTTCTCCTTTGCAGTTGATTTTAAAGATGACAAAAATTGTCCATGCTAATTGGCGACACCTGCTTACTCGGGATGATCTTGGTTGGCATTTGTTTGGCTAAGCCGCTTCCAGCCGGGTAGGTGGTGAAGCGCGAGAGTTGCAAAAATCAGCCCCCCGTGACGATCGCCAATACATACAACCCGAAAGCGCTGGCCATGCCCACTGCCGCTGTCCCCCAAAGCGTCGCGGCGGTCGTGAGTCCTGTGACACCCCCCTTATCCTGAAAAATGACGCCCGCTCCAATAAAGCCTATGCCGGTAACGACTTGCGCCGCGATACGGGTCGGATCATTAGCCGCGTGGGCGGATATCAGGCTGAATGCGCACGCCCCTATAGCGATCGCCATGTAAGTTCGAATGCCCGCGTCGCTCGCATGGCGCTCTCTTTCCCAGCCGATCAAGCCTCCTGTCAGCGCAGCGACCATCATGCGCGAGGCATAAAGAAGTTCAGTTTCGATATCCATTTTTTTCGTTTACCTCCTCATGTCTATACCACGGCCACCAGGGCCAGCGCTGCGCCATACCCTGCCAAAAAGCTTGCAGCCAAGGCACGCGGTTCACTGCCCTTGCCCAAACCGGCAAGCAACTGGTGGACAGCCATATACATGACAGCCCCGAATCCCGAAGCAAGACTAGCGACAAGGCCTGCCCCGGTTAATCCTTCCGCAAGCGCCATGCCCACCATTTGGCCAAGCAACACGATAACCGCGAGCGCCAATCCCATCGTGGCGCGTGCAGCCAGCCTTACGACAGGGGTTCCAAGCGCGAAGGCGAGCCAAAAAAGTTCCACGGCGAGGGAGAGCATCACGGCCATGGACTCGGCCACCTTTGCCGAATACGCGACACCGATGCAAAAGGCGACGAGCAGCACGGCTAAAATGGTATTTGCGACGCGTTTTTCCTCGCTCCGTACCTCCCGACGACTGCCTCGCAGGTTCGCCAGATTCGGGGGCCATAAGAATTCCGTCAACGCGTAAATGGCGATGCCTGCGACGCATCCCAAAGAGAGACCCAGCAACAAGGCAAAGGCAGGCTTGGCCCCAGTCAGGGCAGGCAGCAGGCTCGCCCCGGCGGCGGCGAACACCGCGCCCGCGGCAAACCATCCCCCATATTGCCGGGTGCGGGGTTGCCCCACAGCGATCCCCGCCAGGACAGCGCCGGCCAGGGGAACAAGCGCGAGAACCAGCAACATCTCACCCGCGGGAATCAAGGGGAATTCCTCACCCTAGCACTGGGATTGCTGCGTCAAGGCTGCTAAGCCCCGGCATCACGCGCCGGCGTTCCGCACTGGCTGCAAAACTTGGTGCCCGCCGGTAGCGCCGCGCCGCAGCCGGAACATTTGCCGGCCGACAGGGAAGCGCCGCATTGCTGGCAGAAGCGCGCATCGCTCGCATTGGCGCTACCGCACTTGGGGCAGCGGTTGCCGGGATTACTACCACGGGGGTTAGTGCCCTGCGGATAGTCTGGATAACCGCCGTAGCCGCCGTGTCCGGAACCGCCGCTATGATGACCGGCTTGATAACCGCCGTGGTGGCCACCGAATCTGCCGCCCATCCAATTGCCCAGCATGCGTTCAAACAATCCCATGATTTACTCCTTTCCAAAAAACGTGGTCTCACGCAAAAAATTGCACCGTGTCCATTCCTACAACCAGCGGATGGCTGCCGCGCTGACGATGTCGGTCACATAAATCCATCCCGCGTCGGCTTGGCCGGTGCGGGCGGTACGCCCGATGATGTCCACTAGTTCGTCCACCTGGTGATCCTCGCAGATCAGTTCCAGCTTGGACTCGTTGATGACCGCCTCGGCCAGTTCGATCGAATAATGTTGCTCGCTGGTGTCCGTCGCCTTGAGCAGGATTTTTACCGGGATGACGGCAAGATTGCGGCAGCCTCCGTCCGTGTTGCACAGCCCTGACTCCTTCAGGGCGCGAATCACGTCGGCGATGCGGTGGTTGTGGATATAAGCCTTGATTTCTTTCATGCGGATTCTCCTGTTGGGTGATTGCGTGCGGCCCGGTCAGGCCGCACGCTGCTGGTTTACTTCGCTTGCTTGCGTTCGCGGCGGTTCTCCACCCACTCGTACATCAGCGGCAACAGCAGCAAGGTCAGCGCGGTGGAGGTGAACAGACCGCCCACCACCACCGTCGCCAGCGGCCGCTGGGTTTCCGCCCCGACGCCGCTGGAGAGCAGCATGGGGACCAGGCCGAAGATGGCGATGGAGGCTGTCATCAGCACCGGACGCAGGCGCAGCGCAGCGCCCTGCCTGACCGCCTCGCGGATCGACAGGCCCTGCCGCCGCTGGTCGTTGAGGAACGACACCAGCACGATGCCGTTCAGCATCGCCACCCCGAACACGGCGATGAAGCCGATGGCCGACGGCACCGACAGGTACTGGCCGGTGACGAACAAGCCGATCACGCCGCCGATGGTGGCGAACGGCACGTTGGCGATGATCAGCGTCGCGTAGATCAACGAGTTGAACGCGGTGTAGAGCAGGATGAAGATCAGCCCGATGGTGAGCGGCACGATCAGCGCCAGCTTGGCCATGGCGCGCTGCTGGTTCTCGAACGCGCCACCCCACTGGATCCAGTAGCCGGCCGGCAGCTTCACTTCGCGCTTGATTTTTTCTGCGGCCTCTTTCACGAAGCCGTCCACGTCGCGCCCTTGCACGTCCATCTGGATCACGGCGTAGCGCTGCAACTGCTCGCGCCGCACGAAGGAATACCCTTCGTCCAGCTCCACCGTGGCCACCCTGGAAAGCGGGATCAACGCGCCGCTCTGGGTGCGGATCGGGATGTTGTTGATGGCTTCCACGCTGTTGCGGAAATCGGGTGCGAGCCACACCTGGATGTCGAAACGCTTGACCCCGTCGATCAGCGTACTCACCGCCTTGCCGCCGATACCGGCCTGCACCACCTCGAGGATTTCGTCGGCGTTGATGCCATAACGCGCCGCCTCATCCCGGTTCACCTTGACCACCATCTGCGGCTTGCCTTTGTTCGCTTCCAGCGACAGGTCCGCGACGCCCGGCACTTTCTCCAGGGCGGACTTGAGTTCGCCGGACAGGCGGTCAAGAGTGGTCAGGTCTTCGCCATACAGTTTCAAAGCCAGCGTGGCGCGCACCCCGGAAATCAACTCCTCGACGCGCATCTGGATCGGCTGGGTGGCCGAAATCACCGCCGTCGGCACGACCTGTTCCAGCTTATCCTGCATCGCCCTGGAGAGATCGGGGAAGGAAATGGCTTTGGGCCACTGGTCGCGCGGTTTGAGATTCACCAGGATTTCCATATAGTTCACGTCCGCGGTTTCGCCCTTTTCCGCGCGCCCGATCATGGCGATGGACGAAGTGGTTTGGGGGAAGGTTTTCAGCGCGGCTTCAATGCGCTCGGAGATGCGAATGGATTCGTCGAGCGAAGTGGAAGGGATGCTGGTCACCCGGAACATGATGCCGCCCTCCTGCAAGGTGGGCATGAACTCCTTGCCGAGGAAAGGAATCAACGCGACGGACGCCATGAGCAGCACCCCTGCGCCAGAGAACACTTTTTTCTTGTTCGCCAGCGCCCAGTCCAGCAACGGCAGATAGCCTTTTTTCGCCCACTTGACGATGAAGGTGTCTTTCTCCTCCTTGGGCTTCAGGATCAGCGCCGACATGACCGGCACCAGCGTCATGGTCAGCACCAGCGAACCCACCATCGCAAAGGTGATGGTGAGCGCCATCGGCTTGAACAGCTTGCCTTCCAGTCCGGTGAGGGAAAACAGCGGCAGGAATACCACGATGATGATCAGGATCGCGAACGCAGTCGGATTGATTACTTCCCGCGCCGCCTCCAGGATCACGTGCGTCTTGTTCACCGCCTTGCCGGCCTGGTGCGAGAGCAGGCGGAAACCGTTCTCCACCATCACCACGGCGCCGTCCACCATCATCCCGATCCCCACCGCCAGGCCTGCCAGCGACATCAGGTTGGCCGACAGGCCCCACTGCTGCATCAGGATGAAGCTGATCAGCATGGCCAGCGGCAGGGCGATGATGACCACCACCGCGGAGCGGATTTCTCCCAGAAACAGGAACAGGATGATGACCACCAGGATGGAGCCTTCGACCAGTGCACTCTCCGCAGTCTTGACCGCCTTCTCCACCAGTTCGGTGCGGTCGTAGATCGGCTTGATCGTCACGCCCGCGGGCAAAGCCTGCTGCACCGTCTTCAGCTTTTCCTTGACGGCGTCCACCACGTTCTTGGCGTTCTCGCCGATGCGCTGCAACGCCATGCCCAGCACCACTTCCTTGCCGTCCTTGGTCACCGCGCCGGAGCGCAGCGACGGCGCCTCCTTGACTTCAGCCACGTCACGCACATAGACCGGCGTCCCCTCGCGGGTAGCCAACACCACGTTGCCGATATCCCGCACGTTGCCGACCAGCCCGAGGCCGCGCACCAGATATTGTTCCCGACCGATATCGAGATATTGCCCGCCGACCTGACGGTTGTTGGCGGTAAGGGCCTCCATCACGGTCTTGAAGCTCAGGCCATATTTGATCAGCTTTTGCGGATCGATCAGCACCTGATATTGCTTTTCCTGTCCGCCCCAGGAACTCACGTCGTCCACCCCCGGCGCGGTTCTCAGCACCAGGCGAACATTCCAGTCCTGCAGGGTGCGCAGGTCCATTTCCGACAACTTCTTGTCGGCGGTTTCGATGGTGTACCAGAACACTTGCCCCAGACCCGAGGTATTCGGGCCCAGGCTGGGCTCGCCATACCCCTGGGGAATAATGTT
The DNA here is from genome assembly GCA_021801705.1 of Pseudomonadota bacterium. GTDB lineage: Bacteria > Pseudomonadota > Gammaproteobacteria > Burkholderiales > Sulfuricellaceae > Sulfuricella. The sequence continues at coordinate 25,397 of JAJYXP010000079.1, forward strand.
TTTGGCCTCGAGCAGCTTCTCGCCCACCAGCCGGCGGGCGAAGTAGATGTCGACGTTATCCTTGAAATAGACGCTCACGTAGGACAGGCCGAACAGCGATACCGAACGGATTTCCTCGACGCCGGCGAGCCCCGCCATGGCGGCTTCCACCGGCGCGGTCAGCAG
>JAJYXP010000048.1 GCA_021801705.1 Pseudomonadota bacterium
TCTGGGGTAAAATCAACAACAGGGCGAGTACCAGTAGGCATTTTTTACGAATCGGTTTTTAGAGAACTCCAATTATATCAAATGTTTACTGTGTTATTCGCCCTTTTTATGCAAAATTCAGGCTAGAGGTTCTTGCAAAACCCCAAGAGCGAGCGATCATGAACGCATCCGCTCGCCGCCCTGGGCGATTTTTCGGTTAATCAATTCAACTTCTGGTGCGTATTCAGACCCAAATCATCGTTCTGTCCTTGTTGCCGTGAACAAGCACTCGGGGTCAGTTCTAACATTCCAACATTCAATGCTGGTTTTCCTCGAATTTTCGCACTGTCCGCTTTACCCCAGGATTTGGCCAATTGCGCGTCTGAGCGCTGCCCGGTCATCTTCCTTTAGCTGCCCGAGTTTATTGATAATAAGGCCGCGCTCGATAGTCGTGATGACGGGCTTGATAGCGGAAGGCTTCAACAATCCCGCGCCTTGCCAATCCTGCACAATCGCCTCGCCGACGGTCTGCGCAGGCTTCACCTGGCTGGTGATCGCCATGATAATCAGGTCTGGCCGCCCTTGGTGGTAGGCATCACTACTGATGACAACGGCAGGTCGTTTCTTGGCAGCAGATTGATCGGTAAAAGGAAACGGCACCAGCACCACATCGCCGAATTCAAAGCCGGTCATAATCGGCATCACTCTCGTTGTTCCACACTTGGCCGAATGCACCCTCCGCAAGCTTCGCTGCCGCGTGGGTCAACGCGCGCGCCTCACTGCGGCTTTGCAAGAAATCCACGAAATCTTCCACCTCCGCTACGCGCTCCGGCGGGAGTGCTCTGAGCTTCTCGACAATCACCTGTTCGCGCTGGCTGTTCAACATGGTTTCATCCTTTCTTTAGCGGCGATACACCAATGGGTCTAATATTCCAACATCCCATTCTGGTTTTCCTGACTTCTTTTGGCGCTGACTCCGAGCTAGGCGGCAAGCCGTTCGCGCGGCTTAACCTTCCTCTCGATTTCCTGGCCCACGGCTGCGCGCGCTTTTTTGACATCGTAGCTGCTTTGCAGGCTCATCCAGAAGTCGGGGCTGGTGCCGAAGAATTTGGCAAGGCGCAGGGCGGTATCCGCGGTAATGCCGCGTTGCTCGTTGAGGATAGACGTGATCCGGTTGGTGGGTACATCCAGCGCCTTGGCAAGAGCGTTTGCCGAGAGTTTTAATTCGTCCAATTCATCCTTGAGGATTTCGCCGGGGTGTATGGCGCGCATTCCGTTCATGTTCATTCTCCTAATGGTAATCCACGATTTCTACGTTGTAAGCGTCGGCATCTTTCCACTCGAAGCAGACGCACCATTGCTGGTTGATGCGGATGCTGAACTGACCGGCCCGGTTGCCGCTTAAAGCCTCGAAGCGGTTGCTGGGCAAGCCCATCAAGTCATGGATGGTTTTTGCGTTGTCCAGGATTTCCAGCCTTCTTTCGGCTTGCGCGGCACAGGATTCAAATTTCCTGACGCGCTTGCCTTGGTAAAGTGCTTCCGTATCCTGGCAGCGAAAAGATTTAATCATGGTTCAATATATTTCGTTTTATGCTGTACGTCAAGCGTAACAAACGGCCAAGGCGATGGCGTCCATAGGGTTGCGCGTGGCGCAACTTTTTCCTGTAAAATCGTCATATTCTGATCCCGCAAACTTTAGTTGCACGCCACCATGCTAAACATCAAACGCTATTCCACTTCCCAGCCCGACTTCCAAGCCCGGTTGACCGACCTGCTGGCCTTCGAGGGCGCGCAGGACGAGTCCATCGACAACGTGGTCGCGGGCATTCTGCATGACGTCAAGGCACGGGGCGATGCCGCTGTGCTTGAATATACGGCGCGTTTCGACAAACTCAAGGCGGGTTCCGCCCTTGAGCTGGAACTGTCGCAGTCCCGTCTGCAACAGGCGCTCGACGATCTGCCCGCCGATCAGCGCGACGCGCTGCAAAAGGCTGCCGAGCGGGTGCGGATCTACCACGAGAAGCAATTGATGCAGTCGTGGAGCTACACCGAGGCCGATGGCACCCTGCTCGGCCAGCAGGTCACCGCGCTCGACCGTGTCGGCCTGTATGTGCCCGGCGGCAAGGCGGCCTATCCTTCGTCGGTGCTGATGAATGCGATTCCCGCCAAGGTGGCCGGGGTGAAGGAACTGATCATGGTGGTGCCGACGCCCGGCGGCCTGATCAACGAACTGGTGCTGGCCGCCGCCAAGGTGTGCGGCGTCGATCGCGTGTTCACCATCGGCGGCGCGCAGGCGGTGGGTGCGCTGGCGTATGGCACGCAGACCGTGCCGCAGGTGGACAAGATCGTCGGCCCCGGCAACGCCTATGTCGCCGCCGCCAAGCGCCGCGTGTTCGGCGTGGTCGGTATCGACATGGTGGCCGGGCCGTCGGAGATTCTGGTGATTTGCGACGGCAAGACCGACCCCGACTGGATCGCGATGGATTTGTTCTCGCAGGCGGAGCACGACGAGCTGGCCCAGTCCATCCTGCTTGCCACCGATGCCGCCTTCATCGATGCGGTGCAGGCCAGCATCGAAAAATTGTTGCCCCAGATGCCGCGCCGGGAAATCATACGCACCGCCCTGGAAGCGCGCGGCGCGCTGATCCAGGTGAAAGATCTGGACGAGGCGGCGCAGATTGCCAATTACATTTCTCCCGAGCACCTTGAGCTCTCGATCGAGGACCCGCTCGCGCTGACGAAGAAGATCAAGCATGCCGGCGCCATCTTCATGGGGCGCCAGACCTGCGAGGCGCTGGGCGACTACTGTGCCGGCCCCAACCACGTGCTGCCGACCTCGCGCACCGCGCGCTTTTCCTCGCCGCTGGGGGTGTACGATTTCCAGAAGCGCAGCAGCCTGATCATGGTGTCCGAAGCCGGTGCGCAGGTGCTCGGCAAGATCTCGATGGTGCTGGCCGAAGGCGAGGGCTTGCAGGCGCATGCCCGCTCGGCCGCTTACCGCGTGCGCTGATTCTACGGAGCTGCCGTGAACCGCTATTGGAGCCGCGTCGCACAAGGCCTGACGCCCTACGTGCCGGGTGAGCAGCCCAAGCTGCCCAAGCTGGTCAAGCTGAATACCAACGAAAACCCCTACGGACCCAGCCCGCGGGCGCTGGAAGCCCTGCGCGCCGAAGTCGGCGACACGCTGCGGCTCTATCCCGACCCCAACAGCGACCGGCTCAAGGAATCCATCGCCGCCTTCTACGGCGTGACCCCCGCCCAGGTATTCGTGGGCAACGGTTCCGACGAGGTGCTGGCGCATACCTTCCTGGCGCTGCTCAAGCATGATGAACCGGTATTGTTCCCGGACATCACCTACAGCTTCTATCCGGTGTATTGCGGCCTGTACGGCATAGCACACCGGCAGGTGGCGTTGACCGAATCATTCGAGATTCGCGTCGACGATTACTTTCAGCCCAACGGCGGCATCATTTTTCCCAACCCGAATGCGCCTACCGGCCGGCCGCTTGCGCTGGCCGAGATCGAGCGCCTGTTGCGCGCGAACACCGGGTCGGTGGTGGTGATCGACGAGGCCTACGTGGATTTCGGCGCCGAGTCGGCTGTCGGGCTGGTGAACCGTTACCCCAATCTGCTGGTCGTGCACACCCTGTCGAAATCGCGTTCGCTTGCAGGGCTGCGCGTGGGATATGCGATCGGGCATGCGGAGCTGATCGAGGCGCTGGCCCGAGTAAAGGACAGCTTCAACTCCTACCCGCTGGACCGATTCGCCATCGCCGGCGCCGCCGCCGCGATAGAGGACAGGGCGTACTTCGACGCAACCTGCGGCAAGGTCATTGCCACCCGCACCCGGCTGGTGGCCGATCTTGAAGCGCTCGGCTTCGATGTGCTGCCTTCCGCCGCCAATTTCGTTTTTGCCCGCCATGACCGGCGCGATGGCGCTGAACTTGCCGCCCGCTTGCGCGAGCGCAGCGTTATCGTGCGGCACTTCAAGAATCCGCCGCGCATCGCGCCCTTCCTGCGCATCACGGTCGGGACGGATGAGCAGTGCGAGGCGCTGACCGGGGCGCTGCGGGAAATTCTCGCCTAGCCTACCAAGGGAGACCCCCCGGCTCTGCCGGGGAGGCAGTTAAAGTTTGACAATTAGGGGAGTCCATCGAGAAACTTCTGATCGTGAGCCGCCAAGCAAACGAAAAGGAGTTTTACGATGGA
>JAJYXP010000035.1 GCA_021801705.1 Pseudomonadota bacterium
TCGAAAAACTTTCTAACGGGGCGGGGAAATTACACGGTTGAAAGTTTATGCAACATTCAGGCTAGTAGTCAGTCACGGTGAAAAGCATGGATGAGTTGAACCGTCACACCGGCGAAAGCCGGTGTCCCGGTTGTTGAATTTTCTGGATTCCGGCTTTCGCCGGAATGACGAGATTGTCCACCGGTTTCAATATGACTGACTACTAGAAAAAGCATTTCAAACCGCCAAGACGCCAAGAGCGCCAGGTGGAGATGAGATTTTCAGGGATAGGCGGCATCACCCGTCCGGTGATATGAAAGCTTACCGAAAGCCATTGATATTGCTTGGCGTTCTTGGCGTCTTGAAGGTTCAAATGCGGTTTTTAGGATCAATGGGTTGGCAAGTTATGGCAAGTCACCCGCTGGGTGAGTAAGTTGTTTTTACTAAGTATTTGAATTCCTCCGCGTCCTCCGCGGTTCAATAGCTTTTTCTAGGATCAAATCCGAACAAATCCCACCCGCTCGAAGTCGCTTCCTTTTTCAATCAGGCTATGCAGCCTGACAGTCAGCAGTTCGCCGCTATGGATTTCCACCTGTTTGCCGGGGGCGAACCAGCCTGGCGGCAGAATCAGGCTGGCGGCTTCATGCAGGACCGGCATGTCCGGCAACAGGAAGGCCGGCACGAACTTGTTTGCGGCATCCGCCATGAGCGACAGCGGGCGTGCGGCGACGGGGAGCGGCACGCAGGGCAGTATGCGTATGCCGGCATGGAGTCCGTCGTTGGGGGGGAAACTCAGCCATTTGATTACGCCCAGGGCGTAGGTATTGCTGTCGTCCGGGCGCACGGCGACGAGCTGCTTCAGGGTGACGCGCATGCCTTCTTCGTCCGGCCGCACCAGACGGAGGCCAAGCGCGCTTTCATCCTGAATCTGCCAGGTTTCATACGTAAACCCCAGTTGCGACAGACGCGATTTCTCGGTCTGTTCGCTGATGCGGCCGAAGAATTGCAGGTCTTCTATTTCGCGTTTGCTGAGCTTTTCCTTCTCTCCCGGCTGCCTGAAGGGTTTCTCCCCGCTCAGGAAGAAGTGGATCTCAGCCATGCCGAGCGCGATCCGCACTTTGTTCACGCCGGGGCGGCGGCTGAAATTCCTTTTTTTCCACGCCGCTTCGAACCACTGATGGTAAAGGATCGTCAGCAGATCTTCGCATTCCGGCTGCACACAGTCCTCGCCCAGCCCCAGCGCCGCCGGTGCATCACCTTTCCGCAGTTGCTTGATGCGCTTTCTGAAAGTGATGGCGAGCCGCTCCATATCCAGATAGCGGAGTTTGACCATGGCTTTCCCCTGGGGGGCTGGAACGGGACCCGCCGCACCCCCAAGATCCACGCCTAGCACGGAAAGGGACGCATCTTCCGGCGGCGTGGCGCTCAAGGTCACGCGTATCGCCCATTTGTCCAGCCACCGTTCGAGCAGGGAGAGCTGTCTTGACGACAGCCGGTACGGGTCGGCCAGATCGGTAAGCAGGATTTGAGCGTAAGCCGCGGAGCAGGTCGTGCTTTGGCTTTCCTTGTTGAGACTGTCCTTGACCGGGCGGGAAGCGTAATCCTGTTGTTCGGCGAGCGCATACAGCTCATGCGCCTGCCGCCATAAATCTTTCCCGGTTTCACGGTAGGTCCGGTAGTGTTCCAGCATCTGCAGGCCGGTGTAATGCAGGCAACGGTGGGTGCATAGGGCGATATGCCCGGCTACGTTGGGGTCGCCTTCCAGCGCGCTTTGCAAGGAAAGCCGGTAGGAAGCGCCCATTGCAGCCCAGAGCCTGATTATGCTGTTCCAGATATCGAGCTGGTGAACTTCGAGGGGCAGGGGTTTGCCGAGATATTTCCTGGCTTGCGCCTGTTGCACGAAGGCCACCGGTTCGCGCAGCAGTTCATTGATCTTGAGGCGCTCCAGGGGGGCGATGGCGCTGCGGTTAAGCTGTTCCAGTTGGGTGATGAAGGCGGCGTGCGCCAGACCGATATTGGTCAGCGGCAGCGCCTTCAGCCAGCGCTTGCATGCATTCGCGTCGGCAAAGTGGGGTGAGGGCGCCGCATCGGATTCAGGTATGGGGGGCGAGGACATAAGAACTTCCTTTGCTATCGGGCGGTGTGTGACCGCAAGGCTACATGGAGGACGGTGCGTAGACTTGCCGCCAAATCCGCGGGTTTTTCCGCTTGCCCATCGTGTTGCGCCTGTCCCCAAATCGGGTTGGGGAAATGCCGGTCATGGCGGTAGCGCGGAATGACGTGCCAGTGGACATGAGGAACTAGGTTCCCCAGGCTTGCCAGGTTGATCTTGTCAGGGTGCAGGACCTGCCGTACCGCACTTTCAACCGCGAATACCACGTCCATCAGGTGCCGGCGTTCGGATGCGGACAGATCGGTCATTTCCCGAAGGTGGGCCGCCCAGATGACGCGGCAGAAGCCGGGATAGCCGGGGTCGTCGACCAGCACCACCCGGCACAGGCTGTCCTGCCACAAAACTTCACCGCCTACAATGTTGCACAGCTCGCAGTTCATAGTTCAATAGCCACAAAAAGGCACAAGAAGCACAAAGATGCCGAGGGTCGTTTTGCGAGTTTTGTGCCTTTTTGTGGCCATCGCGTTCTTACAGCAATACCCGCTCGGTGCCGCCCTGGTTGGCGCTGGCGATATAATCCGCCATCCAGTTTTCGCCCAGGAGGTGGCGCGCCATCTCCACCACGATGTAATCCGCTTCTATGCCGGCGTCATCATTATACCGGTGCAGTCCCTGTAAACAAGAGGGGCAGGATGTGAGCAATTTAATCTTGCCGTTTTCGCCGGGGTTGTTGTCTTGTTTGATCGCAGCGACATCCTTCAGGATTTCCTCCTGCTTGCGGAAACGTACCTGGGTCGAGATGTCCGGCCGGGTAACGGCCAGTGTGCCGGATTCGCCGCAGCAGCGGTCCGACAGCCTGACTCCGCCGCCGAGCAGCCCGTTCGCCACCTTCATCGGGTTATAGGTTTTCATCGGCGTGTGGCAGGGGTCGTGGTACATATAGTGAGTGCCAGCCACACCTTCCAGTTTCAGGCCCTTTTCCATCATGTATTCGTGGATGTCGAGCAGGCGGCAGCCGGGGAAGATCTTGTCGAACTCATATTGCAACAGTTGATCCATGCAGGTGCCGCAGGACACGATCACGGTCTTGATGTCGAGGTAGTTCAGCGTGTTCGCCACGCGGTGGAACAGCACCCGGTTGTCGGTGATGATTTTCTGCCCCCTGGCCTGATCGCCCGCAGCGGTTTGCGGGTAGCCGCAGCACAGATATCCCGGCGGGAGCACGGTCTGTGCGCCGAGATGGAACAGCATGGCCTGGGTGGCGAGCCCCACCTGGCCGAACAGCCGCTCCGATCCGCAGCCGGGGAAATAGAACACTGCGTCTGTATCCTCGTTGACCTTGGCCGGGTCGCGGATGACCGGGACGATCGTCGCATCCTCCAGGTCCAGCAGCGCGCGCGATGTTCTGTTCGGCAATCCCGCCGGCATGGGCTTGTTCACGAAATGGATCGCCTGAGCCTTGAGCGGCGCGCGGCCCACGGTGGCGGGAGGATGTCTGGTGGTGAGCCGGGCGAGGCCGAAGGATTTGGCGAGCCTGTAACCCAGCCGCTGGGCTTTGTAGCCCCACTCGATCATGATCTTGCGCACCAGCTTGATGGTGGTCGGGTCGGTGGCGTTGAGGAACAGCATCGCGGCGAAGCTGCCGGGATTGAATTTCTTCTTGCCCTGTTCGCGCAGGAAGTTGCGCATGGCGATGGAAACATCGCCGAAATCGATGTCCACCGGGCAGGGCTTGAGGCATTTGTGGCACACCGTGCAGTGATCCGCAACGTCGTTGAACTCGTCGAAATGCTTGAGCGAAATGCCGCGCCGGGTCTGTTCTTCGTAGAGGAAGGCCTCGATCAGCAGGCTGGTGGCGAGGATCTTGTTGCGCGGGCTGTAGAGGAGATTGGCGCGCGGCACGTGGGTGCTGCACACCGGTTTGCATTTGCCGCAGCGCAGGCAGTCCTTGACCGAGTCGGCGATCCGGCCGATCTCGCTCTGCTCCATGATCAGGCTTTCCACCTCGAGCAGGCTGAAGCTGGGCGTGTAGGCATTGCGCAAATCCGCCCCCGTCATCAGCTTGCCGCGGTTGAAATGGCCGTGCGGATCGACCTTGGTCTTGTAGGCGGCGAAAGTCGCGATTGCCGCGGGATCGAGAAATTCCAGCTTGGTAATGCCGATGCCGTGTTCGCCCGAGATGACGCCGCCCAGATCAGTAGCCATGCGCATGATGCGCGCTACCGCCTGGTTGGCGGCCTGTAGCATTTCATAGTCGTCGGAATTGACCGGGATGTTGGTGTGCACGTTGCCGTCGCCGGCGTGCATGTGCAGCGCCACGAATACCCGGCTTTTCAGGACCTGCTTGTGGATGGCGTCGCAACGCTCCAGGATCGGCGGGTATTCGCGTCCGGTGAAGATGCGCTGCAGTTCGGCGCGCACTTCCCTCTTCCACGAAATGCGGATGCTGTGGTCGCGCAGGACTTCAAAGATCGAGTGCTGAGTGCTGAGTGCCGAGTCCTGAGTGGTGGGGTTTGGCTCAGCACTCAGGACTTTCCACTCAGGACTGCTTGCCGGCGCATCCAGGTTTTCCAGCAGCCATTGCCAGCGCTTGCGGGTGTCGCTGAGCAAGGCGAGTGCCGCCTCGCGGCGCTCGCCGAGCAGTTCGTCGTCCGGCAAGGTCTCGTCGTCGCGGTGCAGCGGCAGGTCGCCGCGCATGAATTGCTCCAGTTCGTCCAGCAACTTCAATTTGTTGCGCGTGGAAAGCTCGATGTTGATGCGCTCCACGCCGTCGGTGTAATCCGCCAGGCGCGGCAGGGGGATGACCACGTCCTCGTTGATCTTGAAGGCATTGGTGTGGGCGGCGATGGCGGCGGTGCGGGCACGGTCGAGCCAGAATTTCTTGCGCGCGTCGGCGCTGACCGCGATGAAACCTTCGCCGCCGCGCGCATTGGCCAGGCGCACGATGTGCGAAGCGGCCTCGCCTGCCGCGGCTTCGTCGTCGCTGGCAATGTCGGCCAGCAGCACCATTTTCGGACGCTCGGCGCGTTTTGCCTTGGTGGCGTAGCCGACCGCCTTGACATAGCGCTCGTCGAGATGCTCCAGCCCGGCCAGCAAAGTCCGGGGATGCGCATCGAGATAGTTTTTGATCTCGACGATGGCCGGCACCGCAGTGTGCATCTGGCCGAAAAATTCCAGGCATACGGTGCGCGTGCAGGCGGGCATCTTGTGCAGGATAAAGCGCGCCGAGGTGATGACGCCGTCGCAGCCCTCTTTTTGCACGCCGGGCAGGCCGGAAAGAAACTTGTCGGTGACGTCCTTGCCCAGGCCGGTCTTGCGAAAATGGCTGCCGGGAATTTCGAGAATTTCCTCGGACGTGAGCGTTTTCCCGTTGGCGGCAAAGCGGCTGATTTTGAAGCGCGCCGTTTCGATATCGTGAATTTTCCCCAGGTTGTGGTCGAGGCGCAAAATTTCCAGCCAATCGCCGTCGGGGTTCACCATGCGCCACGAAACCAGGTTGTCGAGGGCCGTGCCCCACAGCACCGCTTTCTTGCCGCCGGCGTTCATCGCCACGTTGCCGCCGATGCAGCAGGCGTCGGCCGAGGTGGGATCCACCGCGAAGACGTAGCCGGCCGCGTCCGCCGTCTCCATCACGCGGCTGGTGACGACGCCGGCGCCGCAGCGGATGGTCGGGACGGCTTCCGCCACGCCGGGCAGGTTGGCCATCTCAACGCCATTGTGGCGGTCCAGCTTTTCGGTGTTGATCACCGCCGACATCTTGTCGAGCGGTATCGCGCCGCCGGTGTAGCCGGTTCCGCCGCCGCGCGGGATAAGGGTCAATCCGAGTTCGATGCAGGCACGCACCAGGGGGGCAATCTCCTCCTCGGTGTCGGGATTGAGCACCACGAAGGGATACTCGACGCGCCAATCGGTGGCATCGGTAACGTGCGATGCCCTCGCCAGGCCGTCGAACTGGATGTTGTCGCGACGGGTATGGGGTAGAAGTTTTCTCAGCGCCTTGCGGCGCAAGCTCGCGGTATGCTCGAAATCCGCCTCGAACCGATTCACCGCCAGGGTGCTGAGATCGAGCAGCAGCTTGACCGTTTCGTTGGCCTGGCGGCGCGCCTCGATTGCCCGCAGGCGATGCCGCAGCGCCTCCACCAGCGCCTTGCGGCGCTTGATGTTGGCGAGCAGGTCGTCCTGCAGGTAGGGATTGCGCGACACCACCCAGATGTCGCCCAGCACTTCGAACAGCATGCGCGCCGAGCGGCCTGTCTTGCGCTCGGCGCGCAATATGTTGAGGACACCCCAGGCTTCTTCGCCGAGCAGGCGGATGATGATTTCGCGGTCGGAAAAGGAAGTGTAGTTGTAAGGGATTTCCCTTAGGCGCGCTGTCGTCATGGTCTATCAATACTGCCGGAAAAGGGAAATTCTAGCGCAATTCCGCACGCTAGTCTTAGTAGATCGCCGCCAAGTTCTCGCTACGAGGCCATCCAGGCGATGGCAAGATAGCGCACCAGTTTGCCGGCAGCCATGAACGCCATGACATAAGCCGCATTCAGCCGCAGCCAGCCGGCCGCCACGCACAGCGCGTCGCCGATCAGCGGCGCCCAGGCCAGCAGCAGCGCCGGACTGCCGTGGCGGCGCACCCAGTCGAGCCCGCGCGTCTGCTTCTGCTGCGGCAGGATGCGCCCGAGCAGATAGGAGCTCATGCCGCCCAGTGTATTGCCGAGCGTGGCCAGGACCAGCGCCGGCCACAGCAGGCCGGGATCGAGCTTGAGCACGCCGAACAGCACCGCCTCGGAACCGCCCGGCAGCAGGGTGGCGGCGAGGAAGCTGCTGAGAAACAGCCCGCCTAAACTAGCGGCTTCCAGCAAAACGGTCCGCCGCCAAAGGTGACAAAGCAGGCAAAAATCCAGACAATAAGGCGGTCATCACTCTCGGAAACAGGATCAACATGAATAGGACCAGTAAACGGCTCGTCGCTGCCGTCGTGGCGCTGGCGCTGGCCGGCGCCCTCGTCTTGCTGTTCACGCAAAAGCCCGCCGCGCCGCAGGCCGCGTTTACGACGCTGAAAGGCGAACAGATCGCGCTCGACAGCCTGCGCGGCAAAGTGGTGCTGGTGAATTTCTGGGCGACCAACTGTCCCGGCTGCATAAAGGAAATGCCCGAGTTGGTGAATACCCACCAAAAATACCACAGCCGCGGACTGGAAACCATCGCCGTGGCGATGAGCTACGATCCGCCCGAATACGTCCATCTGTTCACGGAAAAAAACGGCCTGCCCTTTATCGTTGCGCAAGATGCGGGTGGCGCGGCCGCACGGGCGTTCGGCGACGTTCGCCTGACGCCCACCACCTTCGTGATCGACAAGGAGGGAAAGATCATCCAGCAGTATGTCGGCGAGCCTGATTTCAGCCAGTTGCACGCCCTGATCGAAGGCGCGCTGCAAAAATAATAGCGTACCGGAATCCTGTTTCTAAAGCCCGGGAGCCCCTCCCGGCTCCCTGCCTCTGTAGTGCTGAAACACGGCTGGAAATCAGAATCCACCAAATAATGCAAGAATAGCGGGGGCAGACCGGTTTTTTGTCATCGCCAACAGGTTCCAGAGTCGAATTCTTTATTTTGAGCAAATTACAAACCTTCCGGCCTCGCGACAAATATTCATTCACTTCCAAATTCAAGCGGTTCATGTATTATCATTCAAATCAGAAATAATCGATTTGAATGATAATACATGGAATTAAACAACAACCAGCGGCGCCTGTGCATCAATCCCGTGTCGGCCTGATTCGCCAAACCCCGAACCCGCCATGGAAAGACGAGCCGGACCGCTTTTTTGAAAACGATCTGATCGCAACAGACATCTGGAACATGAAGTGCCTTTTGAGCGCCCCGGGCGGAGCAGACCGTGATTTGCGAAAACGGCCGGCCAGAATGGTGGTGCCCGACCCGCGCGCCTTCGCCTTGTTCAAACTGTGGCTGTCGTCCAGTGACGAGCGCCAGCCGGCCAAGAAGCGGCGCGATCATCATCAGGCTAGGCGGTGTTTGCCTTGGTGGCGCAGTATCTGCCGCAATTCCCGCTGTCTGCCGAGGCGCTGAAAATGTTCCCGGCAGCGCTGGCGGCCGGCATTCCTCACGTCCGATCAAGTTTTATTCGCCTTGATTCCAAATCAAAAAAATACTTTAGCAATCCTGGACAGCGGCCTGAACGGCGCCGGCTGGAATGCCGGCTTCGACCAGAACTGGCTCGAGCTGCACGCACGGGGCGAACGCCCCGACCTGCTGCGCTTCCACCGCAACCGGCCGGCGGCCTGCATCGGCCGCCATCAGGCGATAGACCGCGAGCTCCGCCTCGATTACTGCCACGGACACGACATCGAAACGGTGCGCCGCATCAGCGGCGGCGGCGCACTCTACCTCGACGAAAACCAGTTGGGCATCACCCTGATTATCCGCCGCCCGCCGAACTGGGGGGATCTTCAGCAAATTCTTGCCCGGTTCTGTGCGGCGCTGGCCGAGGGGCTTGCCCGGCTCGGTATCCACGCCCGTTACAAGGCTCCCAACGACCTGGAAATCGGCGGACGGAAACTCGCTTCCGCCTTCTTCGCCACAGCGGGCGACTCATTGCTGCTGCACGCCACCCTGCTCCTCGACGCCGACATCAAAACCATGCTCGAAGCGCTGCGCGCGCCCACGGAAAAACTCACGGCAACCGGCCTGGAAAGTGCGCGGCAGCGGCTGATTACTTTCAGGGAGATGCTGGGCGAAGTTCCTCCCGATGCCGTGCTGCAACAGGCGCTGCGACAAGGGCTGGCAAGCCGGCTTGATGCAGGTTGTGTTGACGCCGGGAAACCCGGCGATATCGATGAAAGCCGGGTTTTTCCTACGCTCGACCCAGCCTGCATGGACTGGAGCGATACCGGCGGCACCGCGCTGGAAGCCCTGCACAAAACCGCTGGTGGCGTGCTGCGCGTGCGTTTTTGGCCGGATACCGAGGAAAAGTTCATTGCCCGGCTGCAATTCGCCGGCAACCTCCACCTCCACCCGGCCGACGCGCTGGAGCGCTTGCAGCACGCCCTTACCGGGCTGCCGCTGGCGCAGCTTGAAGCGGCCGCCCTCGCCTTCTTCTGCGTACACCACTGCGAGCTGATCGGATTCACGGCAAACGATGTTCGCCACCTGCTGCGGCTGGCGCTGAACAAGCTGGAACAGCGCCGGAAAATGGGATTGAGCACCGCGCAGGCCAATGGCCTGATGGTGCTGGACGCTGCAACGGGAAGCGCCGCCACCGATATCCTCGCGCGCGCCTCGGTGATGCTGCTGCCCTATTGCGCCAAACCCGCATGGTGTAAATGGCGCTATCTCGACGGCTGTACAGAATGCGGCAAATGCGAGGTGGGCGACGCCTATCGCCTGGCACGCGAACGCAACATGCAGGTGACCTCGGTCACCAGTTACGAACACCTCGGCGCCACGCTGGCCGAAATGAAGAACAACGGCGCAGCCGCTTACGTCGGGGCCTGCTGCAGCCAGTTTTTTGTCAAACGCCACCACGCCTTCCGTGACGCGGGCATACCCGCCGTGCTGATGGACATCGGTGGCGCCAACTGCTATGAACTCAAGCAGGAAGAAGCTGCCTATGCCGGCGAGTTCCATGCGGAAGCGCGGCTGGATGCAGACATGCTGCGGCAGGTGATGCAGTTCGTGCCGGCCATCAAGGACCATCGGTCCCGCTAATCTTCCCGCTGTGCCCAGCAAAGCGGCGAAATTTCCTACCGCTGTGAACCTGATTCCCGGCAAATCAAGGCAAGCGCCGGCATGGCAACGCCATGCGCGGTTGCGGCAAATCCGTGAGCCCTGTTCAAGCGCTACAATGTTAATGTGCTACCCGATAACATATGAGTAATCCTGGCGTAAATGTATAAAGGTGAGCGATTTAACGGCATCAGCCATCTGGTTGGCGCAGTGGCTGCGCTTGCCGGCCTGGTGGTGCTGGTTGTGGCGGCTTCGCGCCAGGGCGATCCGTGGAAGATCGTCAGCTTCAGCATCTATGGAATCACGCTCTTCCTGCTTTATGCTTTCTCGGCGATTTATCACAGCGTGCGCGGGCGGACAAAAGCGGTTTTCCGCAAACTTGACCACTACTCGATCTATCTCCTGATTGCCGGCACCTACACCCCTTTCACCCTGGTCACCCTGCGCGGCGTCTGGGGCTGGACAGTATTTGGCGTCATCTGGGGACTGGCAGTCCTGGGGATAGTGCTGGATTCGCTGCCCTCAAGGGGGCGCCGGATCTTGCCGGTAATCATTTACCTCCTGATGGGCTGGCTCGTCCTGATCGCGCTCAAGCCCTTGTTGCTGGCCTTGCCTGTGGCGGGCTTTGCCTGGCTTCTGCTGGGAGGGGTGTTTTATACCGTTGGCGTGGTTTTTTTCGCGCTGGATGAGCGGAAACGCCATTTCCACGGCATCTGGCATCTGTTCGTGCTGGCGGGTAGCCTCAGTCATTATTTCGCCGTGCTCTTTTATGTGGCTTGAACGTGGATCGGATAGGTTTAGAATGGCGTGATCTGATGCTTAACGCCTATTCCATACCTACAGGGCGCCCATTTATCATTCATTCAACCAGATTTCCCGTAACCGGGCATGGAAAAAGGAATCATGTATGAGGGGAATGACGAACATCGTCATCGGGGATACAAGCGATGCCGAAGCACTGCGCATCCTCGATTCATTAATGCCCATTGAAGAATGGCGGGGCATTGCCGTAAAGGGAATGACCCCGGAAAAAATGGCAATGCTCCATTCGATTCTTACGGGCGAAACCTTCGACGAGGCGTTTGACGAATATGACCACGTCTACGCGGCCTCCGAGGACGGGCCCTGGGTGACCAGGATCCCGGACGCCCCCCTCGAAAAACTGGCCGGACTGGAGGAGGACGTCCTGGCGCAGATCGGGGCGGAATGGGCCGCCTCGGAAGAGTGCGAAAGCGAGGGCTGGCCGGTTGAGGAGGTGCAGGCCTTGCTGGAAGAATTAGCGGAATTGGCGCGTGCCGCTGTCGCTCAAGGTCGGGCAATGTTCCTCTGGATGGACCAGTAAGCGCACGGCCGTCGATTTCCCGCAAGAAGCCGGAACGCTTCCTGTGCTTTGCGTCCATAACGGATGACCCCATCGACAAGGCCATCTTCGACCGGCGGCTCGATTCTTTTTGGGGTTTTCAGCGTTGCTGGCGGCCTCTATGACGCAGCGCCAGGCCTTTCAGGAAGTTCCTGAGGAACTGATCGCCGCATTCCCTGTAGTTTTTATGTCCTTTCGTTCTGAACAACGCGCTCAGTTCAGGTTTGGACACGCTCATCCCCGCCAGTTCCAGGACTTTGTGCATGTCCGCTTCTTTCAACTCAAAGGCAACCCGCAGTTTTTTTAGTATGGCGTTGTTGCTTAAGCGGGATTCCGGTTTTTTATTCTGATCCGGCCTGGATTCCATCCTGCCCCTGTTGTGAATGATCAAGCCATCCAGAAACGACACCATGACCTCATCGCCGCACTCGGCAAAACCTTCTTCCTCTTCTTTCTTCAAGAAATTCGTGACATCGGATTGTTCGATGTCACGCCCGGCCAGTTTGATTATCGCCGCGACTTTTGCGTCGCCAAGATCCAGCGCATAGCGTATGCTTCGCAACACATCATTATTGATCACCGTTCACTCCGATCTCATTCACCAATGCGTTTAGGACGCGTGAGGGGCTCGATTAAACGCTTTATTTTATTCCGCGGCAAGCGCCAACGCCCCCTCCCGGCAAAACCGGGAAAGGGCGTTGGCCTCAACCGGCAAAGCGGATAAAATGACCGGCAACGTCGCATCCATGAAGGGACAAAAACCATGAATCCGCCCGCTTTCAAATTTCCCCGGCCGCTTGGCGCAGCGCTGTCGTTGCTGCCGAAATACCCCCATTCTCTGCTCTTCAGCCAGGTACTGAACCTGGCGCTGGGCCGGCTGATCAAGCCCGAACTCCTGGAGCCGCTGCATGGCAAGCGGATCAGCATCCGCGTGACCGATGCCGGCCTTGGTTTCTTCTTCACCATCAATAGCTCGGGCTTCGTCGCCTGCAGGGACGACAAGGCATCGGATCTTGCCATCAGCGCCACTGCCCACGATTTTCTCCTGCTCGCCACGCGCAAGGAAGACCCCGACACCCTGTTTTTCAGCCGCCGCCTGGTGGTGGAAGGCGACACCGAACTAGGGCTGATCGCTAAAAACACCCTTGATACCGTGGAACTGCCGAAGCTGGATTTTTCCCGGCTCCTGCCCGGAAAAATACTGGAAAAGACTGCGTCACGGCTGCTTTCCGCCGGATAAATGAATCTGCATTTCCTCTTGACACACCACAATAGAGTGGGTAAATTGATATTGTTAATCGCAACATCTTGTGGTTTTCGATTTCGATCCGCCGGACTTCCCGCAACCTGCGGAAGACATGGAGGAATCGGCTAAAACAAAAAAATCATATCAACGAGGAGGAAGAGATGGCAGATATCCGGCCGGAAGGCGACAGCATTAGTTTGATATCCATCCCCAGGAACGTACTCAAGCGCGATGGCTCGCTGGTGCCGTTCGATTCGGACAAGATCCGTTCCGCCATCCAGCGGGCCGGTGCCGCATCGGGTGAATTCGACCCCAATGAAGCGATTCTGCTCACCGCCCAGGCGGTCAAGGTCCTGATCCACAAGTTTCGCTCCGAACCGCCCCACATCGAGAAAATTCAGGATGCCGTCGAACAGGTACTGATCTCCGCCAACCACCTCAAAACCGCCCGCGCCTACATCGTCTACCGCGAGCAGCACACCAAGCTGCGCCAGGACCGCAAGACCGTGGTGGACGTGGAAAGCTCGATCAACGAATACCTCAACCAGATGGACTGGCGCGTGAACGCCAACGCCAACCAGGGTTACAGCCTGGGCGGCCTGATCCTGAACGTTTCGGGCAAGGTGGTGGCCAACTACTGGCTGAACCATGTCTACCCGCCGGAAGTGGGCGTGGCCCACCGCGAAGGCGACATCCACGTGCACGACCTCGACATGCTGGCCGGCTATTGCGCCGGCTGGTCGCTGCGCACCCTGCTCAACGAGGGCCTCAACGGCGTGCCGGGCAAGGTCGAGGCCGGCCCACCCAAGCACATGTCGAGCGCGGTGGGGCAGATCGTCAACTTCCTCGGCACCCTGCAGAACGAATGGGCCGGCGCGCAGGCCTTTTCGTCCTTCGACACCTACATGGCGCCCTTCATCCGCAACGACAA
The DNA here is from genome assembly GCA_021801705.1 of Pseudomonadota bacterium. GTDB lineage: Bacteria > Pseudomonadota > Gammaproteobacteria > Burkholderiales > Sulfuricellaceae > Sulfuricella. The sequence continues at coordinate 13,367 of JAJYXP010000035.1, forward strand.
GCTGCCCTATGCACAAGTCAAGCAGTACATTCAGGAGCTGATCTACAACCTCAATGTGCCGTCGCGCTGGGGCACGCAGACCCCCTTCACCAATCTCACCTTCGACTGGGTGTGCCCGGAAGACCTGCGCGAGCAAATCCCCATCGTCGGCGGCAAGGAGATGCCTTACAGCTACGGCGACCTGCAGGCCGAGATGGACATGATCAATCGCGCCTATATCGAGGTGATGACCACCGGCGACGCCAAGGGGCGGGTATTCACTTTCCCCATCCCGACCTACAACATGACGCCCGATTTCCCGTGGGAAAGCGAAAACGCCACCCTGCTGTTCGAGATGACGGCGAAATACGGTCTGCCCTACTTCCAGAATTTCATCAATTCCGAGCTCAAGCCCAACATGGTCCGCTCCATGTGCTGCCGCCTGCAGCTCGACCTGCGCGAACTCCTGAAGCGCGGCAACGGCCTTTTCGGCAGCGCCGAGCAGACCGGTTCGGTCGGCGTGGTCACCATCAATTGCGCCCGCCTGGGCTACCTCTACCAGGGCAACGAAGAAGCCCTGCTCGGCCGCCTCGACGAACTGATGGAAATCGGCAAGAACAGCCTGGAGATCAAGCGCAAGGTGATACAGCGCCATATGGATGCGGGGCTGTTCCCCTACACCAAGCGTTACCTCGGCACCTTGCGCAACCATTTCTCCACCTTGGGGGTCAATGGAATCAACGAGATGATCCGCAACTTCACGCAGGACGAACACGACATCACCTCGGAATGGGGCCATCAGTTCGCGGTGCGCCTGCTCGATCACGTGCGCGCCAAGATGCTTGTGTTCCAGGAGGAAACCGGACACATGTACAACCTGGAAGCCACCCCGGCGGAAGGCACCACCTACCGCTTCGCCAAGGAAGACCGCAAGCGCTTCTCCGACATCATCCAGGCGGGCAGCAAGGAAATGCCCTACTACACCAACTCTTCCCAGTTGCCGGTCGGCTTCACCGACGATCCGTTCGAAGCCCTGGAGCGGCAGGAAGAACTGCAGCGCAAGTACACCGGCGGCACGGTACTGCATCTGTACATGACGGAGCGCATCACCACTGCCGAGGCTTGCAAGACCTTGGTGCGCCGCGCCTTGGAGCGCTTCAGCCAGCCCTATATCACGATCACGCCGACGTTTTCGATTTGCCCCAAGCACGGGTATCTTGAGGGTGAACATAAATACTGCCCGAAATGCGACCAGGAACGGCTTGCCGAAAAACGCAAGCAACTGGCGAATGCCTGATCCCCACGCCTATTACTATCAAAGGAGATAAGCATGACCGACCTCTCGAACCAGAGCAATCTCAAGACGGAAGCCATCGCCCTGGCCGATGAAGAGCGCCAGCCCTGCGAAGTGTGGACCCGCGTGATGGGCTACCACCGGCCGGTCGCCTCGTTCAACATCGGCAAGAAGGGCGAGCACGCCGAGCGTACCTACTTCACGGAGTCGCGCGCGGAACTCTGCGCCTGAAATTTGCAACACCGGCTGCCAACGGGGCGCGCAGTGAACGGACTGCCGCGCCCTTTCGGCACTCTTCTCAGCCAGGCATCATGACCATCCAGATTGGCGGCTTCACCCCCCTGACCAGCACCGACTTCCCCGGCTGCCTGTCCGCGGTGATATTCTGCCAGGGTTGTCCCTGGCGCTGCGGCTACTGCCACAACCCTCATCTCATTCCGCGCCAGGGCGAACACAGGCAGGAGTGGCCGGCCATAACAGGCTTTCTGCGCCGCCGCCAAGGGCTGCTGGATGCGGTTGTCTTCAGCGGCGGCGAGCCGACACTGCAGGATGGCCTGCAATCCGCCATCGGCGAAGTGCGCGACCTCGGCTTCAAGGTCGGGCTGCACACCGGCGGCACTTACCCATCGCGCCTGGCCGGACTCCTGCCGCTGCTCTCCTGGGTGGGCATGGACATCAAGGCTGCTGTTGCGGATTACGCCAAGGTGACCGGGACCCCGGAAAGCGGGGAAAAAGCCAGGGCAAGCGCCCGCCTGCTGCTGGAAAGCGGCGTGCCCCACGAATTCCGCACCACGGTTCACCCCCTGTTTCATACACCGGAGTCCTTGCTGCGACTGGCGGAGGAATTGCGCGAGCTGGGAGCCCGGCATTACGTACTCCAGGAATTTCGCCCCCAGGGATGCGCTGACGGGGCGGTAAGCGCCCACTCCGCCCGGGAACTGCTGGATGATGCCTTATGCAGCCGCATCGGCGCGATGTTTGCAAGCTTTTCCGTGCGGCGCACGTGATCCCTGCTAACCTTGCTATTTATGTTTTGAATTTGCAGCGGATCGCCCCACCTAGCCGATGAAGGAGTGTTTCATGGAATCCAACGACCTGTCCGCCCTCAACACCCGTTTCGCCATTCCCGGCCACGTGCGGTTCAAGGAAGGGCCGGGTGGGCTGGCTGTGGCTGAAATCGCCAACACCCATGCCGAGTCCATGATCGCCTTGCAGGGCGCCCATGTGATGACCTGGCAGCCGCGCGGCCAGGAGCCGGTGCTGTGGCTCTCGCGCCATGGCAAGTTCGCGCCGGGCAAATCGATCCGCGGCGGGGTGCCGATCTGCTGGCCGTGGTTCGGCCCTCATGCCACGGATGCCTCGCTGCCGGGCCATGGCTTTGCCCGTACCGTGATGTGGGAGGTGAAGGAAACCGGGGCGCAGCCGGATGGCGCGACCTTCCTCCGCTTCGGCCTGATCGAGACCGACGCCATCCGTGCCCAGTGGCCGCATTCTTCAAGTGTCGAGTTGCTGGTGACAGTAGGGGCCGAGCTAAAGGTCGAACTGCTTACGCGCAACAGCGGCGGCGCGTCATTCCAGTTGGGCGAGGCCTTCCATACCTATTTTCACATCAGCGACGTGGCCGACATGGCGATCCGCGGGCTGGAAGGCTGTGCCTATCTGGACAAGGTAGAGGGCTTTTCGCGCAAGATCCAGCAGGGCGCAGTGGTGATCGGGAGCGAAGTCGACCGGGTGTATCTCGATACCGGGGCCGACTGTCTGATTGACGATCGCGGCCTCAAGCGGCGGATTCGCATTGCCAAGCGCAATAGCCGCTCCACGGTAGTGTGGAACCCGTGGACGGAGAAAGCCGAAAAGATGGGGGATTTCGGCCCGCAGGGCCATCGCGGCATGGTCTGCGTGGAAACCGCCAACGCGCTGGATAATGTGGTGACCGTGACGCCCGGCGCGGAACATGGCCTGCTGGCGGTGATCAGCGTCGAAGCGCTGGAGTGAGTGGGGCAAGGCTCAGGGCCGGTGCGGCAACCTCACGGTAAAAGCCGCGCCCCCGAGCGTGCCGGTGCCGATTTCTATTTCTCCGCCGTATGCCTGGGTGATGTCGCGCACAACGGCCAATCCGATACCATGACCCGGCACGGTCTGGTCAGCACGGATGCCGCGCCGCAGGATTTCCTTGATTGAACTTGCCTCTATCCCTGGGCCGTCATCCTCTACGCTCAACACCAGTTCTCCGTCGCTGATCGCCGCAGACAGCCGAACTGTGCGTCGGCACCATTTGCAGGCATTGTCGAGCAGATTGCCGAGCAGTTCCATCAGGTCGCCCTCGTCGCCGCGGAATAGGATGCTGTCGTCGACTGCCAACTTCAGCTCCGCGTCCTTGTCGCGGTACACTTTTCTCAGGGAATCGGCGATCCTGGCGGCAATCGGCCCGACTGCCACAGGTGGCACCAGCCTGGATGACTGGCCGACAGTGGCGGCGCGTTGCAACTGGTAGTCCACGATGCGTTCCATTTTTTGCACTTCCTCTTGTACGGTTGCGGCAAGCATGGCTTCCATCTGCGTGCCGGGCGGCTTTTCAGAAAGCACCCCGCGCATTACCGCGAGCGGTGTTTTGAGGCTGTGCGCAAGGTCGGCGAGCGTGTCGCGGTAGCGCTTCTGCCGCTCGCGCTCGTGGCTCAGAAAACTGTTCAGATTGTCGGTAAGCTGGCTGATTTCGCGCGGATAACGCCCGGTCAGTCTGTCCTGCCGGCCCGCCTCGATGGCGGCCAGCTCCTCCGCCGCGTTGCGCAGTGGCCGCAGCCCCCAGCGCAGCGCCATCAATTGTGCCAGCAGCAATAGCAGCGCCATCGCCCCCAGCCATCCCCACAGGTTTTTCCGGTAGTGGCGGATCTGCGCGTCAAACTCGTTCATGTTCTCGCTGATGCTGAAGGTGAAGGCATGGCGTGAACCGCCGCCAGTCCAGACGACACCCAGGCTGGAGAGGAAATACTTTTCTCCCGCAGCGCCGGCGCGTTCCTCGAACCGCTTTGCCCCTGCGGCAAGCCTGGCCTCAAACGGCGTATGGGTGCCGAACGCCGAAACCGAACGCCATACCTCCCCGCCAGCGGCATCGGTGACATGGGCGTAAAGACCGGAGCCCGGCAGGCTGAAGCGGGCTTCCGGCAGAACCGCCGGCATGGACAGTTTGCCATGCGCATCCACCTCGGCGGCGCCGACGAGCAGGTAGAGCTGGCCCAGCAAACGTTCCTGGCGTGCGGACCGTGCGCTTTCATGAAACGCCCGGTCCAATGCCAGCCCGGTCAGGACGAGAAAAACGGCGAGGATCAGGCTGGCGCCGAGGGTAATTCGGGCGCTAAGCGACATCGCCGGACAAGGTAAAACGATAGCCGCGCCCGCGCAGCGTCTCGATCGGCGCCAGCGCGCCATCCGGATCGAGCTTGCGCCGCAAACGGCCGACCAGGACTTCGAGCACATTGAGGTCGCGGTCCGTATCGTGGGGATAGAGATAATCGGCCAGTTCGCTTTTTGGCACGACCTTGCCGCGCTGTTTCATCAGATATTCCAGCAGACGGTACTCGAATGCCGTCACTTCGATTTCGCGCCCGCCGAGAAAAGCCTTTTGCGCAGCCAGGTCGAGGGTGACCGGTCCGCCGCGCAGCAGGTTGTCGCGGGCGCCTGTCGCGCGCCGCAGCAGGGCCTTGAGCCGTGCCAGCAGCTCTTCCATCCGGAACGGCTTGACCAGGTAGTCGTCGGCGCCGGCTTCGAGCCCTTCCACCTTGTCCTGCCAGCGGCCGCGCGCGGTCAGGATGAGGATGGGCAGCTTGCTGCCCTGCCGGCGCAACTGCCGGATGATCTCGATGCCGGACATGCCGGGCAGACCAAGGTCCACGATGGCGGCATCGAACGGGTATTCGGAGGCAAGATACAGTCCGTCCCGGCCGTCGATGCTGGCATCCACGCCATGGCCCGACGCTTCGAGCCGGGTGCGGATCTGCTGCTGCAGACGGGCCTCGTCTTCGATTACCAGAACACGCATTGCTTATTCAATCGCGCCGGTTTCGGCGTTGACATGGACTATGCGCACTTCTCCCTGACGCGTCAGCACCTTGATGCGGTAGATGCCGCGGCCATCGCTGCGGATTTCCTGGGCCTGAAGAACGCGGCCGCCGGTCTGGCCCTGCACCAGTTCGACCGCTTCATTCATGCTGATGCGGCGCTGCTGGCGCCGGTCGGCTTCCGCCAGCATCATGCGCGGCCCCGGCTCCTGCATCATGCCCGCAACCACGCTCGGCACCCGTAGCGGCAGGAGTGCCAGCAGCGCAAGGCTCCAGATCGATAGTTTCTCCATCGCTTGATTTCCTTCATTGCACGATGTCGTAATCATCGGCGTTCCATGCGAAAACCGCAATGGCATTGAGCCGGGTCTATCCTCAATCGGGGTCCACAGAAACCCGCACGCGCATTTCACGCCCGGGGTCGTTCGGCATAAGCGCCGTATATTGGCGTCCTGCGTATTCATAGACCACCCGGTATCCGGCAAGGCGGCGGTCCCAGTTGTCCACATTGCGGCAGCGCCTTACTTCGCGCATGTCGTCATCGTCAAAGCGCGAACTGTTCTGCATGCGATCGCCGACGATGGCGCCGGTGATGGCGCCCAAGGCGGTGGCGGCGTCTTTGCCGCTTCCTCCGCCCACCTGATGGCCGACGATGGCGCCGGTGATGCCGCCGATGATGGAGCCGCCATAAGACCGTTCCGTACCGCGACCGGTTCCGCGGATGTACTCGCTGCGGCACTCCTGGCGCGGCGTATTGATGCGTTCGTATTCGGGTGTGACGCGCCTGACCCGTGCATAATCCTCATACTGCCCGGCCAGCGCGGCAGAGGAGCCGAGTGCCAGAACCAGCAGCAAACCGGCGCGGATTTTCGATTGTTTGGTGTTCATGATGCAGCCTCCTTGGATCGGTTGAAATTCTCAGGTTGTTGCCTGATGGAAGCATCATGCGCCTGTCGACCTGAACGGGAGCTGAACGGGGCGGAACCGCAAGGAAACTGTTTCGCTTTTGTGGCTTTTCGTAAATTTCATACCTTTTTCCGGACATCCGCGAACACGGTATACTGAGGGCGCCATCTTGGGGCAGCCCGGATTCGGTTGCCGGAAAAAGGGGAAAGCGCAAGTCATGATAACCAAACAGTTCAGCCTGGATGCATGGGTAAATTATCTCGATCACGCCCAATTGCCGGTATTGCGCCGCACGCTGGCGGAACTTGGGCCGCTGAAGGAAAGGGAAGACGAACTCAACGGCCGCGAACTGGCCGCCGTCATTCTGCACGACCCGATCATGACGGTGAAGGTGCTGCGCTGCCTGGAAGCTCACCGCAGCAAAAGCCAGATTACCGACATTACCACCATAGACCGGGCCATCATGATGATGGGCACGACCCCGTTCTTTAACCAGTTTTCCCGTCAACCCCTGATCGAGGATGCCCTGGCCGATTATCCCCAGGCCCTGGAGGGGATGATGTGGGTGATGAGCCGGGCGCGGCATGCCGCGCTCTATGCGCTGGATTGGTCGGCGCTGCGCCATGACATCAGCACAGATGAAGTGGTGGTCGCCGCATTGCTGCGCGATTTGGCGGAAATCCTGCTGTGGTGCCACGCGCCGGAGCCGATGCTGGCGATACACGAGAAAATGCACAATGATCCCACCCTGCGCAGCGCCGCGGCTCAGCAGGAAGTGCTGGGGTTCCGGCTGATTGAATTGCAGCTTGCGCTTACGTCGGCCTGGCATTTGCCCAAGCTGCTGCAATCGCTGATGGATGAGGCCCATGCCGATATGCCGCGTACCAAATGCGTCAAGCTTGCGGTGGCACTGGCCCGGCATTCCGCCAACGGCTGGTCCGATGCTGCATTGCCCGATGATTTTGCGGCGATTCATGATTTTCTGAAAATTTCGCCGGACGAGGCATGGGAGCGAACCCGGCATACGGCCTTGCTGGCGGCGAAAGGCTGGGACTGGTACGGCGTCCCGCCTGCCGCAACCTGGCTGCCGATGCAATCCGGCGCAGCGCCGGCCAAGCCCTGAAAACAGGAGTGCCATGCCTGCGGCTTTAGGGCGCGGGCAAAAAACCTTATAATGGCACCCCTTTATCCATTCACAGACCCTGGCAGGACGTCCTGACTTATGCATATCCACATCCTCGGCATCTGCGGCACCTTTATGGGCGGCATCGCGGTGTTGGCAAAACAGGCCGGGCACAGGGTCACCGGCTGCGACGCCAGCGTCTATCCGCCCATGAGCACCCAACTGGAAGCCCAGGGCATAGCGCTGATCGAGGGCTATGGTCCGGAGCAGACTAACATCGCGCCGGACGTCTTCGTCATCGGCAACGTGGTCGCGCGCGGCAATCCGCTCATGGAAGAAATCCTCAACCTCGGCCTGCCCTACGTTTCAGGCCCGCAGTGGCTGGCCGAGAACGTGCTGAAAGACAAATGGACGCTGGCGGTGGCGGGCACCCACGGCAAGACCACCACCTCCGCGATGCTGGCGTGGATCCTGGAGTATGCCGGACTCAATCCGGGCTTCCTGATCGGTGGCGTGCCGCAAAATTTCGGTTTGTCGGCGAGGCTTTGTCCTCTCCCCTCTCCCGCGGGCGGGAGAGGGGCCGGGGGAGAGGGAAATTCGGCGGGCTTGCCCTCTCCCCAACCCTCCCCCGCCCACGGGGGAGGGGGCAATCGTCGCCCTCTCCCGCAGGGAGAAGGCGGTTTTTTTGTGGTCGAGGCGGACGAATACGATACCGCCTTCTTCGACAAGCGCTCCAAGTTCGTGCACTACCGCCCGCGCACGGCGGTACTGAACAACCTCGAATTCGACCACGCAGATATCTTTCCGGATTTGGCCGCTATCGAGACCCAGTTCCACCACCTGGTGCGCACTGTGCCCGGCAACGGCCTGATCGTCGCCAACGGCCGCGAGGCAAGCCTGAACCGGGTGCTCGAGCGCGGATGCTGGTCGCCGGTGGAGCGCTTCGGCACCGCGCAGGGCTGGACCATAGGCGCCGCCGATGTGGTCGCCTTCAAGGAAGAATTTCAGGGCGCGCTGAACTGGCAGTTGTTCGGCGAGCACAACCGCATGAATGCGCTCGCCGCGATTGCGGCCGCGCGCCATGCCGGTGTGCCCGCCAGTTTCGGCATCGAGGCGCTGGGTAAATTCGAGAACGTGAAGCGCCGCATGGAAGTCCGCGGCGTGGCAAACGGCATCACGGTTTACGACGATTTTGCCCACCATCCCACGGCGATCGCGACCACGCTCTCGGGCCTGCGCCGCAAGGTCGGCCGCGGGCGTGTCCTGGCCGTGCTGGAGCCGCGCTCCAACACCATGAAGCTGGGCGTGATGAAGGATGCCCTGCCCGGCAGCCTGCAGGATGCCGACCGGGTGTTCTGCTACGGCGCCAACCTGGGCTGGGATGCCGCAGCCGCGCTCGCCCCGCTGGGCGACAAGGCGCAGGCTTTTGCCGATCTCGACGAGCTGGTGGCGGCTGTGGCGGCAGCCGCGCTGCCCGGCGACCATGTGCTGGTGATGAGCAACGGCGGCTTCGGCGGCGTGCACGAGAAGTTGCTGGCGGCGCTGTGAAATCAACCACAGAGGCACAGAGACACGGAGGTTTCCTGATGTTTTTGATGTTCTCTGTGCCTCTGCGTCTCTGTGGTGAAAAATTTTAATGAATATCCTTTACGAAGAAGACGGCGCCATCAAGGTAGCCACTGTCCTGGCCGACAACACGACCTCCCTGCAGATCGAAACGCCCTACGGCAAGCGCGCCAAGATCAAGGCCGCCAACGTGCTGCTGCGTTTCGACGCGCCACCCGTCGCCGGCTTCATGGAGGCGGCCGAAGCGGCAGCGGCGGAACTCGATCCGATTTTCCTGTGGGAATGCTGCGGTGCCGAGGAATTCGCCTTCGCCGACCTGGGACGCGAATACTACGGCCATGCCCCTTCCCCGGTCGAGGCGGCGGCGGTGGCGCTGAAGCTGCACGCTGCGCCGATGTATTTCTACAAGAAGGGTAAGGGCCGCTACAAGGCCGCGCCGGAGGAAAATCTCAAGGCGGCGCTGGCTTCCGAGGAGAAAAAACGCAAGCAGGCCGAGACCATTGCGGGCTATGTGGCGGAACTGGCCGCCGGCCGCCTGCCCGAAGTCTTTACCCCGCAAGTCGTGGAGTCCCTGCTCTACGCGCCGGACAAGAACACCCTCGAATTCAAGGCGCTCGACAAGGCGTGCGCCGAAACCGGCCTCAACCTGGTGAAGCTGCTGGACAAGTGCGGCGCGATCCCCTCCGCCCGCGATTACCACCTGAACCGCTTCCTGCGCGAACATTTCCCCGAAGGCACCGGCTTTCCCGAGATTGCGATCCCTCATCCGCCGGGCGACCCGGCCCATTCGGACGCCACGGCCTTCAGCATCGACGATGCCGCCACCACCGAGATCGACGACGCCTTCTCGGTCAAGCGCATGGACAACGGCAACTGGCGCATCGGCATCCATATCGCTGCGCCGGGGCTGGGTTTCAAACCGGGCGACCAGCTCGACGAAATCGCCGCGCGGCGCCTGTCCACCGTGTACATGCCGGGACAGAAGATCACCATGCTGCCGGATGCGCTGGTGGAACGCTACACCCTGGCCGCAGGCCGCCGCTGCCCGGCGCTGTCGCTGTACCTCGAGGTGACGCCGGAATATGCCGTGGTCGGCCGGGAAAGCGCGCTGGATCACGTCGAGATCGCCGCCAATCTGCGTCACGACACCCTCGAGCCGGTGTTCAATGAAGAGACCGTGGCCAGCCGCGCGGGCGATTACGCCTGGAAGGACGAGCTGCTGCTGTTATGGGATTTCACCACCAGGCTCAAGGAAGGTCGGGGCAAGGGCGAAGGCCGCCAGGGCTTCCCCGACTACAATTTCACGGTGGCGGACGACCATGTTTTTATTAGCGAGCGCCGCCGCGACACCCCCATCGACCGGGTGGTGTCGGAGCTGATGATTCACGCCAACGCCACCTGGGGCAAGGCGCTGGCGGAAGCCGATTACGCCGCCATCTACCGCAACCAGGAAGGCGGCAAGGTGCGCATGAGCGTGGCGCCGGGCACGCACCAGGGCCTGGGCGTGTCGCACTACATGTGGGCAAGCTCGCCGCTGCGCCGCTACGTCGACCTGGTCAACCAGCGCCAACTGATCGCCCGGCTTGAAGGCCAGCCCGCCCCCTACGGCAACCGCGACGAGCGTCTGCTGATCGCCATGCGCGATTTCGACCTGGCCTATGAAGCCTACGGCAACATCCAGGATCAGATGGAGCGCTACTGGTGCCTGCGCTGGCTGCTGCAGGAACAGGTCAGCGCAACCCAGGCCGTGGTGGTGAAGGAAAATCTGGTCAAGCTCGACCATCTGCCGCTGTTCACGCGCGTGCCGTCGTTGCCTGAGATGGCGCAGGGGAGCCGGGTGGCCGTCGAGGTCTCCAACGTGGATCTCCTCGACGTGGCGTTCCAGTGCAAATTCCTGCACAAGCTGGAACAATGAACCTAGCCTGAATTTTGCATAAAAAGGGCGAATAACACAGTAAACATTTGATATAATTGGAGTTCTCTAAAAACCGATTCGTAAAAAATGCCTACTGGTACTCGCCCTGTTGTTGATTTTACCCCA
>JAJYXP010000071.1 GCA_021801705.1 Pseudomonadota bacterium
CAAACACTATCGCCGAATTTTTAGTCGATTTGAGAAAAAAATGCTCAATTTCATGGGGATGCTGACGTTTGCGGCCTCTCTGCTGTGGTTGCGCTAAACAGGCGGCAATACGTCAACAGAACCTAGTCGAGGCCCTCAAATACTGGTTCAAGCTCGGCTTCATCAGCTTCGGCGGCCCCGCCGGGCAGATTTCGATGATGCACCAGGAGCTCGTCGAGCGGCGGCGCTGGATTTCAGAGCGCCGCTACCTGCACGCAATGAACTACTGCATGCTGCTGCCCGGGCCGGAGGCGACACAGCTTGCCATCTACATTAGCTGGCTGCTGCACGGCGTGCGCGGCGCGGTGATGGCGGGGGTCCTGTTCTTTCTGCCGGCCTTCGTGCCGCTGTCCCTGCTGGCAGGCATCTATCTGGCCTTCGGTAATGTGCCTGCCGTGCAGGGCATCTTCTACGGCATCAAGCCCGCCGTTGTCGCCGTGGTGCTGTTCGCTGCCTGGCGCATCGGTTCGCGCGCGCTGAAAAACGAGGTGCTGATGGGGATTGCGGCGCTGGCCTTCATCGGTATCTTCTTTTTCAGGATCGGCTTCCCCTGGATCGTGCTGGCCGCCGGCCTGCTCGGCGCATTGGGCGGCAAGCTGATACCGGCGAAGTTCAAGGGGGGCGTCGCCATCGCCTCCTTCGCCGCGCTGTGGAAGTACAAGGCCGACATCATGAAAGTGATCGGCGCCTGCGCGGCCATTGGCCTGATTTACTCCTTCATTGCCTTCTAAAGGGAACGCCGTGTCTTATGTAATCAAGCCGTTGTCCTGCGACCCCGGCGTCAAGGACGGTAAGCGGAGGGTTCGGTTTGATTGTCTCCGGCGTGGTAGGTTTTAAGTTTCCGCCATAAAGAGACACGGTTTATATCAAGAACCTGAGATGCTACAGTCTGGTTGCCTCCGACCTCGTTCAGCACCCACTGGATGTATTCCTTTTCCTGTTCTTCCAGGGTCATGATAGCCCCGTTCTTTTTCCTGAACCGGGTGCCGGTTTCAAGCAGGTTATCGGGAAGATGTTCCAGCTCGATCGCGTGGCTATTGGTGATTGCCGTGCCTCTTTCGATAATGTTTTCCAGTTCGCGCACATTACCCGTAAATTCGTGGTTCATTAGCTTTGCAAGCGCTTCCGGTGATATTTCCGTGACATTTTTTTTCATCTGCGCAGCGTATTTCTGCAAAAAATGGTTGATCAATAAAGGAAGGTCATCCATGCGCTGGGATAGCGCGGGAATATGCAGATTGACGACATTCAGCCTGAAATACAAATCCTGGCGAAATGACCCTTGCTTGACTTCTTCAGCGATGTCGCGGTTTGTGGCCGCAACGATGCGGACATCAACTTTAACTGTTTTCGTGGCGCCCAGGCGGAGCACCTCCTTCTCCTGGATGACCCGCAATAGCTTGACCTGCATCTCGGTAGGCATCTCGGTGATTTCATCCAGAAACAGCGTGCCGCCGGACGCGGCTTCCATCAGCCCTGTTTTTGATGTGGTTGCCCCGGTGAACGCGCCTTTTTCGTGTCCGAAAAGTTCGTTGGAAAGCAGTTCCATGCTAAATGCGCCGCAGTTGACAGCTATGTATGGGCCGTTGACCCGGCTGCTTTCGTTATGCAGGTAGCGGGCGAATAGTTCTTTTCCGGTGCCGCTCTCGCCGGTGACCAGGACATTGCAGTCTGTAGGCGCGATTTGTTTTGCAAGATCGAGCAGCCGCCGCATGCCGGCATCCTGCGTGATGATCTGCACTTTGCCCTGATAGCGCTCGACTTGTTCCCTCAACTGCCTGTTTTCGCGCCGCAGGCGAACCTTCTCCATGGCCTCGCCGGTGATTTTTCTGACTTCCTCCAGGCGGAATGGCTTGGCGATGTAATAAAAGGCGCCTTCCTTCATGGCTTCCACGGCGGTCTCTGCCGTCGCATAACCCGTGATCATGATCACTTCCGTGTCGGGAGAGATTGCCCGGCATGCCTTCAACAACTGCATCCCATCCATCTTTTCCATTTGCAGGTCGGTCAATACGACATCGAATGGCTGATCCTTGATCAGCGCCAGCGCCTCCTCGCCACTCTGGGTGCCCGCAACGTCGTAGCCTTCCCTTGCCATGACGTGCTTGAGATTTTTCAGGGCGACTTCTTCGTCATCGACGATGAGCACTTTTCCATGTTTTTGCATTTTGTCGCGTAATTCCATAGTCTTGTGAAGTGATTAAGTGTCTTGAAGCGGCAATCTGATATTAAAAGAGGTTCCTTGATCTGGCGCGCTATTCACGGAAATGCAGCCATCGTGCTCCTCGATAATTTCATGAACAATGAACAGCCCCAGCCCCATTCCCTTGCCAACATCCTTGGTGGTGAAGAACGGGTCGAATATCCGGGGGAGGATTTCAGGGGGAATCCCGTGGCCATTGTCCTTGACCGTGATATCCACGGCGTTGGTTTCTGCATGGCAGCCCGGAAATAAATCAGGACTGTTTTCCGGCATCCCGGAAGGCTTGTACTTGCGCGCCGAAATCGATACTTTCCCCGTTTCCCCTGCGGATTCCACCGCATTCTTGACCAGGTTGAGGATGGCCTGCTGCAATCTCTGGCGGTCTGCCGGAATGACTATGTCGTCAGGGATGTCGATTGCAACGGTCGCCTGTGGGGGGATCTCGCCTTTGATGAAGCGCACGGTTTGATAAACGAGTTCCCGGAAGGGTGCCGCCTCCTTGCTAAACGCTTTGTCGCGCGCAAAATTCAGCAGCGACCTGACTATCGTTTTTGCGCGCTCTGTCTGCTCGTCAATTTGCTTTAACAGTTCTCTTTTCGCCTCCGTGTCGGTGTCTTCCATTTCTTCCAGCAAGATCTGGCAGGAAGATGAAATGTTCGACAGCGGGTTGTTGAGTTCATGGGCTACCCCGGACAACATTGTTCCCAGGGACGCGAGCTTCTCCGAGCGCAGCAGGTGCTTCTGCCTCAACTCCAACTCTCTGAGCATATGGTTAAAGGTGTTGATGATAGAAACGATTTCGCGGTCACGGGAAGGTATGGACAGCTTGTTGAGTTCGCCCCTGGAAACTGCATCCACGCTGCTTTCCATTTTCTTCAGGGGGAGCACGACGCTCCGCAGCAGAGCTTGCCCGATCGCAATAATCAAGCCTGCCACGACGGCCAGAGAAAGAGTCAGTGTTCTTTTGAATGAATCGAGCGAAGACTGAACCAATCGTCGTTCAGTGCCGGCCATGTCCTCCGCGATGTCAACGATCACCTTGCCGGCAGACCTGATACGGGGCTCAATGCGGCGGGCCCGAGGCAGGTCTTCATTGCTTGCCCGGACGTAGTCCTCCATCAGCTTGCTGTATTTTTCCAATTCATTATGCAGCGTACCTATGCGCTGTGATGCCTGCAGCACGACAAAGTCGGGCTTGTCTTTTACCAGTAGGGTTTGCATCTTGTTGACGTAGCGAATGTTCTCTTGATAGTCGGGTGCCTGTCCATGCAGGAAGTAGTTCCGCTCGAACCTGCGGATTTCCAGGGCCGTGTCAAAAAGCTCCGAAATCCTTTCGCCGAGAAAGATTTTCTCCTCGATCAGAGTGAGTTTCGCAAAAGTGAACGCCGTGCCGCCAAGGATGAGGATGGCAATGGCGAAATAACCGAGAATTATTTTCTGGCGCAGTGAGGACTGGAAGTTGATTTTCATGATTAATAAAACATTACTCCAGGTTGTTGCGATATGCAACGCGCGTGCATTAATTTGCAATACCAAACAACCTTATGAACCGGAATGGTTTTCATGGCATATGTGTTTCCGGGTTTTTTATTGCGTGTTGCATAATTAAACGCTAATAGCCTTGCAGAATGCCTATGTATGGAAATAAACCTTTCATTAACAATACATTGTAAGAAATGGCATGGAAGGTGCTTATATAAAAGTGATTCGTAAAATCAACTCACATTAAACGGGGGCGCAATGAAAGAATTTTTTAGAAAAATAGATCGGTTGTTTACGGCTATCTCTTATGCAGAAGCGGGAGATCTGGATGCGGTACAAAAAATTCTCGATGAAAACAAGTTGGAGAGAGAAAGCAGGAAAATCCGGAAAAGTGATGGCATGGCAAATGGCATTTCATTTCCCGAGTTCATGCAGACGGCCCAACAGGAGGCAAGGTAATCGAGCGTGAGCGCATTTGGACAAGACTGGTTCGCCGAGCTGACACATCGAGGCCTTGGAACTCTCGGGAGTCCCGACTTTTGCTTGCGCAAGCTGCTAACGCTATTCCTGAAGGCGGCATAGCCATGTGGGCACTCGACATGCCCGGATTATTAAATTTAACCACATATATTTTTGTGCGTGTAGAACGATAAAGTTAGAAAAATTTATGGACACTGCGATTCGCTTCTTCCCGTTTTTACGAATGTTCCGATTTGACAGCGAAACAATCAAGGCGGACTTGATTGCCGGCCTCACTGTCTCACTTGTCGCTATCCCCCAAGCCCTGGCTTATGCGCAACTGGCTGGGGTTCCGGCCTATTATGGTCTTTATGCGGCTTTGATACCCACAATTGTTGGCGCATTGTTTGGGTCTTCCGGGCAGCTCTCGACCGGACCCGTTGCCATGACGTCGCTGTTGACCGCGGCTAGCGTTGCCCCGTTGGCCGCCCATGGAAGTGAACAGTTCGTTGCCTATGTAATCCTGTTGGCCCTGTTGTCCGGTATTTTTCAGGTCGTTTTTGGCGCTTTGCGGATGGGTGTGTTGCTTAACTTCCTATCGCACCCGGTTTTGATGGGTTTTATTAATGCGGCTGCAATCATTATCGGTTTGTCGCAACTTCCAACGTTATTGGGCATTCCTGCCCAGCAGTCTGAACATTTCCTGCTTGATATCTGGCAGGTTATATCCAGCATCGATATGGTGCATGAACTTTCTCTGGGCTTTGGCCTTTCGGCAATTATCCTTTTGGTGGGCTTCAAGAAATATGCGCCAAAACTGCCAGGGGTCTTGATCACGGTTTCTTTGTTGACCTGGGCAAGCTACCTGTCGGGATATGCGAAAATGGGCGGCAAGGTGGTTGGGAATGTGCCCCAAGGTTTGCCGACTTTTAGCATGCCGCTATCGGATTGGCATGCTACCGTTGCTCTTTTGCCAGCCGCTTTCGTGATCGCGCTTATCAGCTTCATGGAAGCCATGTCCAGTTCGAAGGTGATTGCCCTCAAGACACGTCAACCCTGGGACGAAAATAAGGAGCTGATTGGTCAAGGACTTGCAAAGATTGCCGCTGCTTTCAGCCACTCAATGCCAGTTAGCGGCTCGTTTTCCCGTTCGGCATTGAATCTGGCCTCGAATGCCAAGACGGGGCTCTCTTCGATTTTTGCCGCGCTCTTTGTATTGCTTACACTGCTGTTTTTCACTTCGTTACTCTATCATCTGCCTAAACCTGTGCTTGCCGCGATTATCATGATGGCAGTCATCGGGCTGATTAATTTCCGCGTCTTCACAAAGGCGTGGCGCACCAATAGGGATGACGGAATCGCTTCAATAGTAACTTTCATCGCTACGCTCGTATTTGCACCAAGTATTCAGAATGGCATTCTGACGGGGATCATTCTATCCCTGGCCTTGTTGCTGTACCGCATGATGCGTCCAACCATCACATCGCTTGGAATTCAGCAAGGCTCCATGCTCCGTGATGCTGATCGTAACAACCTCCCCCAGATACACCCGAAGTTAGGCGCAATCCGTTTTGATGGTGCGCTCAGATTCGTCAATGTTTCATACTTTGAGGAAGCGCTGTTAAAGCTGGAAAGAGATCGCCCGGGAATAAGTCATATTCTGGTGAAATGCAGCGGGGTTAACGATCTGGATTCATCCGGCGTGGAGATGATTTTCAATCTGGTCGAGCGCTTCAAAAACATGGGGATAACCTTGACTTTCAGTGGGCCGAAAAAACAGGTCCTGAGTGTCATGAATCGAAGCGGACTTTCCAAAAAAATCGGCGAAGAAAATATTTTTGCGACCGACCGGGAAGCGATCGACAGGCTTTACAGCCAACTGGGGTTAACCGAGGCTTAGGCTGAATGGACGGCGCGCGGAGGGTTGTTGACGTCCCGTCCGCGTTAACCTTCCCCTTGAAGGGAAGGCTACCTTAAGCGCCAGACAGAACGAAGCGCTACACTGGATTTCTTTTCTGACTTTGGCCTTATGCATGGCCAGGCCCACACCCTCGAACAGGAAGAAGACGGCAAAGCCCCACCACAGGGTGTACAGCACATAGAATGCAAGGAGCCCCGCGACGAGAAGCTCATGCAGGATTTCTTTCCAAATTCACGCTCCTGATCGTCAAATCTATAAAAAGCAGTTCAGCCACGGATTAACACGGATACGCACCGATTATCAACGAGTTGCCTTTCTCATCTTGCGCACCTTTCGGGTGAATGGAAAATATGCCGCAACACATTGCTGTGTCAATCCGTGTTTATCTGTGGCTAATGGCGTTTTTAAAACACGTGATCAGCACTTCTCCAGACATTCGAAATAAATCGCGGCATCCGGCGCGGTGCCCCGGCGTTGCGCCTGCCAGATCATCTCTCCCAGACAGTCCATGATCAGGTGCTCTGCGTCGTGCGCATTGCCGGTTTTCTCCAGCAGGCGCCGGTAGTGGGCGGCGATGCCGTGCGGCTGGTCGATCGGCTGCTGTTCGCGGATCGCCAGGTGCAGGCTCAAGTGGAGGAAGGGATTGGTTTCGCCCATTTCCGGCAGGTAGTCGCGTCCGGCGTAGCGTTCCGGGCAGTCGAACAGGGCGTGGTATTCAGGGTGTTGCTGCATCAGTTCCAGGGCGATGCTTTCAAGACCGGAAAGCGGCTGTTGTTCGCGGTATTTGCGCCAACTGTCGAAGAAAAACCGGCGCGCCTGGTCGCGGCTGGGGCTAAACACGGCGGAACAGGCCGAGCACGGCGGCATACTGCAGGATCTGGTTGGCGCCATTGAGAGGGCCGATTTCCCCGTTGCCGTAGAAGCCGATCAGGGGCATGCCGGGAAAGCGCCGTCTGACAAGATCGAGATCGCGGTCTACGCCACCATAAAAATACGGGCCGCGCCCCATACAGGGAAAGAGCAGGCCAAAATCCGGCATTTCGCCGATTTCCTGCTCCAGTTTGTCGAGGGTAAGGCGCATGTCGCGCTCGGCCGAGAGCGGCTGGCGTATCGCCCAGAACATGCGTTCTCCGGGGGTGAGGCGGGTGGACAAGGTGACCGACCTGTCCTCGCTGTTGGCGGAAATGATCGGCGCCAGTCGGAAGCGGCCCTGGCCGATAGCCGTGGCTGGGTCGCCGCCATCGACAATCCCGGCCATCAGCAGGTGCAAGGGTAAATTATCCAGTGCGCGGAGGTCGAGCGGTAATTCTCGCGCCAGCACGTTGAGTGCCGGTTGCCGCCCCAGGGTGACGAGGTCATAGCCGCTGGCCCGGGTGATTTCGAGCGGCTCATTCAAGGCCCGGATGCCCTGGGACACGCCGACTACGCCTCTGGCGCCTGCCAGCCGGGTTTCGCAGCGGCCGCTTGCGGCCACCCTGGCGCCGCACCAGACCTTGAAAGGCCCCTGCCCGGTGGCGTCACCCGAAATGCCGCCGAAGCGTCGGCCGGGTTCGCTTATCCATGCGGAGTTGAGCGCATTGGGGGCGGCCAGGGAAAGCAGGAGATTGTCCGCTTGCGGGTTCATTTCCGGGGCCAGGCTGACGTCGCCGCCGAATACCATGGCGGCTGCGGCCGGCGTGTCCAGCACCCAGTCCTGTTCAGTGAAGATGCCTGCGGCAGAGCAACCGATGATGCGCGCGCAACTGCTGGCCCGGGACGCCGCCAGCAGGGCGGGCTGAGGGTCGCGGGCAAATTCCGGGGTGAGAAACAGCAGCACGCTGCTGGCGATGGTCAGCCCGGCTTTTTCCATGGCGGCTTGAACCGCTTTTGCGGCGAGCTGTGGTTCGGCGATGTGGGCGGTCGCGAGTCCGGTGGCGATGGTCATTTCAAGTCGAATTCAAAATAAACCACGAATGACACGAATAAACACGAATGTTCTCGAATAATCAACTTTATTCGCCGGCAAAAAAGCGGGCGGCTTTGCGATATTTTATTCGTGTTCATTCGTGAACATTCGTGGTTAAACTGTTTTGTCGGGGTACTCGCACAGGTCTCGGATCAGGCAGCGGCCGCATTCCGGTTTGCGCGCCTTGCATACGTAGCGCCCGTGCAGGATGAGCCAGTGGTGTGCGTCGTGGCGAAATTGCGTCGCTATGAATTTTAGCAGGTTATTTTCCACTTCCAGCACGGTTTTTCCCGGCGCGATACGGGTGCGGTTGGCGACGCGGAAGATGTGGGTGTCCACCGCAATGGTGGGCTCGCCGAAGGCGGTATTCAGGATGACATTGGCGGTCTTGCGCCCCACGCCGGGCAGCTTTTCCAGCTTTTCCCGGCTGTGCGGCACCTCGCCGGCGTTCTGCTCGAGCAGCAGCCGGCAGGTTTCGATCAGATGTCTGGCCTTGCCTTTGTACAGGCCGATGGTTTTGACATGGGATTCCAGCCCGTCCTGGCCGAGATCGAGTATCTGTTGCGGCGTGTTTGCCACGGCGAAGAGCTTTCGGGTGGCCAGGTTGACGCTTTTGTCCGTGGCCTGGGCCGACAGCACCACCGCCACCAGCAGCTCGAAGGGCGTGTGGTAGACGAGTTCGGTGGTGGGGTGTGGATTGGCTGCCCGGAAGCGGGTGAATATTTCGCGGCGTTTGGCGGCATTCATGTGAAAAGCTTAACACGGCATAAACCACGAATGACACGAATTCCCACGAATGAACACAAATGCTTAAAGGCAAACATCATTTCACCAAACAGGCCGAATCAGGCTAGAAGTCAGTCATATTGAAACCGGTGGACAATCTCGTCATTCCGGCGAAAGCCGGAATCCAGAAATATCAACAACCTGGACACCGGCTTTCGCCGGTGTGACGGTTCAACTCATCCGTACTTTACAACGTGACTGACTACTAGCCATGTGTATCGCTGATAATTCGTGAGTATTCGTGTTCCATTCGTGCAAATTCGTGGTTAGTAGTTTTTTTATCGCTTCACGCCTATGCTGTTACGGAGGAAGGCGGGAGGTCGGCGGCGGGTTGCATCTGTGCCTTCTTGCTGGCGCGCTGGTCTATCCAGTTTTTGCCGGCGATGATCAGGCCGAGGCCGAGGAAAGCGCCGGGGGGCAGGATCGCAAACAGGAAGCCCTGGTAGTCGGGGAAGACGGTGATCACGAATTGCCTGGCGGACTCTCCCAGCGCCAGGTCGATACCGGAAAACAGGGTGCCCTTGCCAAACACTTCGCGCATCGCGCCCAACACGCCGAGAGTCAGGGTAAGACCGAAGCCGACAACGAAGCCATCCACCATGGAGGGCAAGACCGGATTTTTCGAGGCGAAGGCTTCGGCACGGCCAAGCACATTGCAGTTCACCACGATGAGCGGCACGAAAATGCCCAGCACCAGGTACAAGGGCTGCATATAGGCGTTCATCGCCAACTGGATGATGGTGACCAGCACGGCAATGATGAGGATGAAAACCGGGATGCGGATTTCATTCGGCACCCAGTTGCGCACCACCGATACCGCCCCGTTGCTGCAGGCCATCACGAGTGCGGTGGCAAGTCCCAGGCTGACGCCGTTGACCACGGTGGAGCTGACCGCCAGCAACGGGCACAGACCGAGCAGGGCAACGATGCCGGCGTTGTTTTTCCAGAGGCCGTTCCAGATGATTTCCTTGTAGCTGATCGTGCTGTCGCTCATTTTGCTAGCTCCTGTTTATATCAGATTGCGCCGCAGGCGCACCGCGTCCCCCTCTCCCTCAATGTTGGGAGGGCTAGGGGTGAGGGGAATCGGCCGGCAGGGAGAAAATATTGTCGCGGTTGGCGTTAAAGTATTTCAGCGACTTGTGCACTGCTTTCACCACTGCGCGCGGCGTCACCGTGGCGCCCGCCATGTGCTCGAACTTGCCGCCATCCTTTTTCACTTTCCAATCCCGGTCCGGGTATTTCGACAGCGACTTTCCTTCGAAGATCCTGATCCAGGCGTTCTTCGCAATATCGATATAGTCGCCCAGTCCCGGCGTTTCGTTGTGCGTCACCACGCGCACGCCGGATACCACGCCGTCGGCCTTGATGGCGACGATCATCCTGATTTTTCCACTATAGCCGTCGGGCGCGACCACTTCCAGCACCGCGGCGTAGGGCCGGCCTTGCTTGCTGGCGCGATACACCGGCGTGGGTTCCTTGTTGCCCAGTTCGGCAGAGGGCGGCAGTAGCGCGGCGTCCTTGATGATGTCGTTATCGTATTGTGACCTGGGCAGGATCTGGCCGATCAGCGCCAGCTTGGCCTGCTTCTCGGTCTCGGCGATGATGGGGCGGGTCACCAGGTAAGTGACGGCGAGCAGCGCCGTGCCGACGATCGCGAAGGCGGTGAGGATGCCGGCGGAGGTGGAAGCGTGGCGAAGGATGCTGGTGCTCATGGTGTCATTCCGCTTTCGTGTTGTGGCCGAACACCCGCGGTTGGGTATAGGCGTCGATCAGCGGTACGGCTGCATTCATGATCAGAACGGAAAAGGCGATGCCGTCCGGATAGCCGCCGAACACGCGTATGAGGTATTCGAGCAAGCCGACGCCGGCGCCGAAGATCAGCTTGCCCCGCGGCGTGGTGGGAGAGGTGACGTAGTCGGTGGCGATGAAGAACGCGCCCAGCATGGCGCCGCCGGTGAAAAGGTGGAACAGGGGCGACGCGTAGCGGCTGCCGTCGATACCGTAGAACACCGCGGCGATGAGGATGAGGGTGGCGAGGAATGAAACCGGGATATGCCAGGTGATGATGCGCTTCTGCCACAGAAACAGGCCGCCGAGCAGGTACATGGCCGCGATGATTTCACTGCCCTTGCCGCCGAAAGCGCCGAAGATCGGCATCTGCTGCACATCGCTCACGGCATGCTGGAGCTGCAACTGTGTTTTCAGGGTGTCCAGGGGGGTGGCCATGGTCACCGCATCCAGCTTGACGCCGGACAGGGTGCCGCTGAAATAGTATTGCAGCGCCTCAGTAAATCCGACCGGATGCTGCGACAGCATCAGAGGCGCGGGCCACTGCGTCATGAAGGCGGGGAAGGAGATCATCAGCACGGCGAACCCCACCATCGCCGGGTTGAACAGGTTGTTGCCGAGTCCGCCGTAGAGGTGCTTGGCGACGATGATGGCAAAGGCAGTGCCGGCGACGATCAGCCACCAGGGCGCCATTGGCGGGATGGAAAGCGCCAGCAGCCAGGCCGTGAGCAGGGCGCTGCCGTCGAACAGGAAAAATTTCAGCGGATATTTGCGCAACCGCAGCATCGCCGCCTCGGCGGCAATCGCCGTGACGCTGGCCAGGGCGAGACTGATCAGTATGGCGGGGCCGAAGAAATAATAATAGGCGCAGATCGCCGGTACCAGGGCGCCCAGCACCATGAGCATGATGGTGCTGACGCTGCGGTCGGGGGTAAGGACGTGGGGTGCGCTCATCAGGAATCCGTGTTGTTTTCGGTGGATGCGGCATACGATTCCGCACGGGCTTTAGCCCGTAGCGGATCGGAGTCCCCTTGCGGGATTTTTTCGGCAGGTGTTTCGGCGCCTTCGGCTTTTGCGGCAGCTTCTGCCTTCTTCGCTTTGGCGCGTTCCACCGCGGCCTGAATCGCGGCTTTTTTTGCTGCCGCCTCAGGGTCCTCGACTCCGCTGGCTGCGGCCGCGGCTTTTGCTGCCGCCGCGGCAGCCGCTTTCTCGGCGAAGCGTGCGGCTTTTTCCTGTTTCTCGCGCTCCAGGCGTTGCTGCTTGAGTTCGAAGCGCTCCCTGGCCTGTTCCGCAAGTTTCTTTTCCATGTCGCGCGTCGCAATTTCGCTCTTGGCAAAGCGATAGTAGGAGACCAGCGGGATGTGGCTCGGGCAGACATAGCTGCAGGCGCCGCATTCGATGCAGTCGAACAGGTTGTAGGCGCGGGCCTTGTCGAAATTCCGGCTGTGCGAGAACCAAAAGAGTTCCTGCGGCTGCAGTTCGCACGGGCAGGCCTGGGCGCACCGCCCGCAGCGGATGCAGGGCATGGGCGGGGGCGCCGGCGGGAACAGCGCGGGAGAGGCGGAGATCACGCAGTTGACCGCCTTGGTCAGCGGCGCATTCAGGTTGTCGAGGCCGAAGCCCATCATCGGCCCGCCCATGATGTAATGGGTGGTGCCGGGCCTGGCGCCGCCGGCGAGCTGGACGATTTCCGCAATCGGCGTGCCGATCAGCGTTTCGAAATTGCGCGGCTCCAGGACGTTGCCGGTCACCGTGACGATGCGGGAAATGACCGGCTCGCCGTGGTTGACGGCGCGGTGCACGGTATAGGCAGTGCCGGTGTTGGAGCAGGTGACGCCGATGTTGACGGGGCGCCGCCCGGCGGGGACTTCCTTGCCGGTGAGCAGCTTGATCAACTGCTTTTCGCCGCCGCTGGGGTAGAGCGTGGGCACCACCACCACTTCGTAGCCGGTTCCCCGGCAGGCGGCCTGCATGGCCGCTGCCGCTTCGGGCTTGTTGTCCTCGATGCCGATCAGCACTTCTTCCGGGCGCATCAGGTGCGCCATGATCTTGATGCCTTCCACGACCTCGGCGGCGCGCTCGCGCATCAGCCGGTCGTCGGAGGTGATCCAGGGCTCGCATTCCGCGCCGTTCAGCACCAGGGTCTTGATCCCGGCTGGTGCGCCCGGGTTGAGCTTGACATGGGAAGGGAACACCGCGCCGCCCAGGCCGACCACGCCGGCATCGCGCAGCCGGAGGCGCACCGCGTCGGGGTCCGCGTTCCGGTAATCCAGGGGCGCGCGCTCGATCCAGCGCTCCTCGCCGTCCGCTTCTATCGTTATGCAGAGATCCGGCAGGCCGGAAGGGTGCGGCACCGCATGGGGTTCGATCGCGCTGACCGTGCCGGAAGCCGGCGCGTGCACAGCGGCGGAGATGAAGCCGTCGGCGGCGCCTATCATCTGCCCTTTCAGCACCTGGTCGCCCACCTTCACGACCGGTATGGCCGGGTTGCCGATGTGCTGGCGCAGCGGGACGGTCAAACGCTTCGGCAGCGGCGCGGGAGCGATCGGCAGGCGGTTCGACTCTTCCTTATGTTCGGGGGGATGGACGCCGCCGTGGAATTTGTAGAGCGTTCTCATTACGCCGCTTTCTTTATCTCGATCACCGGGTAGTGCCACTTCCAGTTGGCGATGTTTTCCTTTACCGGCAGCATCGCGATGCAATCCACCGGACAGGCCGGAACGCACAATTCGCAGCCGGTGCACTGATTGGCGATGACGGTGTGCATCAGTTTCGATGCGCCGATGATGCAGTCCACCGGGCAGGCCTTGATGCAGGCGGTGCAGCCGACGCATGTGCTTTCGTCGATGAAGGCGACCTGCCTGGGTTTGGGGCCGGAGCCTTCGCCGCCGCCGACCGGTTTGAACTCGACGCCGAGCAGATCGGCCAGGCTTTTTGCCACGTTGTCGCCGCCGGGCACGCACTGGTTGGGTTCGGCCTTACCCGCGGCCACCGCTTCGGCATAGGGGCGGCAGCCGGCGTAGCCGCACTGGCCGCACTGGGTTTGCGGCAGGGTGGCCTCGACCTTTTCGACCAGCGGGTTGCCCTCGACCTTGAACCTGATCGAGGCGTAACCAAGAACCGCGCCCAGGACGATGCCCAGGAATACCATGACCAGAATGGCGCTAATCAAAACAAGCGCCCTTCTCGGTTGCCCCTTCTCCCTCTGGGAGAAGGTTGGGATGAGGGTCGCCCCTCGTGGGAAAAGGAGGGGTAAGAGCCATCATTTCACCAGACCGGCAAACCCCAGGAACGCCAGGCTTAACAGGCCGGCAGTCACCATGGCGATGGCCGAGCCCCGGAATGGCGCCGGGATGGCTGCGCCCTCCAGGCGCTCTCGCATGGCGGCAAACAGCGTCAGCACCAGGGTAAAGCCGATTGCGCCGCCGAAGCCGAAGAGCAGGGATTCGATAAAATTGTGGTTTTCCTGCACGTTGAGCAGGGGGATGCCGAGCACGGCGCAATTGGTGGTGATCAGCGGCAGGTAAATGCCCAGCACCTGGTACAGCATCGGGCTGGACTTGCGGATGAACATTTCGGTGAACTGGACGATGGCCGCGATCACCACGATGAAGGACAGGGTGCGCAGGTAGCCGAGGTCGTTGGGGATCAGGAAGTGGTGGTCCACCAGATAGCTCAGGCCGGAAGCCAGCGTGAGGACGAAGGTGGTCGCCGCGCCCATGCCGACTGCAGCCCCGAGCTTCTTGGATACGCCCATAAAGGGGCAGAGGCCGAGTATTTTGACCAGCACGATGTTGTTGACCAGCACCGTGCCTATCAGAATGAGAAAATAGTTTTCCATGGTGTGGGCTGCCTTGGGTTTATTGCCTTATTCCATCATTCCGATTTCGGATTTCGGATTTCGGATTTCAAGATATCTATCTCTTATGTAAGATAACATTTATTGAACTAACTGAAAATAATAAATTTAAAAAATTTGTAAAAATATTGCTCGTTGCCGTTGCCCTGTCACCGGGCGTTTCCCTGCGCCTGTATTCAGTCCAGAACGGCCTCCGGCGCCATCGCCGGATAGCCGAGATCGGCGGCAAGGCCGGCATGGGTTACATGGCCAAGGTGCAGGTTGAGCCCGTTGCGCAATCCGGGATCCGCTTTCAACGCTACGCGGTAACCCTTGCCGGCAAGCTGCAGGACATAGGGCTGGGTGGCGTTGGTCAGCGCCTGGGTCGAGGTGCGCGCACAGGCTGCCGGCATGTTGGTCACGCAGTAATGCACCACGCCCTCCTCGATGTAAGTCGGGCTGGAGTGGGTGGTGGGGCGGGAGGTGTCGGCGCAGCCGCCCTGGTCTATCGCCACGTCCACCAGCACCGAGCCGGGTCTCATGCGTTGGATGAGGTTGCGGCCCAGAAGTTTTGGCGCGCGCTTGCCGGGGAGCAATACCGAGCCGACCACCAGGTCGGCCTCGCTCACCAGTTCCTCGATCGCATGGGCTTCGGAATAGCGCGTTTTGATCCGTCCGCCGAAAACCTCGTCGAGGCGGCGCAGGCGCGGCAGGCTGATGTCCAGCAGGGTGATGTCGGCCCCCAGGCCCAATGCCATCCTGGCGGCATGGGTGCCGACCGTGCCGGCGCCCAGCACCACCACCTTGCCGGGGCAAACGCCGGGGACGCCGCCGAGCAACACGCCGCTGCCGCCATTGGCAAGCTGCAGCGAGGCGGCGCCGGCCTGGATGGCAATTCGTCCGGCCACTTCCGACATCGGCGTCAGCAGGGGGAGCGCACCATGTGGGTCAGTGACGGTTTCGTAGGCGATGCCGACGATTTTGCGTTCCATCAGGCGCCGGGCGAGATCCGGGTCGGCGGCAAGGTGCAGATAGGTGAACAGCACCTGTCCTTCGCTGAGCAGCGGAATTTCGCTTTCCTGCGGCTCCTTGACCTTGACGATCAGGGGGCAGGCGTACGCTTCGGCGGCGGAAGCGGCGATCCGGGCGCCCGCCGACCGGTACTGGGCATCGCTGTAGCCGATGCGCTCGCCGGCACGGCTTTCCACCCGCACCTCATGGCCGGCATCGACCAGCGCCCGCACCCCTGCGGGCGTAATGCCGACGCGGTACTCGTGGTTCTTGATTTCCCTGGGAACGCCGATCAGCATGGCCGCCTCCTCACTTAACCTTGCAGGACATGCATTCGGCGTTTTCGATTTCTTCCGCGCACTCCGCCAACAGCTCCGGACCGCGGTAGATCAGACCGGTGTAGATCTGCACCAGGCTGGCGCCGGCCTGGATCTTTTCCGCCGCGTCGAGCCCGTTGAGGATGCCGCCGACGCCGATGATAGGGATTTTTCCCTGCAGGGCGAGGGAGAGCTGCCTGATCACGGCGGTGGATTTCTTGCGCAGCGGCGCGCCGGAAAGGCCGCCGCTTTCATCCGCATGGGGCAGCTCCTCCACACCCTCGCGGCCGATGGTGGTGTTGGTGGCGATCACGCCGTCGATGCCGTGTTTCAGCAGCAGGTCGGCAATCGCGATGACTTGTTCCGTATCCAGATCGGGCGCGATTTTCAGGGCCAGCGGCACGTATTTGCCATGCTGTCCGGCGAGCGACTTCTGCTCCGCCTTCAGCGCGGCAAGCAGATTCTCCAGCTCGTCCGACTGCTGCAGTTGGCGCAGGTTCTTGGTGTTGGGCGAGGAGATATTGACCGCGACGTAGCTGGCGTAAGGATAGACCTTGCGCAAACAGGTCAGGTAATCGTCGGCAGCCTTTTCGATCGGGGTGTCGAAGTTCTTGCCGATGTTGATGCCGAGGATGCCTTTGTAGCCGCTGCGCTTGACCCTGCTGACCAGGTAGTCCACACCCTTGTTGTTGAAGCCCATGCGGTTGATGATCGCGTTTGCCTTGGGCAGGCGGAACAGGCGCGGCTGCGGGTTGCCGGGCTGGGGGCGGGGCGTGACCGTGCCGATCTCGATGAAGCCGAAGCCGAGCGCGCCGAGCGCATCGATATAATCGCCATTCTTGTCCATTCCCGCAGCGAGGCCGACCGGGTTGGGGAAATTCAGGCCCATTACGGTGCGGGGCCTTGCCTTGATGCGCGGGGCAAGCAGGCACAGCATACCCAGCCGGTGGGCGTCGCGAATGGCGCGCAGGCCCAAACCGTGAGCGGTTTCGGCGTCGAGACTGAAAAATATCGAACGGATGAATGAGTACATGCCGCATTTTACCCCCGAACCTGCGACAAAATGCAACCCGGACGCTGGAATGGGTAAGGAGTCAATCCATAAAAAACGGTTGAACCGCCAAGACCAAGACGCCAAGACGCCAAGAAATTGATGGCGCGACAGGATGCTTGCAGATCACCCATAGGGTGATTCGGCTAAACGGCCTTTTCTTCAATCATTATTTGGCGTTCTTGGCGTCTTGGCGGTTTCAATAGCCGTTTTTTATAGACTTTTGAGCCGCAGGATGTCGTCGGCCCGGGTTTTATTTATTTCCTTGACGGCCATGCGGAAAAACGGCCGCAGAGTTTTCTTCAGATGCGGCTCGACTTCCGCATTCTCAATGTTTTTCAGAACACAAAAAATCGCCAGGGCATAGACGAATTCATCCTCGGTAAGGTATCCCAGTGTTTGCACGGACGTTCCGCAGCCCGAGCATCCGCCCCTGCAGACCGTCAACGCGCTGTTTGCCAGGAATAATCCGAAACCCATGAATACCGCCAGTAAATCCGATGCGGGTCCCCGAAGCTCTTCTCCTCCGGGTGCGCCCTCCTCGATGGCTCTGCCCAGGTGATACGCGAGTTGTTGCGCAAAAGCCGCGATCAGCACATGCGGTTTTCCGATCATGGCGGGATCGAATGCAATCGGGATGCTCTTCTTTTCTCCCTCGATGGATACGGTGCCCTGCGGGCCTCTTGGCGTAGCGCTGGATATGGCCGGCGGGGGCTCCGGATTTATATCGGGGGCGAGTGCGGCCAGTTCGCACGGCCAGCCTTGCATGCCCGCATAGGCTCTTACCCGCTCGAAGGCAGCCGAGATCCTTTCTTCCGCGGTGTCCAATGCTTTATCCGGGAAATGCCGGTCGGTAGGGGTGACCAGAATGGTATCCTGGTGAAAGGCCTCGCTCCCGAAATTCCTCAGCGCCCAGGCATAGGCGTTGAATAACCATTCTGTGCTGCCTTCGTCAAGCAAAGGCTTGCTGCGAAACAGGCCTAACATCGTCGTTGACACCGATAACTGGCTAATGCCGGTGAGTAAAAAACAGACTGGCAGTATGAACCTGAAAAAAGCGATTAACCACGAATTTACACGAATAAAACACGAATGTTCACGAATAATCAAGGAATTAACGAAATTCACCCGTTTCACCTGTTGGGTGAGCCGATATTTGTTGTTAACTATGTGTGTTCATTCGTGAACATTCGTGTCATTCGTGGTTAATTACGGTTTTAAGGATGAATTATCCGCGCTGGAATGTCATCTGCGGGCATGGAGGGAAACGGCCGTGGCTGCCCTTTTCTTCGCCATTGCCTGGCGTCTTGGCGGTTCAACCGCTTTTTATGGGTTTATTCCACCCGGGCCGGGCGCGCTTCCCGGTAAGCTCAAGCGAACAGGCGGTGCGAAAGATAGAATGCCAGAAACAAGCCCATGGTGACAAGCAGGGCCGCCAGCAACACATCCGGCAAGGTGGATGGCGAAGCGCCTTGCTCCGCCCGGTCAATTTCCCTTTCCAGCAGAATGAAGCGCCCCGTTGCCACCGCGATCATTAAGGTTCCCAGCAGCACCAGGGCCAGACCCAGCAGCGCCGCATCATGTTCGCTGGCCACCGGGACTCGTTTCAGGGAAATACTGGTAATGTTGAGAAAGATCGTGAATTTTTCCACCAGGAAACCGAATGCCATAATCGCGATGCTGGTGCGTATCCAGGCCAGGAAAGTGCGTTCATTGGCGGAATGGTCGCCGAAATTGCGTTTCATGGCTTCAGTCCTTTTTCCATAATCAAAATTAACCTAAAAACCGCCATTAGCCACGGATGGACACGGATTTACACAGATAAAACAATGCGTTGTGGAAAATTTGCCATTCACCTGAAAGGTGCGCAGGACGAGAAAGGCAACTCGTTGATAATCTGTGTAAATCCGTGTCCATCCGTGGCTGAACTGCTTTTTATAGGTTAAAACGGTAGCGTCAAATCCGGCGCCGCCGCCAACAGCACCCCCCGAAACTCCTCCTGTATCCGCTTCAACGCCGCCTCGTCATCCCCCTCGAAGCGCAGCACGATCACCGGCGTGGTGTTGGAAGGCCGCATCAGGCCGAAGCCGTCGGCGTACTCCACCCGCAGGCCGTCGAGAGTGATGATTTCCCTGGCGTTGGGGAACCTGGCGGTCTTCCTTATCTGGTCGATCAACGCATAATGCGCGCCTTCCTCCATCCTGATCTGCAGTTCCGGCGTGTTCACCGTGTCCGGCAGGCTGTGCAGGGTGGCGTCGATGTCAGCCTGCCTGGAGAGAAATTCGAGCATGCGCGCGCCGGCGTAGAGACCGTCGTCGAAGCCGTACCAGCGTTCCTTGAAGAAGATGTGGCCGCTCATTTCGCCCGCCAGCAGGGCGCCGGTTTCCTGCATTTTGGCCTTGATGAAGGAGTGTCCGGTCTTCCACAGCAGCGGCCTGCCGCCGCGTTCGCGGATCCAGGAGAACAGGTTGCGGGTGGATTTGACGTCGAAGATGATTTCCGCGCCGGGGTTGCGTGACAGTACGTCCTGGGCGAACAGCATCAACTGGCGGTCGGGGAAGATGATCCGGCCATCCTTGGTGACCACGCCCAGGCGGTCGCCGTCGCCGTCGAAGGCGAAGCCGATTTCGGCGTCACTGGTCTTGAGGCGTGCGATCAGGTCGCGCAGGTTTTCCGGCACCGAGGGGTCGGGGTGGTGGTTGGGGAAGTTGCCGTCAACGATGCAGAACATTTCCTCCACCTCGCAGCCCATGTCGCGGAAGAGCCTGGGCGCGAATGCGCCGGGTACGCCGTTGCCGCAGTCGACGATGATCTTCATCTTGCGCGCCAGTTTGACGTCGGAAACGATGCGCTGGATGTATTCGCCGGCGATGTCGTGGCGGCTGTAACTGCCGCTGCCGTTGACCAGATCGTTCTTCTCCAGCCGTACCCGCAGTGCCTGGATCGCGTCGCCGGACAGGGTTTCACCGCCCAGCACCATTTTCAGGCCGTTATAGTCGGGCGGGTTGTGGCTGCCGGTGAGCATGACCGCGGAGTGGGTGTTGAGCTGGTATGCGGCGAAATAGGTCATGGGTGTGGCGACCAGGCCCAGATCGATGACGTCGATGCCGCTTTTGCGGATGCCGCGCGCCAGAGCGCCCGCCAGTTCAGGGCCTGAGAGGCGGCCGTCGCGACCGATGGCGATGGCGGTTTGATTGCGCGCCACTGCTTCGGAGCCGATGGCGTGGCCGATGGCCTCGACGATTCCGGGGGTGAGCGTTTTTCCCACGATACCGCGGATGTCGTAGGCTTTGAAGATTTCCTTGGGGAGTGTGGTCATGGAGACTCCGTAGCGGGGTTGCATTGATCCTGCGCCGAATTATGAAGGTTTTGCGCTGGCATTGCCACAGTGTAACCTGTCGCGAATATGGAGGAAGAAACAACAGGTGGCGAGGATGAGCTGTCAATTGCCTGGTTTTCCCCGGAATGGCATGAAGATAGTCGCAAATTATGCAATATAAATATTTTATTTATGCCAAAATAAAGAAAATGCCTATATCATAATATGGATAAACTGGAGTACCTTGTGCGAGCTATATGATGAATGCCGATAAAAAATAAACAATATGCGAGGACAGAAAGGAGTTTCAACATGTACGCCACGTATAAGAAAGTCGAACTTCCCTTTAACAACGAGCTGGTCGGCACCGGCTGGCTCCCGCCCATGCCCGATTTACGCGACTATCCGGCCGACAATCCGGAAATCGTGAAAATCGCCAAGAAACTGGGCCTCCCGTCCGCCGCCAAGAAGGCCGCCCCGTCGCTGCCGGCGAAAGTGGATTTGCGGCAGTGGTGCTCGAAAATCGAGAACCAGGGCGGGCTGGGATCGTGCTCGGCCCATGCCGGCATGGGAGTGGTGGAATATTTCGAGCGCCGCGCCTTCGGCAAGCATATCGACGGCTCGCGGCTGTTCCTGTACAAGGCCACCCGCGATTTGATGGGGGTCACCGGCGATACCGGCGCCTGGCTGCGCAACGTGATGGGCGCTCTGGCGCTATGCGGCGTGCCGGCGGAGAAATACTGGCCGTACACTGACAAGGCCCCGGATTTCGACAAGGAGCCGACCGCCTTCGTGTATGCGGTCGCCGATAATTTCGAGGCGGTCAAATACTTCTGCCACGATCCGATGGGCCAGAATATCCCGGTGGCTAACGTGCTTGCCGGCGTGAAATCCTATCTTGCCGCCGGCGTTCCTTCCATGTTCGGCTTCTTCGGTTTTCCGTCCTTCAATTCCTGCAACGTCAAGGGCGGTATTCCATTCCCGTGCCCCGGCGAGCAGGCCCAGTGGGGGCACGCCATCGTCGCGGTAGGCTATGACGACGGCTTGAAGATCAGGAATACCCAATGCAACAAGGAAACCACCGGCGCCCTGCTGATCCGCAACTCCTGGGGAACATCGTGGGGCGACAACGGTTACGGCTGGTTGCCCTACGACTATGTCCACAACAGGCTGGCGATGGATTTCTGGTCGCTGATCTCGATGGAATGGGTCGACTCCAACCAGTTCGGCATTTGACGAAACGACGGCACGCCGCAGTGTATCTTGCGGCGGAGCGCGGGTTTTCCCGCAAAAGGAACAAGCCGCAGGCTAGGAGCGAGCGGGTTTTCGCCCCGGCTTGCGGGGTGCAGTGACATCCACCAGTGCGCAGAAAGGAAGCTTGTTTATGAACGCAGAGAAAGAAAGCAAGGCACAAGCCATGAAAACCACGCCGGACAAAATCAAGCTCGGCTCTGTCCAGGCCTCCCGGCTATCGAAGATGACCGGCATCCCGGCGCAGGAGCTCCAGGGCAAGACCGTCGCCGATCTGTCGGACAGCCTGAAATGGAAAATACACCCCGACCTGTTCCTGTTCCGGCAGGTGTGCGGCAAGGTGGTCAAGGCCGATCCCGCCACCGGGATTGATTATCCCGTTCCCTATGCCACCGTCCACATCATGGACACAGACTGCAGTTTCCTCGGCCTGTTCCCGGCCGAGTCGCCGTGGGCCTGGCTGTTTCCGGTGTTTTGTCACAATGAGGAGATCGGCCACGTAAAAACCGATGCCTGCGGCAACTTCTGCGCCTGGGTCCCGGCGTTCGAGATAGACTGGATCCGGCGCTGGCGGCTTGAGCGGCACTGTTTTCCGGACCTCCTGGTCAAACCGAACCTGTGGGACATCCTGGAACACTTGAAAATCATCCCACCCGAAGTGATACCCGTGCCATTCCCGCCGGGTCCCGGACCGTGGCCTGGGCCAGACCCGGCGCCCTATCTGATCCGCAACCCGGACGGCATGCGCCGCGTCGAGGCCCTCGCAGGCCGCGCCACCGCCCTCAAGCTGCAAGCCGCCGCCCAGTCCAGCATGCTCAACCTGCGGCAAACCGGCTTGCCCGAACTGCTCAACCAGCCCGCCTTCCAGTCTCCGATGCCGCCGCCCATTTCCCGCTCGCTCCATGAGCTGCACGAGCAGTACCGGAAAGAAGGCGCGGAGGCATTGAGCTGCCATCTCGGCGGCACCGCCGGGCGTGGATACAAGCTCGACCTGCGCCATTATGCCGGCCCCTTCCCACGCTGGAAGTGCCACTGGGACATACATTCGGAGCGGGTGCCCATCCTGGACGTGCCGGACATCACCTTCAAGGTCACCCAGGACGTGAACGGCGACGGGATAGAAGAAACCATCTACTCCGAAGGCTTCTTCGACGTGCGCTGGAATGCGGGTCCCATCCCGCCCGTCACGCTGCATGCCTCGCAGATCGCCGTGGCTTCGCCGCTGTGCGGCCAGATCCCCGTCATAAGCTGCCAGGAAACCGGCGCGGGTGCCGGCATCAAGGGCGTAAGCCTGATGCAGCTCGAGCCGCCCGCCGCCGGCGACCCCTACGTCGACGTTTCGACCGGCTTTGCCGTCCGGCCGAACCGCCCGCACGCCGACGGGCTGCTGCACGGCTCGGCTTTCTCGACCGCAGACCCGCTGGCGACGGCACCGTTTTGCGGCACGCTGCTGCTGCGCGGCTGCAATCACGTTCCCGGCGCGGCCTATTACCGCGTGCTGTACAAGCGCAACGGCGGCACGGAAGTGCCGTTCGTCAACTGTTCATGGCCGATTTTCCGCCCGCTGAGCAGCACCCCGGCCTGGGTCAACCCGGTGGACGGCAACGGCTGGTATTCCGTGCTGCCCGATCCGGCGAACTGGCTGATCCCCTACCTGCTGCTGGCGTGGCCGAGCTACCGGCATCAGCCGGGCGTGTACGATCTGCGCATCGAGCTGGCGGACGGGAGCAAGAATCACCTGGCTTATTCCGCACCGGTACGTCTGAACGTGGACAACACCGGCCCCGGAGCGGCCATCACCGGCCTGTCCTGGCGGGTGGAGGGCGCCTCTGCATGGACGCCGCTGTCGCTGCAATGCCCGGTGCTGCGTCGCCCGGCGGGAGCGAACATCGAGTTCCAGGTTGCCTGGCAGGCTTCGGCTTCCCACCTGCTATACACGCAACTGGTCGCATCGGGTTGCGGCAGTTCGAGCGTCGTGCTTCACTTGACCTCGGGAACGGCGTCGGCGGAACACTGGTATACCGCCGAGCCGGACAATACGGTGACCAAGACCGCGACCTACCGCCTGAACTTCCCCTCCGGCAGTCAGCCGGACAACCAGGGGGCCTATGCATTCTACGTCAACGCCTACAGCCGGGCGATCGATCCCAGTCACGCCACGGGCTACGTGCAAGACTGGCAGTACAACGTGCTATGGATCGGCGGAACGCTGGATACGGCTAAGGTTGCAGTGGTCAACGCCTAGTAGTCAGTCAACATGAAACGCACGGTTTGCGTAGGAGCGACCTCCAGGTCGCGAATTCGGTGGTTCGCGACCTGGAGGTCGCTCCTACATCCCGCAAATTCAACGTGACTGACTACTAGTGTAGTGCTTCGTAAATTGCGATACATGCATCACTGGACGTGCCTCCCTCATCCCCAGCCCTTCTCCCGGCGGGAGACGGGGGTTTAAAGCCCCTCGCCCTCAGGGAGAGGGGGTGGGTGGGGTGAGGGAACCCGCTCGCAGTGCTCTGCGGATTAAATTCCAAACAGAATGAAGCACTCCACCTAGCGAGAATCAACATGCACGAAAAAAGTCTCGATGAACTGGATTTCGGCGCTTTGTGCAATCGCAGCTTCTTTCCTTCTCCCCCCGCATGGGAAGACCAGGTGCTGTATTTTCTGCTGCTGGACCGCTTCTCCGACGGCAAGGAGCAGGGCTATCGGGACAACGGCGGCGGCAT
>JAJYXP010000032.1 GCA_021801705.1 Pseudomonadota bacterium
GCGCAACGCCATGTGCCAGACTCGATCGCCACGCTTCGCTTTCTCATCGCCGCTCGTATTGCACTTCGCCTGCAACGATGTCCGTGTTGCGGATCGGTTAGACGTAATTTGTGACACAGTAAAATTAAGAAGCTACGCCGTTAGGACCGCGAAGCCTTCTTGCGCTCATGCTCCAGCAGGAAGCGCTTGCGGATGCGGATCGACTTGGGCGTGATTTCCACCAGCTCGTCGTCGTCGATGAATTCGACCGCGGATTCCAGCGTCAGCTTGATCGGCGGGGTCAGGCGCACCGCTTCGTCGGTGCCGGAGGCGCGCACGTTCGTCAACTGCTTGCCCTTGATCGGGTTCACCACCAGGTCATTTTCGCGGCTGTGTATGCCGATGATCATGCCTTCATACAGCTTGTCGCCTGGGCTGACGAACATCTTGCCGCGGTCTTCCAGTTTCCACAGCGCGTAGGCCACGGCCTCGCCGTTATCCTGGCTGATCAGCACGCCATTGCGGCGTCCGGGGATGTCGGGCCTGACCTCGGCGTACTCGTCGAACACGTGCGACATCACGCCGGTGCCGCGGGTCAGGGTCAGGAACTCGCCCTGGAAACCGATCAGTCCCCGTGCCGGGATGCGGTATTCCAGACGCACCCGGCCGTGGCCGTCGGGCTGCATGTCCTGCAGGTCGCCGCGGCGGCGGCCCAGCTCCTCCATCACCGCACCCTGGTTGGCTTCTTCCACGTCGAGCGTGAGCGCCTCATAGGGCTCGCATTTGACACCGTCGATTTCCCTGATCACCACGCGCGGCTTGCCCACCGCCAGTTCAAATCCTTCGCGGCGCATGCTTTCGAGCAACACCGTCAAATGCAGCTCGCCACGCCCGGAAACCATGAACGAGTCGGCCTCATCGGTCTCTTCAACCCGCAACGCCACGTTGATCAGCAGTTCCTTCTGCAAGCGGTCGCGCAGTTGGCGGCTGGTGACGAATTTGCCCTCTGTGCCTGCCAGTGGCGAAGAATTGACGCGGAAGTTCATGTTCAGCGTCGGTTCGTCAACCATCAACAGCGGCAGCGCCTGAGGCTTTTCCTTGTCGCAGATGGTGACGCCGATGCCCACTTCTTCAATTCCGGTAATCAGAATGATATCCCCGGCCAGCGCCTCGTCCAACTGCACGCGCTCCAGGCCGTGGAATCCCATCACCTGGTTGATCTTGGCGTTTTTCGGGGTACCATCCGGCCCATTCATCACGACAACCTGTTGGCCCGGCTTGATGCGACCGTTGGCGACGCGGCCGATGCCGATCCGGCCGACGAAGCTGGAGTAGTCCAGTGCGGCAATCTGCAACTGCAGCGGCGCATCCGCATCCCCCTTCGGCGGCTCTACGTGCTTTAGCACAGTGTCGAACAGGGCGCGCATATTGTCGCAAGGCTTATCCGCTTCAAGCATGGCGTAGCCGTTAATCGCGGAGGCGTACACTACGGGGAAATCGAGCTGGTCATCGGTTGCGCCCAGCTTGTCGAACAGTTCGAAGGTCTGGTTGACGACCCAGTCCGGGCGCGCACCGGGACGATCGATCTTGTTCACCACGACAATCGGCTTGAGGCCCAGCGCAAGCGCCTTCTTGGTCACGAACCGGGTTTGCGGCATCGGGCCTTCGACTGCGTCCACCAGCAGCAACACGCCGTCCACCATGCCCAGCACCCGTTCCACCTCGCCGCCGAAGTCCGCGTGCCCGGGGGTGTCCACGATATTGATGTGTACGCCCTCATATTCCACAGAAGTGTTCTTGGCGAGAATGGTAATGCCACGCTCCTTTTCCTGATCGTTGCTGTCCATCACCCGTTCGGCGATATGCTGGTGCGAGGCGAAAGTGCCGGCCTGATGCAGCAGCTTGTCCACCAGCGTGGTCTTGCCGTGGTCGACGTGGGCGATGATGGCGATGTTGCGTTGGGCGCGTGACATGAATAAATAATTCCTGATTCGAAAAAAGTTTGCGATTGTAGCATATTTCAGAAAACTCTAATAATCCCGTTGCTTTTCTGAAAAAACTCCGTATAATGCGCCGCTTGGCTGAAGTAACTATGACTCAGCCTTGGTTCATCGCTCCTGACCCTTCTCTTCTCAGATTTTCCTGAGTGCGATTTCACCCCGGTTAGCGACGATGTTTTAGCGCCGCGTGGTGTTTGGTACTTGGCCCCTTAATCAAGGGGGCAACCCCTGCTTATTCCCTGCTGCGCGTTATTGCTTATGTTGCCCTCACCCCTAGC
Source organism: Pseudomonadota bacterium (assembly GCA_021801705.1). GTDB lineage: Bacteria > Pseudomonadota > Gammaproteobacteria > Burkholderiales > Sulfuricellaceae > Sulfuricella. The sequence goes on from JAJYXP010000032.1 coordinate 2,258, forward strand.
CCTCTCCCGGCACCCGCAAGGAGTGTCCCCGCCAGGTTCCCGCTGCTTCGCAGCGACCACGGCGAGACGAGAGAGGGGGACGCGGTGTCGCTTTGCGACTTTTGTTTATAAGGAAATTACGTGTCTTTTGAAAAACTGAATCTGCATCCCTCCATCCTGCAAGCGATCGCCGAGAGCGGCTACACCAGCCCCACCCCGATCCAGGCAGAAGCCATCCCTGAAGTCCTCGCCGGTCACGACCTGATGGCTTCGGCACAAACCGGCACCGGCAAGACTGCTGCCTTTATCCTGCCCGCACTGCAGCGTCTGGCTGAACCCTCCGAAAGCAAGAGCCGCGGCCCCCGCGTGTTGGTGCTGACGCCGACACGCGAACTGGCAAACCAGGTTAACGACGCCGCGCGCAAATACAGCAAGTTCATGCGCGTCAAAACAGTCAGCATCCTGGGCGGCATGCCCTACCCGCTGCAAAACAAGCTGCTGTCGCAGCCGGTGGACATCCTCGTCGCCACGCCTGGCCGCCTGATCGACCATCTCGATCGTGGCCGGGTCGATTTTTCCCGCCTGGAAATGCTGGTGCTGGACGAAGCTGACCGCATGCTGGACATGGGCTTCATCGACGACGTCGAAAAAATCGCCGCCGCCACCCCGGCCAGCCGCCAGACGCTGCTCTTCTCGGCCACACTGGAAGGCACCATCGCCAACCTGGCGAGGCGCCTGCTGAAAGACCCCAAGCGCATCCAGATGGCCGCGCAACAGGCCAAGCACGAAAACATCGAGCAGCGCCTGCACATCGTCGATGACATGGCGCACAAAAACCGCCTGTTGCAGCACCTGCTGACAGATACCGGACTCACGCAGGCCATCGTCTTCACCTCTACCAAGCGCGATGCCGACATGCTGGCAGAAGACCTGTTTGCGCTAGGACACAAGGCGGCGGCATTGCACGGCGACATGAACCAGGGCGCGCGCAACCGTACCCTCACCCGCATGCGTAGCGGCGCCATCCGCGTACTGGTCGCCACCGACGTGGCGGCGCGCGGCATCGACGTGGCCGGTATCAGCCACGTCATCAACTTCGATCTGCCGAAGTTCGCCGAGGACTATGTCCACCGCATCGGCCGCACCGGCCGTGCAGGCAGCCAGGGGATCGCGGTATCTTTCGCCTCCGGCAAGGATGTCATGAACCTGAAGAAGATCGAACGCTTCACCGGCCACGCCATCACCCCCCACGTCGTCCCCGGCTTCGAGGCGAAACGGCCGATGCGCACCAGCGCGCCCAGCCCTGCCGGCAAGCGCCCCGGATTCGGCAACAACGATCGCCGCGGCGGCTATGAAGGCCGTCCCGGCGGCAATCGCGAAGGCTATGCAGGGCGTGGCGGCCCGAATCGGGGCACCGGCACCGGACGTCCCGTCAACCGCGGCAGGTAATTCCAAAAGCGGCAACACCACGAAAAAAGGCGCTCCTCGGAGCGCCTTTTTTCATCATCCCTTCCCGCCTAATCGTCGTGATCGTGTCCGTGCTTGTGCTTGTGCCTATTTTTGTAGTGGCCCAGATGCCGGCCATTGTCATGATGATCATCGTCGTGAACAACCACTACATCCCTTCTCACCACCGTTTCCCTTCTTCGATCGCTGGTCGCCACTGCAACACCCGCAGCGCCGCCGACGGCGCTACCGATGATTGCACCATCGCGCCCGCCCACGGCCGAACCGATCGCAGCGCCCGCACCGCCTCCCAAGGCTCCGCCAAGAATCGCATCGCCATCCATGGCTTTTGCCGTGGTGGCAGACACGGCCAGCACGCCCATCGCTAATAACATCAAAACTTTCATTTTCATATCTCCGGCAAGTATCACGGTTCAGATTATAGACATTTCGCGGATCTGAAAGAATTAAGGTTTTGTCATGTCTCTATCACACTTCACTCCTTGTTGCGCATGAAATCGGCGGTTTTCCAGAAGGCACGCTTCAGCTCTTCGCGCAAGCCTTCCTCCAGGCCGATATCGTGCATAGCCTGAACCATGCAAGACATCCACTGGTCGCGCTCCGGCTCGCCGATGGCGAAGGGCAGATGGCGCTGGCGCAGGCGCGGGTGGCCGTATTTCTCGACATATAACTGCCGCCCGCCGAGCCAGCCGGACAGGAACAGGAAAAGTTTTTCGCGCGAGGCTTTCAGGCTTTTGGCGTGCAGTTCACGGATACCCTTAAATTCCTGCTGCTGATCCATCAGGTCATAGAAGCGATCGACCAAGCGGCGAACCGCTGCTTCACCACCGATACGTGCGTAATGCGTCTCCATGGCTATCCCCTGACCGGCCTGACTTTGCTTGCGGCCAACCTGGCACGCGCTCTAGCCTCATCGACATCCTTGCCGTTGGCAAGTGCCACGCCCATGCGGCGGCGAGCGAAGCTTTCCGGCTTGCCGAACAGGCGCAGGTCGCTTTGCTGCACGCGCAAGGCCTCATCCACGCCCTCGAAGGCGATGCCGGCGGCTTCCATGCCGCCGTAGATCACCGCAGAAGCGCCCGGCGCCCGCTGGCTGACATCGACCGGCAGACCGAGTATGGCCCTTGCATGCAGGTCGAACTCGCTCTGGATCTGGCTGCACATCGTCACCATGCCGGTGTCGTGCGGCCGCGGGCTGACTTCGGAGAACCAGACCCGGCCGCCCTTGACGAACAATTCCACGCCGAAGATGCCGCGCCCGCCCAGATCGTCCGTCACCGCCCGGGCGATTTCGCGCGAACGGGCCAGCGCAGCCGCATTCATCGGCTGCGGCTGCCAGCTTTCCACATAATCGCCCTTGACCTGAACATGGCCGACCGGCTCGCAAAAGAAGGTTTCCACCTGGCCCGAATCTCCCACCGCGCGCACGGTGAGCAGGGTGATCTCGTAGTCGAAATCGACGAGACCCTCGACGATCACCCTGCCCCGGTTGACGCGGCTGCCGCTTGCCGCGTAATCCCACGCCGCCTGCAACCCGGCGGGGCTGTCCACCCTGGACTGTCCCTTTCCCGAGGACGACATCACCGGCTTGATGATGCAGGGATAGCCGATGTCTGTGTCTATCGCCGTCCGCAGCGCTTCCAGGCTGTCGGCAAAGGCGTAAGGCGAAGTCGGCAGACCCAGCGTTTCAGCAGCCAGGCGGCGGATGCCTTCGCGGTTCATGGTGAGCTGCGCGGCACGCGCGGTCGGGATCACTTCGGCCAGCCCGGCGTGCTCGATCTCGACCAGCATATCGGTGGCGATGGCTTCGATCTCGGGCACGATCAAGTGCGGCTTTTCCTGTTCCACCAGCGCGCGCAGCGCGGCGCCGTCGGCCATGTTGATCACATGGGCGCGGTGCGCCACCTGGTGGCCGGGCGCATGGGCATAGCGGTCCACCGCGATGACTTCCACGCCCAGACGTTGCAGGGCGATGATCACTTCCTTGCCCAGCTCGCCGCTGCCGAGCAGCATGACGCGCGTTGCGCCCGGACTCAAGGGCGTACCGATTTTCATAATGACTCCTGAAAGCATGCAAAAACACGGATTCTAGCCGTTATTGCGGATAGTCTGCAAAGGCGGCTGGTTCAGAACACGGTAGCAACCCGCCACACCCGCTGCGCCGATCGCAACGGCCCCGGCCAGCATCCCGGCGGGTAGCAGCCAGACGTTAAAATCGTAGGGCAAGGACAGGATTCTTGTGCTCAGGACATAGCCCGTGCCGCTTGCGCCGAGCGCAGCAGTCAGGCCGGCCAGCATGCCGATCCCGGCGAATTCGGCAAACAGGCCGAGCAGCAACTGCCTCCGGCTCGCGCCCAGGGTGCGCAATATCGCCGCTTCGTAAACCCGCTCGTCCCGTGTGGCGGCGATCGCGGCATAAAAAACCGTGAAGCCCATCAGCCAGGTAAACAAAAACACGAATTCCACCGCGCCCGCGACCCGGTCCATGATGGCGCGTACTTCGCTCATCACCGCGGCCACGTCGATCACGGTGAAATTCGGAAACGCCCTGACCATGTCGTCGAGCAGCGACGCCTGCCCGTCCGGCAGATGGAAGCTGGTGATATAGCTGGCGGGAAAATTGTCCAGCACGCCGGGAGAGGCAATCACGAAAAAATTGACGCGGAAGGTATCCCAGTTGACTTTGCGCAAGCTTGCCACTCGCGCGCTGAAAACCGTACCACCGATGCCGTAGGTCAGGCTGTCCCCGAGCCTGATGCCCAGCGTTTTGGCGATACCCTCCTCGGCCGATAATTCCGCAACAGAAGTCCGGCCGCCACCCGGCCACCACCGGCCCGCGACCAGCCGGTTGTCGCCGGGCAGGGTGGCCGTCCAGGACAGATTGAACTCGCGCTCCACCAGCCGCTGCGCGCGCTCGTCGGGATAATCCGCCGCCGCGACAGGTTTGCCGTTGATCGCCAGCAGCCTGCCGCGCACCATCGGGAAAATCGCCGGCAGGACGACATGGCGAACCCGGAAAAAGTCATGCAGCGCTTGGAGCTGATCGGGCTGGATGTTGATCACAAAACGGTTGGGCGCGTCGGCGGGCAAGGTGGACTGCCAACTCCGCATCAGATCGCCGCGCACCACGGTGAGCAGCAACAACACCAGCATCCCGAGGCTGAACGCGGTCACCTGCACCACGCTGTCGCCTGCCCGCCGCGCGATGTTGGCCAGGCCGTAGCGCCACGGCGCGGAAGCCTGACGGCGCAGCGGCGACAACACGCGGATCAGCAGCAGCGCCAACAGTGCCGCGGCCAGGATTGCCGCGCCCAGGCCCGCCAGCACGTAGCCGCCCAGCTTGACATCCCCCGCCTGCCACATCACCAGCCCGCAAACCGCGGCGGCCCCCAGGATAAAGCCGAGCAGGCTGAAATGCCCGGGCGGCCCCAATTCCCTGCGCAGCACGCGCAGCGCGGGCGCGTGCTTCAACTGCTGCAGGAAGGGCAAGGAAAACCCCAGCAGCGTGACCATGCCGGTCAGTATCCCCTGCACCGCGGGCAGCAGCGAGGGCAGCGGCAGCTCCGTCGCGACCAGGCTGCCCAGCCGCTGCGCCAGCACCATCTGTCCGGCGTAGCCCAACAGACAGCCTGCCAGGCTGACCGCCAGGCCAAACACAAGGAACTGATACAGGTAAAGGCGGAAAATCAGCCGCTGCTGCGCGCCCAGACAGCGCATCACGGCGCAGTTGTCGAGATGGCGTGCAATGAAGCGGCGCGTGGCCATCACCACCGCCACTGCCGCCAATACAACGCTGATCAGCGCGGCCAGACCGAGGAAGCGCTCGGCGCGTGCCAGCGCGGAACGGATTTCCGGACGGGCGTCCGCCACCCCTTCGATGTGCTCCCCGCGCTTCATCCGCGCCGCCGCCCAGGTGCGGAAGGATTCGACCGCACCCGGCGCGCCCGCCACCAGCAGGCGGTAGGAGACGCGGCTGCCCGGCTGGATCAGCCCGGTGGACGGAATATCGGCCAGGTTCATCAGCAGGCGCGGTGCGATGCTGAACAGCACGCCGGAGCGGTCCGGCTCCTGGGTCAATACGGCGGATATGGCCAGACTGCTGCTTCCGACTGCCAGAAACGTACCATGCCCGGCGCCCAGTTGGGCAGACAAACGCTCGTCCGTCCACACCGTTCCCGCTTGCGGAATGCCCGCAGCGGCACGGTCCGGAGCATGGAGCCGATCCGCTATCCGCAGCTTTCCACGCAGCGGGTAGCCGCGGCTCACCGCCTTGATTTCCGCCAGTTGGGCGCGATCCCCATGCAGCACCATGCTGGGGAAACTCACGCTGTGGGCGGTCCGGAGGCCGCGACGGTGCGCCTCCTCCGCCATCGTGCCAGGCAGCGGGTGATCGGAAATCAGGGCCAGATCCGCACCGAGCAGGATGCCGGCCTGCTGTGCCAGCGCCCGGCCGACCCGGTCGGTAAAAAAACCGACCGAGGTCACGCTGGCCACCGCGATCACCAGCGATGCCGCCAGCACGCGCAGCTCCCCGGCGCGCCACTCGCGGCGAAGCATGCGCAGTGACAGGGCGAAAGCGCTCATCCTAAAAAACTCAGTTGAACCGCCAAGACGCCGAGAACGCCAAGAAAAACATGAAATTGGGAAACCTGAACCGCTCGCCCTGTCGGTTAATACAATATTGCTTCCAACAAGATGATTTCCTTGGCGTTCTCGGCGTCTTGGCGGTTTGAAAAAAGGTTTTAAGGTTCATGACTGTTCCGAAGCAAGCACGCCTCTTTCAAGGCGCAGGCGACGCTGGCAGCGCTGCGCCAGTTGCTCGTCATGGGTCACCAGGATCAGGGTGGCGCCTTGTTCTTCGTTGAGGCGGAAGAGCAGGTCGATGACGCGCGTACCTGTTTCGCTATCCAGATTTCCGGTCGGCTCGTCGGCCAGCAGCAGATGGGGCCTGGCGGCAAAGGCGCGGGCGATGGCCACGCGCTGCTGTTCGCCGCCGGAAAGCTGGCGCGGATAATGGGAGAGCCTTTGCGCCAGACCGACCCGCTCCATCACGGCGATCGCCTCTTCGCGGGCATGGGCGGCCCCGGACAGCTCCAGCGGCAGCATCGCGTTTTCCAGTGCGGTAAGCGCCGGCAGCAACTGGAACGACTGGAATACGAAGCCCACCAGGCGTCCGCGCAATGCGGCCCGGCCGTCCTCGTCCAGGGCGAACAGATCGACGCCATCGAGCAGAACCTTGCCGCCGCTGGGCTCATCCAGGCCGGCCAGCAGGCCGAGCAGGGTTGATTTCCCGGAGCCGGATGCGCCCAGCACGGCCACCGATTCACCTCGCCGCACTTCCAGGTCGAGCCGGTCGAGAATCACCAAAGGCGCGCCTTCGCTCGTCACTTGCTTGCTGAGCGCGACTGCCTGCACAATAGGCTTGGAAGAAGGGATGGTCATGTTCAAGCGTTTTTTGCTGGTCGTCGTTTTGTTATTATGGGCCTTTGCCGCTAATGCGGCGCAGGTGGTACTGGTGTTTGGCGACAGCCTGTCCGCGGCATACGGCATTCCCGCGGACACCGGCTGGGTGACCCTCCTGGAGCAGCGGGTCCGGCAGCACAAGCCCGGCTACCGGGTAATCAATGCCAGCATCAGCGGCGAAACCACCAGCGGCGGCCGCTACCGTATCGGACAGGCGCTGAACGAACACCGGCCAGCGGCGGTGATCCTGGCGCTGGGGGCGAACGACGGGCTGCGCGGGCTGCCGCTCGACGCTACCCGCGCCAACCTCGATGCCATCATCGCCGCCTGCCAGAAGCGAAAAATCCAGGTGCTGCTGGTTGGCATGCGCCTCCCGCCCAACTATGGCAGCGCCTACACCGCCAAGTTCCGGGCGATCTACGAACAGGCCGCTCGGCGGTATAAAATCCCGCTGCTTCCCTTCCTGCTTGAAGGTTTTGCCGACCAGCCCGAGCTATTCCAGGCCGATGGCCTACACCCTGGCGTGGCTGCTCAGCCCCTGATCATGGAGCAGGTCTGGAAACATCTGCAGCCGATGTTGACAGCGTCACGATGAACGCCGCCCCGCCCAGGCTGCTTTCAATCACGCGCGCGTCGCCCTGAAGCACGCGGGCAAATGCCCTGACCAGCGACAGCCCCAAGCCGGCCCCACTCGACACGGTGCGGCTGGGGTCGAGGCGGGCGAAGCGCTCGAATATTTTGTCACGCATGTCCTCAGGGATGCCCGGGCCGTTGTCTTCCACCAGGATTTCCAGCTTGTCGCCCCTGGCCGCCGCCGACAGCATGATCAGGCCGCCCGCCGGCACGTATTTGAGCTCGTTGTCGAGCAGATTGCTTAAAATCCGTGCCAGCAACTGGCGGTCGGCTTCGATGGTGAGATTGGGATCGATCCTGCCCTTCAGGGTAAGCTGCCGTTCCTCGGCGGAAGGCGCGTAAAGCTCGATCATTTCCATCAGCAGTCCGGTCAGGTCCACCGTCTTTTTCTTCACCCGCATGCCACCCGCTTCAGCCTGACCGAGAGCAAGCAGGGCATTGATGATATTCTGCATGCCCTGGATTTCGTCCAGCACCCGCTCCAGCGCGGCCCGGTGGACTTTCCCATCCTCTTGCCGCAGCGCCGCCTCAACATCGGCGCGCAGGCGGGTCAACGGCGTCCTCAGGTCGTGGGCAATATTGTCGCCGGTCTGGCGGACGCTCTGGGTCACCGCAACAAGGCGGTTGCGCAACAAGGCCAGATTCTGCTGCCGGCGGCGCGCCAGCCAATATGCCGCCCCCGCCAATACCAGCAACGAAACGGCGAGCCAAATGCCGCTCATCGCGGTTTCAAGGCTCCATGCGGAGAATATAGCCCGTTCCCCGCACGGTATGCAGCAGGGGCGGGGAAAAGGATTTATCGATTTTTTGGCGCAAGCGGCTGATGTGGACATCCACCACATTGGTTTGCGGATCGAAGAAATACTCCCACACGTTTTCCAGCAGCATGGTGCGCGTCACGACCTGCCCGGCATGGCGCATCAGGTATTCCAGCAGGTCGAATTCGCGCGGTTGCAGGTCGATTTCCTGGCCTGCGCGGGTGACGGCACGGCCAAGCAAGTCCATTTTCAGATCGGCCAGTTGCAGTACGGTTTCAGGGCTGGAGAGACTGCGCGCGCGCCGCAGCAGCGCTTCGATACGCGCCAGCAGTTCGACGAAGGCGTAGGGTTTGACGACGTAATCGTCGCCACCGGCGCGCAGCCCGTTTACCCTGTCATCCACCTTGCCGAGCGCGCTCAGGATCAACGCCGGCGCGCGGCGGCCCTCGTCGCGCAGCATTTTCAGCAGCGCAAGACCATCGCGTTTTGGCAGCATGACGTCGATCACCCAGAGGTCGTGATCGCCATCCCGCGCCTGCTGCAAGCCGCTCTCTCCATCATGGGCCAGTTCGACCGCATAGCCGGATTCTTCCAGCCCGTGCTTGAGCGATGCCGCCGCCGCCACATCGTCCTCAATAATGAGCAATTTCAACATGTTATTTCACCAAAACGCCAGGTTCGCCAGCACTGAGGGTGCCGATTACGCTGGCCAAACCGAAGCCTTGCTGGTTGAATATCTCCAGCACGCTGTCCACCTCCTCCCGGGCGCAGGCCACTAACAGCCCGCCGCTGGTCTGCGGATCGCACAACAGGTTTTTCTGCCATTCCGGCAGGGCTGCGGGCAATGTCACCTCATGGCCATAACTTGCCCAGTTTCGCCCTGCCGCACCCGGCGCGTGGCCCTGCTTTGCCAGTTCGACGGCGATCGACAGCAGGGGCAGGCGGTCAAACTCGATTTCGGCAGCCACTTTCGAACCGTGACAGATTTCCAGCAGATGTCCGAGCAAGCCGAAGCCGGTAACATCGGTCAAGGCATGCACGCCCGGCATGCCCGCCAGCACCGATCCCGGCGTGTTGAGCCGGGTGGTGCTATCTATCATCTGGCGGTAGCCTTCCTCGGACAGCAAGCCTTTTTTCAGCGCCGCGCTCATCACGCCGATGCCCAGCCCCTTGCCAAGAATCAGCGTATCGCCCGCCTGCGCCTTGTCGTTGCGCTTGACCCTGTCGGGGTGGACAATGCCAAGCGCCACCAGGCCATAAATCGGCTCGACGGAATCGATCGAATGGCCGCCGCTTACCGGAATGCCCGCCGTGGCGCAAACCGATTCGCCGCCCTTGAGAATTTCACGGATCACTTCGACCGGCAGCTTATCGATCGGCATGCCGACGATGGCCAGCGCCATGATCGGCTGGGCGCCCATGGCATAAATATCGGAAATCGCATTGGTGGCGGCTATCCGCCCGAAATCGAAAGGATCGTCCACGATCGGCATGAAAAAATCGGTCGTCGCCACGATCGCCTGCGCGGCATTCAGGCGGTAAACCGCCGCATCGTCGCTGGATTCGGTGCCCACCAACAAATCAGGATGGTTTGGACGCCCTGGCATGGAGGAAAGGATTTCACTCAAAATCGCAGGAGAAATCTTGCATCCGCACCCCCCGCCATGAGAGAACTCTGTTAACTTGACACTCATATATAATCTTTCGAAACCTTAAAAACTTCACTCATACTTATGTTATGCACAAGCGACCATGAACGCGCACGACAAACGCTCGCCGCCGAGGATCTAACCCTAGCACAGTTGGGGCAATTTGACGACATCATAGACGTGCGTTCGCCGTCCGAGTTCCGCGAAGATCACATTCCCGGCGCCCAGAATTTTCCGGTTCTCAGCGATGAGGAGCGGGCGCGTGTCGGCACCATTTACAAACAGCAATCCGCCTTCGATGCGAAGAAAATCGGGGCGGCGCTGGTGGCCCGCAACATTGCCGGGCATATTGAAAGGTACTTTGCCGTCAAGCCGAAAAAATGGCGCCCCCTGATCTATTGCTGGCGCGGCGGCAGCCGTAGCGGCGCGATGACGCACATCCTGAACCAGATAGGATGGCGCGCCCAGCAGTTGCAAGGCGGCTACAAAGCCTACCGCAGCACCGTGCTGGCGGCGCTGCAAACCCTGCCCGGGCGCTTTGGCTACCGGGTCGTATGCGGCCCCACGGGATCGGGGAAAAGCCGGTTTCTGGCCGCACTGGACGAACTGGGTGCGCAGGTGCTCGACCTTGAGGGGCTGGCTGCGCACCGCGGCTCGATTCTCGGCAACCTGCCCGATGCGGCGCAGCCGTCGCAGAAGATGTTCGAAAGCCTGCTGTGGGAGGCGCTGCAAAAATTCGACGCGGGCAGACCGGTCTTTGTGGAAGCGGAAAGCAAGAAAATCGGCAATATCCGGGTACCCGATGCATTGCTGGAGGAGATGTGGCAGCGCGGCCGGTGCCTCCGCATCCAGATAGCGCAGGCGCAGCGTATTGTCCTGCTCAAGGAAGAATACGTCCACTTTCTGGAAAACCCGGCCGCGCTCAGTGAGAAACTCGCCCATCTGACCGGGCTTCACGGCAAGGCTGTCATCCAGAAGTGGCAGGAACTGTCCGGGCAGCGGGAATGGGACGTGCTGGTCGCAGAACTGCTGGAAAAACATTACGACCCCGCCTACAACAAATCCACCTCCAGGCATTACGCCCACTTCGGTGAAGCTGCCATCATCCACCCCTCGGACATCAGCGCCGACGACTTCAGGGAGGCGGCACGCAAGGCAATAAACCGCCTTGACTCATCGCAAGAAGCTGTTACGCTTTAATTGTATTGCACGGTTTTCATTTCAATGTTTCATTAGCAATGAGGACAACATGACGACCACCTGGATACTTGTCGCAAATGCCAGCGAGGCAACAATTTACGCCAACAAGGGAATCAATAAAGGGCTGGAAAAGGTCGCCGCCTTCGACCACCCGGAAAGCAGGAAAAAGGGCTCGGATCTGGTGTCGGATCGCCCCGGGCATATGCAAAGCGCCGGCAACGGTCACGGCGCATACCAGCCGGCCACCGACCCGAAGCAGAACGAACACGAGAGCTTCGCCCGTGAACTCGCGCAACATATCGAGCAAGGGCGTACCAGCAACCAGTACAAGCGCCTCATCGTGGCCGCCGAGCCCCATTTCCGCGGCCTGCTCAACGGCACCTTCAGCGGCCAGGTGCGCAGCCTGATCAGCGAAAGCCTGGACAAGGATTACACCAAGGCCACCGGCAAGGAACTGGCTTCCCACCTGGGAAAACTCATCTATTTATGAGCCGCCAGCGGCCTACCACCTCGTAGGCCGCTCCGCTCTCGCTCAGCACCGACTTGACCAGCACAAAATCCTCTACGTGCCACCCGACCTCCCCTGGCGGGAGCGCCTTATCCTTGCAGTTGGCCTTACGCAGCAAGGTGATGTGGGGCACGAAGGGCTTGGTGTCAAAACGAAATCCGGCACCGCCCAGGCGTTCTCTCAATCTCTCGACCAGTTGCCCCAATTCCCGCGGCGACTTCTCCGGTGCGGCCCAGACGATTCTGTTATGGGGCCACCAGCCGAAACGCGTGAGCTTAAACTCGAACGCGGCGACACCCATATCGCCGGCGAGCGCCAACAGTTCATCGACCCGTGCAAGCTCCAACTCCCCGAGAAAGACCAGTGTCAGATGTATCGTTGCCGCGCGCGTAGGCCGCCCTCCGCAAATCTCGTGCGCTCTTCGCACCGACTTGTCCAGTTGTGCGCAGGTGGCCGTATCCGGCCACAGGGCAAAGAAAAAGCGCGCGGTTTCAGGTATGGATGGTTCGATGGCAATTCTCCCCGCACACAAGTCAGAGTTTTTCATTCTAACCAATTCTTCACAAAGTCTCAGTTGCTTTGATCCGGTTTTTTGTCAACAATATCACCGTGAACAACAGGGTAAAACACGATGCCAGACCAAGCCGTTCCAGATTTTGAGCTGCCCGCAACCGGCGGCAAGCAGTTTCGCTTATCCGCAGCAAAAGGCAAACCCGTCGTTCTGTACTTCTACCCCAAGGACTCCACCCCGGGCTGCACGACCGAGGCACAGCAGTTCCGCGACCTTTATGCGGAATTCCAGGCCCTGGGCTGCGAGATATTCGGCATCTCGCGCGACGGCCTGAAATCCCACGAAAATTTCAAGACAAAGCAAAGTCTGCCGTTCGAACTGCTCAGCGATAGCCAAGAAACAGCCTGCACGCTGTTCTGTGTCATCAAAATGAAAAACATGTATGGTAAACAGGTCAGGGGCATAGAGCGCAGCACCTTCGCCATCGACGGCCAAGGCATGCTGCGGCGGGAATGGCGCGGCGTAAAAATTGCCGGCCATGCTCAGGAAGTACTTGATTTCATAAAAACACTCAAATAAGAGAGAAGCCCCCATGGCGAAAAAAGCCCGCATCAATTCAAAGATTTTCGTTCTCGACACCAACGTGCTGATGCACGACCCATCCAGCCTGTTCCATTTCGAGGAACACGACATCTTCCTGCCGATGATCACCCTGGAAGAACTCGACAACAACAAGAAAGGCATGACCGAGGTCGCCCGCAACGCGCGCCAGGCCAGCCGCTTCCTGGACGAGATCGTCAGCGGAGCACAATCCGCGATGGAAGATGGCTTCCCCCTCTCGGTGCACAATCGCAGTTGCAGCGGACGCCTGTTCCTGCAAACCAAGCAGATGAACGGTGAACTGCCCGCCGGCATGCCGACCAGCAAGGCCGACAACCAGATCATCAGCGTGGTGATGAGCTTGCATCAGCAACACCCGAAGCGCGAGGTCATCCTGGTGTCGAAAGACATCAACATGCGCATCAAGGCACGCGCCCTGGGTTTTGCCGCGGAGGATTACTTCAACGACAAGGTGCTGGAAGACACCGACCTGCTGTATACCGGTCTCAAGGCGCTGCCACAGGATTTCTGGGATGGCCACGGCAAGGGCATGGAATCCTGGCAGGCATCCGGCCACACCTATTACCGCATCAAGGGTCCGCTGTGCGCCGGCATGCTGATCAATGAATTCGTCTATTTCGAATACGACAATCCGTTTCATGCCATCGTCAGGGAGTTGGATGGCAACACCGCCGTGCTCGAAACAATCAAGGATTACGCCCACCAGAAAAACAGCGTCTGGGGCATCACCGCGCGCAACCGCGAACAGAATTTCGCGCTTAACCTGCTGATGAATCCGGAGGTGGACTTCATCACCCTGCTGGGACAGGCCGGCACCGGCAAGACCCTGCTCACGCTCGCCTCCGCGCTATCGCAGACGCTGGACCAGAAGATTTACAGCGAGGTCATCATGACCCGTGTCACCGTGCCGGTGGGCGAGGACATCGGCTTCCTGCCCGGCACCGAGGAAGAAAAAATGGCGCCGTGGATGGGCGCACTGGAAGACAACCTGGATGTGCTCAACAAGACCGACGAGGATGCCGGTGACTGGGGGCGGGCCGCAACCCAGGATCTGATCCGCTCGCGGGTCAAGATCAAGTCGCTCAACTTCATGCGCGGACGTACTTTCCTGAAGAAGTTCCTGATCATCGACGAGGCGCAGAACCTCACGCCCAAGCAGATGAAAACCCTGGTCACCCGCGCCGGCCCCGGCACCAAGGTAGTCTGCCTGGGCAACATCGCGCAGATCGACACGCCCTATCTGACCGAGGGCAGTTCGGGCCTGACCTATGTCGTGGACCGTTTCAAGGGATGGGGGCATTCCGGCCATATCACCCTGATGCGCGGCGAACGTTCGAGGCTGGCGGATTACGCGGCGGAAGTGCTATAACCAGGACGGAGAGGCGTCACCAACAATGATAGCAGTACGCCCCCTCCCTGATCTCAATATCGGCCAGAGCGCCATGTCAATACTTTAACCTAGTAGTCAGTCACGGTGAAAAGCATGGATGAGTTGAACCGTCACACCGGCGAAAGCCGGTGTCCAGGTTGTTGATTTTTCTGGATTCCGGCTTTCGCCGGAATGACGAGATTGTCCACCGGTTTCAATATGACTGACTACTAGACTCTCAATGCAATGATTATATTAAATTTCTTCGTAAGTTATGGGTTCACCCGTTTGGTGAGGCCGCTACGGGGTGGATTGCACGATTTTTGCGGCGCATGGCGGCGTTGTCTCGCCGGAGCGAGCAGCTTTGCTGCCACTCCCGGCGGGGATGCCCTTTACGGGTGCAACTCCTTGGAATGGAGTAACCATTCCGCGTCGTTGCGCCTTGCCCTACGCCCCAAAAATCGCACACTCCACCCCGTCCAACCGCGGTTTCTAGGTTTAAGCATTTGGCATGCCTGTCTCTACCGTTTCCGCGCCAAAAGTCGTAGCCCGTATGGAGCGAAGCGTAATGCGGGATGAAGAAAAGGCTGTCCCCGCAGCTTCCCGGATTCCGCTACGCTGCATCCAGGCTACACCAGCCCTACTAAAAGCCACATGACAACGGCTTAAGGTAGTGACATGGCGGCCAAAGCGCACAACAACCGCCCCTCCTCTACGACAAACCCAGGGGTTCAATCACACCCTGAATCGCCCCACCGCCTCCTTGAGTTCGATGGCCAGCGCTTCGAGGTGTTTAGCTGTGCTTGCAGTTTGCTGGGTTGCCGTGCTGTTCTCCTCGGACATCTGGGCAATGGTTTCGACGTTCTTGGCAATCTCGTTGCTGGCTATACTTTGCTCCCTGATCGCCATGGAGATATCGTTCACCGCCTGCACCACCTGTTGAGCACCCGACTTGATCTGGTTGATGGATTCGCCCGCTTTATTGGCCAAGGCCACGCCATCGCTCACTCTGGAAGCGCCGATTTCCATGCTGGAAACAGCTTTGTGAGTGCCGCTCTGGATTTTGCCGATCATGACGGCAATTTCCTGGGTGGACTTGGCGGTGCGCTCGGACAGTTTGCGCACTTCATCGGCCACCACGGCAAATCCGCGCCCCTGCTCTCCCGCACGCGCCGCTTCGATAGCCGCATTGAGCGCAAGCAGATTGGTCTGATCGGCAATATCCTTGATCACGTTAACGATCGCGGAAATCTGGTCGGATTCTTCCCCAAGCGCCCGAACGATGCCGGATGACTCATTCACCGATTCGGCGATTTTTCTCATCTCGTCCGACGCATTGTGAATCACCTCGCCACCCTGCGTGGAAATTTCGCCCGCCTGGCTGGAGATGCTTTGCGCCTCTCTGGCATGATCCGCGACCTGATCAATGCTGACCGTCATTTCCTCTACTGCCGCAGCCATCGAGGAGGCCGCCTCGCTCTGCTGATTGGAACCGGCCGCCACCTGGTTCGCGCTGGCAGTCAGTTGAGCAGCCGCGCCGCTCACATCCGACACGTTACCAAGAACCTGATTGATGATTTTCTGGAAATTCTCGATCAGACGATTGAAAGCCGCGGCCATCTGGCCTACCTCATCGTTGCCGGAGACCGACACCCGCTGTGTCAAATCGTTGCTTTCCTGTATCTGCGTCATGACAGACTTGAGCTGGTTGACCGGGCCAGTGATCGAGCGGATGATCCAGACCGCGAAACCGAGACCGAACAGCAGCCCCAGAACGATCGTCGAAATCGAGATAATACGGGCGGTACCATATGCGTCCGTGGAGGACTGATGCTCGCTTTTTGCCGATTTCAGGATTAGCTCAAGCAAAACATTTGCATCCGCGTTCGCGGCGGTATAGGCCGGATTCAATTTCTTCAGCAGAATTTCGTTCGCCTTGAGGAAATCCCCTGCCAGCAAAGCCTCGCGGGATGGCATCAGCCCATCGGAGACGTATTTGGCACGGGACTCGGTATATTTGTCCGCCAACACTTTTTCTTCCGGCGACAGTTCATGCTTTTGGTATTCCTGCCAGGCCGCGGAGATTTTGTCTCTGTTCTTGATGATGGTATCGGTATGCATTGTCAGCGGATGATCGTGCATTTTTGAAAGCGGATTGTCCGGGTTGTGCTGCAGCGCGAGCATGACCTGGGAACGATTGTCGTTCATCAGCAACATGATCTTGCCAATTGTTCCCGTCGGTTCAAGCCGGTTCTGGTAGGACGACTGCAGCGATGTATTGCTTTTTCCCATGGCGCGCAGTCCGATAACCCCGATCAAAACCAGCATCACCAGCAACACCGACACCAATAGCACCAACCTTACGCCGATTTTCGTATTATTAAGCAAAACCTTCTCCTCGGGGCGGAAGTTAAATTAAGCGCCTCCCGGCAAAGCCCGGGGGGTTGCCTCATTGAATTATAAAACCTCATCAAATAAATTTTCATACACAAGCCAAAAATAATATTTTATGTACTTGTTTATGAATCAGACTACCCCAAAGAAGCTAAACTGAGCAGGAACATCAGGAAAGGCCAACAGCGTCAGAAACTGTCTTTGTACGATTCGTAGTGCCTGGCGAAAAAGATTTCCAGCTCGTCGATCACCTCGGCGGCCGGTTTGCCATGAATCATATGCTTCATCATGAAACCCGATATCTCATGCACCAGCTTGTCGGGGTTCAGCATGGGATAGGTTTCCCGTAGCCGCTTGATCGCCTTGACCACGGATTCCTTGTCTGGCCGGGGAATGGGTTGCGGAACTTTCGGGGCCTGTTCCCCGGCGGCATGGTTGACAACCGGGTTGCGGGAAACAAGAAACTCGATGAAGGTGAGCACGGTATTCCGCTGTTCGGCAGTAAGCTCGCCGAACAGGCGCAACAGTTTTTTCTCGCCCAGTTTTGTGTTCACTACTTCAGCGCAGCGGTGGCGAAGTCCAGGAAGGACTGCAACAGCTTGGAGCGGAATTTTTCGGTGGCATAAACCACGGACAACGGACGAATCAAACGCGGTTCCAGCGGCACGGCCACCAGATCGCCCAGCTTGATTTCCTTGAGTATGGTCGCGCGGGAAACGATGGCGATGCCCAGGCCGGCTTCCACCGCGCCCTTGATCGCTTCCGGGCTGCCCAGTTCCATGACGATATTCAGGTCTTCCGGCTGGATGCCTGCGCGCTTGAAAAAGTCGTCCACCACCTCGCGCGTGCCGGATCCGGCTTCGCGGCTGATGTAGGGCTGATCGGCTAACTGTTCGGCCGAAACGGAAGGAAGTTTGCACAGCCCGTTCTGGCCTGAGCAAATCATCACCAATTCATCCTGGCAGCACTCATCGGCTTTCAGGTTATGAAGATGGGAAGGCGCCTCGATCAAGCCGATATCGAGGGTATGATCGGCGATTTTGGACTCAATGGTTTCCGAATTGGCCACCGTCAACCGCGCCTGAACCTGGGGATAGCGCGCCTTGAAATCTCCCAGCATGCGCGGCAGCATGTATTCCGCAATAGTCGTACTGGCGCCGATCAGCAGAGTACCCCCGACCTCCCCGGTCATTTCGGTCAGCCGGGTTTCCATTTCCGCGGTCAGGTTCAGAATCCGCTCGGCGTACTCCATCGCCAGGCGGCCAGCCGGGGTGAGGGTAATCTTGCTGTGGCTGCGCTCGAACAGGCGGGTATTGAAGTGCTCCTCGAGTTGCTTGACCTGAAAGGTCACCGCAGGCTGCGTCATGAACAATATCTCCGACGCCTTGGTGAAACTCAACTGTTTGGCTACAGTATAAAAAACTTGAAGTCGGCGGTCTGCCATCGAGAATCCATAAATAAATTTAATGATCCTGATATTCAATCACATTTTTCTGCACAAGGATAGATAAAATCGCATATTGAGACGGTGCATGGCAACCCGCCTGGTTTCATGGTATAAAGCCGCTTCAGGCCTTACCGACGAACCCGGAAAACCAAACGGAACAGACCCCCACGAAACGGATGAAGCGCGGTTTTTACACTATCCTGGCAGCCCAGTTTTTCTCCGCGCTGGCCGACAATGCCCTGCTGATCGCCGCCATTTTCGCCCTGCGCGACATGGCCGCTCCGCAGGAATACGAACCACTGCTCAAACTCTTTTTTACCGTTTCGTACGTTCTTCTTGCTGCGTTTGTCGGCGCTTTTGCCGACTCGATGCCCAAGGGGCGGGTGATGTTCATCAGCAACCTGGTCAAGATCTTCGGCTGCCTGATAATGTTCTTCGGCGTGCACCCGTTGGCCGCCTACGCGGTTGTCGGCCTCGGCGCTGCCGCCTATTCCCCCGCCAAGTACGGCATCCTTACCGAACTGCTGCCACACCGCCTGCTGGTGGTCGCCAACGGCTGGATCGAGGGACTGACAGTGACAGCGATCATCATCGGCACCGCGGTCGGCGGCTTGCTGGTCAAGCCGGAAATCGCCCAGAGCCTGCTGTGTTTCGATTTACCGCTGATCGACACCGGCATCGACACGATTCCGGAAATGAGCATCGCCGTCATCGGCGGCATTTACCTGATCGCGGCCACCTTCAACCTGTACATTCCGGACACCGGGGTGGACCACCGGATTCTGAAGAAAAACCCGTTATATCTGATCCACGATTTCAACCATTGCCTGACACTGCTCTGGCGCGATAAGCTCGGACAGGTTTCGCTCGCCGTCACCACCCTGTTCTGGGGGGCGGGCGCAACCCTGCAATTCATCGTCCTCAAATGGGCCGAAGCGGCACTGCATATGGATCTGTCCAGGGCAAGCATGCTGCAGGGCATCGTGGCGGTGGGTGTCGCCGTCGGCGCGGTGCTGGCGGCTAAAATGGTCTCGATGCGTCAATCGGTCAAAGTCATTCCGCTCGGCATCGCGATGGGGTTGCTCGCCATTGCCATGACCTTCGTGAGCGACCTGTGGGTCGCCGTGCCCTTGCTGGTAATAATTGGCGGATTGTCTGGCTTTTTCGTCGTGCCGATGAATGCGCTGCTGCAGCATCGTGGCCACATCCTGATGGGAGCAGGCCATTCGATCGCGGTGCAGAATTTCAACGAAAACCTGTCGATCCTTGTCATGACCGGCCTGTACGCATTGCTGGTCCATCTGAATTTGTCGGTTTATGCGGTTCTCACGCTGTTCGGGCTGTTCGTGAGCGGCACCATGTATTTTGTGCAGAAGCGCCACGAAGAAAACCAGCGGCAGTTCGATGACGTCAGCCTGCTCGACGACACCATACACTGAATTCTCTGCTACAGAACAAGGGGCTGGTCGGGCAATTCGTTTTCGTTCGCGCCAGCGGCCGGATAATGCCGTGCCAAATGCCGAGAAATTGCCGAAATGCCGGCAAGCGCCCCTTCTTCAAAGCGCCCCTGTCTGAATGCCTGCTCCATTTCGCGGCAGATTTCCTCCCACCCCGGCAACCCGACGTCCCGGTGTATGCCCCGATCCGCAACGATCTCCACGTCGCGGTCGGCTAGCAGCAGGTAAATCAGCACGCCGTTGTTGCGCTCGGTATCCCACACCCGCAATTCTGAAAACAGCTCTACGGCGCGCTCGCGGGCGCTCTTTCCCCTGATCAGCGAAACCGGATCCAGCGCGGCTTCCACCGCAAAACGGATCTCGCCGTAGTGGGTCGATTCGGACTCGCTGATCGCGCCTTCGATGGCCCGCATCGCACGCGCAGGGAACACTTGCCTCACCTGCCAGGGAAATGTCAGGAAATGCCGAATGATCCGCCCGATGTCCATATCGCCTACCATCTCCCCGAAGCGCCGCCGCCGCCAAAGCCACCGCCGCCGCCACTGAAACCGCCACCTCCACCGGACCAGCCGCCACCTCCTCCACCGGACCAGCCGCCACCTCCTCCGCCGGACCAGCCCCCCATCCCGCCATGACGGCCTGCCAGGGTAAAGATAAACACCAGCACGCCGGCGGCAAGAGCCGCCAGCAACGAGGCGAACAGCAGCCAGGCGATAAAGGCAGCGGCAGAACCCGCGACGAGGCCGCCGATGAACTGGCCGAACAGGGTGCGCATCAAGCCGCCGAACACAACCGTGAAAATGAAGGCGATCCCCAGCCAATCGTCGAAATTGCCGCTTGTTTTACCGCCGGAGCGCGGCTTTTTCGCCGCCGGCAGCGGCTCACCCTCGATCACCTTGATGATGCTTTCGACCCCGGCGCGGATGCCGCCGTTGAAATCCCCCGTCTTGAAATAGGGCAGGATGATTTCACTGGTAATGCGCTTAGCCACCGCATCCGGGATGGCGCCCTCCAGGCCGTAGCCCACCTCAATACGCAAGGCGCGGTCGTCCTTGGCGACGAGCAGCAGCACGCCATCGTCCACCCCCTTGCGGCCGAGCTTCCAGGACTCGGCCACACGGATGGCATATTGTTCGATGGTTTCGGGTCGAGTCGTGGGAACGATCAGCACGGCAATCTGGCTGCCCTTCTTTTCCTCGAAGGATTTCAGGGTTTGCTCCAGCCCCGTCTGCTGGGCAGGCTGGAGGGTTGCGCTCAGGTCGGTGACGCGCGCCTTGAGGGGAGGCACCGCCACCTCCGCCCACACGCTGCCGGCCAGCGTAAACCACAAGGCGCATAGCGCCAGGAGCCAGGCAGCGGCGGTGCGTAACCGGGAATTCATCCAGCCATCACTTGGCGGGAGCGCCGAAATCCACCCTGGGCGCGGCTGAAATCTCTTTCTCGTTTTCCACGCTGAAGTTGGGCTTGGTTTTGAAGCCGAACATCATCGCCGTCAGGTTGCTGGGGAAGGAGCGCACCGTCACGTTGTATTCCTGCACGGCCTTGATGTAGCGGTTGCGTGCCACGGTGATGCGGTTTTCCGTGCCTTCGAGCTGCGCCTGCAAGTCGCGGAACACGCCATCGGCCTTAAGCTGCGGATATCTTTCCGAAACCGCCAGCAGGCGGGACAAGGCGCTGGACATTTGAGCCTGTGCCTGCTGGAATCGGGCGAAGGCCTGCTCGTCGTTGATCAGCTCTGGGGTTGCCTGAATCGAGCCCACCCTGGCGCGCGCCTCGGTCACCTGGGTCAGCACTTCTTTCTCGTGCACGGCATAGCCCTTGACCACGTTCACCAGGTTGGGCACCAGGTCGGCGCGGCGCTGGTACTGGTTGAGCACTTCGGACCAGCCCGCCTTGATCTGCTCGTCGGTGGATTGCAGGGTGTTGTAGCCGCAGCCGCTCAAGGACAGGGACAGCAGCAAAACAATGGATAACAGCCAGTTACGCATAACGACCTCCTGAGCAAACAGCAATGTGGGCTTCTCCGTCGATAGGGGTAGGGAATGGCGCTCGCCCTCCCCTCCCTCCGAACCGTGCGTGCGGTTCTCCCGCACACGGCTCTCCAGTCAGTGGTTTCCTCATCGGGATTGGCTCGCTGACATTCTGGCTTCTGT
>JAJYXP010000026.1 GCA_021801705.1 Pseudomonadota bacterium
TTCCCGTGGATGAGCGAGATGATGGATTTGAAGAAGGAGAAGAACTTCTTTGAGACGAGGGTGACGGAGTATCAGAGTGGGGGGGCGTTGAGCTGGGATTAACCGGCTGACTGAAAAAGGCGCAGGGGACTGCGCCTTTTTTGTTATGATCTGATGAACATTTACTAAACAGATTCTATGAACAAGTCTTCTACATTATCCGCGATGATTGGTGTGATTGGCGGCGTCCTTGGTGCCTTAATGGGTGCTTTTGTTGCACAGAGGATGAATGCTTCCACAGAAGCGGATAAAGTCATCCGTCCTAAGCTAGAAGAAGCTTACTATCGTGTGCTTAATGTTTCTGCGCTCGCAGACGAAGTACATCGGGCTGCTTTATGGGATTCCAATGCAACCAATTATGAGCAAGCGGCGTGGCACTATAATTCTTCAATAGAACATTATCATCAAGAAATAATGAGGGTTGAGGCAATTACGAATCTGTATGAATCAAAGTTGGGTCAAAGCGTCCAGCAACTCGTTGAGTGTAGCAAGCGTTTTTCTTCTGGCGCTGGAGATCACTTCTTAGTGAGGGCCAAAAATGCAGGTAAAACGGTTGTGTTGGGTAACCCTAATCTGACAGATGAAACGCCGGCCTCTCTCAATGCTCTCGTTCAATTGAAGGTGGCGTGTAACACGGAAGGAAGTAATCTAAAAAGGTCTATCGCTTCCATCATGAAGGAACACTTGTAATTCGCGTAATCCCGTAGGGCGTCAATAAGCGAAACCCGCATAAGGCGTAATCATGTAGGGCGTCAATAAGCGAAGCGCATTGCGCCGGATGGTTTTGTGCGCTACGCGCAGATATTTTGATGCCGGGGGCTGCCCGGCGGCAGGTTACTTTATTTTGCTTGCCCAAAATACAAGTAACCAAACAAAAGGGCACCCTGCCGCACCGGCCCTACGGGCTACCCTCGATTTTCCGAAAAGATCGGGCGGCTGCGGAACTCGCGCTTTGCGCTCAGACAGCCCTCGCCGACGGCCCCCGATCTTTTCGGAAAACCGAGGCGGTGCAGAAGGGGAGTTTTGGTTTTGTGGGCGGAGCCCGCGTTTTGGATACCCTCCCCGCTGGGGAGGGCTGGGTGGGGCGGTTTGGGTTCTGCTGTTCCTTCCCCTTGGTCCGCCGCCGAGCAGCACAGCCGGGCCGGGGGCAGTCGGCGAGGCCTGTCTGAGGCCCGAAGGGCCGAGTTCCGTATACGATCTTTCATCCGCTTTAGCGGGTAGAAAGTCGGAATCCCCTTGTGGGGCAACGCCCGGCTCGGCGAGCAGCGCAGGGAACCCCGTTAGGGGCGGTGGATGGGAGTCGCCTTCTTTGGTACACCTTTCTTGGCGATGCAAGAAAGGTGTACAGCCGCCGGGCTGCCCCCGGCAATAATAAAACGGTGCGCATGGCGCACCTACAAAACCACGAACGAGCGAGAAATCTCATGGAGATAACCGCCGACCAGGCCCAAGCCAATTTTTCTGATTTGCTTGAACGCGTGGGCAAGGGCGAGCAATTTGCCATCACCAAGGATGGGGTACGGGTCGCCATGCTTGTTTCTCTCGCGCAGACGCCAAAGACAGATGTGCGGGCAGCGATTGCGGAGTTGAAATTTTTTGCCAAGGGGCAGGCTACAGGCGGCATGTCTATCCGGGAGATGATTGAGGCGGGACGCCGAGGGTAGGGCGCGTATTGCGCCGGATGGTTTTGTGAGCGCTTCGCGCACGATGATTTATAGCCGGGGGCTTGTCGCCTTCTTTGGCACACCTTTCTTGGCGAAGCAAGAAAGGTGTGCAGCCGCCGGGCTGTTCCCGGCAATAATAAAACGGTGCGCATGGAGCACCCTACAAACGGACTTGCGGGCTGGCGTGCCGCTTCCGGCTCGGTTTACTGATAGCACTTGTTGGCGGAGCGCTGCGATTTCAGGTCGCGGCTGAGGGCTAAAGGGGTCGGCTTCGGTTTTGTTTTGTGCGTTGCGCGCCGTGGCAAAGCGGCAGGTAAGCGAGGGGCGTCCTGGGTGCTACATAGGCGAGGTGCTAGTGTAAGCGCTTTCATTCTATTTGGAACTTATTGCTGCGTGGCATCGGGTGTCGTGGGTCGGCCTTCAGACCGATATATCGGGCTAAAGCCCGATCTACAGGGCGTAGCGAATAAATTCCAATTATTCGAAATCTAGCAGGGTTCGTTAAAAAAACGGTAGCTGCCGCGTCCTTGGTGCTTGACGTGGTACATGGCGCGGTCCGCATGCTTGAGCAGGGTTTCCGGGTTGTGATGGTCGTCGGGATAAATGCTGATGCCGATGCTCGGCGACGCAGTCACGTCCTGATCCTCGATCCGGTAAGGCTGCGTCAGGGCGTCGATGATTTTTTTCGCCACCAGCGCGGCGCTGTCGATTTCCTTGATGTCCGGCACCAGCACCACGAACTCGTCGCCGCCGAAACGCGCCACCGTGTCTACCGCGCGCACGCTATCCTTGACGCGTTGCGCCACCAGCTTGAGCAACTCGTCGCCGGCATGGTGGCCGAGGGTATCGTTGACCTCCTTGAAATGATCCAGGTCCAGATACAGCAGCGCCACTCGGGTATCGTCGCGCACCGCGCGCACGATCGCCTGGTCGAGCCGGTCATGCAACAGGGGGCGGTTCGGCAGGCCGGTGAGGGTGTCGTAATGAGCCAGTCGTTCGAGGCGCTCCTCGATCGCCTTGCGCTCGGTGATATCGTAGAAAATGCCGGAATAGTTGGTAATGGCCCCCTGGGCATCCCTGATCGCGCTCACCGACAGAAACTTGGGATAAAGACTGCCGTCCTTGCGCCTGTCCCAGATATCCCCGTGCCAGTGGTCGGTCTCGTAGATCGAGCGCCACATGGCGTCGTAGAATGCCTTGTCGTGACGTCCCGACTTGAGTATGCGCGGGTTCTGTCCCAGTGCTTCCTGCCTGCTGTAGCCGGTGAGCAGGCTAAACGCATGGTTGACCGAAATGATGGCGCCGGAGGCATCGGTGATCACTATCGCCTCGCCGGTGGTTTCGAACACCCGCGCGGTCAGCGCAAGCTCCGTTTCGACCCGGTGCCGTTCGCTGATGTCGTCGCCGACCAGTATCGCGCCACTCACCTGCCCGGAAAATTCCCGCAGCACGATGGCATACCACGACACCCAGCGGGATTCGCCGGACGTATTGACGAGTTCGGCTTCGAACCGGGCCGGAAAATCCGATGCCTGAGTGCCGCCGGGATAAAACTCGTCCAGGAGATGACGCTCGCCCGGAGCGAGGTGGCGTTCGAACAATCGGCAGTCGGACAGCTCGGCGGCGGAACTCTTGAGCAGCCGGCGCAGGCTGTCGTTGCAGAAAACCACGCGCCCTTCGGTATCGAGCACCACAGCACTCAGGCGGATATGCCAGAGCAGGTCGGTCATGCGCTGCTGGGAGATCTGCAACTCCGCTTCGCCCTGCTGATAGACGGTCACGTCGAAACACGATCCGACATGGCCGGCGAAGTTGCCGTCCGCGTCCTGGCGCGCCATGCCCTCGTTGACGAACCAGCAATACACGCCGTCTTCGCGCAAGTAACGATACTTGAGGCGAAATCCCGAGTGCTCCTTCAGCGCGTGATCAAGTCCCTCCTCGACCGCCTGGACATCGTCCGGATGGATGAGCATGCGCCAGCCCCTGCCCAGTTCATCGGCCAGGGCGCGACCTGTGAAAACCAGCCAGGACGGACTGACGAATTCGAACCCGCCGTCCGCATCCGACACCCACATCAGTATATGACCGGGATGGGCCAGGATGCGGAAATGCTCGTCTGTATCCCAGGGCGCGGCAGCAGCATGGGCGGAGGCATCAGTCAAAAGGGCGCTTTCTTGAGAATGAACTGTTGCCGGATTTTCTGGATACCCGGCATTTGAACATCCTCCCTTGGATTATTTGGTATTTTTCAAAAAAAGTGTTTCGTAAAGTATACATGGTAAGTCCGGTTGTCAATAATAATGGGCACGAACGGATTCATGCGGCTATAAAGCCTCGCCGGATAATGAAAAGATGAGCACACAACAATGACCTCACACCCCAAAACACTCCTCGCCGTGATCGAGTTCATTGCGCATGGCAGATCGGGCCAGGCGCTCAAGGATGTTCTGAACGGGTGGCGCTGCCCCCTTGGTGTGGCTGGGAGCCTGTCAACTTAAAACGGCTGTACGTTCTTTGTAGGTGCGAATTCATTCGCACAGTTGGCCGAATGAATTCGGCCCTACAAGAAAATCACGCAAATCCAGCATGACTGGCTACTAGTGTAGTGCTTTCGAATTATTGGAACTTATTCGCTGCGCCTTGTAGGTCGGGCTTTAGCCCGATATGTCGGTCTGAAGACCGACCTACAACACCCGATGCCACGCAGCAATAAGTTCCAAACAGAATGAAGCACTACACTAGAACAGCAGGCGTAGCGTGAATTCCCCCATATCAGGTAATGACTGTCGGCTGCTCGCGGCCCGTGCGGCTGCGGATCTGGCCGAGCTCTTCGGCGAGGGTTATCAGCGGAGCCAGGGCGAGCTGTGTGTCGAGGTCGTGTCTGGCCGGATCCGGTTCGTAAGCTTCCACATACACGCGTAGCGTTGCCCCCACGGTGCCGGTGCCGGAGAGGCGGAAGACGATGCGCGAGCCGTTCTCGAACACGATGCGTATGCCCTGGCCGGTGGCGATGCTGTGATCCACCGGGTCGGTATAGCTGAAATCGTCGCAGAACATGACATGGTGCTCGCCGAACTGCTTGCCCTGCAGTTCGCCGAAGCGCTCGCGCAAGTGCTGCATCAAGCCTTCCGCGGCCTTTGCATCCACCTCTTCGTAGTCATGACGTGAATAGTAGTTGCGGCCGTATTTTGCCCAGTGTTCGCGCACGATCCGGGACACGGACTGCTTGCGCGCCGCCAGCAGGTCGAGCCAGAAAAGCACCGCCCACAGGCCGTCCTTCTCGCGTACATGGTCGGAACCGGTGCCGAAGCTTTCCTCGCCGCACAGGGTGATCTTGCGGGCGTCCAGCAGGTTGCCGAAAAATTTCCAGCCGGTGGGGGTTTCGTAACACTCGATGCCCAGACGTTCGGCCACCTTGTCGACCGCGGCGCTGGTGGGCATGGAGCGCGCAACACCGGTAAGCCCCATGCGGTAACCCGGCACCAGCGTCGCGTTGGCAGCGAGCACGGCCAGACTGTCGCTGGGCGTCACGAAGAACTGGCGCCCGAGTATCATGTTGCGGTCGCCGTCGCCATCGGAGGCCGCACCAAAATCCGGCCCCTTGGGACTGTTCATGATCTCGACCAGTTCATGGGCGTATACCAGATTGGGGTCCGGGTGCCCGCCGCCGAAATCTTCCAGCGGCTCGCCGCGCATCACCGTGCCGCTGGGCGCGCCGAGACGGTTTTCAAGAATTTCCCTGGCATAGGGGCCGGTAATGGCGTGCATGGCATCAAAACGCATGGAGAAGCGCCCGGAATTGAAAAGGGCGTGGATGCGGTCGAAGTTGAACAGGTGACCCATCAGGTCGGCATAGTCCGCCACCGGGTCGATGACGGTGACCGTCATGTCGCCCAGCCGGGTTTCGCCGGGTTTTGCCAGATCCACGTCAGCCGCTTCCAGGATGCGATATTCGGCGATTTCGCGGCTGCGGGCGAAAATTGCATCGGTTATTTTCTCCGGCGCGGGCCCGCCGTTGCCGGTGTTGTACTTGATGCCGAAATCGCCGTCCGGCCCAGCCGGGTTGTGGCTGGCCGACAGGATGATGCCGCCGTAAGCCTTGTTTTTCCTGATCACAGCGGAAACGGCAGGTGTCGACAGCAGGCCGTTCTGCCCCACGAGCACCCGGCCGAAGCCATTGGCGGCCGCCATCCTGAGGATGGTCTGGATGGCCGTTTTGTTGTGATAGCGGCCATCCCCGCCGAGCACCAATGTGGTGCCGCGGTAGTCCGTGAGGGTATCAAAAATGGATTGGACGAAGTTTTCCAGATAATGAGGTTGCCGGAATACCGCCACTTTTTTGCGCAAGCCCGAAGTGCCCGGTTTCTGGCCTTCGAAGGGTGTCGTGGTGATGATCCTGGGTGTGCTCATGGTTTTTGCCTGTAGGGTTCGATTAAAAACATAATCCCTCGAATGATACCGAGTCCGATGATGAAGGTCATCTGTAGCAGCGGGAAACGGGTTTGGAGTCAATTCGAATTGAGGCTGGCGAAATGAATGGCAGCCTATTATAATTTTTTCTTGAGGCCAAGATCCGGGCCGTTTTCTTCCAATGTAATGCACCTTAAATTTCCCGTCCCAGGTGATTCACATGAATACGTTGAAAAAACTTGAAAAACGCTTGCTGAAAAGCAAAAACGATTCGGGAAGCCAAGTCTTTGGGCGGCTTGTCCGGGCGCTTTGTGTAGACGACGATTTTAATCTCGCGGAAATTTACGATCTTGATTACGAAGATTTTGAACTTGCCTTGGGCATCATAAAAGACTGGCGGCTGGACCGTTACACAAAGACAAAAGAGCGTCTCAGAGAAATGGTCGGTTCGGCAAATAAATAAATCAGATGGCTTGGCCTCTTGACCGGATATTATTCAGCACAGCGCATGCTTTGCTCTTGGCGGCCATTGCGTCCCATTGCGCCATAGGAGGAGCACCATGAAACCCACTGATTCCCCCGATATGCGCCGTTTCTCACGCGTTCCTTTTGACGCCGATATCCAGCTTCACCTGGCTCACACGGTGCACACCGGGCGTTTGCTGGATATTGCGGTCAGGGGAGCGCTGGTCGAGGTGCCGCAGGCTGTCGCCGCAGATCGGGGCGTAGCCTGCCAACTGGTTCTCCCCCTCGGTGGAGACGGCGAACAGATTGTCATGGAGGGGACGGTGGTCCATCGGGAGGGGCAGCGCATAGGCATCGAATGCCGCCATATCGATGTGGATAGCCTGACCAGCCTGCGCCGGCTGATGGATTTTAACCTGGGCGACCCGGCATTGCTGGAACGAGAGTTGTCCCGTCTGTTTGAAGCCGGTTAACCCGCGACACAGGGCCTGAACTCCCGGAAAATGTTGTCCGGATTCTTGAATCGCCGGGGCAGCCATGCGACGTTTTTTTCTGGGTTACCCTTCCTGTGCACTCAATTGCGGCGGATTTTTATTTGTCGCCCCCCTGCCTTATACTGAGAGCATTCGAATCCTTCGGCGCGGGAAAATCCCATGAATCAAAACAGCAAAGACTACCTGGTGATCACGGCTTCCGGCGAGGACAAGGTCGGCCTGGTGGAAAAGCTCGCCAATCAGATAACAGAAACCGGTTGCAACATCGAACAGAGCCGCATGGAGGTATTGGGCGGGCAGTTTGCGCTGATCATGCTGGTTTCCGGCATGTGGAATGCGCTGGCCAAGCTCGAAAACCTGCTCGGGCCATTGAGCGAACAACTCGGCTTGACGACGATTTACAAGCGGACGCAGGAGCGCGCGCGAGGGGTGCCCGTCATTCCCTACGAAGTGGACGTCGTCGCCCTCGATCATCCCGGCATCGTCCACAAGCTATCCCGGTTTTTCGCACGTAACGGCATCAACATCGAAGTGCTGGAGACCGATACCTACCCGGCGCCCCATACCGGCACGCCGATGTTCTCCGTTCACATGACCGTGGGCGTGCCGGGGCAGACCCATATTTCCACCTTGCGCGACGATTTTCTTTCCTACTGCGACGACCTGAACCTCGACGCCACCCTCGAGCCCTCCCGGGCTTGAAGTCAGGGGCCGAAGATGAGCGAACAGCCGTCCTGCCCATTGCGCGCTATGCCCGATTTTTCCGGGGTGACGGCGGTGCGGCTCGCGCCGCCTGCGCCATTGAAAGATTACCTGGAAGCGATGCGCATCGCCAATGCCGAAGCGGCATCCCGCCTCGGCGAATACATGCTGCTCTCATGGTACGACCGTGACCGCGATTTCGAGTCGCCGCAGCATGCCGGCGAGTGCCACGAGAACAGTGCCGTGCCTGGCTATGTCGATTACGGCCTGCACCACGGCGCCAAGCTGATGGTGGATATCGAGGCGGGCCGCTTCGTTTTTTTCTATCTGCCTGCCGAGCACTGAGTCGGCTTGTAAACTCTGGAAACGGGCAAAAAACGCTTTTCTTCGTGCGTCATGGCGAGGCAGGCCAGGCTATGACCGCGGAATAATCCCCTATAACGGCATCGCCTCCCTGTCATTGAGGCGGAGCCAGCCGCGTGTGATGCGGTACAGTACCCACAGGCCGGTAATCGCAAAGATCGAAAACGCGATGGGTATGCCGAACAGAGTGAATACAAGCAGCCATGCGATGACCACCCACAACAGCGCGAACCAGAAAGTGCGTATCTGCCAGCGGAAGTGGGATTCGAGAAATGTGCCGCGAGCCTCGTCCCGCTTGAGATAGTTGAGAATCACCGCGATGATCGAGGGCCAGCCGGTGAGGAATGCGGTGACGATGAGCGCCGGGGTCAGGAGGCCGGTGACCACCGTGAACGCGTGCAGGGCGTATATCACATGGGTGAGGGTTACCAGCGAGTCCGCTGGCAGAGGACTGCCGGATTGCCTGTCGATGTCTGCCATGGGTAAAATTCGCTCCTCGTCGTATGTATGCTAAAACGTATTTGTATTTTAGAATGCAACAACTTAATCCCCAATCAATTTTTTATTGCGGCATTCGATCGTTTTTGCCCAACGGTTGCAGTGTCCGTTCAAGAAGGTACAACCTGTGCCGATAAAGGTAATACTTGGCTTAAGGAGATTCCAATGAGGTATAAGAAGTTATTGGCAGCCGCTGGCCTGATTCTCGCGTTTACAAGTGCCCAGGCCTACACCCCGGAATCGCGCCCATTGGCGAGCGTTGACCCTAAAGCGTTTCTGCAGATGAGCCAGGATGCACAGAAACTGTATGTGGCCGGGGTGATGGATGGCTTTACCTATGTGACATACGGCCATGGCTTTGCCAACCACGATGCCGTGGTGAAATGCCTTAAATCCAGAAGCGTGGATGACCTGACCGCCAACGTGGTGGATTGGCTGAAAGTCCATCCCGCGTTCAATGAGGGCTTGAGCTCCGCCGTGGTGCAGACGGTGAACGGCTTTTGCGGGTGAAGCGCCTGACAGGTTCGCCGGACATTACAGAAGCAACAAAAAAAACCGTGACCAACTGATCACGGCGTTTTCCTGTGGCAACTGCTTATCGACTCAGAGCCACTGGATCAAGGTTGCCATGGATGCCGCACGTTGTTTTTAGATGGGTTCGCGTGCGGTCATCCTCTTGCTCATATCCTCCAATCACCCCCAGCGAAGGCTGGGGGTGCCCTGAGATTCAGGGCTTCCACGATACCCACAGCGGTGGCGATGGCGCAACTGGTGTTGGCGGCGGTGTAAACTTCGGTGGCACGACCTTTGGCGGCGTAACCTGTGCTGTAACCAGCGGCCGCGCTGTAACCAGCGGCTGCGCTGTAACCAGCGGCCGTGCTGTAACCAGCGGCTGCGCTGTAACCAGCGGCTGCGCTGTAACCAGCGGCTGCGCTGTAACCAGCGGCTGCGCTGTAACCAGCGGCTGCGCTGTAACCAGCGGTGCCTGATGCTGCGTGACCTGATGCTGCGCCGACGGTTGAGGCGCCGTAACTTGCCGTTGGTATAACTGGTGGCCACCCACATTTGGCTTGTTCGACCCGTCACCGTTGCAACCGTCACCGTTGCCACCACCACCGTTGCAACCGTCACCGTTGCCACCACCACCGTTGCAACCACCACCGTTGCAACCGCCACCGTTGCAACCGCCACCGTTGCCACCGCCGCCGTTACCACCGCCGCCGTTACCACCACCGCCGTTACCACCACCGCCGTTACCACCACTCGGTGGTGGTGGCAGTGTCGCAACCGTTGGCACCGGCCGGTAGGGTTCGCCTTCCGTTGCGGCCAGGAAAGGCACTGCAGGGCCTGCTGCCGGCTCCACGAACTCGCTCCACGGACCCCATTGGCTTGCTGAGTCATCGGCGATAGGAACCTTGCCGTAGGAGATTACCTGACCCCATTTTTCTTCATGGAACTCCCAATTCTTATCTTTTGCCCACGCCCCATGACTTGCGGCGAATGCAAATGCAACACTCGCCGCGATTAATGTATTTTGGGTTTTCATCACAGCCTCCTTCTTTCGAAACTTCGCTTGACTTTGCTTGATTCCGCAACCGGGTAGGTATCACGGTGTCGGCTTGGCTGCCTTGAACGGGAAATTGATTCCTGACGTGCTTCATGGTTTCTCGTTAAGGGCGGTTATTATGCACGCAGCAACTACTGTGCCATGAAAATAACATGATGATATTTAAGTATTATTTGTTTTTTGCTGAGGGGTTGAGAGCCGGAGTGTAAGGATTTGGTTACAGCAAAATCGGGCTTAACCCTGTGAAAGTTGTTTATCCTTTTGAATTATTTGATTATTTGTGTTTTTGTAATGTTTATGAAACAACTATTTCAATCGATTGGGAAACTGCAATAAGGCGCCGGCCAGGAAAATCTTGTGGCAGGCTGTTGGGGTCTGCTGGAATTAGCGCAACCGCCTGGTCGCACTTTGATTGCCGCTAAATGTAGGTCACTATCAACTTGGACCAGAAGGTGCTGTGTTTTGGGCAAGGATGAGGAGTGATTTTGGCTAAAGAAAATCTTTTTTTGGCGATGTGCCTTGGCAACAGCCGGTTTGCGTTCCGGCGTGTGCATACAGAATCATAATTGTTACTGTAATAATCCTGAAAAAAGCGATTAACCACGAATTTACACGAATAAAACAC
The DNA here is from genome assembly GCA_021801705.1 of Pseudomonadota bacterium. Classification (GTDB taxonomy): domain Bacteria; phylum Pseudomonadota; class Gammaproteobacteria; order Burkholderiales; family Sulfuricellaceae; genus Sulfuricella. Next base: position 10,828 of record JAJYXP010000026.1, read on the forward strand.
GAATGTTCACGAATAATCAAGGAATTAACGAAATTCACCCGATTCTCCTGTTGGGTGAGACGATATTTGTTGTTAACTATTTGTGTTCATTCGTGAACATTCGTGTCATTCGTGGGTAATTACGGTTTTTAGGATAATTATGACTTTCAGGCTGCAATGCTAGCGGGGCAAAAAAAGGCACCCGAAGGTGCCTTTTCTCATGTGGGGCGGAGCGTATGTTTAGAAAGTTCGGCTCAAACCGAGATAGGTGACATCCCGCTTGTGGTCGAAGATAGAGACGTTGGAACTGTTCTTGGTGTGGGTATAGCTGCCGCTGAGCCGCCAGTGATCCAAGGCGCCTGCTTTGAAGTCATGGTTGAAGCCCACCTCGTAGCGATCCTCGGTCTCGTCGCGCTTGACATTGAATGGTGCGTCCCACGGGCCGTCGTATTTGCTGTCTTTCTGGCTGACACGGCCGTAAACGGTGCCATCCGCCCATGCGACCAGGTTCGCGCCCAGGAACAGTTCGGTGCCATCATTACTGAACTTGGATTGATCTGCGTCTTCCTTGAACACGTGCACGCCGCCCTGCAGCGCGAGCTTGCCTGCCCTGAAGACTTTGCCGAGGCTCAGGCCCGTCGCGGAGTATTTGCTGTCGCGGCCTTGATCCACATCGCGGCTGAAGTCACGCTTCTGGTATATCGCATCCCAGGTGATCTCGCCGTTCTTGATCTCCCAGGTGACGCTCGGGGTCAATGAGGTGAACCACGCCAGCTCCTGGTCGCCATAGCGGATGTAATCCGCCTGTCCGGTCACCGCCGCGCGCCAGTAATTCGGCACGAACCAGCCGGGGCCGGTGGCGAGCGTCACGACGTCAAGGTTGTATGCGTCGTCAGACAGATAGCCCTTGCGGTAATAGTTGGCCTGGCTCTGCCATACGAAGCGGGCGGCTTTTTCACCAAGCTTGATGGGGGTTGGCGACTGGTAGCGATGCGTGACGCCCGCGGACAGGACGATTGCATCGTCGCTCTTGGGTCTGTCCTGCGGTTGCACTATTCCGCCGGGCACAATGTCGCTGGAGGGGCCGGCGTTGACGTTCGTGTCATGCATCAGCCCGATCGCAACCGAGGGCTCCCAAACGTGCCTCTTGGCGGTAAAGGCTTCCTCGTCCTTCTTGACCTGGGCCAGGAAGGTCAGCACGGAGAGGCGGACGTTTTCCGGGGTCTTGGGATCGTCCAGCACGATCTGGGCCTGGCGTTTTGCTTCTTCGAAATTCAGTGTGCGGTAGTAAGCATCGGCCAGCTCCAGACGGACGCGGTTGAGTTGTGGCTGGTTGCTGAGAACGGTCTGGAAGGCCTCAAGGGAGGTAAAGAGGTTGCCCTGTTCCCGCTGTAAGATGCCTTCCTTGAACAGTTTTTCCTGCTCCTGGTCTGCGTCCGCCGCGCAGGATAGCGCGGAGGAGCCAAGCGTGGCCGCTACCGTGAGCAGGAGTGCTGATTTGGACAGGGATGTTTTTTGCCGCTGGGCGTTGGTTTTTGTATCCAAGGTAGTACCCTCCATTGAGACGTCCGTTAGTATTGGTAGTTGCGCTGTATGGGCTGTGTCGTCAAAGATTCCATGAGTGCCTTGAATCCCATTTTTTAAGTTTTTTAGTCTTAACCCAATCGGGTTCATTGATTATATGGTTTCCCGGATGGCTGCGTGGTGGTGCCTCTCAGTGATATTCCCGATACTGTAGCCCAGCCATCAAAATGAGCAAATAAGGAAATTGCTTAATTTTTTGCTAAAAATATAATAATTAATAAAAGTGAGCAATTCAAATTCGTCTGAATATTGCGCTTTTCCCATAATGCGCTCAAGGGATGAATGCCCGGTGTGTGCTTTGTGTTTTCATCTGCCATTTTCCGCTGTATAGCGCCATCGGCGCCATAATCGGGGGATGGCCCCGCAGCCCGGTTATGGCGGTGAGCCCGCGCCTTCATCCCGGCGGCGGCACCAAAAAATCGTGATTATCCTAAGTGTCGCGCAACTTTGGATATGTCGTAATAAGAGTCGAAAAATATTCCTTAAACATATTACGGATCATCGGCGATGCCTTATAGTGGGGGCTGCCGGGGACTGGCGAAGGGAGGGTTTGATCATGCCGTACCTGTCACTTTGATACAGTAGAAACAACAGCATAGATGGATATGCCCGGAGTATTCGCGCGATCTGCTTTCGTCACCGCCGCCAAAAGAGCTGTCACAGTGCTTTCGGCCGTTCTGCTTGCGTGGAGCCCATCTCCTGCCTACTCTCAAGGTAGCGGGCAGGCGCTTGAGCCCAGCCTGGCGCTGTTTGGCTACAAGGAATCGGAACATGCCAACCTTGCTATGTTTCCACAGTGGATAGGCGTCCTCAAACGCCACGCGAAAGATGACCTGAAGGATAAGGACTGCGAGAGTCCCGCATTCAATAGCTGCCATCTGCGTAATTGGCAGCGCTTCCTGCTGGGGCTCAAGGGCAAGCCGCCGATGGAGCAGATCGCGGCGGTGAATGCTTATGGCAATCAGAAGAGATACGTGCTGGATATCGACAACTACGGGGTGAACGATTACTGGGCAACCCCCAGGGAGTTCCTGTACAACAACGGCGATTGCGAGGATTACGCCATATTTAAATATATGTCCCTGAAGCAGCTCGGATTCAGTCCGGACTCCCTGCGCGTTGTTGTACTGCAGGATACCAATTTGAGAATACCGCATGCCGTTCTCGCCGTTTACATCAATGGCGATGCCCTGATACTCGATAATCAGGCGCAGGAAGTGGTCTCGCAAAAGCAAATCGCCCACTACGTTCCGGTATTTTCGATCAACGAGAAGCATTGGTGGATGCACATGCCCTAAGGGAATACCCGGTTTCGTGTTGCGGAGGGCGCCTGTTAGTTCTATGATACATTTAGCCTTAACTTCTCCGCCGAGACTTGGTTGCCCCGATGAGAACCATTGCCTGGACAACTGCTCTGTATCTACGGGAGGCGCAAGAAAACAGATGGACAACAATAACGCTACTGTCTTAGCCTCATCGAAGACTTTATCATTCAAAAATCCTGCCTATCTTGGCAGTGCGCTGCTGGTCCTGTTCGTTGCCATCGGCATCTGGCTCGTATTCGCCTACGCCGCCAAAGAGCGGGGCCGCGATCTGCAGCAGTCGCAGGTGTATCTTGGACTTATCGCGGATAGCCGTTATGACGCCGTGGACAAGTGGCTGGGGGCGCAATTCGGCAGCTTGCACGAACTGGCCGAAAATGGCTCGCTGCAGCTTTACCTGATGCAACTCGCATCCAGAGAACAAGCGCATCAGGGCGAAATCGAACCGGCCCAGTTGTCCTATATTCGCAACCTGATTCTGGTTACGGCCGAGCGCGGCGGCTTTGTCGAAAAATCCAGGGCGGAAAGCATCGGGGCGAGTTTGCCGGGGCAGGCCGATGTGGGTCTGATGCTGCTGGACCGGGACGGCCAGTTCATGCTTTCGACCCCCGGTATCAGGCTCAGTCCGGATGTGGCAAATACGGTTGCAAAGGTGATCAAATCCAGAGAACCGGCCATACAGGATTTCTATCTGGGCGCCTCCAATCAGCCCCTGATCGGGTTTGTGGTGCCGGTGTTTCCGCTGCAGGTATCCAAGAAGGAGGCCGCGCCTATCGCCGTTCTGGTGGGCGTCAAGAGGGCGCGGGACGAACTGTATCCGTTGCTTACCCGCCAAATTCGCACCGCTCATACGGATGAGGCGCTCCTGGTGCGGCGCGAGGGCAGTTCTGCCGTCTATTTGTCTCCGCTTGCGGATGAAAGCGCTCCGCTCAAGAAGCGGCTTTCCCTGGAAAGTCCGCGGCTTGAAGCGGCCTTCGCCCTGATGAATCCCGGCGCATTCGGCCAGATGAGAGACTATCGCGGAATGGAAGTGCTGGTGACCAGCCGTGCATTCACGCAGGTACCCTGGGTGCTGGTGCAGAAGATTGATGCCAGCGAGGCGTTAAAGGAATCCAATGCACACCAACGCTTTGTGATGACGGCGTTTCTGCTCGCGACCTTGTTCGTTGCCGCCGCACTGGTGGCGGCGTGGCGGCACGGCAGCAGCGTGCGGGAGCGTCATGCAGCCGAACAACTTCAGCTCAAGTCGCGTGAGTTGCAGTCACAATCCGAACTTCTTTACTCCATCACGGATAACATCCGCGACTTCATCTACATCGTGGACCAGAGCCAGTGCTTCGTATATGTGAACAGGCCTCTGGCCGAAGCCTGGGGGTTGACGGCACAGGACTTTGCCGGCAAGACGCTGGACAGCGTGTTCGGGCCGAGCGTCGCGCAGACGATTTGGGCGTTGGCAAGCAATGCGCTGGCTGGCGGCGAACCCAGGGTATCCACCGACGCCCTGCAACTGCAAAGAGGGGTCACCAGAACATATCATTCCCAGGCGATTCTGCTGCTGGCAGGCATGCACCAAACCCGGAGCGTGCTGATGGTCTCCCACGACATTACGGCGCTGCAGGAAGACCAGGCCCGGCGGGACCAGTTGATGCGAAGGCTGGTGGCCACCCTGATGCGCGCAGTGGATTTGCATGACCCGTTCACGGCGAATCACTCCAGCAGGACGACCCGGGTGGCGCTCGCCATAGGACTGGAAATGAATCTCGAAAAAACGGAAATGGAAACGCTCGAAATGGCGGCGAATCTGGCCAATGTCGGCAAGCTGTTCGTACCGAAGGAGATCCTCACCAAGACCGAACCGCTGACCGAAGATGAGCAGCAAGTCTTGCACGAGCACGTGAATCATTCGGTCGAGATCCTCTCCGGCCTGGAGTTTCCCGGGCCGGTGCTCGAAACGATCGCGCAAAAACAGGAGTACATCGACGGCAGCGGATACCCGAAAGGCTTGCGCGGTGACCAGATGCTGCTGACGGCAAAAATTTTGTCAGTGGCCAACGCTTTTGTGGCGATGGTGAATTCGCGCGCTTACCGCACAGGCATGACAATGGATGAGGCACTGGATCAACTGCTTTCCGAGACCCAGTCCCGGCATGACCGCCATGTGGTGGCAGCCCTCTTTCATGTTGCAGAGAATCATCCTGAGTGGATTAATGAGCGGCTCGGAAGTTGAGGCGGGACCGCGCGACCATGAAATCCTCCCTGATAGACCCGGATACCAACCTCGCACGCGAATGCTACGCGCTGGTATATGCGTCAAGCCGGAACCGCAAGCGATTTCCCGAAAACTGTGTGGAAGTGAAGGAGTCGGAAGAGGCGGCGTGTGCGGGTGCCGATCCGGCAAAGAAACTTGTGCCTGCGGTGGTATTTGGCCCTTCGCGTTCCTCCGAGGGCTTCCGGCTGTTCTATCTGGTGCGCTGGCTTGATTAAACTAAACTGAGGATTTCCGCAAAAAAAGCCCGCAGTACCTTTCGGCATGCGGGCAAAGGGGATCTGCGGACTTCTGCTTAATCGATCAAGCTGCGCTCGCTTTACGCTGCTCGGCTTTTTCGGCTTCCTCGTCCCAGCCGTCCATGCGCACATAAGGGTTGGAACGCGGCTGGAGGATCATGTTCGGATCGATGTCGATGCCGATGCCTTCCAGGAAGTTGACCAGGCCGATACGGTCGATCATCTCGCCGGTGCGCTCGTGTTCCAGCGCATTCTCGGCGAAGAAGTCGATGGTGTTCTGGGCGATTTCAACCAGATGCTCAAAATCTTCGTCGGATTCCAGCTTCATGAACGGCACGATCATGGTGCCCATGGTGGCGCCGATTTTCAGCACGCTCTTGCCGCCTATCAGGATGCTCACGCCCTTGTCCTTGCCCGTAGCCAGGGCACCGGTCATGACGTTGATGCAGTGCATGCAGCGCACGCAGTTGTGGTTTTCGATTTCCAGCGACTGGCTGTCGTTGATGGCGACGCTGGATATGCCTTCGGCCCTGGAAACATCCTTGGTATTTTTCAGGCTGAGTGCCTTGCTCGGGCAGCGGTTGATCACGTCGTTGACCAGTTCGTCCATGCCGTGCTTGGCGAACCATTTTTTGCCCATCGCGTCGTCGGTCCGGATGCTGTCGCGCCAGGTGCCGATCACGGCCATGTCGGAACGCTGAATGGCGTTGACGCAGTCGTTCGGGCAGCCGGAGAATTTGAACTTGAATTTGTACGGCAGGGCCGGGCGGTGCATGTCGTCGAGGAAGGCGTTGACCACGGTACGCAGGGCGCGGGCTTCATCGTAGTTGGACATTTCGCAGCGCGCGGCGCCGACGCAGGACATGGAGGTGCGCACGGCAGGACCGGCACCGCCCAGGTCGAAGCCCATTTCATTGAGTTCGTCGAAAGCAGGCTGAACGTTGGCGGTGGAGATGCCCTGGAACATGATGTCGCCGGACTGGCCGTGGAAGGCGATCAAACCGGAGCCGTGCTTCTCCCACACATCGGCCATCTTGCGCAGCAGGTCGCTGGTGTAGTGCATGCCGGCAGCGGGCTGGATGCGCAGGGTGTGGAACTCGGCGGCGTCCGGGAACAGCGGCTTGTCGTTATCGTCCTTGAGCTCGGTGAAGCGCGGGATCACGCCGCCGCCATAGCCGAACACGCCGACGGTGCCGCCCTTCCAGTAGCCTTTTTTGGTCTTGTAGGACGTTTCCAGCTGGCCGAGCAGGTCGACCATCATGTTGTTGTCGTTGGCCAGGCGCTTCAGGCCGGTCACAAAGCTGGGCCAAGGGCCGCTTTCCAACTGGTCCAGCAAAGGGGTATCAGGTACAGGCTTCTTGGACATCATCATCTCCTTTTGCAAACGTTAATCCAGGGGTAAACCGGGTGTTGTTGGTTTTGGTTTAAATATCGAGCATACGAAATTAGATAGACCATTTCCATTTGTTGATTTTAGTATAGCAATACCAGAGAAAAATAATCAAGTATTTTTTTGGCATGTATGTTGAGCCGGAAAAATTATATTGATTGGGTACAGCGCCTTATCGGATTTCATGGCGAATGCCATCCGATACGGATAGGGAGGGATGAATGGAGGTTTTGCTAATTCGTTCTCATCCAGAACGCCGGTTGCTCGCTCTCCTGCAAGGGGGTATAGCGTTTCCGGATGAGAACAAATTCAGCTTGAATTTGGGCGCTTAGTGCAAATGTTTCTTCCGGAAGTGGAGCAGGCTGCCTCCCGAGGGCTGGAAGTCCGTCTCGGACGTCTCGGTCTTGAGCTGTTCAAGATCGCGGTCGAACAGGCTGTTGACCAGCCCGGTGACCTGCGTGACGTCTTCCGGGCCGAAATGGCGGGAGAGGAGACCGGTCACATCTTCGATCATGCGGTTACGCTGCACCTGGTGGATGGCCGCCGCGTTCGGGCCGACAAAGAGCACCTGGTACTCGTCGCGGCCATCTTCGTAGTAGTGGGTCAGCTCGATTTCTGAGGCGCGCTCGGTCAGCGGGCCGAGTGCATACAGGGCCTCTTGCAGGCGATGGACAAAGTTTCTGCCTACTTCACCCGTCCAGCAGATTTCCAGCGTGCGGTCCGAGCGGTGAAAGACAATGCCGGGTTCTTCCGGCTCCTGGCTGCGGGCCTCGGCAATGGTTTCCACGTCCAGGTAATCCAGCCACTTGCGCAAGCTGTTCTCGACCTGGGTTAGGGAGACTCCTTTGCAAAGCTGAAGCGTGCCGTGTACGTGGACTTCGATGCGCATGGTGTAACTCCCTGGTGCCCTTTAGGATATTGAAACAAACAACCTGATTGTATGGTTATTTTACTCCATCGTCCCCACCGGTGGATGGAATATAATCCGCTCCATGTTCACTTTCGACTCAATCGGCGTCATCCACTCCTGTTTCAGGGAAAAATTCGGTATTCCGCGCCAGCCGGGCCTGGTGCCGGCGGCGCGGGCGGTGCTGGAGCTGCTGCCGCCCTATAACAGGGTGGAGGCGGTGCGCGGGCTGGAGGGTTTTTCCCACGTCTGGATAACTTTCGTTTTTCACACCCGCCTCGGCGAGCCGTGGAGCCCGACAGTGCGGCCACCCCGGCTGGGCGGCAACCGCCGCGCGGGCGTGTTCGCCACCCGTTCGCCGCTGCGTCCCAATCCGATCGGCTTGTCGGCAGTAAAACTGGAAAAGATCGAGGCTGCAGCGGGATCGGTTCGGCTGCACCTGACGGGCGTGGACTTGCTCGACGGCACCCCGGTGCTCGATATCAAACCCTACCTGCCTTACGCCGACTGCATTTCCACTGCGACCGGGGGCTACGCGCCTGAGGCGCCCGCAGCCGCGTTCGAGGTAAATTTCAGCCGGGAAGCGCTTGCAGCCTGTGCTTCGGCCAGGGATCAGGCTCCGGAACTGGAAATGCTGATCCGCCAGATCCTGGCTCAGGATCCGCGCCCCGCCTACTACGGCAAGGGCGGCGGCAAGCAGGCTTTCGGCATGCGGCTGTCCGGCTATGAGGTGAAGTGGGAAGTGAAGGGCGATGCGGTGGTGGTCACTGCTATTGCCCTTGCAGGCGAGTAAAATTCAAGCTTTTACCGCAGAGGACGGGAGGACGCAGAGGAAAGCAATGCTTGAGAGGCAGACGCTATTTTCTTGTAGGGCCGAATTCATTCGGCCAAATGTGCGAATGAATTCGCACCTACAAGAGCGTACAGCCGTTTCAAGTTGACTGACTACTACCGATTCTCCATCCTCTGCGGTTCAATCACTGTTCGGGTTTATAATTTCAAACCATGAAATATTTCGTCATTCCCGTCACCCCCTTCCAGCAGAACTGCTCCCTGATCTGGTGCGAAGCAACCGGCGAAGCCGCCCTCATCGATCCGGGCGGCGAGGCCGACCGGCTGCTCGCGGCAGCGGAGGGAAAGGGACTGCGGCTGACCAAGCTGCTGCTCACTCACGGGCATCTGGATCATGTCGGCGCGGCGGCGGAAATTGCCGCACGGCTCAACATTCCGATCGAGGGGCCGCAGCGCGAGGATGCCTTTATGCTGGAAACGCTATCGCAGCAGAGCGAGATGTTCGGCTTCCCGCATGCGGACAGCCTGATGCCGGACCGCTGGCTGGAAGACGGCAATCAGGTGCGCCTTGGCCGCGTGACGCTGGACGTGCTGCACTGCCCGGGCCATACGCCGGGCCATATCGTCTTCTTCGATGCCGATAGCCGGATGGCGTTCGTCGGCGACGTGCTGTTCAAGGGCTCCGTCGGCCGCACGGATTTTCCGCGCGGCGACCACGAGATGCTCATCCGTTCGATCCGCGAGCGGCTGTTTCCCCTGGGCGACGACGTCAGTTTCATCCCCGGCCACGGCCCGGCCTCCACCTTCGGCCACGAGCGCCGCACCAATCCTTACGCGGGCGACGAGGCCTAGCCCGCCTCTGTTCGAGTTGGCCGAGAAATGATAGGCGCCCGCCCGGCTCGTTTCAGCATTTCCGCCGGCAGGGTTATACTGCGCTGACTTTCCATGCCCCCACCGTAACCCTCATGAATGCACTGATCCTCAAACCCGGCAAGGAAAAATCCTTGCAGCACCGCCACCCCTGGGTCTTTTCCGGCGCAGTCGAGCGCATCAAGGGCGAGCCCCAGCCCGGAGAAACGGTCGCCGTGCGCGACACCCACGGGGCCTTTCTGGCTTATGCCGCCTATAGCCCCCAATCGCAGATCCGGGCACGGGTGTGGGGCTTCCGCGAGAGCGAGGCGGTGGATGCGGCTTTTTTCCGGGCACGCCTGGCGCGTGCCATCGAATTGCGGCAGGAATTGGATGAGGTCACCGATGGCATGCGGCTGGTGCATGGTGAATCCGATGGGCTGCCCGGCTTGGTGGTGGACCGCTATGGCGACACGCTGGTGATGCAGGTGCTTTCGGCCGGGATGGAGCACTGGCGGGAAACGCTGGCCGGACTGCTGGTGGAACTGACCGCTTGTGCCAATCTTTATGAGCGCTCCGATGCCGAGGTGCGGGAAATGGAAGGCTTGCCTGTGCGCAAGGGGATACTGCGCGGCACGCTGCCCGCCCCGCTGGTGATCCGTGAACATGGTTTGAAGTTTGTGGTGGATGTGGAAAAGGGCCAGAAAACGGGCTTCTATCTTGACCAGCGCGATAACCGCCGCCGTATCGGCGAGCTTGCGAAAGACAAGGATGTGCTCAACTGTTTCTGCTATAGCGGGGGGTTCAGCTTAAGTGCCCTCCAGGGCGGTGCGCGTTCGGTGCTGTCGGTGGACAGCTCCGCCGAGGCGCTGGAGCTTGCGCGGGAAAATGCCAGGCTCAACGGACTGCCTGAAGATCGGGCAGAGTGGCAGGAGGCTGACGTGTTCAAGGCGCTGCGCCTGTTCCGCGACCAGGGAAAAAGTTTCGACCTGATCGTGCTCGACCCGCCCAAGTTTGCGCCCACCGCCCATCACGCCGCCAACGCGGCGCGCGCTTACAAGGATATCAACCTGTGGGCGCTCAAGCTGCTGCGGCCGGGGGGCTTGCTCGCCACTTTTTCCTGTTCGGGCGGCGTGAGCCCCGAGTTGTTCCAGAAAATCCTGGCCGGTGCCGCGCTGGATGCCGGCGTCACTGCACAGGTCGTGGGCCGCTTTGCCGCAGGGACAGACCACCCCGCTGTGCTGAATTTTCCCGAAGGCGAATATCTCAAAGGCCTTTTGCTGCGCCGCGTGGAATAAGCCTAAAAACGGCTATTGAAACCGCCAAGACGCCAAGAACGCCAAGAAATTCATGCAGTGAAAGAATGCTTGCAGATCACACCCCTCGGGTGATTTGGCTAACTCGGTCTTTTCTTCGCCATTACTTGGCGTTCTTGGCGGTTCAACTGCTTTTTATGGGATGAACCACTAAAATAAGGGGCTGGGCGAGCAAAGCCATTGGTATGGGGCGCATTGCCGGTTTTTCTGGCCATGCAGACGCTGGCGCAAAAAACGGAAATAACTTCTAAAAAGTTCTTGCAAAGTAAATTTGAATATTAGATAATACTAATAACTTGAATCACTCTTTTGAGTGTTCTCGTGTTGTCTCCTCCATCCTCCTCCTTTGGTGGATTTCAAGCGCGGTCATATTTGAACCGCGCTTTTTTTTCGTCCGCTCTTGCTATCAGGTATCATGGCGGGCATGGACCGTCCGCAGATCATCAACAGGACATTATTCGCTCGCATTTCGGCAGAGGCGCAAGCCTCGCCGCGACGGCGCAAGAATTACAATTTCCATGGCTCCGATATGGACGCGAGTCATCGCTTGCTCAATGCGATGGAGCCCGATTCCTACATTCAGCCGCACCGCCATCTGGATGCAAACAAGGATGAGAGCATCATCGTCCTGTCAGGGCGGTTCGGGATTGTGTTTTTTGACCAGGCTGGAAACGTGACCGAAGTCGTGACGCTGTCTTCTGGCGGCGAAGCGGTGGGGGTGAATATTCCTCACGGCGAGTTTCATTCGCTGGTGGCGCTGGAGTCGGGCAGCCTGTTTTTCGAGGCCAAGGCGGGTCCCTATCAGGCACTCACGCTCGAAGAAAAGGCATCCTGGGCGCCTGCCGAGGGTGAGTCCGGTGCGGTTGCCTATCTGGCCAAGATGAAAGCCCTTTGCCAAGAGTCTGCACACTCATTCCGTGACAGGCTCTAATCGGTATCCAGGCGCGCAAAGTCGGTGAAGTCGCCGCTACCGGCTCCGATGTCGATGCGTTCTACCCGGGCTGATGCGGGTCCGATTCCGGCCCATTCGATCATGGCCGCGACCGCCCCGGGCGTACCCTGAATCATCGCTTCCACCGTGCCGTCGCGGCAATTTCTGACCCAGCCGGTTATGCCGAGTTCCTGCGCCTTGCGGCTCATCGATTCACGGAAAAAGACGCCCTGAACACGGCCGAAAATCTTGAGGTTTTTTATTTCCTTCATCTGCCATCAATCTCCCGGCGGTTTCAATGACCAAGTGCAAAAAGCGCAGCATGATGCTGCCTGAAATCGAAGGCGTCCGGGGTGAACAGCTCAGCGGGACACCTGAAGCCCAGCGACTTGCGTGGCCGGGTGTTCAGTTTCCA
>JAJYXP010000047.1 GCA_021801705.1 Pseudomonadota bacterium
CGCGGATTTTCTGGTAAAGCTTCTTTTCCTGCCAACCCTTGAGCCAGCCCGGCTCGCGCTTGGCGAGATCGCCGCGCATCGGGAAGGGAGTGTCGGGTAAATTAAGCGTATCTTTGTAATCAGCCATTTATAACCTCTCACCGCAAGGGACGCGAAGGACGCGAGGGGAAACAAAAAAGATTCCCCTTTGCGTACCTTTGCGTCCTTAGCGGTTAATAAAGAATTTTTTAGCGTTTTCCACATCTACCGCGATTTGTGCGGTCAGCGTTTCCAGGCTGGGGAATTTCATCTCATCGCGCAGCTTGAGCAGAAAATCCACATGCAGATGCCTGTTGTAGATATCGCCGTCGAAGTCGAACAAAAACACTTCCAGCGTGGCCTTGCCCTTGTCGTTGATGGTCGGGCGCACGCCCAGGCTGGCCGCGCCTTGCAGCGGTTTGTCGCCGAGCCCGTAGACCTCGACCGCGAAGATGCCGGACAGCGGCGGTTTGTTGTGCTTCATCTGGATATTGGCGGTGGGGAAGCCGATCTTGCGCCCGAGGCTCTCGCCGTGCACGACCTTGCCGCTGATGCTGTAATGGCGGCCAAGGTAACGCTCAGCCAGGGCGAGTTCGCCGTTTGCCAACGCCTCGCGCACGATGGTGCTGGATACCCGCTGGCCGGACACGAGCACGCTTTCCATGGCCTGTACGGTGAAGTTGTTGCTTAGTCCGGCTTCCTGCAGCATTTTGAAATCGCCGGCGCGCTTGGCGCCGAAACGGAAATCGTCCCCCACCAGCACCCAGCGCACCTTCAAGCCCGCGCACAGAATCCTGTCGATGAAGTTTTCCGCGCTGACCTGCGCAAAGCGATGGTTGAAGCGCAGGATGAACACCCGATCCACGCCGAATTTTTCGAACAGCTCCAGTTTTTCGCGCAGGTTGGAGAGGCGCGCCGGCGCCTGCTCCGGCGCAAAGTACTCGCGCGGGTGAGGCTCGAAGGTCATCACGCACGCCGGCAGCCCGAGCGAACGCGCGGCATCCGTCAGGCGCTTCAGCATCGCCTGATGCCCGAGATGCAGGCCGTCGAAATTGCCGATGGTCAGCGCAACCGGCGTGTTGGGTGCGGGAATTCCGCGGTAAATCAGCATAGCCGAATCTGAAAAAAGCTTGAATTATAACCCTATAAAAATCAGTTTAACCACGAATGACACGAATGTTCACGAATAATCATGGCGTTGTATTTACCTGAGCGCATCATCACGATGAAGCGGAGCAATTTGTATTCGTATGTTTTTATTCGTGTAAATTCGTGTCATTCGTGGTTAATCGCCGTTTTTGGGTTAACAGACGGCTTATTTCGCACCGTGGCGGATGAAATCCTTGATCCTCACGCCGAACAGGGCCAGGGCGGCAAAATAGGCGGCCGCGCCGGCAACCACGGTCCAGCTCAGGTGCGCCACGCGGGAAACGATGCCGCCCTTGAGCCATTCCTCCTCCGCTCCCACGGCAAACCACAGCACCGCCGTCATCGCGGCCAGGGCGGCCGCCACCTGCAGAAAGAACTTCAGCCAGCCCGCCTGCGGATGGTAAATGCCGTGCCGGCGCAAATGATAGAGCAGCAAGCCGGCGTTGAGGCACGCCCCCAGGCCGATGGACAGCGCCAGCCCGGCATGCTTGAGGTGCCAGATAAAGGCGAGGTTCATCAACTGGGTGGCGAACAGGGTAAAGAGCGCGATCTTGACCGGCGTGCGGATGTTCTGCCGGGCGTAGAAGCCCGGCGCCAGCACCTTCACCATGATCAGGCCGAGCAGGCCGAGGCTGTAGGCGAGCAGCGCCTCGCGCGTCATCCACAGGTCGTGAAGGCTGAACTTGCCGTAAAAGAACAGGGTCGAAATCAGCGGCACCGACAGGACAGCCAGCGCCAGCGCGGCGGGCAGCGCCAGCAGCAGGGTCAGGCGCAGGCCCCAGTCGAGCAGGCGGGAATACTCATCGGTGGAGGCATCGGCATAGTGTTTGGCCAGGCTGGGCAGCAGGATGGTGCCCAGCGCCACGCCCAGTATGCCGGTGGGAAATTCCATCAGGCGGTCGGCGTAATACAGCCAGGAAACGCTGCCGGTGACGAGGAACGAGGCGAAGATGGTGTTGATCAGCAAGCTGATCTGGCTGATCGAGACGCCGAACACCGCCGGTCCCATCAGCTTCAAGATCCGCCACACGCCTTCGTCGTTGAATTTCAGCCGGAAGCGCGGCAGCAGCCCGATCCCCGCCAGATAGGGAAGCTGGAAGCCGAGCTGGAGCACGCCGCCGAGCAGCACCGCGATGCCCAGCGCCAGTACCGGCGGATCGAAATAGGGCGCCAGCCACAAGGCACAGCCGATGAAAGACAGGTTGAGCAGCACCGGCGTGAAGGCCGGCACGGAAAACTTGCTGTAGGTATTGAGGATGCCGCCGGCGGCCGACACCAGCGAGATGAAGAAGATGTAGGGAAAAGTCAGTTGCAGCAACTGCACGGTCAGGTCGAATTTCTGCGGCGTGGAGGAAAAGCCGGGGGCGCTGATGTAGATGATCACCGGCGCGGCAAGCACGCCGATCGCGGTGACGGCGAGAAGAATCAGCGCCAGCAGGCTGGCGACATGGTCCACCAGGTCGCGCGTCTCGTCGTGGCCGCGCCGGGTCTTGTATTCCGCCAGAATCGGCACGAATGCCTGGGAAAAGGCGCCCTCCGCGAACAAGCGGCGCAGCAGGTTGGGAATCTTGAAGGCCACGAAAAACGCGTCGGAATACAGCCCCGCGCCGAACACCCGGGCGATGATGGTATCGCGCAGAAAACCCAGGATTCGCGAGATCAGGGTCATGCTGCCGATGGCAGCCAGGGCCTTCAATAAATTCATGGGTGGCGGAACGAAAGCAAAAGCGGCTATGTTATAGCGTTTGCTATATCCTTGCCAGACATGAGAACTGGGCTATTATTTATTGTTGCCGCAACGCACTCAAATCAGTATACTTAAACCAAGTCTAAATTAACGATCGACTTTAACCCGACAACGACCGGAGCCCAATATGGAACACAAACTGCCCGACCTGCCCTACGCCATGGATGCACTGCAACCCCACATGTCCAAGGAAACCTTCGAGTACCACTACGGCAAGCACCATCAGGCCTATGTCACCAACCTGAACAACCTGATCAAGGGCACCGAATACGAAAATCTGGAGCTGGAAGCCATCATCAAGAAGGCCCCGGCCGGCGGCATCTACAACAACTCCGCCCAGGTGTGGAACCACACCTTCTTCTGGAATTGCATGAAGCCGAATGGCGGCGGCGAGCCCAGCGGCGCCCTGGCTGACGCCATCAAGGCCAAGTGGGGTTCGGTCGACGAGTTCAGGAAAGCCTTCCAGACCTCCGCCGTGGGCAACTTCGGTTCCGGCTGGACCTGGCTGGTGAAGAAGGCCGACGGCTCCGTCGACATCGTCAACATGGGCGCGGCCGGCACCCCGCTGACCACCGCTGACAAGGCGCTGCTGTGCGTTGACGTGTGGGAACACGCCTACTACATCGATTACCGCAACCTGCGTCCGAAGTTCGTCGAGACCTTCCTCGGCAACCTGGTCAACTGGGACTTCGTGGCGAAGAACTTCGCTGCTTAAGGTGGTTTGTTCGCTGACAACTAGTAGTCAGTCACGGTGAAAAGCATGGATGAGTTGAACCGTCACACCGGCGAAAGCCGGTGTCCAGGTTGTTGATTTTTCTGGATTCCGGCTTTCGCCGGAATGACGAGATTGTCCA
>JAJYXP010000046.1:0-71551 GCA_021801705.1 Pseudomonadota bacterium
TCAAACACTATCGCCGAATTTTTAGTCGATTTGAGAAAAAAATGCTCAATTTCATGGGGATGCTGACGTTTGCGGCCTCTCTGCTGTGGTTGCGCTAAACAGGCGGCAATACGTCAACAGAACCTAGGCCAAAATTCCCTTAACAATCAACCTGAAAATTTCTCGTTGATGATTGATTTTTCAGCGGTTCTCAATAGTCTTCAATAGACGTCAATAGTCCCTTTTCATTCCCACTCGATGGTTGCCGGCGGTTTGCCGCAGATATCGTAAACCACGCGGTTGATGCCGCGCACTTCGTTGATGATGCGGTTGGAAACCTTGCCGAGCAGGGTATAAGGGAGCTCGGCCCAGTGCGCGGTCATGAAATCCTGGGTTTGCACGGCACGCAGGGCGACGACGTAATCATAGGTGCGGCCGTCGCCCATCACTCCCACTGCTTTCACTGGCAGGAATACGGCAAAGGCCTGCGAGGTTTTTTCGTACCAGCCGGAGGCGCGCAACTCCTCGATAAAAATGGCATCGGCACGGCGCAGCAATTCGGCATATTCGTGCTTCACTTCTCCCAGGATGCGCACCCCCAGGCCGGGGCCGGGGAAGGGATGGCGATAGACCATGTCGTGCGGCAGGCCCAGAGCGATGCCCAGCTCGCGCACCTCGTCCTTGAACAGCTCCCTGAGCGGCTCCTGCAATTTCAGGTGCAAGGTGTCCGGCAGCCCGCCGACATTGTGGTGCGACTTGATGGTATGCGCTTTCTTGGTCTTGGCGCTGGCCGACTCGATCACGTCCGGGTAGATGGTGCCTTGCGCCAGCCACTTGGCGTTGGGCAGCTTGGCCGACTCGCGTTGAAACACTTCGACGAATTCACGGCCGATGATCTTGCGTTTCTGTTCCGGGTCGGTGACACCGGCAAGGTGCTTCATGAATTCTGCGCTGGCGTCGACGTGGATCACCTTGACGCCCAGATTCCTGGCGAAGGTTTCCATCACCTGCTCGGCTTCGTTGAGGCGCAGCAGGCCGTTATCCACGAATACGCAGGTGAGTTGCCTGCCGATGGCGCGATGCAGGAGCGCCGCCACCACCGACGAATCGACCCCGCCGGAGAGGCCGAGTATCACCTCGTCCGTGCCGACTTCGGAGCGTATCTTGCCTATTGCCTCCTCGACGTAATCCGGCATGTTCCAGTCGTAGCCCAGACCGCAGATATCGTGCACAAAGCGCTCGATGATCACCTTGCCCTGCAGGGTGTGGGTCACTTCGGGGTGGAACTGCACGCCATAGAAGTGCCGCGCCTCATCGGCCATGCCCGCAATCGGGGTGGCTGCGTTGGAGCAGATCACCTCGAAGCCGGACGGCAGTTCGGTCACCTTGTCGCCGTGGCTCATCCAGACGTCCAGCAGGCCATGCTCTTCTGCGTTTGCCCTGTCCTGAATGTCGCGCAGCAAGGCGGAATGCCCCTGGGCGCGCACTTCGGCGTAGCCGAACTCGCGCTGAGTCGCGTTTTCGACCTTGCCGCCCAGTTGAGCCGCCATGGTCTGCATGCCGTAGCAGATGCCCAGCACCGGCACGCCGAGTTTAAAAACGACATCGGGCGCCCTGGGCGTCTCTTCCTCGTAGACCGAGGCCGGCCCGCCGGAGAGGATAATGCCCTGGGGGTTGAATTCCCGGATGAAGCTTTCGCTCACATCGTGGGGATGCAGCTCGCAATAAACGCTGGTTTCACGCACCCGGCGGGCAATCAGCTGGGTGTACTGGGAACCGAAATCGAGAATGAGTATTTTCTGGTGGAGCATGATGTCACCGCACTAAAAATGAAAAAAGGGGGTGCAGCGCGCACCCCCTGATTTTTTTACAGCTTATTCCACGTGGTAATTCGGCGCTTCCTTGGTGATCTGCACATCGTGTACGTGAGATTCCCGGATGCCGGCCGAGCTGATTTCGACGAACTCGGCCTTGGCATGCACTTCGGCGATGGTCGTGCAGCCCAGATAGCCCATGCTGGAGCGCACGCCGCCGATCAACTGGTGAATCACCGTCAGCACGCTGCCCTTGTAGGCAACCCGGCCTTCGATGCCTTCCGGCACCAGCTTGTCGGCATTCGCTTCGGCTTCCTGGAAGTAGCGGTCTTTCGAACCTTGCTGCATGGCGCCCAGCGAACCCATGCCGCGGTAGGATTTGTAAGAACGGCCCTGGAACAATTCGATCTCGCCCGGCGCCTCCTCGGTGCCGGCAAACAGGCCGCCCAGCATCACGCAATCCGCACCGGCGGCAAGCGCCTTGGAGATGTCGCCGGAGTAACGGATGCCGCCATCGGCAATCACCGGCACGCCGCTGCCTTTCAACGCCTGCGCCACGTTGGAAATCGCGGTAATCTGGGGCACCCCGACACCGGCCACGATCCGGGTAGTGCAGATCGAGCCGGGGCCGATGCCGACTTTGACCGCATCCGCGCCGTGGTCGGCCAGCGCCATCGCTGCCGCGGCGGTGGCGATGTTGCCGCCGATTACCTGTACCTGCGGAAAGTTGTCTTTCACCCATTTCACCCGGCTCAACACGCCTTGGGAATGGCCATGCGCAGTATCCACCACGATCACGTCCACGCCGGCCTCGGCCAGCAAAGCCACCCGGCCTTCGGTACCCTCGCCCACGCCAACAGCGGCGCCAACCCTCAACTGGCCATGAGTATCCTTGCATGCCAGCGGGTGTTCGGTGGATTTCTGGATGTCCTTGACGGTCACCAGTCCGCGCAACTCAAAATCATCGTTGACCACCAGCACCCGTTCCAGACGGTACTTATGCATCAGCGCCATGGCTTCTTCGCGGCTCGCGCCTTGCTTGACCGTCACCAGACGGTCGCGCTGCGTCATGATATTCTTGACCGGCTGATCCAGGTTGGTTTCGAAGCGCAGATCGCGGTTGGTCACGATGCCGACCACGCGCCCGCCCTCCACAACCGGCAGACCGGAAATCTTGTGCTGACGAGTCAGCGCCAGCACGTCCCGAACCGTCATCACAGGCGTAATTGTAATTGGGTCCTTCACCACGCCGCTCTCGAAGCGCTTTACCCGCGCCACTTGTGCCGCCTGGGCGCTGGCGGACATGTTCTTGTGCACGATGCCTATCCCGCCTTCCTGCGCCAGAGCAATCGCCAAGGGAGCTTCGGTGACAGTATCCATCGCCGCTGAAAGCAGGGGAATATTCAGGGAAATCTCGCGGGTAAGCCGCGTTGCGAGGCTTACGTCACGCGGCAGAACGTTGGAATGCGCGGGGACCAGCAAAACATCATCGAAGGTCAGCGCTTTCTGAATAACACGCATTTTTTTATCCTTAATACCAAAGGATTATTATACAAGTTTCGGGCATCCCCGGTAAACCGGGTTCTCTGTTTTCTTCTTGCAAATTATGCACCGGTACACTTGGACCATTGACGGGCGTATAGTGAAACGTTATGTTTAACAACTCAAAATAAAACTGAGGAGAAGAAACATGCGGAACACCATCATCCCATTCATCACTATCGGTTTCCTGCTGCTCGGCACGCCGGCCGTTGCCGACCAGGCCGCCGCTGCCGCAACACCTGTTTCCGAAGAAGCCAGCCAGGCGCTCAGCAAAGCCGAAGCCGATGTCAAGCAGGCAAAAGCCAAAGGCTCCCTGTGGACCACCACGGCAGATGCCCTGAAAAAAGCAAAGGAAGCGGCCGCCAAGGGTGACTCCTCCGCCACCTTGAAACTCTCTAAAAGCGCAAGCGAACAGGCTCACTTGAGCATTGGACAGTTGAACTACCCTTTAACCAAATAAAGCCTTCTTTAAGGTTGCAACCATGCGGCAACTGCTGATAATTGTTTTGATGCTGATGGTTGCAACCGTAACGAACGCCAGGGTAAGCAAGTGGGTAGACGCCGAAGGCAAGGTGCATTATTCCGACCAGCCGCCACCCTCCACCGCCAAATCGCAAAAGAATCTGGATATCCAGACCAGCCCGGCCTCACCCATAGCCACGCCGGACAGCAAAGGCGGAGCCAAGAGCCTGGCCGAAAGGGAGCTGGAATCCCGCAAGCGCCGGGCCGAGGCGGAAGAGGCTGCCGCAAAACAGGCGGAAGAGAAGAAGGACGCCCAGCGCAAGCAGGAAAACTGCGCCCAGGCGCGCAATCAGTTGCAGGCCCTGCAAGAGGGCCAAAGAATGGTCAAATACAATGAAAAAGGCGAACGGGTCTTTCTCGAAGACAGCGCACGCCCCCAAGCAATCGAGGAAGCAAAGCGGGTAGCCGATTCCTGGTGCAAATAAGAGCTTGTCCGCAAATTATTTGCGGACAAGCTCTTAATCAGGGGGCAGACTCTTCAGTCTCGGCTGACTCCGTCTTCACGCCCTTTCCCTCTGCCGCGCGTTTCCTGCGCACTTCCTTCGGGTCTGCGATCAGCGGACGGTAAATTTCGATCCGGTCCTTGTCCCGCAACACCGCGTCAAGCTTGACAAGCTTGCCAAAAACGCCCAGCTTGGCGCTCGCCAGGTCAATTTCCGGGAACTCCGCCAGGATGCCCGATTGCTCGATCGCAAGGGATACCGTAGCACCGGGCTTTACCTTCAATGGCAGGACCTCCTGCTTTTGAGGCAGGGCGTACACGACTTCCACCGAAATTTCTTCACTCATGATTCACCATAAATCACTGCAGCACGTTTAACGAACGCCTCGACGAAACTATTGGCGATATGCCCGAATACAGGGCTGACCAATTTTTCCAGCATCTTACTTGAAAATTCGTAATGTAGCCTGAACTCGACCTTGCAGGCAAATTCATCCAGATCGACAAAGCGCCAACTGCCCTCAAGGTGGCTGAAGGGGCCGCGACGGAGTTTCATTTCGATAAAATGCGGCTCCCGGCGAAGGTTTTCAGTGGTAAAGCTTTGCTTGACGTGATGGTAGTCAATATGGACCGTCGCTTCAAGGGCCGTATCACTGTGCCGTTTCACTTCCGTTCCACCGCACCAGGGCAGGAACTGCGGATAATCCTCAGCCCGATCGACCAACACGAACATTTGCTGCGCCGAGTAAAAAACCAGCACGGATTTTTCCACTACCGCCATCAATCTGCCGCCATCAAAAACTGTTAAAATACACTATTTTCAAGGGAAACTCACCTGCCGATGAGCATCGCGCAAAACAAAAAGGCCTTCCACGACTTCTTCATCGAGGAAAAACTCGAAGCCGGCATCGTTCTGCAGGGAT
This sequence comes from Pseudomonadota bacterium, assembly GCA_021801705.1. Taxonomy (GTDB): domain Bacteria; phylum Pseudomonadota; class Gammaproteobacteria; order Burkholderiales; family Sulfuricellaceae; genus Sulfuricella. The sequence continues at coordinate 5,223 of JAJYXP010000046.1, forward strand.
GGGAAGCAAAAGCCATCCGCGCCGGCCGCGTGCAGCTCAAGGAAGCCTACGTCATCATCCGCAGCGGGGAACTCTTCATCATTGGCTGCCATATCAGCCCGCTGCCGACCGCTTCCACCCACATCAATCCCGATCCCGTGCGCACCCGCAAGCTGCTGCTGCACAGCGAGGAAATCGACAAGCTGATCGGCAAGGTGGAACGCGCTGGTTATACCCTGGTGCCATTGGACATGCACTACAGCCGTGGCCACATCAAGCTGGAAATCGGTTTGGCCAAGGGCAAGAAGCAGCACGACAAGCGTGAAACCGAAAAAGAACGCGATTGGCAGCGTGAGAAACAAAGGCTGATGCGGAACAAGGTATGAAAATTTTCGGCATCGCCGGCTACTCCGGCAGCGGTAAAACCACCCTGATCGAGAAACTGATCCCTCTGTTCGTGGCCAAAGGGCTGAAAGTTTCGCTGATCAAGCATACCCACCACGATTTCGAGATTGATCAACCGGGCAAGGATTCCCATCGCCACCGTGCCGCAGGCTGCAGCGAGGTATTGGTCGCCTCGGCCTTCCGCTGGGCGCTGATCCACGAATTGCGCGGTGAAGCAGAGCCCTCGCTGGAAGAACAGGTGGCGCGGCTCTCGCCGTGCGACCTGGTGCTGGTGGAAAGCTTCAAACGTGAAGCGATCACTAAGCTGGAGGTGCACCGCGCCGGTAGCGGAAAACAACTGCTTTTTCCGCAGGATACGAATATTGCAGCTATTGCCAGCGATATTCTGGTGGAAACAGCGTTGCCGCAATTCACGCTGGACCAGGTGGAAAAAATTGCCGAATTTATTTTGCAACAGACAGGTCTCAATCAATATGGACAAAAAACCGAACATGCTTAGCGCCGATCAGGCACTCGCCTTCCTCCTGGATCGCGTGCGCCAGCCTGGTGAAATCGAGCAGGTCGCCACAGCCGAAACGCTGGGACGGGTACTGGCTGAGCATCAGGTTTCCGCCATCAACGTCCCGCCGCTAGACAACAGCGCAATGGATGGCTATGCAGTCCGGCTCGCCGACCTCTCGGCCGGATCGACCCGGCTTCGGGTAGCGCAGCGCATCCCTGCCGGCACGGTCGGACAGCCGCTGGAAGCGGGCACCGCAGCCAGGATTTTTACCGGAGCGCCGGTGCCCGCAGGCTGCGATGCCGTGGTCATGCAGGAGAACTGCAGCGCGGAAGGCGACATGGTGGCAATCAACAAGTCGCCCAATATGGGTGAAAACATCCGTCGCGCCGGCGAAGACATCGCCGTCGGGGCGGAAATACTCCCTGCCGGTATCAGGCTGCGTCCTCAAGAAATGGGACTGGCGGCATCCGTCGGTTTGGCGCGGCTTCCGGTTTTCCGCCGATTGAAAGTAGCCACTTTCTTCACCGGTGACGAGATAGTCATGCCCGGCCAGCCACTTGAACCCGGCCAAATCTACAATTCCAACCGCTTCGTGCTGACCGGCCTGCTGCAGGCCCTCGGCTGCGAAGTCATCGACCTCGGCATCGTGCAGGATGATTTCGCCGCCACCGTTAAAGTGCTCGAACAAGCCGCAGCCAGCGCCGATCTGATCATCACCAGCGGCGGGGTTTCCGTGGGCGAGGAAGACCACGTCAAAAGCGCGGTGGAAAAAGTCGGCAAGCTCGATTTGTGGAAAATCGCCATCAAACCGGGCAAACCGCTGGCTTTCGGCAGTGTAGGCAGCACGCCTTTCATCGGCCTGCCGGGAAATCCGGTTTCGGCTTTTGTGACCTTCATCCTGCTCGTGAGGCCATTTATTTTGCGCAGCCAAGGCATGGCTGTGACCGCACCGCAAGCACTCTCCCTGAAGGCGGATTTCGACTGGCTGAAATCCGACAAGCGCCGCGAATTTCTGCGTGCCAGGCTGCACATGGCGGAAGATGGCAGCATCGACGTACAGCTTTATCCGAACCAGGGTTCCGGCGTGCTGACCTCCACTGCCTGGGCCGACGGCCTGGTTGAAGTAGCGGAAGGCACGCTCATCCGGCGCGGCGAAACCGTCAGGTTTCTCCCCTTTTCCGAATTGCTCAACTGAATAAGGATGCGCGCATGATCACCCTGCTCTATTTCGCCCGGCTACGCGAAAGCTTCGGCATCTCCTCGGAACAGGCGCACCCGCCTGCCCATGTCGTCGACGTCCGGTCGCTGACCGAATGGCTGCGGCAACGCGGCGGAGCCTGGCAAGAGGAACTCGCCCAGAACAGGCCTGTGCGCGTGGCCGTCAACCAGGACATGGCCGCTCCGGACAGGGCTGTATGCGACGGTGATGAAATCGCTTTCTTCCCACCGGTGACGGGAGGCTGAGATGACAGTCCGGGTGCAATACGAGGATTTTGACCTAGGCGCGGAAATCCTCAAACTACGCCATGGCAATTCCAAAATCGGCGCCATTGCCAGCTTCGTTGGCCTGGTTCGCGATCTCAACGATAACGCCAGGGTTGCCGAAATGACCCTGGAGCACTATCCCGGCATGACGGAAAAGGCTTTGGCCGAAATCCTGGAACAGGCAAAACAGCGCTGGTGCATCATCGATGCACTGGTGATCCACCGCGTTGGGCCGCTCAAACCCGCCGACCAGATCGTACTGGTGGCGGTAAGCAGCGCGCACCGTGGCGCAGCCTTCGCCGCCTGCGAATTCATCATGGACTACCTGAAGACCCGCGCGCCATTCTGGAAAAAGGAACAGACCGAAGCGGGTGCGCGCTGGGTGGACGCGCATGAAAGCGATGAAGCAGCCGCGCAGCGCTGGGTTTGAACCCATATTGCTTGTAAAAACATTGATTCTCCACTAAAGTTTCATCAGTTCATGCCGTTAACCCTATCAAAGATTCGGATAACCGCCAGCGGATCGTGAAGCGACAGCGCTGCCGCCGCCAATAAACGATCCATAACCCGAAGGAATTTACCGTGAAGATCGATGCCTCAGTAAAGTCGCCGGCCAGCACAGGCATAAAAGAGGCCACGCCACGCACCTCGAAAGCCGGCACAGGCACGGCAGCCGCCGTGCCGCAAAAGAACCCGTCCCCACAGGACAACGTCCAAATCACCACGCTTTCGTCCCAGCTTCATGCCATGGAAAACAGCATGGACAATGTACCGGTGGTGGATACTGCACGTGTGGACGCGATCAAGCAAGCCATCAGTGAGGGACGGTTCAAGGTCAATCCCGAAGTCATCGCGGATCGCCTGCTTGCGACAATCCAGGACTTGGTGCGGAATCAAAAAGGCTGATGTTGACTGACAACCGGGCCATCATCGCCTCCCCCAGAGATCTTTCCCAAAGCGTGGATGCGGAATTAAGCGCTTTCAGGGATTTCGTCCAAGTATTGCATACCGAGCAGGAAGCACTGATCCAGGGTGATATCGACAGGTTGATCGAGCTTGCCCGGCTAAAGTCCGAGAAGGTTCTCTTGTTGTCGCAGTTCGCGGAACGCCGCAACCGTTATCTGGCCGCGAATGGCCGCAACCCGGAACAGCGGGGTAGCATGGACAAATGGCTACAGCAGCACGGCGGCGAAAGCCCGCATACTGCCGAAGCCTGGGAACAACTGCTGGAACAGGCAAAAATCGCTCAACAGATCAATCAGGTCAATGGCAGCCTGATCGAAATCAAACTCAGATTCAACCAGCAAGCCCTTACCTTGCTTCAGACTGCCGCCAACCAGACAGGCATTTACGGGCCGGACGGACAGACCCATGCAAGCGGACTGGGACGTCCTCTCGGTAAGGTTTAGGCCATACGACTCCGCAGTCGCTTTAGCATACGATCTTTCATCCGCGGCAGTTTCAGCGGATAGAAAGTCGGAGTCCTTTAGGGTTTCCTGACGTGGCTAGTAGTCAGTCATATTGAAACCGGTGGACAATCTCGTCATTCCGGCGAAAGCCGGAATCCAGAAAAATCAACAACCTGGACACCGGCTTTCGCCGGTGTGACGGTTCAACTCATCCATGCTTTTCACCGTGACTGACTACTAGCCGCTTCCTGCACAACTTTGGAAGCCTGGCTTGCAACCGGAATATCGGTGATCTTCTCCTGCTGTTCCGATAGGATCATCACCGTCACATGGCGGTTTCTGGCTCGCCCCTCAACCGTGCTGTTGGAATCAATCGGGCGAAATTCACCATAACCCACCGCCACCAAACGCTCCGGTGGAACGCCGCTCTCGACGAACAAGCGCACCACACTGCTTGCGCGAGCACTAGACAACTCCCAATTGGACGGAAACGCCACGGTATTGATCGGGGTGGTATCGGTAAACCCTTCCACCTGAATATCATTAGGCACATCAGCCAGAACCTTTCCTACCGCCTTTAGCGCCTTGATCGAACCGGCTTCCAGACTTGCCTGCCCGGATGCGAACAGCAAACTGGCATTTATCTCTATGGCGATACCATGGACGCTCTGACTGACCTTGACCTGGCCATTCTTAGTTAAGGGTTCCATCACCTTGAGAATATCCCTGGCGATCCCTTTCATTTTTTCTGCTTGCTGTTTCTGGCGGACTTCCTGGGCAGGATCATTCTTGAGCACGATGAACGTCTGCTTCTGTGCCTGCGACCTGGCGGTGCTTGTCTGGCCTTTGGTAGAGGCATCGATCCTCAGTGCCGGCGCGATTGGGGTGGTGGTCGTCGGTGCAGCCTTGAAAGCATTGACCAGCGCATCGCTCAGCACACGGTACTTCCCCTCGTTTACTTGGGAAATCGAGTACATAACAACAAAAAATGCAAACAGCAATGTAATGAAGTCGGCGTAGGAAACCAGCCAGCGTTCATGGTTCTCATGTTCTTCGGGTTTGTGTCTCCGCGCCATAGTATGCTCGCCGCCCAGCGGGATTAAATGATGTAGCCCTGCAACTTTGATTCGATTACGCGCGGATTCTCGCCATTGGCGATGGACACCAGCCCTTCGATCAACATCTCACGCATGATCACCTCCTGCTCGATAACGGATTTAAGTTTGCTCGCAATCGGCAGGAAAAACAGGTTGGCCGAACCCACGCCATAAATGGTGGCAACAAAAGCCACGGCAATGCCGGAACCAAGTTTGGAGGGGTCGCTCAGATTCTCCATGACGTGGATCAAGCCCATTACCGCGCCCAGAATACCAATGGTTGGCGCATAACCGCCCGCCGCCTGCCAGACTTTCGAGGCATCCAGGTGGTGCTTCTCATAAGTGGCAATTTCGACTTCGAGCGCCGCACGGATTTTCTCCGGTTCGGCACCATCCACCAGCATTTGCAGCCCCTTTCTGGTAAAGCCATCCGGCAAGTCGTCTAGCTGTGGTTCCAGCGACAGCAATCCACCCTTGCGCGCGATCCCGCTCCAGCCGAGGACCTGATTGATCAGGTCATGCGGCACCGCATTGGGCGGATAAATGATCCATTTAGTCAGCTTCATGCCTTGAAAAAAAATCTTGGCCGAACTCTGCAGCATGATCGCGCCTATGGTTCCGCCCATGACGATAATGAACGCGGTCAGTTGCAACAGGGAGCCCATGTGCCCCCCCTCCAGAAATTGGCCGCCGAGAATAGCGGCAAAAGCCAGCGCAATGCCCAGAATGCTGACTACATCCATGAATCCGCCCGGTTTTCGAATTTCAAGCCCATCCGCTGATCATCCTCTTTTTTCAAAGCCACCCCTTCAAATGGCTGCGCAGGCGCACGATGGCCTGGCTATGCAACTGACACACGCGCGACTCGCTCACGCCCAGCACCTCGCCGATTTCGCGCAAATTCAGTTCTTCCTCATAATACATTGCCATCATCAGTTTCTCACGTTCCGGCAAAACGCTAATCGCCTCGATCAGCCTCTCCCGGAATCTTCCGTCATGCAGACTTGCCCATGGTTCGGATGAGTTGTCTTCATGGTGACGTTCCAAGAAATCCTCTCCCCCGCCCTCCTGCAGATCCTCGTAATGCAGCAACTGGCAGCCCCGCGCATCCAACAGCATCTGCTGGTAGTCGTCCAGACTCAAATTCAATTCGTCGGCTACCTCGCGTTCTGCAGGCGCACGGCACAGGCGCTGCTCCAAGGCATTCATCGCTGCTTCAATCTGACGCATGCCCTTGCGCGCCGAGCGCGGCAGCCAGTCGCCTTGCCGCAACTCATCCAGCATTGCGCCGCGGATGCGTTGCACGGCATAAGTCTCAAATTGCGCGCCCTGCGTGCAGTCATAATTGTTCACAGCATCGAGCAGGCCGATCATGCCAACTTGAATCAGGTCGTCAACCTGCACGCTGGCAGGCAGCCTCGCCATGAGATGATAAGCGATACGTTTAACCAGGGGAGAAAACTGGATGGCGTATTGTTCTTTTTTCTCCAGTTCGGTTTTAGCGTTCATAGCGCGATTTTATAAGCGAAATCCTTCTGCCGCCATACGGCTGCTCTGGATCAGACGCTGCATGAAGGCTTCCAGACGTCCATTCTCCCCAGACGGGTAAGGCCATTGTTCCATGGTTTCGGCCAGATTTCTGACCGCCTTGGCTGAGGAGGCCGCTGGAAACGCATCCACCACCGGACGGAAAATCCTTGCGGATTGCTTCATTTTCTCGTCAAACGGGACATAGCCCATGAAATCAAGCGACACATCGAGAAAGCGCTCCGCCACCTCGGCCATGTTACTGAACAATGCCAGCGCCTCCGGTTCATTCAGCACCTTGCTGGCCAGGATATGGAAACGCTGAATGGCAAAGCGCTGATTGAGCACCTTGATCAAGGCATAGGCATCGGTAATCGAAGAAGGATGCTGGGACACCACAATCACGATTTCCTGCGAGGCCAGGGAAAGCGGCAAAACATTGCTGGCGATCCCGGCAACCGCGTCCACCAGTACAACGTCCACCGTTTTCGACAGATGACTGAACGATTGCACCAGACGATCCTGATCTTCCTGCCCCAGCTCACCCAGCACTCGCAACCCCTGGCCGGCAGAAACGATGTCCACCCCCTCCGGTCCATGCAAAATCACTTCCTCCAAGGTTTTTTCACGCCGGATCACATGCATCAGGTTATAGTGGGATGAAAGGCCAAGCAGCGTTTCCGTGCTGTCTTTTCCCTGCTGTTCATCCAGCACCAGCACATGCCGGCCGCGCTTTGCAAGTGCCGCGGCCAGATTAACGACGACATTGGTTTTTCCGGCCCCGGTCCGGCCGCTGGTCAGCGTCACCACCCGCACGGAGTCCCGCGCAAGCAGGCGGCGCAGACCCTCGGCCTGATCCTGCTGGACGTTATTAGCCACGGAGAGCTCCGGCATTGCGCTTGGCATCCGCAAAACCGGTCGTATCATCCAAGCCGCCTGCGACAGCCATCACCAGCGGATATTCGCTTTCCAGCGGAGTAAAGGGGGAGTCATCCGACACGGATTTCAAGGCACGATCCACCAGGTAAACCAGGTTCGGAAGATGCAAGTCTTCCGGCACGCGCTGGCCGTTGGTCACATAATGAAGCAGCATCTTATGACGGATTATCACGTCCAGAGCCGGAGCGATGCTGATCGCCTCGTCGATTTTGGTCAGGATGCAGCCATCCATGCCTTCCGCGTGATAGGATCGAACGACATCTTCCAGGGTACTCCCCTGGCCGTTTGCGCTAAGCAGAAGCAAGCGCTTGATGCTGCGCCCGCCGCCGGACAGCAACGCCACCTGTTCGCTGAGGCGACGGTCGCGCTGGCTCATGCCGACGGTGTCGATCAGGATCAGATGCTTGTTCTGCAAATCGGACAGGGTAAGCTGCAAGTCCGCTTCATCCTTGATCACGTATACCGGCACGCCGAGAATCTTGCCATAGATACGCAGTTGCTCATGGGCGCCGATCCGGTAGGTATCGGTGGTGATCAGAGCAAGGCTGGCCGGCCCATGCTTCAGAGTACAGCGCGCCGCCAGCTTCGCCACGGTGGTGGTCTTGCCAACCCCGGTCGGCCCGGTCAGCGCATACACCCCGCCATGCTCGACAACGTCATCGCCCGCCTTCGCTACCCGCAGGTTGTGCATCAGCGCCGCTTTCAACCAGCGCAGGCCCTTCTCGAGATCGTAGCCGGACGGCATTTTTTCCAGCAACTGGCGCGAAAGAAAAGGGCTGAAACCGGTGTTCAGCATGTGGCGCATGGCTTCCACCTTGGACGGCTCTTGCCGTTGCAGTTCGCCCCAGGCAAAACCGGCCAGCTGGCCCTCCAGCATGCCGCGCAGAAATTTTATTTCGCGGATAATCTCCTGGGATGTCTCTCCCGGCAACACTTCTTTTTCTGGCTGTGCAGGTTTGCCCTTCTCCTGCAGCTCGGCAATTTTAGCCCGGGAAACCGGTGCCGGCGCAGCAACAGACGATGGCGCCGGTGCCGGATGAAGCCCTTCGGCAGGCGGCTTTGGCTTGGCTGCCGGCGCCGCTGCTGTCAACGGAGGGCTGGCCGTCAAGGATGCGACATCCATATCCGCCACCGCCATAATCTCTATTCCGCCAGCCACTTGACGGTTGGAAAGGATAATCGCATCTGCGCCCAAGGCATCCCTCACTTGGCGCAAAGCCTCACGCGTGGTGCTGGCGTAGAACTTCCGGACGTTCATTCCCTACCCCCCAATACAGCAGTCACTCTTATAGTTTTGGAATCCGGCACTTCGGCATGAGAAATGACCTTGAGTTGCGGCACGGCGCGTCGCAGGAAACGTGACATCAAGCCGCGTAGCGGAGCCTGCACCAGAAGCACGGCCGGCAGACCGAGTTGCTCCTGATTCTGCGCCACGTTCTGCGCCTGTGCCAGCAGGTTCTCTGCCAGACCCGGCTCCAGACCGGCGCCCTCCCCACCCGAAGTCTGCGTTGCCTGCAACAGCAGGCTCTCCAACCCGGGATCAAGCGAAATCACTTGCAATTCGTCCGTGCCCGGATAAATTTGCTGGATAATAGCACGTCCCAGGGCGACCCGTACCAGGGACGCCAGTTCGTCCACGTTCTGCGTGCGCGGCGCATGCTCGGCGAGGGTTTCAATGATAGTGCGCATGTCGCGGATGTGCACCCCCTCTTCCAGCATGTTTTGCAGCACCCGGTGCAAGGTGGACAGCGACAACTGCTTCGGTACCAGATCTTCGACCAGTTTGGGCGATTCCTTCGCCAGGTGTTCCAGCAGTTGCTGCACCTCTTCACGACCCAGCAACTCGGCGCTGTGCGATTGGATAATGTTGGAAAGATGGGTAGCAATGACGGTGCTGGCATCCACCACAGTGTAGCCGAAGGTTTGCGCCTGCTCGCGCAGTTCGGCCTCGATCCAGACAGCGGGCAGGCCGAAGGCCGGGTCGCGCGTCGGCGTGCCGGCCAGAGTACCCATGACCCGGCCGGGATTGATCGCCAGATACATGCCGACATAGGCTTCGCCATGTCCCATCTCGACGCCTTTCAAGGTTAAACGGTAGCCGTTGGGCTTGAGTTCCAGATTGTCCCGGATATGCACGGCCGGCACCACGAATCCCATTTCATGGGCAAACTTTTTGCGGATGCCGCGGATGCGGCGCAGCAATTCCCCGTCCTGCGCCCGATCCACCAAGGGGATCAGCCGATAACCGACCTCCAGCCCCAGGGTGTCCACCGGCATCACGTCGTTCCAACTCACTTCCACCGGCTCTGCCGATGCCTGCACCGGAATCGGCACTTCCAGTACTTCAGGTTGCCGCGCACGCTGTTCGATGTAATAGGCGGCACCGGAAAGTATGGCGGCCAGCATCAGGAAGGCAAAATGGGGCATACCGGGAATCATGCCCATCACGCCGAGTATCGTGGCGGTAATGTAGAGCACCAGGGGCTGATTGAACATCTGGCCGAGCAGTTGCTGGCTGAGATCTTCGTCGGTAGAAACACGGCTTACCACAATGCCCGCCGCGGTCGAAATAACCAGGGCGGGAATCTGCGCAACCAGGCCGTCGCCGATGGTGAGCAGCGTGTAGTTGTTGGCCGCGGTAGCGAAATCCAGGTTATGTTGCAGCACGCCCACTGCCAGACCGCCGATAATGTTGATCAGCATGATCAGGATACCGGCGACGGCGTCACCGCGCACAAACTTGCTGGCACCATCCATCGAGCCGAAAAAGTCCGCCTCCTGGGAAATGATGGCACGGCGCTTTCGAGCCTCCTCCTCGCCGATCAGGCCGGCGTTGAGATCGGCGTCGATCGCCATCTGCTTGCCAGGCATGGCGTCCAGGGTGAAGCGCGCGCTGACCTCGGCGATACGCCCGGCGCCCTTGGTGATCACCACGAAATTGATGATCACCAGGATGATAAATACCGTGATCCCCACCGCATAGTTGCCGCCCACCAGGAAATGACCGAAGGCCTCGATCACCTTGCCTGCGGCATCGGCACCAGTGTGGCCCTCGAGCAGCACTACCCGCGAGGAAGCCACGTTGAGCGACAGCCGAAGCAATGTCGTCACCAGCAGCACGGTAGGAAATACGGAGAATTCCAGCGGCTTGGTGGTGTACAGGCTGACCAGCAATACAATCATCGCCAGAGCGATGTTGAAGGTGAACAGCAGATCGAGCACGATCGGCGGCAACGGCAGGATCATCATGCCCAGGATCATGATGATCAGAATCGGGCCCGCCAGTTTGGTCAGATTCATGCCGCCCGGCACGGCCATGCTTTCAATCCTGGCGTTCATGCAGCTTCACCTTCCGGGTCGAGGTCAGGAGGCACCGGCAGATGTTGCGGCGGCCGGGGCTGCTCGCCTACCCCCGCCTCGTAATTGCGCAACTGATAAACATAGGCGAGCACTTCGGCCACCGCGGTATACAGGGCGGACGGGATCTCCTCGCCGAGTTCGGCATGACGGAACAGAGCTCGCGCCAGAGGCGGCGCTTCCAGAATCGGAACATGGTGTTCCTCGCCCAGTTCCCTGATACGCGCCGCCAGCAGGGCCGAACCCTTGGCGACGACGACCGGAGCAGCATGGGCCTTGTCCTGGTAGCGAAGCGCTACGGCATAATGGGTCGGGTTGGTCACGATCACGTCGGCTTTGGGCACTTCCGCCATCATGCGCCCGCGTGCAAGCTCGCGCTGCATCCGGCGGATATGGGCCTTGACCTCGGGCGAGCCTTCCATTTCCTTGTTTTCCTGGCGCACCTCCTCTTTCGTCATCTTCAGCTTGCGGGCGTGCTCCCATAACTGGAAGGGCACGTCGATCGCCACAATCAGAAGCAGCGAAGCAACGATGTACAGGAAGGCAGTTCCAAGCAGGCTGCCTAAATGCGCAGCGCTCTGATTGAGCGATTCGCCGGCCAGCGCAAACATTGCCTCCTTGTGGTGCCAGAATACCCAGAGCGCGACACCACCGATCAGCGCCGATTTGGCCAGCGCCTTTACCAATTCAACCAGGCTGGTCGAAGAAAAGAGGCGGCCAAAACCCTTGAGTGGATCGAGACGAGAAAAATCCGGTTGCAATGCCTGAAAAGAAAAGAGCCAGCCGCCCATCACCAGCGGCGCCATTATTGCAGCGACAACCATCAACAGAAGAAAGGGAAAGAAAGCATAGAGGACGCTCAATGCCAGTTGGTGCAGGCGTGGCAGCAGGAGCAGCGGATCGAAAGCTGCCGCCCGGTCGAGCGTCAAGCCGCTGCGCATCAGCCCTGCCAGGGTGTCCATCAGTTGCGGACCCATCAGCATTAGTCCGCCACCAGCGGCCAGCAACACGGTGAATGTAGCCAGCTCTCGGGAACGGGCAATCTGCCCCTTCTCGCGGGCCTGCTCTATACGTCTCGACGACGCAGGTTCTGTTCGTTCTAAATCGCTGTCTTCCGCCATTCATCCCCCCCGGCCATAGGGCAGCGCAGGTAGCAACATCTGGTAGATAGTTTACATGATTTCCACCAGATATAGTAGAGGAAGCGGAGTGATTATCCGGCAGAACGAACCCTAATTATATGCCTGGGGCATGCGCCGGATGGAATTATTCGGCCTCGGCTATCCATGCCATCTGAATCGCTTCGAGGATCTTCTCGTTGGATTTGTTCGGGTCGTCGCTGAAGCCTTCAAGCTCGGTAGCCCAGCGGTGCAAATCGGTAAAACGGACATAGCGGGGATCCACGTCAGGCATTTTTTCATAAAGCCCGATCGCGATATCGAGCGTGTCGGTCCATTTCATGAGGGCCCCTTTAGTGATGCTCGCTGGCCAGATTGATGGTGTATTTGGGGATTTCGATCACCAGGTCCCGATCCTTGACGATCGCCTGGCAGGACAGGCGCGAAGTGGGCTCCAGCCCCCATGCCTTGTCCAGCATATCGTCTTCCAGTTCTTCGGCGGGTTCGAGCGACTCGTAGCCCTCGCGCACCACCACATGACAAGTGGTGCAGGCACAGGATTTCTCACAGGCATGTTCGATCTCGATATCATTTTCGAGCAGCGCGTCACAGATGGAAATGCCGGGTCGGGCCTCAATCACCGCGCCTTCCGGACAAAGATGTTCATGCGGTAACACTATCAATTGCGGCATTTTAGATCTCAAGTTCCTCTAGTTTATATCCGGTGAGCGCTTTCTGCACGCTCTGGTCCATGCGGCGTGCGGCAAACGTCTCGGAGATATGATTCAGTCTTTCAGTCTGTTCCTTGATCGCCAAATGGTCCTGGCCTTCCAAGGCGCTGCGCAGGGATGCCATTCCCTCATCGATCTCGGCACGTTCCGCAGCGCTGAGAAGGCGGTCACCATTTTCGTGCAGAGCCGCTTCGATCGCCTCGATCAGGCGCCCAGCCTCAACCTGCTGCTCGCGCAAAGCGCGCGCGGCCATGTCAGCTCGGGCGTTTTCCTGGGAGGTGCGCAGCATGTTGGCAATTTCATCGTCGCTCAGGCCATAGGAGGGCTTCACCACGACCGAAGCCTCAACGCCGCTGCTTTTTTCACGCGCCGAGACACTGAGCAAACCATCGGCATCCACCTGGAAGGTGACACGGATACGCGCGCCCCCCGCCACCATCGGCGGAATGCCACGCAGCTCGAATTTGGCCAGAGAGCGGCAATCGCTCACCAGTTCGCGTTCTCCCTGTACCACATGGATGCTCATCGCGGTCTGGCCGTCCTTGAAAGTGGTGAACTCCTGGGCACGTGCCACGGGGATGGTGGAGTTGCGCTGAATAATCTTCTCCACCAGTCCGCCCATGGTTTCGATGCCCAGCGAAAGCGGGATCACATCCAGCAACAGCCAGTCATCGCCGGAGCGATTCCCTGCCAGGACATTGGCCTGGATCGCCGCTCCCAGCGCGACAACCTTGTCCGGATCGAGGTTGTTGAGCGGCTCCTGGCGGAAAAACTGTCCAACCGCGTGCTGGATCTGGGGCATGCGGGTTGCTCCGCCCACCATCACCACGCCCTTCACGTCCTCGACCTCCAGCCCGGCATCGCGCAACGCTTTCTTGCTGGGCACCAGGGTCTTGTTGACCAGGCTGCGGGTAATTTCGGTGAAAACTTCCGAGCCGAGCGTGAGATCAACCATTTCACCCGTGCTGAGCACTGCGGTAATGCGCACCTCGGGATGAGCGGTCAGGTCTTCCTTGGCTTCGCGTGCGCGGGTCAGGAGCAGACGCGCATCCTGTGGCTTGATACCGGACAGCTTGGCCTGCTCCAGGATCCAGCAATAGATACGGTGGTCGAAATCGTCGCCCCCCAGGGCGGAGTCGCCATTGGTAGCGAGCACCTCGAAGACGCCCTTGGACAGGCGCAGAACGGAGATATCGAAAGTGCCGCCGCCCAGGTCATACACCGCGTAGACCCCCTCCGCAGCATTGTCGAGGCCGTAAGCGACCGCCGCCGCAGTGGGTTCATTGAGCAAACGCAGCACATTAAGTCCGGCAAGCCTGGCCGCATCCTTGGTGGCTTGGCGCTGGGCATCGTCGAAATAAGCCGGCACCGTGATCACGGCCCCAACCAGCTCGCCGCCCATGGATTTTTCGGCGCGATCGCGCAGGACCTTGAGAATTTCGGCGGAAACCTCGACCGGACTTTTCGCCCCGGCCACGGTTTTGAGCTGCACCATGCCGGGCGCATCCACGAACTGGTAGGGCATGCTGCCGGCGCCGGGCAAATCGCGCAGACCCCTGCCCATGAAGCGCTTCGCCGAAACGATGGTGTTGTGCGGATCGCTGCTTTGCATGGCCTGCGCGGGATAGCCGACATCGGTGCTGCCATCGGCATGGTAACGCACCACCGAGGGCAGCAGCGCCCGGCCGTTTTCATCGTGCAGCACAACGCTCATGCCGCTTCTGACCGTTGCCACCAGCGAATTCGTCGTGCCCAAGTCAATACCCACCGCCAGCCGGTGCTGGTGCGGGGCGGCGCTCATGCCGGGTTCTGCGATTTGAAGTAATGCCATTATTAAAACCTGTTGATTAACCACGAATTACACGAATGTTCACGAATCAACACGAATATTCTAAAAGACTGAGTTTCATTCGTGGCGATTCGTGTTCATTCGTGGTTAAAGTTTAGCTTTCAAGTTGTTCCAGCGCGTGGTTTATTTCCTCGCGCAATTTTTCCATGAATTTGAGTTCGCGTACAATTTCCGCCGCCCTTGCAAAATCCCTGTCGCGGTCGAGAAAATCCGCCAACTTGTGCTGCTGCACCTGCATCTCGGCACGCAACTGACCGCTCAAATGCTCCAGTTCGGGAACATCCCTGGCTGACTTGGCCTCGCCGATCGCCTCGCGCCACTCCATCTGCTGCATCAGGAAAGCCGGCGACATCGCCGTATTGGTTTCCTCATGAATCTCGACGCCGTTCAGGTGGAGCAGGTAGCGCGCCCGGCCAAGCGGCTGACGCAGGGTCTGATAGGCTTCGTTGGCCTGTGTCGCCCATTGCATCGACAGCCTGCGCTCGGCTTCGGAAAGATAGGCAAACTTGTCCGGATGAACCTGAGCCTGGATGTCGCGATAGGCCTGTTCCAGCCTGATAGCGTCTATCTGGTAGGCCGGAGCGATGCCGAACAGCTCGAAATGGTTCTGGCTGAAATCGATATTCATTAACAGGCCATTAGTCCGGCTAGACGCCGAAGCTCTCGCCGCAGCCGCACTGGTTCTTGACGTTGGGATTGTTGAATTTGAAGCCTTCATTCAAGCCTTCGCGCGCGTAATCCAGTTCAGTGCCATCGAGGTACGCCAGGCTCTTTGGATCGATCAGCACCTTGACGCCATGACTCTCAAACTGGCTGTCGGTATCGTTCAGCTCATCGGCGAATTCCAGCGTGTACGACATGCCTGAACAGCCGTTTGTGCGCACCCCCAGGCGCAAACCGACACCCTTGCCGCGCTTGGCGATAAAGTTCTTGATGTGGGTTGCTGCTTTCTCAGTCAGGGTTACAGCCATTGTCCTCTCCTCAACCAAAAGTATGCATTAGCCCTTGCAGGCGGCGGTTTCCACCATCGCGCCATGCCTGGACTTGTAATCGGCCACAGCGGCCTTGATCGCGTCTTCAGCCAGCACCGAACAGTGGATCTTCACCGGCGGCAACGCCAACTCCTCGGCGATCTGGGTATTCTTGATGGTGAGCGCCTCGTCCAGGGTCTTGCCCTTGACCCATTCTGTCACCAGCGAACTGGAGGCAATCGCGGAACCGCAACCGTAGGTCTTGAACTTGGCATCCTCGATCACACCGTCCTTGTTGACCTTGATCTGCAGCTTCATCACGTCGCCGCAGGCGGGGGCGCCCACCATGCCGGTGGCCACTCCGTCGTCATCCTTGTTGAAGGCTCCGACATTGCGGGGGTTTTCATAATGATCCAAGACCTTGTTGCTGTAAGACATGACAATTCTCCTTCAAAAATACTTTAATGGGCAGCCCACTGCACAGTGCTCAAGTCGACACCTTCCTTGAACATATCCCACAGTGGCGACATTTCGCGCAGGCGGCCGATCTTGGCTTTAAGCAGTTCAATCGCATAATCGACCTCTGCTTCGCTGGTGAAGCGGCCGATGCTGAAACGGATCGAGCTGTGCGCCAGTTCATCGCTACGCCCCAGTGCACGCAGCACATAGGAAGGCTCAAGACTGGCCGAGGTGCAGGCGGAGCCGCTGGAAACCGCAAGATCGCGAATCGCCATGATCAGCGATTCGCCCTCGACGAAGTTGAAGCTGATATTGAGATTGTGCGGCACGCGCTGTTCCATGTCACCATTGACGTGCACTTCCTCGATTTGCGACAGGCCCTTGTAGAGCCGGTCGCGCAGGTAGCGGATACGCTCGTTCTCGGTCGCCATCTCTTCACGTGCGATGCGGAAAGCCTCGCCCATACCGACAATCTGGTGTGTCGCCAGTGTGCCGGAGCGCAAGCCTCTTTCATGTCCTCCGCCGTGCATCTGAGCCTCCAGACGGATGCGCGGTTTCCGTTGCACATACAACGCGCCGACACCTTTCGGCCCATAGGTCTTATGAGCGGAAAAGGACATCAGGTCCACTTTGAGATTGGCCAGGTCTATCGCCACCTTGCCTGTCGCCTGTGCCGCATCGACGTGGAAAATGACGCCCTTGGCGCGGCAAACCTCGCCCAGCGCCGCGATGTCCTGAATCACGCCGATCTCGTTATTGACCAGCATGATGGAGGCAACGGTCGTGTCGGGACGCAGGGCAGCCTTGAATTTCTCCAGATCCACCAGTCCGTTTGATTCCGGCACAAGATAGGTCACCTCATAGCCTTCGCTTTCGAGATGGCGCATGGTATCGAGCACCGCCTTGTGTTCCGTCATCACGGTAACCAGATGCTTGCCCTTGCCCTTGTAAAAGTGCGCCGCGCCCTTGATGGCGAGGTTGTTCGATTCGGTCGCACCCGAGGTCCAGACGATTTCCCTGGAATCGGCATTGACCAGCGCAGCAACCTGTTCTCGCGCCTCTTCCACCGCCTTTTCGGCCACCCAGCCGAATTCATGGGAACGGCTCGCAGGGTTGCCGAACTTCTCGGTCAGATAGGGGATCATTTTTTCGGCAACCCGCGGGTCAACTGGCGTGGTCGCGGAATAATCCATATAAATCGGTAGCTTAATCATCTTCTGTTTCTCCACTTTCCAAAATTCTCGTTCGTTGCACCCGGCTCAAACCGTATACGACTCGGCACGAGCCGGTTTCATGGCTCGCAGCGGATCGGAGCCCCCTTGCGGGGCGACCGTCACCAGCCGTTTCAACCTGAAGATTTCTTCCTGCAGCACCTGCAAAAACCGCTCAACCTGGCCCATTTCGTTTTCCCTGCCCAAACTGATGCGCACGGCGCAGCGCGCCAGTTCGCGCTCGACTCCCATGGCCAGCAATACCGGGCTCGGCTCGGCGCTGTCGCTGGAACAGGCAGACCCGCTTGCCACCGCGAATCCGGCACGATCCAAGGCCATCACCAGGGTTTCACCATCAATCCCGGGAAAAGCAAAGTAGCCGGTATTGGGCAAACGTGCAGCGCCATCACCGAACAACACCGCACCCATCGCGTGCAAGCCCTGATCCAGACGTTCCCGTAATGACTGAAGCTGAAGGGACGATTGCCCCAGGCCGCTCACGGCCAGGGAGCAGGCAGCGCCAAAACCAACAATCGCCGGCACGTTCTCGGTACCGGCGCGCAAACCCTTCTCATGCCCCCCGCCGATAATCTGCGGCATGATGTCGAGGCGCTTGTCCAAAATCAGGGCGCCTATGCCTTTTGGTCCATATATCTTGTGCGCGGAAAGCGTCATTGCATGCACGTTCAAATCGGCAAAACTGACCGGCACCTTGCCGAACGCCTGAACCGCATCGGTATGGATAACTGCGCCCGCACCCCTCGCCATTTCCGCCACGGCCGCGACGTCCTGCACCACACCGGTCTCATTGTTGGCCAACATCACCGAGGCCAGGCCGGTCGGCTCTCGTAGCGCGGCCTGCACGTCCGTCATATCGAGCCGACCGGCATTATCAACCGAAAACCGCCTGAACTTCCAGCCTGACTCACGCAGCGCCAGGGCTGGTTTCATCACGCACGGGTGCTCCACGGCGCTCACTGCGACCTGGGACGGCCTGAGCCGGGCCGCCGCGCCCTTGATCAGCAGGTTGTTGGCTTCAGTCCCGCCGCTGACGAAATAGACCTGCGATGGGTGGGCGCCGACGGCATCCGCCACCTGCTCGCGAGCATCGTCTACCGCCTTGCGCGCCGCCCGGCCGAATGCGTGGCGACTGGAGGCATTGCCGAAACTTTCCTGGAAGTAGGGCAGCATCGCCTCCAACACGCGCCCGCTGAGCGGCGTGGTGGCGTTATGGTCAAAATACGCCGGCAACATCCGCCTTAACCTCGCCGCGCCGTTTCTGCACTACCCCGGCATCATGCAACTGGCCCACGGGTACGCCACGCTGCTGCGCCACCAAATGCGACAATTTGACGGAGGCCAGATAATCGAAAATTCTGGCGTTCAGGTTGGTCCATAAATCGTGCGTCATGCACTCGCGCTCGTCGCGGCAATTGCCCAGCCCGCCGCACTGGGTGGCGTCGATCGACTCGTCTACCGCCTTGATAATGTCCGAGACCGCGATATCGTCCAGCCCCTTGGCAAGGTAATAGCCGCCGCCCGGTCCGCGAACGCTCTCCACCAGGGCATGGCGGCGCAGCTTGCCAAACAGTTGTTCGAGATAAGACAGGGAGATTTTCTGGCGTTCGCTAATCCCTGCCAGCGTCACCGGCCCCTCGCCCTGGCGCAACCCCAGGTCGAGCATCGCAGTCACCGCAAAACGCCCTTTTGTTGTCAGTCGCATGATTATTCCTTCCCGTTAAATTACGGTGCAACTCTATAATACCTTATTAATTTAGTCAACTATTTTATTCAGATAGTTCGCATCGAATTTATCATTTGACGGCACCAACTGTTCCGGCTCGACACCCAGTTTCTTCAACTGCGTCACAATCAGTTCGATGCGCTGGTCCAACACCACGGTGTGGTCAAGCAAACCATGGATTGCCTTGACCACCGGGTCGTTCATGTCTGCGCTGATGGCATAGGCGGAAAATCCCATTTTTTGCGCCTTGCTTTCGCGCGCATCCGCCTGTGCCGGATCAAGTATCCGCGCCGGAATGCCGACGGCCGTGGCGCCTGCCGGAACATCCTTTACCACCACCGCATTGGAGCCGACTTTGGCACCATCACCAATAGTAATTGGGCCGAGAATCTTGGCTCCGGCGCCCACCACCACTCCCTTGCCCAGGGTCGGGTGGCGCTTGCCCTTGTTCCATGAGGTTCCGCCCAGCGTGACACCATGATATAGAGTGGAATCATCGCCGATCTCGGCTGTTTCACCGATCACCACGCCCATGCCATGATCGATGAAAACGCGCCGGCCTATAGCCGCGCCCGGGTGAATTTCGATGCCAGTGGGCCAACGCCCCAGATAGGAGACGAAGCGTGCCAGCCATTTCAGGTTCCAGAGCCACAAGCGGTGCGACAGACGGTATACCAGCAG
Organism: Pseudomonadota bacterium; assembly: GCA_021801705.1. Classification (GTDB taxonomy): domain Bacteria; phylum Pseudomonadota; class Gammaproteobacteria; order Burkholderiales; family Sulfuricellaceae; genus Sulfuricella. The sequence goes on from JAJYXP010000046.1 coordinate 24,687, forward strand.
CGCGTGCACACCCGGATAGGTGGTCAACACCTCCCAGGTGGAACGCGCAGCCGGATCCCGCTCGAACACAACCGCTATATCTTCACGCAAATGCTCAAACATCAGCAAATTCCTAAATATATAAGAAGTCCATTATATTCCAGACCCCTTTAGTCAACTATAGGTTTTTTAATTTTTTCGGATAAATTTATCCATTGAAGTCAGAATTCCGCGCAGTATGCTGACCTCTTCCTTTTCCATATTCGCTCGCGCAAACAGACGTCTCAAACGCTGCATCAAGCGGCCAGGGTTGGCCGGATCGAGAAAGCCGGTATCGATAATAGTGCGCTCCAGATGCTGGTAGAACCGCTCCACCTCCTCAAAACTGGCGGTTTCCATCGCTTTTGCCGCAGGCATTTCGGTCTCGCCAAGAAATGCCATGCGCAGCTCGTAGGAAAGAATTTGCACCGCCGCCGCCAGGTTCAGTGAGGAAAATTCAGGGTTGGCGGGTATCGTAGCGAGCAGTTGGCACTTCCCAAGTTCAGCATTGGAAAGCCCCGACATCTCTGTGCCGAACACCAGCGCCACTTCACCATGGGCGGCATGCATAAGCATGCGGGACGCCGCCTGGCGCGCAGCCAGCATTTCATGGGATAAATCGCGTCGCCTGGCGGTCACGGCCACGGCAAGAACCGTACCGGACAAGGCCTCATCCAGGGTTGCGCAAACCCGCGCATTGCCGAGCACATCGACTGCGCCGGCTGCTCGCGCATCAGCCACGGGATCTGGATAGGACTTGGGATTGACCAGACAAAGGCGGTCCAGGCCCATCGTCTTCATTGCCCGCGCTGCGGCACCGATATTGCCGGGATGGCTGGTGTGGCTAAGCACGACACGAACATTATTCAGGACATTTTGTTTCTTCATCCAGGGTTTCCCATTAAAATGGCGGCCATACGCCCAGCGTTTTTGTTCATTAAACCCTTTAGGAAACCTCATGCACCCCATGCTCAACACCGCGGTCAAGGCCGCGCGCCGCGCCGGACAGATCATCAACCGCGCCTCCCAGAATCTGGATTCGCTTACGGTCAAGCACAAGAGCTTCAATGATTTCGTTAGTGAGGTGGATCAAAAAGCGGAAGACGCAATCAAGGAAATCCTGCTGGAAGCCTACCCGAAACATGCGATTTTAGCAGAAGAAAGCGGCGCACAGGGCGACTCGGAATACCAGTGGATCATCGATCCGCTCGACGGCACCACCAATTTTCTTCACGGTTTCCCGCAGTATTCGGTTTCGATCGCCATGCAGCACAAGGGCGTGCTGACCCACGGCGTGATCTACGACCCCAGCCGAAACGACCTGTTCACAGCCACACGCGGCGCCGGCGCCTTCCTCAACGACCGCCGCCTGCGCGTGAGCCGCTGTGAATACCTCAAGGATGCCCTGATCGGCACCGGCTTCCCGTTCCGCAACTTTGCCCACCTCGACGCCTACCTCGGCATCTTCCGCGAACTGATGCAGAAAACCGCAGGCCTGCGCCGGCCCGGATCAGCCGCACTGGATCTGGCCTATACCGCCGCCGGGCGCTTCGACGGCTTCTGGGAATTCGACCTGAATGCCTGGGATATCGCTGCCGGCGCACTCATGGTGCAGGAAGCGGGCGGCCTGGTCGGCGACTTCAAGGGCGAGCCGGGCTACCTGCAAAGCGGCAACATCCTTGCCGGCAACCCGAAAGTTTTTGTCCAACTGCTGCAGACCATTACGCCGCATCTGGCGACAAAGGCAAAATAAAATCTCAGGGGTTGATGGCTGGGCTCGCCGTGGGGGAGTGCGAGAGACGATGACGCGAGGAAACGCGATGGCAACTAATGGATCGAACAATTATGGCATCCGTGACAACCACTCCCGTGGCAAAGTTGCCGATTTCCTCGTCGAGAAGATCGCCGACAGTAGCCAGCTATCAGTCGTCTCGGCGTATTTCACCATCTACGGCGACCACCGCGAACACGTCATCCTGAGCAGATCCAACTTCACCCGGCGCAGGCTTGGAAGTACCTGCGCAACCAGATTTACTTCGTCACCGAGGGGCGCGGCGCCGCCGAGCAGAAACACCGCAGCATCGCCAATATGGTTGAAGTGATGAGTCGGGACTATTGCAGGCGGAATTGTGTCACGATTCCAGAACTGGGCGACCTTGATCGCCTCCAGAAACCAGCTACGGGCAGCAAATGAGCGCGCGGGGTGCAAACCTGCGGAAGCTCATGAAAAAAGTACGAAACGGGGAGGAAAGTCGCATTGCCTAGAATCTTTGACAACATCGAAAAATCGCTCTTGCCCGCCTTGCAGGAAACCCTGCAAGTAGCCGAGCGCGCTGATTTTTGTGTCGGCTACTTCAATTTGCGCGGCTGGCGAAACCTGTCCGAGCATGTGGGTCGCTGGTCAGGCGGCGATGGGCATTGCTGCCGCCTACTGGTCGGAATGCACGTCACCCCGACTGACGAATTACGCAAGGCACTTCGGACGACAGGCGACGAAGAAGCGCTTGATAACCAGACCGCCATCCGGGAGAAGCGTCGTATCGCGGAAGAATTCCGCCAGCAGCTAACCTTTGGCGTCCCGACCAATGAGGACGAAGCGGCGCTCCGCCACTTGGCCGAACAGATTCATGGCAAGAAGCTGGTCGTGAAGGTCTATCTGCGCCATCCGCTGCACGCCAAGCTCTACCTGCTGCACCGGCAGGATACCAACAACCCGGTCACCGGCTTTCTTGGCAGCAGCAATCTCACCCTCGCCGGTCTCGCCAAACAAGGCGAGTTGAACGTCGATGTGCTGGAGCACGACGCCTGCAACAAGCTGGTGGATTGGTTCGAGGATCGCTGGCAAGACCGCTGGTGCATCGATATTTCCAAGGAACTCGCGGACATCATCGACGAGAGTTGGGCAGGTGAAAGACTGGTGCCGCCCTATCACGTCTATCTCAAGATAGCCTACCACTTGGCCCAGGAGGCCAGGGCGGGACTTTCCGAATTCCATATTCCTTCCGTCTTCGGCAATACCCTGTTCGATTTCCAGATCGCCGCTGTCAAGATTGCCGCGCATCACCTCAACAAGCGGGGTGGCGTGCTGATCGGCGACGTGGTGGGCCTTGGCAAGTCCATGATGGCTACGGCCCTCGCCAAGGTCTTCGAGGACGACTATCACACCGAAACCCTTATCATTTGCCCCAAGAACTTGGTGCCGATGTGGGAAGACTATGCGTATCGCTACCGACTCCGCGCCAAAGTGATGCCGCTTTCCAAGGTGCTGAATGAGTTGCCTGAGAAAACCCGGCGCTACCGGGTGGTGTTAATCGACGAATCCCACAACCTGCGCAATAAGGAAGGCAAACGCTGGAAGGTGATTCGCGAATACATCGAGCGCAATGACAGCCACTGCATTCTGCTTTCGGCCACGCCTTACAACAAGACCTACCTTGACCTCTCGGCGCAGCTCTCGCTGTTCTTGCGCGAAGATGCCGACCTCGGCGTTCGCCCCGAAAAACTGCTGGCTGAGCTTGGGGGGGAGCATGAGTTCGTCCGCCGCCACCAATGCCCGGTGCGCTCACTGGCAGCCTTTGAAAAAAGCAGTGACCCGGATGACTGGCGCGACCTGATGCGGCTTTACATGGTGCGCCGCACACGCGGCTTCATCATGCAGCACTACTCCCAAGAGGATGAACGCGGCAAGTATCTCCAGTTCGCGGACGGTCGGAAGTCCTACTTTCCCAAGCGCGTGCCGAAGAACCTCACTTTCACAATCAACGACGCCGACCCCGCCGATCCTTATGCCCGTTTCTACTCCGACAAGGTGGTCGGTACGATCAACGCGCTGGTGTTGCCCCGCTACGGGCTTGGCAACTACATCGCCCCGAAGCCAAAAATCCCGCCAACGCCCCATCAGGACAAGATTATCGATGGCCTTTCCCGTGCAGGCACACGGCTAATGGGCTTCTGCCGCACCAACCTGTTCAAGCGCCTGGAAAGTGCCGGCCCGGCCTTCCTGCTTTCCATTGAACGCCACATCCTGCGCAACTTCATCGTCCTGCACGCTATCAAAAACGGGCTGGATATACCCTTGGGCACGCAAGGCGCTGAACTGCTGGACACCCGTTATTACGACGAAGATCCGGAAGACGCAATGGCCGAAGATGTCGATGACGATACCGTCGTCGATGACCCGGAAGTCAGCGCAGCAACAACCAACGGGCTACGCACCGAAGCCGACTATCGCGAACGCGCTGCCAAAGCCTACACGGCCTACAGCAGCACCTTCAAAAATCGCTTCAAATGGCTACCAAGTACGCTGTTCATCAAGGCCTTGGGCAATGATTTGCAGACGGACGCATTGGCATTGCTCGACGTGCTCATGCAATGCGGCGACTGGAACCCCGATCACGATGCCAAGCTGGCCGAATTGATGAAGCTCGCGACCCAAAGCCACGGCAAGGAAAAGCTGCTGGTCTTTACCCAATTTGCCGACACGGCGCGTTACCTCAAATCTCAGTTGACCGCTCGCGGCTTCAAACAGATTGAAGAGGCCACCGGCGAAAGCGCCGATCCCACTCACCTCGCTTGGCGCTTCTCGCCTGAATCCAACGGCAAGCGCGACAAGGTGCGGGCAGCGGATGAATTGCGCATTCTGATTGCCACCGACGTGCTCTCCGAAGGCCAAAACCTTCAGGACGCCCACATCATCGTCAACTATGACCTGCCTTGGGCCATCATCCGGCTTATCCAACGGGCGGGTCGTGTGGATCGCATCGGGCAGCAGTCTGACAAGATTCTCTGCTATTCCTTCGTCCCTGCCGATGGAGTGGAGCGCCTCATCAAGCTGCGCGCCCGTGTTCGTCAGCGCCTGATCGAAAACAAGGAAGTCGTCGGCTCCGACGAAACTTTCTTCGATGACGACAAGGACGACGAGCTCATTCGCGACCTTTACACAGAGAAGAACGGCATTCTCGACGACGATGGCGACACCGAGGTCGATCTCGCCTCCTACGCTTACCAGATATGGAAGAACGCCACTGACGCCCACCCGTCGCTGGTTGCCAAAATCGAAGCCATGCCCAACGTGGTCTATGCCACCAAAACGCACCAGCCCTCGCCGGGGGCACCCAAGGGCGTACTGGTCTACATGCGCACCGCGCAGGGTAATGACGCGCTGGCCTGGATGGACGAGGCTGGCAAACCAGTCACCCAATCCCAGCTCACCATTCTCAAGGCCGCAGCCTGCTCAGCGGATACTGAACCACTGCCCCGCATGGAAACACATCACGCGCTCACCCAGCAGGGATTGGCGCACATTATGGAGGATGAGAAATCCTTCGGCGGTGCGCTGGGCCGCCCCTCGGGCGCTCGCTTCAAGGCCTATGAACGGCTCAAGCGCTACCGCGACAGTCTGGGCGACAAGCGCGACCTTTTTATCACTGACGAGCACGTCCGCCGCATCGAGCGAGCGTTGGAAGAAATCTACCGCTATCCGCTCTTCCAGACGGCAACTGACACCCTAAACCGGCAGCTCAAGTCAGGCATTGGCGACCACCAGTTGGCGGACTTGATTCTGTCCTTACGGGAAGATGGCCGCCTCTGCGTGATCGACGAACAGGAAAACCAGCCCGACCCCAAGCTAATCTGCTCGATGGGATTGGCACAATCTATCGCAACTTGAATGGAGAAAAACCATGAGCATGAACTTCAAGCCCTATATCACCCGTGACCCCTCGATCTGTGGCGGTGAACCCGTTATCACAGGAACACGAATAACGGTGCGTACCATCCTCGCAAGTCTGGCGGAAGGGATGGACACAGATGAACTCTTGCTGGATTTTCCAACGCTCAGCCGTGATGCTGTGCGCGCCGTTGTTGCCTTTGCAGCAGTATCCGCAGAAGAAGACCTCCCGTTGCCGGCAACTCCGGTTCTGGCATGAAAATCAAGCTCGACGAAAACCTGCCCGCGAGGTTGGCGCCCATTCTGCAAAGACATGGGCACGATGTTGACACCGTACCCGAGGAGCACTTGAGCGGCAGACCGGATGCAGAAATCTGGCAAGCAGTGAGTGCGGAAGGCCGTTTCCTCATCACCCAGGACCTGGATTTTTCCGACACCCGCCAATTCGCGCCCGGCACGCACGCCGGTTTGTTACTTGTCCGTTTGCGCGAACCGGGTGCTCATGCCCTGCTGGAGGCCATCAACGCCGTTGCCGCCGAGATCGCCGATTGGGCCGGTTGCTTCGTCGTCCTCACCGAAAATAAAATACGAATCAAGCGCCCATGACGATTGACGCCACCCGTTTTCAGAAGCTGCTCAACGACTTCAAACTGGAACAGCTTTTCAACGAATTCGGCTGGGATCATGCCAGCCTCAAACCGCAGGAGCTTCCGGTCAGCGGTGAGGCATTCACCCTCACCGCCATCGCCCAAAAGCGTGGCGTCGCGGTGTTGCGTTGCACGCCCGACAGCGCCGGCAATATCCCGCCCCGCCCCACGCTGCTCAAAATCGAGAAAGAAGCCACCAAGCTCGCCCACGAGCACCTGTTGGTCTTCGCCGATGCGGCACAAACCATGCTCACCTGGCTGTGGGTCGCCCGCGTACCCGGCCAGCCCAACGCCACGCGCACGCACACCTGGCACAAGGGCACCAGCGGCGAATCGCTGCGGCAAAAGCTTAACCAGATTGTCTGGGCGCTGGAAGAAGAGGAGGCCATCACCCTCACCGATGTCATCACGGGTTTGCGTAAAGCCTTTGATCGTGACCGTGTTTCCAAGAAATTCTATGAACATTTCAAGGCCGAGCATCAAGCCTTTGCCGACTTCATCGAGGGCATCGCAGCGGCCACCGACCAAGCCTGGTATGCCTCGCTGATGCTTAACCGCCTGATGTTCGTTTACTTCATCCAGCAAAAAGGCTTCCTTGACGGCAACCAGAACTATCTGGCCGACCGCATGCGGCGCGTGCGGGAACAAGCAGGTGAAGGTCACTTTCATACTTTCTACCGGCAGTTCCTGCGCCGCCTGTTTCACGAAGGGCTGGGGCTGCCGAAAGGGTCACGCGGCGCTGATCTTTCCACCCTGATCGGCGAAGTGCCCTACCTCAACGGCGGCCTGTTCGCCGTGCATGAGCTGGAAGAAGCTCACCCCGACATTGACATTCCAGATGAAGCCTTCGAACGCCTGTTCGCCTTCTTCGATGCCTACGACTGGCACCTCGATGACCGGCCACTATCGTCGGGCAACGAAATCAACCCGGACGTGCTTGGCTACATCTTCGAGAAGTACATCAACCAGAAGCAGATGGGAGCGTACTACACCAAGGAGGACATCACCGAGTACATCAGCAAGAACACGGTCGTTCCGCACCTGATCGAGCAGGCGCGGGAACGCTGCAAGGTGGCCTTCGACGGCGAGACCTCGGTATGGAACCTGCTCAAGGCCGACCCCGACCGGTATATCTACCCGGCGATGAAAACCGGCGTCATCGATGCCAGCGGCAACGCGGTGCCCGAAACCGCGTTGCCGGATTTCGTCCAAACCGGGATGAAAGACCCCAAGGCGCGCATGTTCGAGCGCCGCTACAACCTCGGCGAAGCGGTATTCCACACCGTCACCGGCGAGCGTGGCACTCTGCCCACTGAAACCTGGCGTGAATACGTTGAACGCCGCACCCGTTGCCTGGCCGTGCGCGACAAGCTGGCCAGCGGCGAGGTAAAAAGCGCCGACGACCTCATCACCCTCAACCTCGACATTCGCCAGTTCATGCAGGATGTCATCGACACCTGCACCGGCCCCGACCTGCTGCGCGCCGTCTGGCAAGCCATCGTCGGGCGGGTGCCGGAAAAGGCCAACGAAAAATTTCGCCACGGCATCACCATCCTCGACCCCACCTGCGGCTCGGGCGCTTTCCTGTTCGCCGCGCTCAACGTCCTGGAACCCTTGTACGAAGCCTGCCTCGACCGCATGGAAGGCTTCGTCGAAGATGCCAAACGCACCCCTCGCCCGCTTGCGGGAGAGGGGCTGGGGGAGAGGGCAGCGGGAAAGCAGGGAGAGGGTGCTTTTGCGGATTTCACCAAAATTCTCGCCGAAGTCGCGCACCACCCCTCGCGCCGCTACTACATCTACAAGACCATCATCCTGCACAACCTGTTCGGCGTGGACATCATGGCTGAAGCGGTCGAAATCTGTAAGCTGCGGCTCTTCCTCAAGCTGGTGTCGCAGGTGGACGGCGGGCGCGAACTGGAGCCACTACCCGACATCGACTTCAACATCCGCGCTGGCAACACGCTGGTCGGCTATGCCACCGAGGCGCAGTTTGACGCCGCCAACACGCTCGCCAGCGACCAAGCGCACCGCGCCGAAATAAAGGCCAGCACCGCCGATTTAGCCGACCTGTTCGACCGCTTCCGCGAACAGCAGACTGTCCACGGCGGCAAGGTCACGGCGGACGACAAGCGCAAGCTGCGCGATAAGCTGAACGGCCTGAGCCTGGAGCTGGATCGCTATCTCGCCTATGATTACGGCATCGGCCCGGACAACGCCAGCGCCTTTGCTGCCTGGCGGGCCAGCCACCAGCCGTTTCACTGGTTCGCGGAGTTTTATGGGGTGATGCGCGAGGGCGGGTTCGATGTGGTGATCGGGAATCCGCCATATGTCGAGTATTCAAAGGTTCGTTCTACCTACTCGATTCATCGCTTCCACACGGAGGATTCGGGGAACTTGTACGCGTTCACTATTGAGCGTTCTGGCATTCTTGTGGATCGAGATGGCAATGTTGGATTGATCGTTCCTATAGCTGCCATCAGCGTAGCTGAGACCACTTCGGTTCGAGAAAATATCCGCAACAGTTATCAAGCTACTTGGTTCAGTAGCTATGCGATTCGACCGGCAAAATTATTCGAGGGTGTTGAACAGCGATTGACAATTTTCCTCGCGCATAAAGGGGGAGAAAAAAGAACCCGGGTTCAATCTACAAAATACCACCAGTGGTATGTCAGCGAACGACCGCATCTCTTCGATACGTTGGCTTATTGCCCTCTGCCTTTTCCAACAAATAGCTCGCCCGTGGCGAAATGTGGATCACCAATAGCACGCTCGGCCCTTGAGAAATTGGAGAGTGCTGCAGGCAGCAAAGCGATAACTTGGCTTGTTGGAAGATGTACATCCCCACTGTTTTTCCATCGGACGCCAGGCTATTGGATCAGGATGATGGATTTTGAGCCGTACTTTCGATCACCGACGGCCACGAGATCAGTGCACCACATACGAGAACTTAGTGCAGTTGGGAAACGTGAGGCGTCGTTCATTGGCTGTATTGTCAGTAGCTCCCTGTATTTTTACTGGTTCTTCTCGCTCGGGAATTGTCGCAATCTGACTTTGGACGATGTTCGCCAATTCCCAGTCGGGAAGCCAGCGGCATCTTCACTTGATCGGGCCGACGAGTTATTTTCTCGCTTAATGAGTGACTACCAGAAGAATTCGGTAATCAGCCGCAGAGGAAAAACTGAATTTCAGGAATTCAACTGGGGGTTATCGAAACCTATTGTTGACGAGATCGACAGCCTTCTTGCCGAGCATTACGGCTTAAACGAAGTGGAACAGGATTTTGTCATTAACTACGACTTGAAAATTCGCATGGGCGCTGCGCCAGACGAAGAAGAATGAAGCCTGCGCCCGTCACCCTGCCAGCCATCTGCGCCCAGCGTGTCGGGCCTGAATTCGCCGCGCGAATAGTCGGCGCTGGCGAGACGGCGCTGCTCGACGAACCGCTGCTCGGCCTCGTCGCCTCCCGCGAATGCCCCGGCCATGTCCTGCTCGAAACCCTGGATCTCGTGCCGGAATGGGTCAAGTCCGGCCGGGTCATCGTCAGCGGCTTCCACTCGCCACTGGAACAGCAGGTGTTGCGCTCCGTCCTGCGCCGCGAGGGCCGCGTGGTGAAAGTGCTGGCACGCGGCATGACCGACTATCGCCCCACGCCCGAAGAACGCGAACCCCTGACCAGTGGCCGGATGCTGGTCGTCAGCGCCTTCGCCCCCGAAGTGCGCCGCACCACCCGCGAAACCGCGCTGGCACGCAACCGTCTGGTGCTCGCACTGGCCACGGAAATCGTTGTTCCTCACGTCACCGCTGGCAGTCCCCTAGCGGCATTGCTCTCAGGGAGGGAGTTGTCCGATGCCGTTTAGCGACACGTCCGCAACAACAGACATACGAAGATTCGGGTATTACATACCTAAACCCGACGGAACCATGGATTTCGTCGTGCATGACAGAGTGGCAAGTGCAGAGGTGCTCACTGAATTTCACGAAATAAGTAATGCCATCTTCCATCTGCAACCGATCATATTTGCTTTTGATGTGGTTGAAAGGAATTATCGGGAGCTTGTAGATTCAATTGAAGACCATCGAACGCGATTGAATGATTTGGGAGTGGCAAATCCGTTGCCCATTTCGGGCGCCATGGACGGGATCGTATTGGCCGTTCAGAAAGTCTCCAATTTCCTATCATCGGCAAGCGCCTTCCTCGCGCAAACTGAAACACAACTCCGGCGTGTACACGGTACAGACTCGCCCGAACTGAATATATGGAATGATGAGCGAAAGAATCTGCACGCGACCTGCTTTTCGTACCGATTCTTGTATGAGCTTCGAAATTTCGCCCAGCACAGGAGCCTGCCGCTTTCGAGCTTCAACATTGCCGGCGAACGAGCCTCCGAAAATGCTCCCATGGTCTTCAAGACAGGTGCCTTGCTTTTGCGTGATGGGCTTCTCGGAGACGGATATAAATGGAAGAAACTTCGAGTAGAAATCCAGCAGCAACCTCCTGAGTTTGAATTGCTGCCCCTCATCGCAGAATATCTTCACAGTTTGCGCCAGCTCTGTTTGGTGGCAGTGCAACTACAGAGTGCGCGACTGGCCGAGTGCGCCCATTACCTTGATACGGTGCGCAGGGTGCTGCAAACCCCCGTGGGTGCCGTGCCCGTCTTTTTTATTGGAGAATCCTCCTCAAAGGAAAAGCCTCCATCGCGAGTCGAAGTCTTCCCCATGGAGCAATTTGAGTATCTTCTTCGAGAATATGACCGACTTTTCAAATCGTGCAAAGCCAAATGAAATTCAAGAGAGGCGCGGGAATAAACGCAGAATCAGGGAGAAAAATACCATGAGAAAAAGCCCCTCAATACACGAACAACCTGAAAACCATCTCGTGGTCTTTCAGGAAAAGGCCATTCGCCGCACCTGGCACAATGAAGAGTGGTGGTTTTCCGTGGTCGATGTGTGCGGCGTGTTGACCGATAGCCCCGATGCCGGTGCCTACTGGCGAAAGCTGAAACAGCGACTGGGTGCGGAGGGCAGTGAAGTCGTGACGTTTTGTCACGGGTTGAAACTCGAAGCCCCGGACGGCAAGCAACGTGTGACCGACTGCGCCAATACCGAAGGTCTTTTCCGCGTCATCCAGTCCATCCCTTCGCCCCGAGCGGAACCCTTCAAGCGCTGGCTGGCGCAGGTGGGCTACGAGCGGGTGAAGGAAATCGAAAACCCTGAACTCGCCAGCGCTCGCGCCCGCGAGCTCTACCAAGCCAAGGGTTACCCGCAGGCGTGGATCGAGAAGCGGCTGCGCTCGATTGCCGTGCGCGGCGAACTGACCGACGAGTGGAAAATGCGCGGCGTTCAGGAAGGCAAGGAATATTCCATTCTCACCGCCGAAATTGCCCGCGCCACCTTCGGCGTGACACCCGGTGCGCACAGCCGCCTCAAGGGTCTGGACAAGGTAAAAACCGGCAACAATCTGCGCGACCACATGACCGATCTGGAGCTGATCTTCACCATGCTGGGCGAGGCCGGTACGACGGAAATTGCTCGACGTAAGGATGCCAAAGGCTTTGCCGACAACCGCACGGCAGCGAAGGAAGGCGGCACCATTGCAGGCGATGCGCGCAAGGCGCTGGAAGCCAAGAGCGGCAAGCCGGTAGTGAGCAAACAGAACTATCTGGCACCGCCCGTCGCGACGGCACTGGAAGATGCCGACGTAGCGCCGCCGACAACTAAACGCAAGGCTGCCGCTCGACCGAAAAAAGGTGAATGAAGGCAACCTGATGTATATGCGCGCTTTTGCCGATACCTGGCCCGATGCAGAAATTGTCCAACAGGCTGTTGGACAATTGCCTTGGGGCCATAACCTGGCGCTGCTCACACGGCTGAAAGACCCGGCAATGCGCTTGGCCTAACAACGAAAAATAGATCATCGAAAAAACGGTGATTAATCACACGCAGATATTTTCACTATCCGATGGCTAATTCACACAGTAGAAATAAATAAAAATCCAATGGTTACAAAACAGGAAGACCTCTCGAAACACACTCCGATGATGCAGCAGTATCTGCGCATCAAGGCGGAGCACCCGGACATGCTGCTGTTCTACCGCATGGGAGACTTCTACGAGATGTTCTTTCATGACGCGGAGAAAGCGGCGCAGCTGCTGGACATCACCCTCACTACGCGCGGCGCTACAGCAGGGCAGCCGATCAAGATGGCGGGCGTCCCTTATCATGCTGCGGAGCAGTACCTCGCCAAGCTGGTAAAGCTGGGCGTAGCGGTGGCGATCTGTGAGCAGGTCGGCGATCCCGCGACATCCAAGGGCCCGGTAGAGCGCAAGGTGATGCGCATCCTCACCCCTGGAACGTTGACCGATTCCGCCCTGCTCGACGAGAAGCAGGACAGCTTGCTGCTCGCCCTGATGCCACAGAATGCCATCCTGGGGCTGGCTTGGCTCAATCTCGCCAGCGGCCGTTTCATTGTCGCGGAAGTCCCACCCGAACGGCTGGGTTCTGTTCTGGAGCGCCTCAAGCCGTCGGAAATGCTGTTGCCGGAGGGCTACAGCCACGCCGCATTGGAAAACCAGAAATGCGCCCGCAGGGTCCTGCCGCCCTGGCAGTTCGATCATGACGCGGCACTGCAGGGGCTGTGCCGGCAATTCGCCACGCTGGATTTGCAGGGTTTCGGCTGCGGAGATCTGAGTTGCGCCATCGGGGCCGCCGGCGCCTTGCTGGAATACGTCAAGAACACCCAACGCGGCGCGCTTCCCCACATCAGGGCAATCCGGGTCGAACACGAAAACGGCTACGTCCTGCTTGACGCTGCTGCCCGGCGCAACCTGGAAATTACCGAAACCCTGCGCGGAGAGCCGGCGCCAACGCTGCTTTCGCAGATCGACACCACGGCAAGCAGCATGGGCAGCCGCCTGCTCCGCCACTGGCTGCATCACCCGCTGCGCGACAGAGCCGAGCTGCGCGCCCGCCTCGACGCCATCTCAACGCTCATCGGCGAATCCGGCTTGGCGGCCTACCCGCGCATCCATCAAGAACTGAAGCAGATCGCAGACATCGAGCGCATCACGGGGCGTATCGCGCTCCGTAGCGCCCGGCCCAGGGATCTCTCCGGCCTGCGCGACAGCCTGCTGCTGCTGCCGCAGATAGGCAGTGAAACTGCACAACTCGACAGTCCTCGCCTGATGCAACTGTGCAGTCAGCTGCATGTACCGGAAACACTGGCGTCCGAGTTGAAACACGCGCTCCAACCCGAGCCGAGCGTTGTTTTGCGTGACGGCGGCGTGATTGCCGACGGCTACGACGCCGAGCTCGATGAACTGCGCGCCATCCAGACCAACTGCGGTGATTTTCTGCTTGCCCTCGAAGCCAGGGAACGCGAACGTAGCGGCATCACCAATCTCAAGGTGGAATACAACCGTGTGCACGGCTTCTACATCGAAGTCAGCCGCAGCCAGGCAGATGCGGTGCCGGACGATTACCGCCGCCGTCAGACACTGAAAAATGCGGAACGCTACATCACGCCGGAGCTGAAAGCCTTCGAGGACAAGGCCCTGTCGGCCTCGGAACGGGCATTGGCGCGCGAGAAAATGCTGTACGAGGCGCTACTGGACAAGCTGGCTCCCCACATCCAGGCACTGCAGGCAATCGCCGCAGCGGTGGCTGAACTTGACGTGCTGGCTGCATTGGCGGAGCGGGCCCAGACGCTGGGCTGGACCGCGCCCGAATTCAGCGACAATGCGGAAATCGAGATCGTGGGCGGGCGCCACCCGGTGGTCGAGGCACAAACCGCCAACTTTATCGCCAACGATGCGCGCCTTTCCCGCGCCCGCCAGATGCTGCTGATCACCGGCCCGAACATGGGCGGAAAATCCACCTATATGCGCCAGACCGCGCTGATCGTACTGCTCGCCCACTGTGGCAGCTTCGTGCCGGCCAGCAGCGCGAGAATCGGCCCCGTCGACCAGATCTTCACGCGCATCGGCGCCTCCGACGATTTGGCCGGCGGCCGCTCCACCTTCATGGTGGAAATGACGGAAGCAGCCAGCATCCTGCACAGCGCAACCGAGCATAGCCTGGTTCTGCTGGACGAAATCGGGCGCGGCACCTCCACCTTCGACGGTCTTGCCCTGGCTTGGGCGATCGCCCGCCATCTGATCGAGAAGACCCGTTGCCATACTCTGTTCGCCACGCATTATTTCGAACTCACCCGGCTGGCGCAGGAATTCCGGCAGATTGCCAATGTCCACCTCGATGCGCTCGAGCACCGCGACCACATTGTGTTCCTCCACAGCGTACAGGAAGGGCCGGCGAGCCAAAGCTACGGCCTGCAGGTGGCGGCGCTGGCAGGTGTGCCCGCAGCAGTGATCCAGGCGGCGAAGCGGCATCTGCTGCAACTGGAGCAGCAAGGCATCAGCGACGGCATGCAGGGTGATCTGTTTATCGAAACGCCGCAGATTGCGGCGCCTTCGGTGCTGGAAGAAACGCTGCGCGGGGTGGAAGCGGACGAACTCACCCCGAAAGCAGCGCTGGATTTGGTATATAAGCTGAGAAAACTGCTGGATTAATGGTGGTGGCCGTGCTCGCCATGCGCATGGCCATGGGCGATTTCCTCGGCACTCGCGGGACGAACGCTTTCCACTGTGCACTTGAACAGCAGCGTCTGCCCGGCCAGGGGATGGTTCCCGTCAATCACCACTTTGTCTGCCGTGATGTCCGTTATCGTGAAGATCATATCTTCATCCGAACCTTCAGCGCCGGCCTGGAACTGCATCCCCACCTCAATCTCGTCCGTTGGAAAAACATCACGAGGCTCGACGCGCACCAGCTCTTCATCAAACTCGCCGAAAGCGTTCTCGGGATCCAGTGTGACCGCGACGGAACCACCTTCTGCAACGCCCTCCAGCGCTTCTTCCACGGTCGGGAAGATTCCGTCATAGCCGCCGTGCAGGTAACTGATGGGCTGCTCGCTTTTTTCCAGGAGCTTGCCGGCGGTGTCGCTCAACTCGAAGCTGATGGACACCACTGAATTTTTTGAAACCTGCATAACATTACTCCATAACTTTGATTAAATTGATAACTTCCGCAGCGTGTCCGCGGGGATTGACCCCGTACAGCGCATGTCTCAAAATACCCTGCCTGTCGATGACAAACGTGGATCGGACGATCCCCAGTTTTTTCACACCGTCTTTTTCTTTCTCCTGCCATACCCCGTATTTCTCGCACGCTTTGCCATCGGCATCAGACAACAAATGCACTGCGAGACCATGTTTGTCGCGAAATGCGGCATGGCTGATGCAGTCATCCCGGCTGACACCGAGCACAACCGCGTCCAGACGAGAAATCTCATCCTCCAGATCGCTGAATTCAATGGCTTCAATGGTACAGCCCGGCGTATCATCCTTGGGATAAAAGTACAGGACGACATACTTTCCCTTGAAATCGGAAAGCTTCACGATTTCCATTTCTGCGTCAGGCAAACTAAACTTGGGGGCAGGCTGTCCGATTTGCAACATAGCAACTCCTGTTACTGCACGTCTACATTTTAAACGATTTCTTCCGGCTTGAATTAACACGTGCCATAATTAAATCGTCATGAGCGAAACCCCAGACAAACCGATTTTGCTGCATCGGCCAATTAACGGCATTGCGGAATATGAAGAAGCGCTCGATATCCTGATCGAACTCGCACGGCGACACTTGCGCATTTTCGACTACAATCTGGAAGATGGCGGGTACAACACCTTGCGGCGCTTCGATCTGCTGCGCACCTTTCTCCTCGCAAGCCGCAGCAACCGCCTGGAAATCGTGCTGCACGACACCGATTACCTCACCCGCTTTTGCCCGCGCATGATCAACCTGTTCAAGCAATTCAGCCATGCCGTCACCATCATGGAAACGACATCCGAAGCAAAAAGCATCTACGACCCCTTCGCCGTCGCAGGCCTGACGTGTTACGTGCATCGCTTCCATTATGACGACCCGCGCGCACTGCTCGCACTCAACGACGTTGAAGGCAGTCACGTACTGATCAAGCGCTTTAATGAAATCCGCGATGCTTCTGCGCCCGCAGTTACCGCGACGACACTAGGGCTGTAGCTTTATTCGTTTGGCATGACATGCCTTGCGTAAACCTTGTATGACTGCGGAATTTACAGACGAAAACAAGCTATGTATAGATTATTAATAATTTGACACTAGAAATATTTATAGAATCTGCTAGAATCGTGGAGTCGGTTGGACATCGTTGATGTGAAAGCCGATTTGCATCAATGGTATTGTTGTAAAAAAATCCTCACAAATTCAGTTAAAGGGAATAATAAATGAAACACTCCGTCCTGCTCGCCGCTCTGTTGGCCCTGTCGTTGACTGCTTGCGGCAAAAAAGAAGAAGCCCCCGCTCCTGCACCTATGGAAGCACCTAAAGTCGAAGCTCCGGCTCCTGCCGCCCCTGCTGCTGAAGCTCCGGCTCCTGCCGCCGCTCCTGCTGCTGATGCTGCTGCTCCTGCCGCCCCTGCTGCTGACGCTGCTGCTCCTGCTGCTCCTGCCAAGTAATTCAGGCATTCGGCAAAAAAACCGGCGCTCTGCGCCGGTTTTTTTATGCCCTCTGGGCACTGATCCATCTTCTTGGCTTAGAAAACCTGGCGCCAGCCAAAGCCATTCATCTGATCAGCCACACCTATCCATTCCTGTTCGCAATTCAAAACCCGGCTTAATGCCGCCCGCGCCAGTTCTGGGGTATTGTTCTTTTCGCTCAGATGCGCCGCAATCAAATGCTGCAATCTGCTATTGTCCAGTTCCGCCAGCAACCGTGCCGCAGCGCCGTTGTCGAGGTGCCCGAAACGACCGGCGACTCGCTGCTTCAATCCAGGCGGATAAGGCCCGTCACGCAGCATGTCCGGATCGTGATTGCACTCCAGAACCAGAGCATCGCAACCACTCAGTCTTGCTTCGATGTGCGGCGTGGACTTGCCGGTATCGGTTAGCACGCCCAATCGCCTGAGGCCATTGCTGAAAACATATTGCACCGGCTCGCGGGCATCATGGGGAACCGGGAAGGGCTGCACTTCAATGTCGCCGGCCTGAAACACGCTGTGTCCATCTATCAGACGGACCTCGGGCAAGGTTTCAGCAGGGGGGTGATTCTTGAAGGTGCCGTGCGTGAGCCATACAGGAATCGCATGCCGGCTCGCAAACTTGACTGCGCCGCCGATATGGTCGGTGTGCTCGTGGGTGATCAGAATGCCGCTGAGATCTTCCGGCCGCAATTCGAGGCGCGAAAGCCTCAAGGCTGTTTCCCTGATACCAAATCCGCAGTCGAGGAGCAAGCGGGTTTGCTTGACCTCGACCACCAACGCGTTGCCCCGGCTGCCGCTCCCCAGGGAGGCAAAACGCATTGCCACGCTCAGATTATTTAAGTTGTTCGAACAGCAGATTGAGAATCCTGGATGCGGTATCGGATTTTTCAAGCGCGCCGTCCTTGTTCAGCACACTGACCACGCTACCATCGCTCGAGGCCGCAACCTGGATCCGGTACTGCTCCGGCTTATCCTTGCCCTTGCCATCCCCCTTCCAGAAAGCCAGTTTGGACAGGAAGCCTTTTTCGTCCTTGACGCCGTCGCCTTCCGGATCGACATAACGGACATAATACAGCCCCTTGGAGCGGTCACGGTCAATCACCGTGAACCCGACCCGGTCAAGAGACAGACCGACTCGACGCCAGGCATGGTCGAACGTATCGTACAGGGTGAGGCTGCCCGCCCCCTCCTGGTTGCGCGTAATTCTGGCTTGCTCGTGCCTGCCGTCTGCCGTCATTACGGATTTAGCACGCGCCCCCTCGACCCCGAACCTCACCATCAACCGGCGCAGCATGTCGGCTTCAATCTCTGGATCCGCCGGACGTGGCTCCCACACCGTCCGAGTGCCCCCATCGCCGCCTTCAATCACTTCATACATGCCGCGATGACTGACATATATTTCCGTCGTGCCCGGTTCCGCGCCGCGCTCCAACCGGGTGCGGAACTTGTCGCGCTCGGCGGTGGAATACAGTCCGTCCACTACCTTGCTCAACACATTGCGAATCGGGTCCTGGGGAATTTTTGCCCGGTTTTCGGCCCAGTCGGTTTCCATCAGGCCGGACTCCGGCACTTCAAGCTTGACGAGAAAACCCATCTCCTGCCAGAACTCCTTCACCACCGGCCACACCTGCTCCGGCGTGGCGTTCACCACCAACCAGCGCTGCGTTCCAGCGCGCTCGACCCTGACCTTTTCCTGGGCAGGAAGCAGGTTGGATACTGTTGCCGCCTGAGGCTGACCAGCCCTTTCCTTGTTGTAACCGGAGAAAGTGGCACTGCCCTGCGGGCTGGCGTCGGGTACCGCGAAGCGGTTGTCTGCCGTCGGCGAAGTCAGGTCGGGGGGAATTTCCAGCGGCGGCAGCTTGCCGGCGGATTTGTAGTCAACCTTCTTGCCTTCCAACAAGGAAGTCGAACCGCAACCCGACATCACCGCAAGCACTGACGTTGCCGCAACCAGGAACAATAAGCTTTTGTTTCTCATACACATCCTATAATTATGCGCAAGCCGCTTCTTATTGAATTACGCCGGCCTGGCGCATGGCCTGTTTCAAAATATCGTGATAAGCAACGGAAAGCGGGGTCAGAGGCAAACGGATGCCTGCGCCGATCAATCCCATTTGCGCTACCGCCCATTTAACCGGGATCGGGTTGGCTTCGACAAACAGCTTCTGATGCAGACCAAGCAGCTTGTTGTTGATCGACCGCGCCGCCACCAAATCCCCTCTGAACGCCGCCTCGCACATCTCGTGCATCAACCTGGGTGCAACGTTGGCAGTCACCGAGATCACGCCGTGCCCCCCCAGCAGCATCAATGCAAGGCCGCTGGCATCATCGCCGCTGTAGATTGCAAAGTCTTCCGGTGCGCGCAGCAGCAGATCGCTGCCGCGTTCTACATTGCCCGTAGCATCCTTAATTCCGACGATATTTGGAATTTTCGCCAGCCGCAACACGGTCTCGTTGGCCAGATCGCAGGCAGTTCGGCCAGGCACATTGTACAAAATCTGCGGGATGTCCACCGCTTCGGCAATCGCTTTGAAATGGAGAAACAGCCCTTCCTGTGTGGGCTTGTTATAGTATGGCGTGACCGACAGACTGTAATCTGCGCCAGCCTTCTTGGCGCATTGCGTCAGCTCGATCGCCTCGCGGGTAGCGTTTGCTCCGGTACCCGCAATGACCGGAATACGCCCCGCGGCTTGTTCCACTACAGTGCGGATCAGCAGGCAATGCTCATCGGCGTCTACCGTCGGGGATTCGCCGGTTGTACCGACGACGACGACACCATCGGTCCCTTCTTCCACATGAAAATCGACCAAGGCACGCAAACCGGGCAGGTCCAGGCTGCCGTCATCATGCATCGGAGTAACGATCGCAACCAGACTGCCTTTAAGCCTGTCCTGAGCATTGTCGAAGGGCATAAAAATTTCCGCAAAAATTCGTAGTTTACCCGATTATCCGGCCAGGGGAAACGCACAGAGCCTATTAATCTGCTTCGCGCTCAATGGAGCAGCACTGTCTTTCGGCAGCGCCTCCTTCGGAAAGCAAGACCTCTCCAGTAAACGGGTTGGGGCGGAAAACGGTGCAGCCTTTCAGGCCCTTGGCATAAGCGTTTTCGTAGATTGAACGGAACGCGTCGAAACTGTAATCGCGCGGCACATTGATGGTTTTGGAAATGGCGTTGTCAACGTGCTGCTGCAATGCCGCCTGCATTTCGAGATGCGCCTCCGGCGGAATTTCCCGGGCGCGGACAAAGGTGTCCGGCAGCGCCGCATCCTCACCATGCCGCAAGCGGAACTGACGAAAAGCATAATCACCCACGCTGACCGTATTGAAACTGCCGTCCGCCTCACGAATGCGGCGTTCGTACTCGAAATCGAAGATCGGCTCCAGACCGCTGGAAACATTGTTTGCCAGCAGACTGACCGTGCCGGTTGGCGCGATTGCGGTTAAATGGCTGTTGCGTATGCCATAGCGTGCAATCCCTTGCACAATATCCTCGGGCAGAGTACGGATAAACTCGCCTGACAGATACTTGCCGGCGACAAATCCAGGAAACGCGCCTTTTTCCCGTGCCAGTTCGATCGAGGCCCGGTAGGCGCTGTGGCTAATTTCCTGCATTATCTTCCCGCCCAAATCAAAAGATTCCGTACTGCCATAACGGATGCCCAGCATCGCAAGGGCATCGGCCAGCCCGGTCAGACCAAGGCCGATCCGCCGTGAGGCGCACGCGGTTTGCGCCTGCTTTTCCAAAGGGAAGAGGGAAAGATCGTAGACATTGTCGAGCAGGCGCACAGCCGTTTCCGCGGCGACTCGAATTCCTTCCAGGTCCAGTGCTGCGCTGGAGGTGAAAGGCGCATGGATGAATTGGGTCAGGTTGATCGCACCCAGGTTGCAGGCTCCATAGCAGGGCAGCGGAATTTCACCGCAGGGATTGGTAGCGCTGATCCGTTCGCAGTACCATAAATTATTCATGCGGTTAACACGGTCGATGAAGAGCACGCCGGGTTCGGCATACTCATAGGCTGCTCGCATGATCTTGTCCCACAACACCCGCGCACTGATCCGGCGCACTACCTTGCAGCGGCGAGAAACGCTGCCGCCCGACCACAACCGCTCGACCACCTTACCCACCGCCAGTTCATTATCGGCCAGAGGGAACACCAACGGCCATTCCGCATCCTCCTTAACCGCTTGCATGAAGTCGTCGGTCACCAGCACCGACAGATTGAAGTGACGCAGAACCTGCGGATCGCGCTTGGCCACGATGAAAACCTCGATATCCGGGTGGTCGCAGCGCAACGTCGCCATCATCGCGCCGCGGCGTGCCCCGGTGGATAGGATCGTGGCACACATGCTGTCCCAGATGTGCATGAATGAGACCGGGCCGGAAGCGGTGGCGCCTACCCCATGCGCCAGTTCGCCGCTCGGACGCAGGGTGGAAAAATCATAACCCACGCCCCCGCCCTGCTGCATGGTCAGCGCGCCTTCCTTCAGCGCCTCGAATATGCCATCCAGAGAATCCTCGATTGACCCCATGACAAAGCAGTTGAACAAGGTTACTCGACGGGATGCACCCGCGCCGGCAAGGATGCGTCCTCCCGGCAGGAAGCGGAACCCTTCCAGGATTTCGTAAAATCGCCGCTCCCAGGCATCCTGGTCTCGCGGCTCCACCCCGGCGAGCGCACGGGAAACACGGCGCCACGTATCTTCCACGGCCTGATCGACAGGCCTGCCTGCTTTGCGGTAACGGTAACGGATATCCCAGATGCGGAAAGAAATATCCGAGAGAAAATGTCCCTCGATCATCCGGAGCCTCTAGAAAATAAAAAGCGAGGCGCTGCCTTGCAGCCCTCGCTGATTTAACCCCTCATCGGGTTAAGAGCCTGTTTCAGTAGGTTCTTATGCCCTACTGCTGAGATGCGTACATCCGCTCCAGGAAGGCCTCGACATCCAGCGCCGCAACGTCCGCCGGCATACCACTCGCGCGCTGCGATTGATGACGGATCAACTGTGCTGCAACTTCCGCCGCCTTGCCCTGCAGTGTTGCAATCTCAGGGTTCCAACTGGCGCACATCACCTCCGAAGTATAGCCGTTATCCATTTTGCGCGAGCACATATCCATTGTCACCATCATGATTCACCTCCGCTTTCCCGCCTTTTTCTCTCAGGCAGCTACATTTACTATATCGGTCGTTTCGCGAAAATATAAAGAGCCCGACAAAAATATTATCCAGCAACTTTGGTGGCACAAATTCGCTGCACTATGGCACGTTTTTTATATATAACGCACAATTCCTCATAAGCGTTGACTTCAAGCCTTCCTTCTGCCCATTCCAGCAACTCACCGGATTTGAGAAGATGATCCGGGTTGCGCGGCCTGCCGAGTAGTTCATTACCCTCGGAGAAGGTTTCGTAAATCAGCACCCCGCCCATCTTAAGCGCATTGAACAGACGAGCGAAAAGAGGACGGTGCAAATAATTGGTCACCACTATGCCGTCAAACGCAGCGTTGCGATAAGGCCAAGGGCCATTTTCCAGATCTGCTCGCCGCACCGTGACGCCTGCCAAAACGGCAATGCCAGCCAACGCGCCGGCATCTCGATCCACCGCCTCGACCTCAAACCCAGCCTCGGCTAAGAAACGGGTATGGCGGCCGCTTCCGCATGCAACATCCAGTATCAGCCCACCGGGGCGAATATGCGGCGCGTAGCGCACCACCCACTCGGAAGGCTCGGAAACAAACAAGGAATCCATTAAATGACAGGCTTTGCCAAGCGGACGATTTGCAGCGCCATTTGTACCCCGTCCTGGATAAGGCGTTCAAACAAGGGAGCGAAAAATGGCAGGGCAACGGCAAGCACGACAAAGCCTGCCGCCAGTGTGATCGGAAATCCTACTGAAAATACATTAAGCTGTGGCGCAGCACGGGTCATAATACCGAGAGCCAGGTTGGTAATCAGAAGCGCTGCCATGATAGGCATCGACAGCAATAGCCCGGCAAGAAACACTTCGCCCCCCCAACCCGCCACAGCCCTCCAACCAGCGGAGGAAAAGGGCTGTGCCATCACCGGCAGTGCCTGGAAGCTTTGAGCCAGCACTTCAATTATCATCAAATGGCCGTTCAGCGCGAGAAACACGAGAATACCGATAAGGCCGAGAAACTGTCCTACCACCGGAGTCTGAGCGGCGTTCTGCGGATCGAAAAACACTGCAAACCCCAACCCCATCTGCATGGCGATGACTTGGCCGGCCATTTCCACCGCTGTAAAAATAATGCGCATGGCAAAGCCCATTGCCACGCCGATCACGATTTGCTGGGCTAGAATCAACAGCCCTATCGCAGAACCGGGTTCCACCGCAGGCATGGGGTCGAGAATTGGCGCCAGGACAAGAGTAATGGCAAAGGAAAGGCCAATCTTGACTTGCGGCGAAACGCCGGGGTTACCCAGAATGGGCGCACTACTGACCAAAGCGACGACACGAAAAAAGGGCCAGATGAAAGCCGCCAGCCAGGCACTCAACTGAGCGGATGTGACGCTGATCATCGCCGTTTTACCGGAAACCCGCCAGTAGTCCGTTCCGCCAAAACAGTGACAAATGGAACGGATGGATTTTTTCGCCAGGCAAGGCGCAGACCCTCAGCCGTATGGGGTATACGGCAAGGGGTTGCAACGCCGCATGGCGGAAAAAGACGCCGTTTCATGTCATTGGTTTGGCGGAACGGACTGCTAACCTATCAACCCGGGAATGCTGGCAAACAAACGGCGGGTGAAATCCATCAACAAATTCAGCATCCAGGGCCCCGCCACTCCTAGCATGACGAACATCACCAGCAGCTTCGGAATAAACGACAGCGTCATCTCATTGATTTGGGTAGCCGCCTGAAAAATGCTCACCAGCAGGCCGACCGCAAGCGCCGAGAGAAGCAGGGGTGCCGAAACCAGGATAGTCACTTCGAGTGCCTGCTGCCCGATTGTAATGAAACTTTCCGGCGTCATGTGTAGAAACTCTGAACCAAGGAGCCGATCAGGAGATTCCAGCCGTCCACCAGAACAAACAACATCAGCTTGAACGGCATGGATACGACGACGGGCGAAAGCATCATCATGCCCATGGACATGAGCACGCTGGCCACCACCATGTCGATGATCAGAAACGGGATGAACACCACAAAGCCGATCTGAAACGCTGTTTTGAGTTCGCTGATTACGTAAGCCGGAACCAGTATCTTCATCGGCACCGCCTCCGGGCCAGGCAAGGGTGCGCTGTTGGAAAGCTTGACGAACAACGCCAGATCATCTTGGCGAGTCTGCCTCAGCATAAAAGTTTTCAGTGGGGCGGAACCCTTCTCCAGAGCCTGGGTGAAATCGATTTTCTGATCGGCATAGGGTTTGTAGGCTTCAGCGTAAATCTTGTCGAATACCGGCGCCATCACGAAAAAAGTCAAAAACAGGGAAAGGCCGATCAAAACCTGATTGGGCGGCGCCTGCATGGTGCCGATAGCCTGGCGTAGCAGCGACAACACGATAACGATCCGGGTGAACGCCGTCATCATCAGCAGCACGGCCGGAAGGAACGTCAGCGCAGTCATCATCAGCAGCGCCTGGATGCTGAGGGTGTAGGTCTGTCCTCCCCCCGGCGAGGGAGTGCTGGTAAAGGCAGGCAGGCCAGGATCGGCCGCCTGCGCAAGCAGTGGAGCTACTGCGGCGAGGACGGCAAACACCGCAACAAAAAATATTTTACTCCGGCGCGCGAAAAACACGTTTATATCATCCAAGTTTGCGCCCCTGCATCGCCTGTTTCAGCCAGACCGCAAAACCCTTGCTCCCACCGGGCAATGCTTCTACCGTAAATGCCCCGCCTTCTGGTTTTGGTATGGTGTGAAGGGTGTTTACCTGCCCCGGCGCCACCCCCAGCACCAGCCAAGTTTCGCCGATCTCAACCAGAACAAGACGCTCCTTGGGTCCAAGAGCAACACCACCGATGACTTTCAACGCGCCGCCAGCGCCGATCTGACCGGGAGAAAACCGCCGGAGCAACCAGGCTGTCCCCGCTACCGCCGCCAGCACAAAACCCAAACCAAGCAGGATCTGCAGCATGCCGCCGAAGGAAACCGGGGAAGCGATTGGCAACGGCGCTTGAGCGGTCGGCTGGGCCGCGTAACCAGCAAAGGAAAGAAAAAAAAAAGGCAACCCGGTGCAAAGCCGCATAATCGCTGCTCTCATCAGGCTCATTTGTGCAGTCTGCGGATGCGTTCGGAAGGAGAAATGATATCTGTCAGGCGAATTCCGAATTTGTCATTCACCACCACCACTTCTCCCTGAGCGATCAGACAGCCGTTCACCAGCACGTCCATGGGCTCGCCTGCCAAGCCGTCCAATTCCACCACCGATCCCTGGGCCAGTTGCAGCAGGTTGCGGATGGCGAGCTTGGTGCGCCCCAATTCAACCGTGAGGCTGACCGGGATATCCATGATCATATCGATATTGTTGGGCGCCCCGGCTAGGGCGCCGGAGGGGGATAATTTCTCGAATTGGGCCTTTGCAGCCGAGGGAATATTTCCGGCCGGGCCCGATGAGGCGTCCTGCTGCGTGGCGGCAGCTTGTTCAGACAACGCCGCGCCCCAGTCGTCCTCGGCGGATGAAGCGCCACCCGCCGCATCCGATTCAGCCTGTTCGGCCATGGCCGCAGCCCAATCGTCGACTGGGGCCTGGTTATCAGCGTTTTCGTCAGCCATGCTGGCCTCCGTGGCCGGACTCGTCAACCGCACCGGCAATAATTTTGTTCACTTTGAGCGCATACTGGCCGTTGAGAACGCCGTATTTACATTCCAGAACGGGTACGCCGTCTACTTCGGCGATGATTGCTTCCGGGATTTCCAGGGAGATCACGTCCCCTTCCTTCATGTTCAAAATCTGTCCCAGAGTAATGGGCGCATGCCCCAAGGTTGCAACCAGATCCACCTCAGCCGTCTGCATCTGCGCCGTCAGCAACCTTGCCCAGCGCTCATCGACTTCCATGCGCTCGCCTTGCATGCTGCTGTACAGGATATCGCGAATCGGCTCGATCATAGCATAGGGCATGCAGATGTGAAAATCGCCTCCGCCCGATCCCAACTCGATATTGAACGTGGTCACTACAACAACTTCGCTGGGGGTGGCGATATTGGCAAACTGCGTGTTCATTTCCGAACGGATATACTCGAAATCCACCGGGTACACGGACTCCCAGGATTTTTTATACTCGCTGAATACCACTTCCAGCATGCGCTGGATGATGCGCTGCTCAGTTGGCGTGAAATCACGCCCTTCTACCCGCATGTGAAAGCGGCCGTCACCGCCGAACAGATTGTCCACTATCAGAAATACAAGATTCGGGTCAAAAATGAACAACGAGGTGCCGCGAAGCGGTTTGACGTGCACCATATTCAGATTGGTCGGCACGACCAGGTTGCGCACAAACTCGCTGTATTTGAGAACACGCACTGGACTGACAGAAATTTCAGCGGTACGGCGCATGAAATTGAAGAGCCCGATGCGAAACAGGCGGGCGAAGCGTTCGTTGATCATCTCCAGGGTAGGCATGCGGCCCCGGACGATCCGCTCCTGCTTGGCCAGATTGTAGGAACGAGGCCCCCCCTCGCTGCCCCCTTCGGCAGATGCTTCATCTACCTCACCGGTCACGCCCTTCAGTAAGGCATCAACTTCGTCTTGAGACAGTATGTCGTCTGCCACGTGCGTCCCTTTAGCCTTGCTGACTCAGCACAACATTACTGAATAACGAAGGACGTGAAATAAACACCCGTCACGCCTTTACCCGTTGTCTTTGCATCAAGCGGCTTGTTTATCTGCTCCTGGATTTCCAGGCTCAGCTTCTGCTTTCCTTCCAGGCTCGTAATCTGTTCGGCATTCTTGCTCGAAAGCAGCAACAACACTCCATTGCGTATCTCAGGCATGTGCAGCTTGACCGCGTCGACAACGGACTGCTCCGTCACTTTCAAATCAATTCCAACCTGCAGGTAACGATCGCCGCCACCGTCAGGCTGCAGGTTAACGGTGAATGTTTCCAAGGTCACAAAAACCGGCGGCTTGGGTTTTTCCGCCGGAGACTGAGCGTGCTTCGCATCCGCTTGGGTAAAATACCACGCGGCTCCACCGCCTGCGCCACCCAGCACCAACAGGATCCCCAGGATCAGGAACAGCTTCCCCTTCTTCTTTGGCGTATTTTCCACGCCAGCCGCTTCCTCTTTTGCCTTGTCCTTGGCCATCCCCGCTCCCTTGATGCATCCGCTTCTGTCGCCGCCACATCCCACCCGCATGAGGAAACGACTCAAACAACATTAAAAACAACCAGTTTCGTATGCTAGTTTAAGTTCTTTATAATATCAAATCAAATTTTACACAAGAAAAACTGCAAGTTAAACTTACCTGACAATCGCCACACAAGTCCGACAAACAACAAAAAAGCAGCTAACTCATTGAGGTAGCTGCTTTATATTAAAAAGAAGAAAATCTACGTACTAAGCAAATCAGGCAAAAATATCCACCACTCCAATCCGCGACAGGCCAGCCGACGGGATCTTCCCGGCCATCCGGCCTATAGCACCCCCTTCTCCACCCGCATTGGCGGAACCATTTCCCTTGTTCCCCTGCTGCTCAAATGCCTGGTGCTGTTGCGCGAATGACTCCGCACTGACCGAAGCATTGCCCAGCATGATCCCATTGTCGGCCAGCATTTCGCGCAACCGCGGCATCGCTGTCTCAATCGCCTCGCGCACGGCGGAATGATGGGAAACAAACAGCGCGGTGGCCTGGTCGTTATTGACCGTCAAGCGCACCTCGAGCGGACCGAGGCTGGGTGGGTTGAGATGAAGTTCAGCAACATGGTTGTTCTGGTTTGCCATCCACATGACCTTCTCGCCAACCGCCCTCCCCCATTCGGCAGATCCAACCCTGGCCGCGACTGTCATCTGCTCCGGCGGACGCGGCACAGCAGCCGCTTCGACCATCCCCGCAACGGGATGACGTACGGTTGCGGACAAGTCACTCGATTGCAACGGCACATCCGCCTTGTCAGTCCCAGCATCAACAAGATCCGCCGGCTTATGGGAAAAATTGTTTTCCGGCAACGGCCCCTGCGGCAGGTTTTTGCCGTCGGCGGCAATTTCTGCCACCATCCGGGTTCCGCCTGTCCGGGATAGTGGCATCGGACCTTTCCCCATGCCGCCCCCCCCCGGCGAGGCCTCTTCGCCAACCACTGTTTGAGTTTGAGGCAAAGCGGCAGCCGGCATCAGCGCCGGATTTGCAAGACTGATAAAGTCGACCGGGTTGAAGGCCGGCACATTGCCATTCGCCGCCAAATCAGAGGCATCTCCAGATTTGGGTGTAATTTTCTGAAGCTCGGCATCATCCTGACGCACGAGCAAGGCAACAGCATCCTTCAACTGCTTGCCGAGCACGGCGCCAAAACTCAGCCCCTGCGAACCCTCCAGGCCTCCCCCATCCTCCGCGCTTAAAGCGGAAGCGGCTGCCTGACCGGCCCCAGTGCTCGGCAACTTGGAGGTTGCCGGAGAAACGGGAAGTTGTTGCATCGGTGATCCTTTCGCAAACTGGCTTAAGATTTAACCGAATACTAAGCAAGGCGCATGCCACATTCAGGTACGCTGGGGATCATCCGGTTGTTCAGGCTCAACTCTATTTATGGAAAGCTCATCCTGCTCGCGCTGTTCCTGCTTGTCTTCTCGTTTACGCTCACTGCTCAGATGGCGCTGCGACAAGGTATCGAATGCCTTGAGCCTGCGCTGCTTCGCCTGCCATTCGTGGAGCCCGCCTTCCCAGCTTTTCCTGCAGCGCTCCACTTCTTCCGATTGCTGTCGTATGGCGAGATCAAGCTTGCCGAGAAACAAATGGAAATCCTTGATGGAATTCGCCTGCATCCCCGTCTTTGTCCCCCGCAAAAGCCGTGCCTGATAATCTACGCGGTAGGACTTCAACTGCTGAAGCTTTTCTTCCGCCTCCTGCCACTTGGCCTTGAGCATGCCCAGCTTGCGAGCAGCAGCGTCGGTGTGATCCTGCGCCAGATCGAGAAGAGGTTGAAGCGGGAAACGGCGGGGCATATCGGATCAAAAAACACGCTTAGGCATTGAGCAATTCAGCCAGTTGGTTTCGGCTGTCGGCGTAATTCACGCGATGGTGCATTCCTTGCTGCAGGAAGGCATCCAGCATCGGATGAAGCAGGATAGCCTCGTCCAGGAGCAAATCGCTGCCTTTCACATAGGCGCCAACATTGATCAAGTCGCGGCTGCGCTGGAAGCGGGAGTAGAGCAGCCTAAACCTGCGAACCATGGCCAAATCTTCCGGTTGCAGCAACTCGGTAATTGCCCGGCTGACGGAGGCCTCGATATCTATAGCCGGATAATGCCCCTGATCGGAAAGGCTGCGAGACAGCACGATGTGCCCATCGAGTATGGCACGTGCACTGTCGGCGATCGGGTCCTGCTGGTCATCCCCTTCCACCAGCACAGTATAAAACGCGGTAATGGACCCCCCCCCCTCCAGACCATTGCCGGCACGCTCAACCAACTGTGGCAGCTTGGCAAACACCGAGGGCGGGTAACCTTTGGTTGCCGGCGGCTCGCCAATGGCCAGCGCGATTTCGCGCTGCGCCATGGCGAAGCGTGTGAGCGAATCCATGATCAGCAACACATGCTTGCCCTGGTCACGAAAATACTCGGCTATCGAGGTGGCATAAGCCGCACCATGAAGCCTCAACAACGGCGGAGTATCGGCCGGCGCGGCAACGACTACTGAGCGAGCCAAACCAGCGGGACCCAGAATATTCTCGATGAACTCCTTGACCTCGCGGCCACGTTCGCCGATCAAACCGACCACGACCACGTCGGCACTGGTAAACCGCGCCATCATGCCCAGCAAAATACTTTTGCCAATGCCGCTACCGGCGAACAAGCCCATCCGCTGCCCGCGGCCGACAGTCAGCAGGGCATTGATAGCACGCACGCCGACGTCCAGAACCTGATGGATCGGCGCACGGCCAAGGGGATTGCAGGGACGGCAGTGCAACGGCACCTGCTTCTCCAGGTGCAGCGGGCCGAGCATATCGAGCGGACGCCCGGCACCATCGAGGATGCGGCCCAGCAAGCCGTCACCCACAGCCACTTGGCGCGCCCTGTCTTGCGAACGACGTCTCTTGTGGGAGGGGATCACAGCTTGTCCGGAAGCGCGCTGCATCAAGGCATCCACAGGTGTCACTCTGGCGCCGGGCACCAACCCGTAGACGTCGGTGGAAGGCATAAGAAAAAGTTTTTCTCCTGAGAAACCAACCACTTCAGCATCCACATCATGTCCGCCGGGCAGATGAACAGTGCAACTACTGCCCACCGCGAGCCGCAGCCCTACCGCTTCCATCACCAGCCCTGCAACCCGTGTCAGGCGGCCGGTCACAATCCAGGGCTCAACGGCGGCAACCGCTTCGCCGCATTCCAGCAAAAAACCATTCCAGCGATCAGAGGGAGGCGTCACGACAGGTCCCTGCCCGGCTTGTATGGATGCACCGCCGAGGTGCGTCGCTATTCAAGCCAGGCACCTTCACGTCCCAAGCCGGCAAGTATTCTTTCCCAGCGGATTTCCAGAGTGGCATCAACCTCGCTGTTCACCGTTTCCACCTTGCAACCGCCCCGCTTCACGCGGCTATCGTCAACAAGCTTCCAGTGAAAGTGATTCAGCTCGTCTTCCATCAGCGATCGCACCAGAGCCGCATCATCCGGATGCAATTTAATGTGCGGGTGCTGACTGGCTTGGGGCAGGCTGTTCACTGCCTCGCGAATCACAGGCAGGACCAGCTCAGGCCGCACTCTCAAAGCTTCGCGCAGCATTTGTTTGGCAATGTCCAGCGCCAGGGAAAGCAGGCTCTGCGTCAGTTCCTCG
This sequence comes from Pseudomonadota bacterium, assembly GCA_021801705.1. Taxonomy (GTDB): domain Bacteria; phylum Pseudomonadota; class Gammaproteobacteria; order Burkholderiales; family Sulfuricellaceae; genus Sulfuricella. Next base: position 55,530 of record JAJYXP010000046.1, read on the forward strand.
TCAAACCGGTTAAGCGCATCATCCAGTGCCGACATCAGCCGGGACAGCCGCGCCAGTTCGTCATCTGCCTTGCCCTTGCCTTCCTGGTAACCAGCGGCGAAACCTTCCCGGTAAGCCTGCTGATGGACGTTCTCTATCTCTGCCGCTGTCGGGAGTGCCACAGCATTCTTTTCGCTGCCCCCTTCTGCCGATCCATCCAGCGAATTCAGCTCCCAACGCTGGTAAGCGCTCAACTGCTCCTTGGGAATGATGTTGCTAGACAAAACTTTCCTCTCCTTTGCCGCCCAGCACTATCTGACCTTCATCAGCGAGCTTGCGCACGACCCGGAGAATTTCCTTCTGCTCCGCCTCAACTTCGCTAACGCGTACCGGCCCTTTGGCCTCGAGATCGTCGCGCAACATCTCAGCGGCGCGTTGCGACATGTTCTTGAATATTTTCTCGCGCAGTTCCTCGCCCGTGCCCTTGAGCGCGATGATCAGGGACTCGGACTGCACTTCACGCAACAGCATCTGGATGGATCGGTCATCGAGATCGATCAGATTCTCGAAGACGAACATCTCGTCCTGAATTTTCTGCGCCAGCTCCGGGTCGTAATCGCGCACGCTGGCGATGATTGCCGTTTCGTTGGCGGTCCCGGAGAAATTGAGGATTTCCGCCGCTGCCCTCACGCCGCCGAGCACACTCTTCTTGAGGTTGGTGGTACCTGAGAGCAATTTGCTCAGCACATCATTCAATTCCTTGAGTGCGGACGGCTGAATCCCGTCCAGTGTGGCAATGCGCAGCACCACATCGTTGCGCAGCCGCTCAGTGAAAGAGTTCAACACCTCGCTGGCCTGATCCCGCTCCAGATGAACCAGAATAGTGGCGATAATCTGGGGATGCTCGTTCTTGATCAACTCCGCCACGGAAGCTGCATCCATCCACTTCAGGCTCTCAATGCCGGCGGTATCACCCCCGTGCAGAATGCGTTCTATAATGTTGGCAGCCTTGTCCGAACCCAGCGCCTTGTTTAGCACGCTACGGATATATTCGTCAGAGCCCCCGCCAAGATTGGTTTTCTCGCCTGCCAAGTACATAAAGTCATCCAGCACCTGCTCCACCTGATCGCGCTTGACGGCGTTCAGGCTGGCCATGGCCGCCCCCAGCTTGTGCACCTCTTTTGGGCTGAGATACTTGAAAACTTCAGCCGCCCCCTCCTCACCCAGGGTCATCAGTAAAATGGCGCTCTTATGAATTCCCTCGTCACTCATTACCGCCGATCCACTCCTTGACCACTCCTGCCACGATTTTCGGTTCCTGCTTCGCCATTTGCTTGGCCACTGTCAGTTGCTCTTCATAGCCAGCACGCGCTGGACGGGCACCCGACACGCCTTCTGCCTCAGCCTGTACAGCAGGCCGTGGCGGCGGAGTGGAAAGCTCCTTCAGCAAGGGGCGCAGCACTCCAAACACAAGGAAGAATACCACGGCGGCGATCAGCAGATTCTTGGCGATCTCCTTGGCCAGCGCAATCATACCCGGATCCTTCCACAACGGAACCGCCGGAACCGTTTCGACAACCGCATTGAACGGGGCATTCACCACATTGAGCGTATCTCCCCGCTGCTGCCTGTAGCCCATGGCCTCTTTGACGAGATTGCTGATTTGCGCCATTTCAGCAGCGGACAAGGGCTTGACGCTAATTTTCCCGTCCTTCTCCACCGTCTTCTTGAAATTCACCACCACCGCCACCGACAGGCGCTTGACGCCCCCCACCGGCAGCTTTACATGCTGTATGGTTTTATCCAGCTCGTAATTGACTGTTGACTCCCTGTAGCCGCTGCCGCCTGGAGGCTGAGCAGTTACCGCAGCCGCAGTTGCGGCGGCTGGAGCCGTGACCGGTGCGATAGCCGCACCAGGGGGCTGGTTGGATAAGGCGCCGGGCACGCCGCCAGCCACCTGGCCGGCTCCGCCGCTCTCGCTGCTCTGCTGGCTGCGGATTGCCGCAAGCGGCGGTGTAGGATTGGGTTTAAAGGTTTCCGCAGTCTGTTCGGTCTGCGAAAAATCCAGCTCGGCCGCAACTTGTGCCCGCACATTGTCTATACCGGTAATCGGGCTGAGAATATTTTCGATGCGCTTGACGAAGCTCTGCTCGACCTGGCGCAAATATTCCAACTGGCTCGGGTCGAGGCCGGCATTTTCCTTGCCTTCTGATGAAGCGCTCAACAGGTTGCCGTTCTGATCGATGACCGTCACATTTTTGATTGGCAGATTCGGCACACTGCTTGATACCAGGTGGATGATCCCGCTGACCTGACCCTTGTCAAGCTCCCTGCCTGGATGAAGGCTGACGAGCACGGAAGCGCTGGGTTTTTGCTGTTCGCGGGTAAAAACCGAAGCCCTCGGGATGGCAAGATGAACGCGCGCACCCTGAACGGCGGAAAGCGACTGGATGGAACGCGTCAGCTCCCCCTCCAGGCCGCGCTGGTAATTGACTTGCTCGAGAAACTGGCTGGTACCCAGTTTCTGTGCTTCCATCAACTCGAAGCCGACTACGCTGCCCTTGGGAAGACCCTGGGATGCGAGGCGCAAACGCACATCATAAACCTGGCTGGCGGCGACCAGAATGGCGCCGCCGCCTTCCGCCATCTTGTAGGGCACGTTCATCTGCTGCAGAGAATTGATGATTGCGCCCCCATCCCGGTCGGAAAGGTTGCTGTAAAGAACCCGGTAATCCGGCGTCTGCGACCATATCCAGGCGCCCGTGATCAGTGCAATGGCGGCAGCCAATCCTAGCATCAGGCCCAGCTTTTGTCCGCTGGATAACCGGTTGAGCTCTCTTAAACGGGCAATAAGCGATTGCTGTGATGCGACAGCCATATTGTTTTACGCCTTGCCTCCGACTCGCGGGTAATGAGGTTTTTCGAGATTTTGAACCCTGCCCCGGAATGGGGATACAGCGATGCCAAGCAACGTGCATCGCATCCCGGTCACACTTGCATGCTCATGACTTCATGGTAAGCCGATACCAGCTTGTTGCGCACCTGCACCATGGTCTGGAAGGAAATATTGGCCTTTTGCAGGGAAATCATCACCTCCTGAAGATTGGCACTGGGGTCGCCCTGCTCGAACGCTTTGGCCAGGTTGGAAGCGTCCTGTTGCGCGCCATTTGTCTGATCCAGAGAGGATTTAAGAAGCGCGGCAAAATCCGCGCCCTCCGCCGGTGCCGACAACGGCTCCGCACCCGCGGCAAGCGTCGATGCAGCGCGCAACTGGCCGAGCAACTGGTCTATTCCCTGCGTATTCATAGTCTTCAGGCCTCCAGCTCGAATTATAGCCGTTTATCCATCTCGGCGATCATTTTTTTGCTCGCCGCCACCCGAAATATAAGCATATTCTGTGCCTATGCATAGCCGAAACAGGGAACGGCGTCATTGCCCGCCCCCGCCATTTTCCTCCCGGTACTGCTGGAGCTTATAACGCAAGGTGCGCTCGCTCATGCCCAATTTCTCCGCAGCAAGCTTGCGCGAACCGTTGGCCAATGCCAGCGTTTCCAGAATATGCGCCCGCTCCAGCGTTTTCATATCCACCGTGCCACCGGCGACCGGCGATTCCTGCCGTGGCGAGCCCAATCTGGTTTTCGGAAGGAGCAGGTATTCCGCTTCAAGCACCTCGCCCGGAGACAGAATCAATGCGCGCTGAATGACATTTTCAAGCTCTCGGATGTTACCCGGCCAGGCATATTGCGTCAATTGCCCGGCAGTTGCTGGTGACAAGCCGATTCCCGGGCGTCCGAGCGCGGCACCGAGCCGGTCGGCCAGATGCCGCGCCAACGGAACGATATCCGCCCGCCGCTCCCGCAACGGCGGCAATTCGACAGGAAATACGTTGAGGCGGTAATACAAATCCTCGCGGAAATCGCCGCGCGCGACGGCATCGGCCATCTCACGGTTGGAAGTGGCGATAATCCGGATATCAAGCGGAATGGTTTTGGTGCCGCCGACGCGCTCCACCTCGCGCTCTTGCAAAACCCGCAGCAGCTTGGCCTGAAGCGGAAGCGGCATCTCCGAAACCTCGTCCAGCAGCAGGGTGCCGCCCTGCGCCTGCTCGAACTTGCCGGCATGGGCTTGAGCGGCGCCGGTGAAAGCACCCTTTTCATAGCCGAACAGGGTGGCCTCGAGCAGATTTTCAGGAATCGCGGCACAGTTGATAGCCACGAACGGCTCATTGGCGCGCGGGCTGTGGCGGTGAATGAAGCGCGCCATGACCTCCTTGCCGCAACCCGACTCGCCAGTGATCATGACGGTCGCATTGGTAGCGGCAACTTTCCGTGCCAAAGCGAGCAATTCGCTCATGCGCGGATCCACGCTCTGCATCTCCGAACCATCTGCCGGATGCGCGGAAAGCATGTAGCGCACCACCTCGGCCAGCAACCGATCCGGCTCAAACGGCTTGGTCAGGTAAGTGCAAGCGCCCGCGCGCATCGCCTCCACCGCCTTGTCGATCATGCCGTACGCGGTCATCAGCAGCACCGGAACCCCCGGATGAGCCGACTTGATTTCGCGCAGGAGGGTGTGCCCATCCATGGGGTGCATCTGCACATCCGTCACCACCAGGCCGACCCGGCGCCTGCCCAATATTGCCAGCGCGGCAGGACCGTCCGCCGCATCCAGCACCTCGTAGCCGGCCAGGCCGAGCGTATCGCACAAGGCCTCGCGCAGGTCTTTATCGTCTTCAACAATCAGGATGGGTAATGTTTTCATCGCTGTGCAACTTCAAATTATTGCGCCTTGGGCAGCCACAGGCTGAATTCGCTGCCACAGCCCGGCATCGATCTGACCCGAACTTCCCCCCTGTGCGCCTCCGCCACACCACGCACGATCGCCAAGCCCAATCCGGTGCCATCGGTACGGGTCGTATAGAAGGGCTCGAACAAACGCTCCTGAGTTGCGGCATCAATGCCTTTGCCGCTGTCACTCACGGTCAGGACCAGGAAATTGCCCTCTCCAATCGCGCCCCTCAACGCCACCCTCCCCCCTTCAGAGCAAGCCTGCATGGCATTTTCCAGCAGGTTGAGCAAGGCGCCTGTGAGGGCCTTGCGACTGCCCAGAACGGCAGCTCCCCGGCTGTCGTCTTCGACGCTGAAAACAAGCCCGTGCCCGGCCATTTGCGGCTCCATCACCTGCTGTAATTCAGCCAGCAGGGACGACACCTGCACCATATCATGCCCTCCGCTCTCTCCTTTCACGAACATCAGCATGTCCTGGATCAGGTGCTCGAGATGGCGCAGGCGCGCCAACACCCTGTCGGCGAAGCGAACCCGCTCGCTTTCAGGCAGGCCAGGCCTGTTCAGGTGGGCCGTATAGAGCAAGGCGGTAGCCAGCGGCGTGCGTAACTGGTGCGCCAGCCCCGCCGCCATTTCGCCCATGGAAGAGAGTCTTTGGTGTCGCTGCAACTCGTGTTGCATGGCATAGGCTTCGGTCATGTCGTGGATCAGCAGCACCTGCCCTCCGGCGGCATCCAGCGGGCTGCTGGAGATGCTGACCCGGCGCCGCACCCGCGCTCCATCGACCTCGGCGATATCCCATTCGTGCGGCACCACAGTCTGAACCAGCGCATGCGCCACGACCTCTGACCACGGCCGATCTGTCAGCGACTCGCCAAGCAGCCCACTGGCCATCGGATTGGCCTCCATGACCACGCCCCGCTGATCCAGCACCACCACCCCTGCCGGCATGGCGGCAAGCAAGTGGCCCAGGCGTTGCGACAGCGCCTCCTTTTCCAACAATTGACGGCGCAGCTCCCCGTTAGCCACTGCCAGCTCGCCCGTCAGATACTCCACCTGTTGCTGTAATTCCTGATAGGCATCGGTCAACTGTGCCGAGGCCTGGTTAAACAGGGAGAAAGCCTGCTCCAGCTCTTTCGGATCAACATATGTAGGGGATTTAGACAAGGCTGCTTAAGCTCCACGACCGAATTTGTGCCGGAATAATACCGTAACTGATCAGATTCTTGTTGAATGTAATATACTGATCGCCGATGACTGCGATATGATTATCTTGCGCATTTGCAACAATTAAGGCCAACCGGTTTAAATTATTTCGGTAAAATGTGTCCGGCAACAGCACAATAACATGACACGGCAACCCTGAGGACATGGCACTGACAATCGCAATCATCTGCCCCAACTGCCTGGTTACCCGCCATCTCTGACTGAGACATGGGTTCAGCGCTTATTCACGGAGAATAATCCAGATGTCAGAACTGTTGAAAAGCATCGACGCACGCACCAAGCTGGCCGGCACCAACAAGCTGGAGATCCTGCTCTTCACCCTGGGCATGGACAGCCGTACCGGTCGCAAGGAAACGTTTGGCGTCAACGTATTCAAGGTAAGGGAAGTCATGCGGGTACCGGAAATCACGCATGCGCCCGAGATGCCCTCTTCGGTCGAAGGCATGGTCAGCCTGCGCGGCGTGCTGGTACCTGTGGTGGACCTGGTGAAATATACCGGAGTGGAAAGCAGCACCAAGCCGGAAATCATGATCGTCACCGAGTACAATGGCCATACTCAGGGCTTTCTGGTGGATGCGGTCGACACTATTCTGCGCCTCGACTGGTCGGCCATGCGCGTTCCTCCCGAAATGCTGGCGGCAAAAATGGGCGGCCTGGTCACCGCGGTAACGGAACTGCCGGATGGCCGCCTGGTAATGATGATGGACGTGGAAAAAGTACTCTCCGAAACCAGCCACTATGACGACGACTTCCTGTTCACCAACATCAAACCGCTTGAACTCCATGATCGCACGGTGTTCTTCGCGGACGACTCGTCTGTCGCCAGAAACCAGATCAAACGCACGCTGGACGTCATGAACATCCGCCATATCAGTGCCAACAATGGCAGGCAAGCCTGGGAAGAGCTGCAGAAAATCGCCGCCCAAGCCGAAACAGCCCGACTCCCCGTCACCGACTTCATTCAGCTGATCCTGACCGATGTCGAAATGCCGGAAATGGATGGCTATGTCCTGACCAAAAATATCAAGAACGACCACCGTTTTGCCGGCATCCCGGTAATCATGCATTCCTCCCTGAGCAGCATCGCCAACCAGCAGCTTGGCCGGGCGGTCGGCGTGGACGACTATGTTCCAAAATTCGAACCGCAAAAATTGGCGGTCATCCTTGCCAAACTGTTAAGCGAACCAGTTCAAAAATAAGGGAGGAATCGCATGGAAAATAATAATCCGCTCCTCGACTCGGTGGACGCCAGGACCAAATTGGCCGGCTTCAATAAAATGGAAATCCTGCTTTTCTCATTGGGAAGCGGAGAAATTTTCGGCATCAACGTGTTCAAAGTGCGCGAAGTCAGCCAGACCCCAAAAATCACCAAATCACCCAACATGCCAAGCGGCGTGGAGGGGGTGATTTCCCTGCGCGGCAACATCATCCCTGTCATATCCCTGGCCAAATTCATCCATCTCGACGATGCGCCTGAAGATACCGGCCATACCATGATCGTCACCGAATACAGCCGCCACACCCAGGGCTTCCTGGTGCATGACGTCGATCGCATCATCCGTGTCGACTGGGACAAGGTAAAACCGCCGCAATCCATGCTGGCAGGCCAGGAAGGACTGATCACGGCAATCACGGAGCTGCCTGACGGAAAACTGGTTTCCATCCTCGACGTCGAACAGATCCTGGCCAATACCATCGGCATCGAAGCCGTACCGGAACTTGCCCCGATCGAAACGGAAACAGAGCAGTCGATTTTCTTTGCCGACGACTCCGCGGTGGCGCGCAAGGAAATCATCATGGTGCTGGACAAGATGGGCGTCAAATACCAGCAGGCCACCAACGGCCTGGAAGCATGGGAAAAGCTGCAGAGCCTGGCCGCGCGCGCCCATCAGGATGGCGCCACGCTGCACGATCTGGTCAGAATCGTCCTGGTGGATGCGGAAATGCCGGAAATGGATGGTTACGTTCTGACAAAAAACATCAAGGCGGACCAGCGCTTCGAAGGCATCCCGGTAGTGATGCACTCATCGCTATCATCGGAGGCCAACCGCGACATGGGCAAACGCGTCGGCGTGGATGCCTATGTCGCCAAATTCGACCCGGCTGTACTGGCCGATACCTTGCGCCCCTTATTACTCAGATAGGTTCGCGTCATGAAACACGACAGGCAATCATCAAGAATGCGAAGCAGCCATCGAAGCAGTGAAGCATCGTATACCCCAAAGGATTCCGATTCCCTGCGGGATGAAGCGCGTGCGGAATCGCATCATGCCATGATGCATACAGAACACATCATCCGTGGAGTTTCCCGTGGCCGATAAGAACATGAAGTTCCTGATTGTCGATGATTTTTCAACGATGCGACGGATCTTGCGCAATTTGCTGAAAGAACTGGAATTCACCAATGCCGATGAGGCCGAGGACGGCGTGGTTGCGCTCAGCAAACTGCGCAACGGCAAGTTCGATTTCGTGGTCAGCGACTGGAACATGCCGAACATGACCGGTCTCGAACTGCTCAGAAACATCCGTGCCGATGCCATGCTGAAACACCTGCCGGTACTGATGGTCACCGCCGAGGCCAAGAAAGAAAACATCATCGAAGCGGCCAAGGCCGGCGCCAGCGGCTATGTCGTCAAGCCCTTCACGGCCGCCGTGCTGGAAGAAAAGCTGAACAAGATTTTCGAAAAAATGGAAAAACAGTAAATATTCAAGGAGACGTGCGGTGAGTAACAGTACTTTAGCCAGCGGGGATTCCGAAGATCTGGAAGCCCTGTTTGACAGCATTGTGATGGCCAACAGCGCGCAGTCGCCTGCCCAGGAAACGCCGACAAATCGACCCGAACCCTCGACAGCGCCGCCCCCGGCAACGGAAGCGGGCGAGGGAAGCCTTTTCTCGCAAATCGGCCACCTGACGCGTAAACTGCACGACACGCTGCGTGAACTGGGATACGACAAGAAACTGGAACAAACAGTCGAGGCGATGCCGGACACTCGCGAACGTCTCGCCTATATCGCGGCGATGACGCAACAGGCTGCCGAACGGGCGCTGACCGCGACCGAAATTGCCCAGCCTATTCAGGAAAAGCTGGAAGCCGGCGCCATGACGCTTAGCGCGAAATGGCAACATTTGTTCGACAATAAGCTCAGCCCGGCGGAGTTCAAGCAACTGGCTGAAGAAACCCGCGACTATCTGAAGGAAGTTCCGGCCCAAACCAGGGCAACCAATGCCCAGCTCATGGAAATCATGATGGCGCAGGACTTTCAGGATCTCACCGGCCAGGTCATCAAAAAAGTCACCGAGATGGCCCAGCAGATGGAGCGCGACATGCTGCAATTGCTGCTGGCGACAACGCCCGCCGATAAAAAAACCGAAATTGACACAGGCCTGCTGAATGGCCCGGTCATCAATGCCGCGGGGCGCACCGATGTCGTCACCAGCCAGGATCAGGTGGACGACTTGCTGGAAAGCCTGGGCTTTTAGTCGAACATTTTCAAATAATCGTAGCCGGGAGAAACATTAATGAGCCACTTTGCCGGAATGGAAGAATTACTCCAGGATTTTCTGACGGAAGCGACCGAACTGCTTTCCGATGTCGACAACAAACTGGTCGAACTGGAAAAAAGACCCAGCGACAAGGCTCTTCTGAATGACATTTTCCGCGGCTTCCACACCATCAAGGGCGGAGCCGGATTTCTCAATGTCAATGCACTGGTAGAACTGTGCCATCGCACAGAAAATCTGTTCGATAAACTGCGCACCGGTGAACTGGAAATCACTGCGGAAATCATGGATGTGATCCTGAGATCAACCGGGGTGGTGCGCGACATGTTCGGCTCGCTCCAGCAATCATGCGTGCCTGACGCAGCCGATGCGGCGCTGCTGACTGCGCTGGACGCCGTTTTGGCAGGAGAAAAAGCTGCTCTGGCAGCTCTTTCCGAACAAACTCATGAATCGCACCCGGCAGGCGCGGAAACTGTCACCACCGAAGAAACCACCGGACCAGACTGGCACGCACTGTACCACACCGTTGCCGGAGCGCCGGAAGAAGTGACTATTCCGCAACAGGAGGCCGCTCCCAGCCCGCAACTGGAACATGTTCGCAATCCCGCCCCCCAGGTTGACCTGGTGCCCCGCGCCAAACCGCCAGCAGCCGTCCAGCAGGCATCCACCAAGGAAGTGACCATTCGCGTCGACACTGCCAGACTGGACATGGTGCTCAATCTATCCGGCGAAATCGGCCTGACCAAGAACCGCCTCACCTGCTTGCGCGCCAACATCCTGCAGGGCAAGACCGATTCGGAGTCCCTCAAGGCCTTCGACGAAGCGGTCAGCCATCTGGATCTTCTGGTCGGCGACTTGCAAAATGCCGTGATGAAAACGCGGATGCAGCCCATTGGCCGCCTGTTCCAGAAATATCCGCGCCTCGCCCGCGACCTTGCCCGGCAGCTTGGCAAAGACGTGGAACTGGTGATCGTAGGTGAAGAGACCGAGATCGACAAGACCATGATCGAGGACCTCAATGATCCGCTGGTCCACCTGGTCCGCAATGCCGTTGATCATGGCGTGGAAAGCACGGCCGAGCGCCTCGCGGCAGGCAAGCCGGCCAAGAGCCTGGTACGCCTTACCGCGATGCAGACCGGCGATCATATCGTCATCGAAATCGCCGATGACGGCAAGGGCATGCGCCCCGACACGATACGCAGCAAAGCCATCGAAAAGGGACTGATTGATCAGGATGCCGCAAACAGCCTGGACGACAGGCAATCGCTCAACCTGATTTTCCTGCCCGGCTTTTCCACCAAGGACCAGATCTCGGATGTATCGGGCCGCGGCGTCGGCATGGACGTGGTACGCACCAACATCCAGAAACTGAACGGCCGGATCGACATCAACTCCACCGTCGGCTATGGCACCACCATCACCATTTCACTCCCCCTGACCCTGGCCATTCTGCCTGTACTGGTGGTTCGCCTGGGCGACCAGCCTTTTGCCGTACCGCTTTCCATGGTGCGCGAAATCATTCCGATCAATGCGGCAGAAATCCAGCGTGTTTCAGGCCGCGCAACCATGGTGGTGCGCGACGAAGTTCTTCCGGTACGCTCACTGGCCGGCCTGATCGGCTGGCCCCAGGAAAGTATGCCCGCATTCGGCGTACTGATGCAAACCACGGTCACCAGCTTCATCCTGGCAATAGACGGCTTTGTCGGCAGGGATGACGTGGTCATCAAGCCGCTGCACGACATCAAACCCAAGGGGATCGCTGGCGCCACGCTGTCTGGTGACGGACTGGTGGTACTGGTGCTGGATATCGAAGAACTGCTGAACATGAGTAACGAGGCTACCCGTGCCTCCATGTTTACTGCGTAAGCGCCAGAATTCCAATGCAAGATAAGGTTTTTATCGGTCGCCAGCCCATTGTCGACCGGCAGCAGAAAATCATCGGCTATGAACTTCTGTTCCGGCGCGATTCCGCAGCCACTGACGCGGCTTTCAACGACAACATGCTGGCCACCTCGAAAGTACTGGTCAATACGCTCAGCAATATGGGTGCGAAATGGCTCCTTGGCGACAAACTGGCCTTCATCAATGCATCCACATCGGTGCTGATGAGCGACTTTCTTGAACTGCTGCCAACCAACCGCGCAGTGCTGGAGATCCTGGAATCCACCCGGCCGACGCCCGAACTGCTCGCACGTTGCCGCAATCTGCGCACGCAAGGCTACCGTCTGGCCCTGGACGACTTTGAGCTGACACCCGAAAGCGCACCTCTGCTCGAAGTTGCAAACTTCGTCAAACTGGATATTCAGCAACTGAATGGTGGCGGGAAACTCGAAGCGAACGTCCGCATGCTGGCAAAGCATCCGGTCAAACTGATCGCGGAAAAGGTCGAAACCCGACAGGAGCACAATCTTTGCGAAAAGCTGGGCTTCTCCTATTACCAGGGCTACTATTTCGCTCACCCGGAAACCCTGAGCGCCAAGGTCATCAACCCCGCCTATGCCATCGTGCTGGAACTGCTCAACAAGGTGCGCAAGAATGCGGAAATCAAGGATATTGAAGTTTCTTTCAAGCGCGACGTAGCGCTTTCCTTCAAGCTGCTGCGCTACATCAATTCCGTTGGCTTTGGCCTGTCGTGTGAAATCCAATCCATCCGCCATGCCCTGGCAATTCTCGGATACCAGCAACTGTATCGTTGGCTGACGCTATTGCTTGTCACCGCGGGCGAAGGCAGCACCCCGCCTGCCCTGATGAAAACAGCCGTAACCCGCGGACGCCTGACGGAATTATTAGCCCAGGATATGCTTGAGTCCGCCGACCGCGACAACCTGTTCATCGTTGGCGTGTTCTCACTGCTCGACGCCATGCTGGGAATGCCTATGGATCAAATACTGGACAACCTCTTCCTGCCGGAACAAATCAGTGATGCACTGCTGCACAGGCAAGGCATTTACGGTCCCTTCCTGGAACTGACAGAAGCTTGCGAAGGAGATGACCTCAGCCGTATCGAAATGCTCGCCAGTTCTCTGCAGCTCGATCCACTGGCGGTCAATCAGGCCCACCTTGCCGCGCTGACCTGGGTAGAAACGCTAGGCATATAAGGAACGGGGAGAGTCGGCACGGCGCCCCTCTCCCTGGCGGTTTCAACCCCCAGCAGCAGGCTCTCGGCTGGCGCCGGCCTCGCTCATGCGAGCCAGATATTGCTGCCACAGCGCTTCCTGGTTGTCGCCCAGGTCATACAGATAATCCCAGGAATAAAGCCCGCTGTCGTGCCCGTCCGAAAAAACCAGTTGCACGGCATAACTGCCCACCGGCTGAACATCGGTAATTTCGACATTCTTCTTCCCCACCTGCAGCACTTCCTGGCCGGGGCCATGGCCGCGCACCTCGGCGGAAGGCGAATAAACGCGCAGGAACTCGCAAGGCAACTGGTAACGCTTGCCATCGCTAAATGCAATTTCCAGCAAGCGCGATTTCTGATGCAGCTTGATCTCTGTCGGCAACGGGGTCTTGCCATCCAATCCTGCCATACTTGTTCCTTTCGATAATCCGGTTTGATAGTGAATTCACGGGCAAAGCGCAACGCCTGAAGACAAGGCATACATGGGGGAAGAAAACGCGTATTTCAAGCCTTCTGGCGCTTATTTGCTGCCGTCCCCGCCCACTGCGGCCAGCAAGCGATCCATCCATCCCCCGGGAAGAACCCGCTTCAGCGAAGAGAACAGATGCGTTGGAACAGTGACGTAATAACGGATCTTGGGGCGAGGACTTTCCAGGGCATGCACAAGCTTGCGCAGCACGGCCTCGGGAGGTAGCGTAAAGGGAACGGCCGCGCCCTGCTTGGTCAGGCGACGCTCCATGGCGAGATATTTCTCGCGGTGAACACTGTGCCCCACATCGATATTACGCCGGTAGGCCTCGAAGGAATTCGCCCGGAAGCGGCTTTCGATCGGGCCCGGCTCGATCAGGGAAATATGGATGCCACTGCCGCGAAGTTCCAGCCGCAGCGCATCGGTTATACCTTCAAGAGCGAACTTGCTGGCCACATAGGCGCCGCGATAAGGCAAGGCAACCAGCCCGAGCACCGAACTGTTCTGGATAATCCGCCCATAGCCTTGCTTGCGCATTGCCGGAATGACGAGATTGGTCAGCTCAAGCGTACCAAACAGGTTGATTTCGAATTGCTCGCGCAGCACCTCGCGGCGCAAGTCTTCCACCGCACCGGGCTGGCCGTAGGCACCGTTGTTGAAGAGGGCATAAAGCCGCCCGCCAGAGCGCACCATGATTTCTTCTACCGCTTGGCGTATGGACTGCGAATCCGCCAGGTCAAGTTGCACGCTTTCAAGACCGTCCGCTTGCAAAAGGCGCACATCTTCCGCCTTGCGCGCAGAGGCAAACACGCGATAGCCGCGCTTTGCCAGTCCCAAGGCCGCGCAACGCCCGATCCCGCTGGAACAGCCTGTAATCAGGACGTTTTTTGGATTCATGACATCACTCATATTTCCGAATCATACTCGCTGCCGCCGCATGAAGACATTGAAGTCATGCAAGGTATTTCGACACCAGAGAATCATTGCTATAATCTATCCTCAAAATAACAATCGGATTCAATCAATGCGCTCGACCTTTTTCAGAATCCCGGCCGTTCTGTTTTTAAGCCTGACCTTGTTTGGCTGCGCTACCAATGGCGACCGTCGCGATCCTCTGGAGCCGCTCAATCGCGGCATCTACAAATTCAACGACACCGTGGATAAAGCCGTGCTCAAACCGGTTGCCACGGGGTACAAGGAAGTCCTGCCCAGCCCGGTACGCACCGCCGTCGGCAATTTCTTTTCCAATCTGGATGATGTGCTGGTACTGCTCAACGACCTGCTCCAGTTCAAACTCGAACGGGCCGCCTCGGATTTCAGCCGCCTGGTATGGAACACCACTGTCGGGATTGCCGGCCTGATCGACATCGCCACACCAATGGATTTGCCCAAGCATAATGAAGACTTCGGCCAGACGCTGGGTTATTGGGGCGTGGGAAACGGCCCCTATCTGGTACTCCCTTTCCTTGGCCCCAGCACACTGCGCGATACAGTCGGCCTGGCGGTGGATGGCCAGTTTGACCCGGTTGTACAGCACTATCCCGTGCCGGAGCGCAATTCGGCAATCGCCGTCCACACCATCGATAACCGCTCGCGCCTGTTCGAGGCCGAAAAGGTGTTTGATGAAGCTGCGATCGACCGCTATGTCTTCCTCCGGGATGCTTACCTGCAACGGCGCCGTGGCCTGGTTTACGACGGCAATCCACCGCGCGAGAAGCTGGAAGACGACGAAGACTAGATTAATGTCAGAGTGGCTGCTTCGACTTCCAAACAGGCGCGGCGGATATTCCCGCCCATGTTGTTCCCGTATTTCTCGTGCTTTTCCCATTCGGCGAGATGCAGTGCTTTCATTCAACCCATAAAAAGCAGTTGAACCGCCAAGACGCCAAGTAATGGCGAAGAAAAGGCCGGGCAAGATGAAATATCCGGGGCAAGGGAAGTCAGGAAATGGCCTGATAATACAGATTTTGCGGATGGTTGGACTGGGCGAAGAAGAACCAGCGTTCAGCAAGCAGACCGGCGTACTGAACCAGGAAAGCCACGGGCAACAATGCGCTGGCAGAAGAAGAAAGGCCGCCTGCCAGCAATAACACAGGCAGCGGAAACGCCAGCAGCAGAAACACCCATTTAATCGAACGCAGCAAACCGATCGGCTTGCCGTGGAAGAATTCGCGCGTATTGAATGAACCGCCCATGAAGCCCTGTGCTTTCTGCACGATCTGGCCATGGCGCACGCCGATCGCGGTTTGCAGGGTGGATTTCGGCTTCAGGCGCGCATTGCGCAGCAGAGAAGCGACGCGCGTCACCAGGCCCAGCAGAGTGATCACTATCGCCCATTTGCCGTAAAACCCCACCAGTCCGGGTGCGGCATAGGCCGAATAGGCCGCCGCCAGGGTAAATCCGGATGCGCCGCCGAGAAGGATGTAATTCGCCACCGTCAACGGGCTATGCCATTCCTGCAGGAATTTCAGGGAGGCGTATATCATCGCGGTGCAGACAAACAGGGTGAAACACAAGACCGTGCCCAGTATGCCGAGTACCATCGTCGCATCCAGCGTCAGCGCGCCTTCAAAGGTGATCAGCGGCGGATTCCAGCCCAGCCAGTGCGCCGCGCCGTAGAGAAACACCAGCCCCATGAACGCCGGCAGCACGATAACCTCGCGCGACAGCCAGGAAGTGCGCCATTTTGCTGCCGCACGCCAGGCCCGCTCGGGGTGGCCAAGATGGAAGAAGGATGCCACCAGGCCGGCGATCAGCAGCAGCAGCGCAAGCAGGCTTCCACCCACGTAGAAACCGCTTTCTGCCTGCGGTGGCAGCACATGAAAAAAGGCATAAACCTGGCTGGTATAGAGCGCCAGAAAGAGCCCCTGGCCTGCGCCAAGCAAAGTGGTGAGGAAAATTACGGAAAAAGCGGGATGCATGAAAACTCCAGTAAAAAGTGCT
>JAJYXP010000046.1:71651-82679 GCA_021801705.1 Pseudomonadota bacterium
CACATGAAAAAAGGCATAAACCTGGCTGGTATAGAGCGCCAGAAAGAGCCCCTGGCCTGCGCCAAGCAAAGTGGTGAGGAAAATTACGGAAAAAGCGGGATGCATGAAAACTCCAGTAAAAAGTGCTGAGTCCTGAGTCCTGAGTAAAACGCGAAGCACCAACTATTCGGGACTTTCCACTCAGGACTCAGGACTCAGGACTCAGGACTCAGGACTCAGGACTCAGGACTCAGGACTCAGGACTCAGGACTCAGGACTCAGCACTCAGCACTCAGCACTCAGGACTCAGGACTCAGGACTCAGGACTCAGGACTCAGGACTCAGGACTCAGGACTCAGGACTCAGGACTCAGCACTCAGCACTCAGGACTCAGGACTCAGCACTCAGGACTCAGCACTCAGGACTCAGGACTAAATTACCAACTGGTCACATCGTCCAACGAAGGCTCGCTGAGATCCGGTTTGGGCAGGTGGCCCTCTTTCTTGAGAGGGTTATCGGCACGCACCAATTCGTCGGCGTGTATCACGAGCTTGGTCTTGCGGCGCGGCAAATAATGGTTGGACGGCTTCGCGCCCCACTCCGGCATCAGCGCATAGCCGCCGTTTTCCCGGATCGCCACCGACACCACCGATTCCGGATCGTGCACGTCGCCGAACAGGCGTGCGCTGGTCGGGCACGCCATCACGCAGGCCGGTTTGCGCTCGGTTTCCGGCAGGCTCTGGTCGTAAATCCGGTCGACGCACAGGGTGCACTTCTTCATCACCTTCTGATGTTCGTCAATTTCACGCATGCCGTAGGGACAGGCCCAGGAGCAGTATTTGCAGCCGATGCACTTGTCGTAGTCCACCAGCACGATGCCGTCCTCCTTGCGCTTGTAGGATGCGCCCGTCGGGCAGACCGGCACGCACGGAGGCTCCTCGCAGTGCAGGCAGGATTTGGGGAAATGCACCGTTTCCGTATCGGGGAAAGTACCTATCTCGTAGGTCTGCACCCGGTTGAAGAACGTTCCTGTCGGGTCGGCGCCATAGGGACGGTCATCGGACATCGCGCCGGCCGAGCCGGAGGTGTTCCACTCCTTGCAACTGGTGACGCAGGCATGACAGCCCACACAGACGTTGAGATCGATGACGAGAGCAAGCTGGGTCATTTCCACTCTCCTTTTCCGGCAAAGAACGCCTGCCACGCGCGCCGGACCTTGCCGGTGCCCGGCGCAGCCGGTACCGGCTTGAATTGGGGGGAAGTCTGCTCGGGCTCGCCTTCCTCCGCTTTATAGATGCGCACCTTGACGTCGAACCATGCCGCCTGGCCGGTTACCGGGTCGGAATTGGAAAGATGGTCACCGTCGCGATTGGCCGGCAGCTCCTCTGAAATCAAATGATTGAGCAGGAATCCCTTTTCCGATTCGTTGGCCTCGGGCGCCAGGTTCCAGGCACCCTTGGACTTGCCGATGGCGTTCCAGGTCCAGACCGTGCCGGGCTCCACCGCCTCGGTGAAACGGCACATGCAGCGCACCTTGCCGTGCATGGATTCCACCCAGATCCAGTCGCCGTCGGCGATGCCTTGCACCCTGGCGGTAACGGGACTGACGAACAGGTAATTGTGGGTGTGAATCTGGCGCAGCCAGGCGTTCTGCGAATCCCATGAGTGGTACATCGCCATCGGGCGCTGGGTCACGGCGTTGAGCGGGTACCTGGCGTTATCGGAAAGCTGCGCTTCCAGCGGCTCGTAATAAAACGGCAAGGGGTCGAAATAGGTTTCGATGCGCTTTTTCAGATGTTCCGGCGGCTTCTTGCTCATCCCCTTTCCCTGCGCGGCACGCCGGAACCTGTGCAGCACCTCGGAATAGATATGGATCATGATCGGCTCGGCGTAGCGGGTCAGACGATGATGCTGCGCCCACTCCAGGTAGCCCTGGTTCCAGTTGCGCATGTACTGGTAGGAACGGGGCAGATGATAATGGTAGATGCAGTTGTTCTTGGCATACATCTCCCATTGCCGCGGATTGGGCTCGCCGCGCATGAACTTTTCTCCGCCCTTGCCGCGCCAGCCGGCGAGGAAGCCGATGCCAGATCCCGGCTCGGTCTCGTAGTTGATGATGAAGTCGGGATAATCGCGGTACTTGCGCGAGCCATCCTTGTTGAGAAACACCGGCAGCTTGAGGCGCGTACCCAGCTCGATCAGCACCTCCTGGAACGGCTTGCAGTCGCCCTTCGGCGGCACCACCGGAATGCGCACCGCATCCACCGGGCCGTCGAACTCGGAAATGGGTCGGTCGAGGATGGACATCACATCGTGACGCTCCAGATAGGTCGTATCCGGCAGCACCAGGTCGGCGAAGGCAGTCATCTCCGACTGGAACGCATCGCACACGACGAGGAAAGGGATCTTGTACTCACCGTCCTCGTTCTTGTCCTTCAGCATGTCCCGCACCTGCACGGTGTTCATGGAAGAATTCCATGCCATGTTCGCCATGAAGATGAGCAGCGTGTCGATAGTGTAGGGATCGCCGCGCCAGGCGTTGGTGATGACGTTGTGCATCAGGCCGTGGACGGCAAGCGGATATTCCCAGGAAAAAGCCTTGTCGATCCGCACCGGTGCGCCGTTCCCGTCCACGAACAGATCGTCCGGCTCTGCCGGCCAGCCCAGCGCCATGCCCGCCAACGGCGTATCGGGCTGCACCCCTTCCGGCCCCCTCGGCGTCTTGGCGCAAGGCGGAATGGGGCGCGGGAAAGGCGCCTTGTGGCGGAAGCCGCCGGGCCGGTCGATGGTGCCCAGGATGCTCATCAGGATGGACAGTGCGCGGATGGTGTGAAAACCGTTGGAATGCGCCGCCAGGCCGCGCATGGCATGGAAAGCCACCGGATTCCCGGTGATGGTGTCGTGCTCCTTGCCCCAGGCGTCCGTCCAGGCAATCGGCAGCTCGATCTTCTGATCGCGTGCCGTCACCCCCATTTCGTAGGCAAGCCGCTGGATGGTGGTGGCGGGGATGCCGGTGATACCCTCCGCCCATTCCGGGGTGTAATCCTTCACCCGCTCCTGCAAAAGCTGGAAGGAAGGTTTCACCCGGGTGCCGTCCTTAAGCCTGAACTCCCCCAGCAGGAAGGGGTCAGCCCCCTCGGTGTGGGTCACCACCGGCTTGTTGGCGATGCGGTCCCACCACAATTTGTTCTGCGGGTCGAAACAGCCCTCCTCTTCCGGCACCTCGGCGCGCACGAACATGCCGTATTCGTCGCTGGCCTCGTTCATGTTCACCAGTTCAGCCGCATTCGAGTACTGCACCACAAAATCCCGGTCATACAGCCCCATCCGCATAATTTCGTGGATCAGCGCCAGCAGCAGCGCCCCATCGGTGCCGGGGCGGATCGGCACCCACTCGTCGGCGATGGCGGAATAGCCGGTGCGGACCGGATTAATGGAAATGAAGCGCCCGCCGCTGCGCTTAAACCTGGAGATGGCGATCTTGAGCGGGTTGGAATGGTGGTCTTCGGCGGTGCCTATCATCACGAACAACTTGGCGCGATCGAGATCGGGCCCGCCGAACTCCCAGAACGAGCCGCCGATGGTGTAGATCATGCCGGCGGCCATATTGACCGAGCAGAAACCGCCGTGCGCGGCGTAATTGGGCGTGCCGAACTGCTTCGCAAACAGCCCGGTCAGCGCCTGCATCTGGTCGCGGCCGGTGAACAGGGCAAACTTCCTGGGATCGGTCGCGCGGATCCTGACCAGGCGCTCGGCCATTACACTAAAGGCCTCCTCCCAGGAAATCTCTTCGAATTCTCCATCGCCACGCTCGGCGCCCGGTTTGCGGCGCAGCGGCTTGGTCAATCGGGCCGGAGAATACTGCTTCATGATGCCGGAAGAGCCCTTGGCGCAGATCACTCCCTGATTCAAAGGATGGTCGGGATTGCCCTGGATATAACGCACCTCGCCATTTTTTACCGTGACGCGAATGCCGCAACGACAGGCACACATGTAACAGGTGGTATTTTTGACCTCGATGCGGTCCTGGCTGATTTCGGTATTGTTGGCCACTGTTCACACGCCTTTATCCAAATAATAGAAAAACCGTGTGCCTACCATCATATGTAAAGCACGAGTTTACTTCTGCAATTCAGACTAATTCTACCGATTTTATTGCGCTGGCTTAATTCACAATTATTTATATAGATATAAGAATATTGATAAAGTCTAATTTACCTACCAAATAAATATTTAATCGCTACAGGTCAACAAGGCGGGAAATTTGAGGATATTACTAAAGAAATGAAAAAAGTGGCGGAGAGGGTGGGATTCGAACCCACGGTAGGTTTGAACCTACGCCTGATTTCGAGTCAGGTACATTCGACCACTCTGCCACCTCTCCGCGAGGCTCGCATTCTACCAGTTACGAACGGATAGTTGAACCCGGATTATCCATTAGGCGGCGCTTTGCGCCTATGCGAGTGCTGGCGGCCGGTTTGCGGCCATTATCGCCGCTTGTTCGTCGTCCATGGAACGACCATGAACTTCTCGCAAGTGTAACGAAACTGTCTCGCAACCCCCTCGCCATCATCTCACGTCCTAATGGATAATCCGGGTCGAACCTGAAACATGGACAAAGGCGCGAAAGAAGGTCAAACTTTTGCCATGCGCCCTATCATTCCACTTCTCCTAGCGTTGGGGTTGACGGCTTGCGGTATTGCCGAAAAGCCCTTGCCTCCGGTACAGGAAAGCCACGAACTGGTGGTGATGACACGCAACAGCCCCACTACTTATTACGAAGACGCGCACGGCAACTATGCCGGTTTGGAATATGACCTGGTCAGCCTCTTCGCCAAGGACCTGGGCGTCAGCGTCAAGTTTGTCGTCGCACCCGAATTCACCAAGATCATTCCCGCCCTGATGAAGAAACAGGTTCATCTCGTGGCTGCCGGTCTGACAGTCACACCGGAACGGGAAAAAATCATCCGCTTCGGCCCACCCTACCAAACTGTTCAACAACAAATCGTGTACAACAACCTGGGACTGAAGCCGGCCAGTATTGGCGATCTGTTCGGAAAAAGAATCGAGGTTATCGCCGGCAGCAGCTATGTGGAAAGGCTTGAGCAAGAAAAAAAACGTTATCCCAAATTGGAATGGCATGAAGTCAAAAATATGGAAATCGAAGATCTGCTGGAAAAAGTGGCTAACGGCGAAGAGGACTATTCCATTGCGGATTCCCATTTCATTGCCATGGCGCAAAACTTCCATCCCGACCTGGCGGTTGCATTCAATCTGGGCAAGCCGGAACAACTGGCCTGGGCATTTCCGAAGGACGGCGATCCTTACCTGTTCGAAAAGGCACAGGCATTTTTTGGCCGCATCCGGCAGGACGGTACGCTCCAACACCTGCTCGACCGCTATTACGGGCATGTCGAGCGGCTCAATCGCATCGATGTGGTCGCGTTCCTGGATAAAATGAATTCAACCCTGCCCGCCTACCGCAAACTGTTCCAGCAGGCACAGGAAATCACTGAAATCGACTGGAGGCTGATTGCCGCCCTGGGCTATCAGGAATCTCATTGGGATCCCCTGGCCACTTCGCCCACCGGCGTACGCGGCCTGATGATGCTGACCGGTGATACAGCCGACCATCTTGGTGTCAGCAACCGGCTTGACCCGAAGGAAAACATTCCGGCCGGCGCCAATTACTTCCTGACCCTGAAAGAGTCGCTGGCTGACCACATCCCCGAACCAGACCGGACATGGATCGCGCTAGCCTCCTACAACAACGGATTGGGCCATGTGGAAGATGCCCGGATTCTGGCGCAGAGAAAAAAACTCAACCCCGACTCATGGACCGATCTGAAGAAGGTTCTCCCGCTGCTAAGCAAGAGCGATTACCACACCACCGTCAAGCACGGCTATGCACGGGGCGGCGAGGCGGTGATCTTCGTGGAAAACATCCGCACCTACTACGACATCCTGATGAAGTTCGAGCAGCCCTACAAATCTCCCTTCCCGGCGCTATCCTCCGCAAAGAATCCGGCAAGACCGCGAGGCTGAAATCACGCAACACCGCCATCCGGATTCCAGTTACCACTGGCTCAGTGCGCCGGCTCGATCAGCTTCTGCCCGCCCATGTAAGGCTGGAGAATGGCGGGAATATCCACGCCGCCATCCGCACGCTGACAGTTTTCCAGGATGGCCACCAGCGTACGCCCGACCGCCAGCCCTGAACCGTTGATCGTGTGCACCAGTTCCGGCTTGCCTTTCTCGTTGCGATAGCGCGCCTGCATGCGCCTGGCCTGGAACGCCTCGAAATTGCTGCAGGAAGAGATCTCGCGGTAAGCGTTCTGCGCCGGCAGCCATACTTCCAGATCGTAGGTCTTGGCCGAGGAAAACCCCATATCGCCGGTGCATAGCGCCATCACCCGGTAGGGCAGTTCCAGCTTCTGGAGGATAGTCTCGGCATTGGCGGTCAGTTCCTCCAGCGCCTCGCAGGATTTGGACGGATGAACGATTTGCACCAGTTCCACCTTGTCGAACTGATGCTGGCGGATCATGCCACGGGTGTCCCTGCCGTAGGATCCCGCCTCGGAGCGGAAGCACGGCGTGTGGGCGACGAATTTCAGCGGCAGGCTTTCGCTAGCCACAATCTCGTCGCGCACCATGTTGGTCAGCGGCACTTCGGCGGTGGGAATCAGATATAGCTTCTCATTTTCGTTTTTCTGCACCGCAAACAAATCCGCCTCGAATTTCGGCAGTTGCCCGGTGCCGCGCATGGAATCGGGATTCACCAGGTAAGGCACGTAAACCTCGGTATAGCCATGCTCCTGGGTGTGCACGTCGAGCATGAACTGCGCAAGCGCCCGGTGCAGCCGCGCCAACTGGCCGCGCATCAGGGAGAAGCGCGCGCCGCTGATCTTGGCGGCGGTCCCGAAATCCAGTTGCTTCAGCCCTTCGCCCACGTCCACGTGGTCGCGCGCGGGAAAGTCGAAAATGCGCGGCGTGCCGACCTTGCGCACTTCCACGTTGTCGGCTTCGGACTTGCCGGCCGGGGTGGTCTCATGGGGAAGGTTGGGGATGATAAGGAGAATCTCATTCATCCTGCCCTGGATTTCTTCCAGGCCCGATTCCGCCGCTTTCAGTTCCTCGCCCAGATTGGCCACTTCCGCCATGATGGGGCTGACATCCTCGCCCTTCGCCTTGGCCTGGCCGATCTGTTTGGAAATGGCGTTGCGCTTCGCCTGCAATTCCTGGGTGCGGGTCTGGACGGTCTTGCGCTCCAGCTCCAATGCCCGGAAAGCAGCCGCATCAATGATGAAGCCGCGCGATGCCAGGCTCTTTGCCACCCCATCCAGATCGTTGCGCAATAATTGTAT
This sequence comes from Pseudomonadota bacterium, assembly GCA_021801705.1. Lineage (GTDB taxonomy): Bacteria > Pseudomonadota > Gammaproteobacteria > Burkholderiales > Sulfuricellaceae > Sulfuricella. Next base: position 78,995 of record JAJYXP010000046.1, read on the forward strand.
GTCTAGCATGAAAACTCCCGGTTATTTCCTGTTATTTGCCGTCTTACCCAGTTCCCGCAGATGCAGCGGCACCGGCCGCGACTTGCTCTGCGGACTTGAAGCATGAATTATTATACGCCACGCCAGCCGCTCTTTCGCCGGATCACCGTTTGCTGAACAGCTCCTGCCGCGCCGCACGGCTGATGGCGATCACGGCCGGATGGGTGAGCTTGCGCTCCACCGAGATGGCATAGAACTGCTCTTTTACCTCTTCGGTTGAGCCGATCATCACCACTTCGTGCTGTCGCATGACCTGCTCCGCAATCGCCGCCGGGGCGGTAAAGATGCCCACCCCTGCACGCCCGAAGGCCTTCATCAGCGCACCGTCGTCGAATTCTCCGGTAATCCGCGGACGAATCCGATGGTCGTTGAACCAGCGCGTCAGCCGGGGCCGCACCGAGACATCCTCGCCCGGCAGGAGCAGAGGCGCGCCGTCCAGGCATTGCGGGAACGCGCCTGAATAACGCCGCGCAAGCTCCGCCGTGGCAAAGAACGCGAGGCCGCTCTCCCCGAGCAAATGGCTGTAGCCCCGCACATCAAGCGCGGGCGGCATGGGGCTGTCGGCGATCACTATATCGAGCCGGTGCACCGCCAATTCGGCCAGCAGGCTGACAACCTTCCCTTCCCGGCAAATGATGCGCGGCGGCTCCGGAATTTGCACCGCCGGCTCCAGCAAGCGGTAGGCGAGCGACTTCGGTACCGCATCGGTCACCCCCACCCTGAATTGCGGAGGCCGTCCGGTGGGCCGGTGGTGCAATACGTCCTCCAGTTCCTGGCCCAGCGAGAAGATCTCGTCGGCGTAGCTCAACACCAGCCGGCCCGCCTCGGTGAGTTCAAAATGACGCCCGGCGCGGGTGAACAGCATTTCTCCCAGCATGTCCTCGAACAGGCTCAACTGACCGCTGATCGTTTGCGGCGTCACGTGCAGCCGCTCGCTGGCACGGGTCACGCCACCCGCCTTGGCCACCACCCAGAAATAGTGCAGATGCTTGTAGTTCAACGTGCCCATGCGCTTTACCTCAAAAATGCGTCGCAGACGCATACATCGTCCCCCTCTCCTTTTGGGCTAATCTATGCACACAAGTCCCCTCTCCCGTCTCGCCGGATTGAGCAGCTTGCTGCCAATCCCGGCGGGGACACTCCTTGCGGGTGCGAGGGAGAGGGCTAGGGAGAGGGAATTGGTTGATTAACATGCCCTTTTTCCCTCTCCCCCAACCCCTCCCCCGCAAGCGGGGGAGGGGGGTAAAATCAACAGCTTGCAAAGATGTGTGCATAGATTAGCCTTTTGGGAGAGGGCAGGGGTGAGGGAAGCCGGGCATGGTGCGAGCGTCATGCCCGGTTAGATTCGTAATTTTCGAAGTAAACATCAATTATATTCGACTTTATGGAACCCGCAAGGATCACTATACTTCAAAGTATTCCAAATGAAGGAGGAAAGCGCCATGCAGATTCACATCCAGTCACAGGGTTTCGCCCTCACCGAGGCCTTGCGCGAACATGCCGAGCGCCGCCTGCGCTTCGGCCTGACGCGCGGCAGCGACCACATCCGGCGCGTGGAAATGCGCCTGTCCGACATCAATGGCCCGCGCGGCGGGGCGGACAAGCGCTGCAGCATCGTGGTGACGCTGGACAGCCTTCCCGAGGTGGTCATCGAAGACGTCGAGAGCGATCTCTACGTCGCCATCGACCGGGCGTCCGACCGCTCCAGCCGCGCCGTGGCGCGCTGCCTGGAACGCAGGCGCGAGCACCTGAACCTGCCCCAGCCGGTGGCAGACTGAACCGCTTTTTCCACTCAACACTACAGGAGAACAAGCCATGAACACTATCCATTCCATCCACCAGGCGCAAGCCCTGCCGGCCCAGGCGTCCGCGACGCTTGCCACCAACAAGATGATCCGCAACACCTATCTGCTTCTGTCCATGACGCTGCTGTTCAGTGCGCTGAGCGCAGGGGCGGCGGTGGCGATGAAGCTGCCCCATCCGGGCCTGATCATCACCCTGGTCGGCTATTTCGGCCTGCTGTTCCTCACCACCAAGTTCTGCGACAGCGCGCTCGGGCTGGCCTTCGTCTTCGCCCTCACCGGCTTCATGGGCTACACCCTGGGACCGATCGTCAGCCATTACCTGGGCCTGCCCAACGGCGGCCAGATCGTGATGACCGCAATGGGGCTCACCGGCGCGATCTTCCTCGGACTCTCCGCTTATGCCCTTGCCAGCCGCAAGGATTTCAGCTTCATGGGCGGATTCCTCATGGTCGGCATCCTGGTCGGCTTCCTCGCCGGACTGGGAGCGGTGTTCTTCGAGCTGCCCGGCCTGTCGCTGGCGGTTTCGGCCATTTTCGTGCTGCTCATGTCCGGGCTGATCCTGTACGAAACCAGCAACATCATCCACGGCGGCGAAACCAACTACATCGTGGCCACGGTCACGCTGTTCGTGTCCATCTTCAACCTGTTCACCAGCCTGCTGCATCTGCTGGGCTTCATGAACAGCAACGAATAGCATACCGGCATGATGAAACTAATTGAAAAATTGTTTGAGAGCACCCTCTGGAACGGCCGCTACGTGGTGGTGGTGGCGGTGGTGGCGAGCATGGCCGCCGCCACCGCGATTTTCTACATGGCCACGGTGGACGTGGTGTACCTGGTCGGCCACATGCTGCATTACGCCGATCCCGCCCTGGCCGAGGAGGCGCGCAGGCTTCTGCACGACCAGACCATCACCCACGTGGTGGAAGTGGTGGACGGCTACCTGCTCGCCACCTTCATGCTGATTTTCGCGCTCGGCATGTATGAGCTGTTCGTCAGTGACATCGACGAAGCACGTGGCAGCAAGACCTCCAGCAAGATACTGGTGATCGAGAATCTGGACGACCTCAAGGCGAGGCTGGCCAAGGTAATCCTGATGATCCTGATCGTCACCCTGTTCAAGGAAGCGCTGCACATGAAAATAGGATCCCCGCTCGACCTGCTTTATCTCGGCGGCGCCATCGCCCTGATCGGCGCGGCGCTGTACCTGACCCACAAGGCCGAGGCGCATGGAAAAGAAACCGAACACCCTGGAGACTGAATCATGAAACGCATTATCCTGTTTCTCGCCACCAACCTGGCCATCGTCCTGGTGCTTTCTGTCACCATGCGGCTGTTGGGAGTGGAGCCTTATCTCACCGGAGCCGGACTGAATCTCGGCAGCCTGCTGATCTTCGCCGCCGTGATGGGCATGGGCGGCTCCTTCATCTCGCTCGCCATTTCCAAATGGACTGCCAAGCGCATGACGGGCGCGAGGGTGATCGAGACACCCGAAACCCCCGGCGAAGCCTGGCTGGTCGAAACCGTGCGGCGTCAGGCGCAGATCGCCGGCATCGGCATGCCGGAGGTGGCGATTTTCGATTCGCCCGCCGTCAACGCCTTCGCCACCGGCATGAGCAAGAACAATGCCCTGGTGGCAGTGTCCACCGGCCTGCTGCAGGCCATGACCAAGCCCGAGGCGGAAGCGGTGCTGGGGCACGAAATCTCCCACGTTGCCAACGGCGACATGGTGACCCTGGCGCTGATCCAGGGCGTGGTCAACACCTTCGTGATGTTCCTGTCCCGCGTCATCGGCCATCTGGTGGACAAGGTCGTGTTCAAGACCGAACGCGGCACCGGCC
>JAJYXP010000063.1 GCA_021801705.1 Pseudomonadota bacterium
GTCCATCGTAAAACTCCTTTTCGTTTGCTTGGCGGCTCACGATCAGAAGTTTCTCGATGGACTCCCCTAATTGTCAAACTTTAACTGCCTCCCCGGCAGAGCCGGGGGGTCTCCCTTGGTAGGCTAGTCCCGGGGTAAGAGGAATAGCGGGGCATAAAGGATGCCCTGAATGACGGCGCACAGGCCATATAGAATGGCCGTCGCGGTGGCGGTTTCGGCGGACACGCCGGCGAGGCCGAACACCAGTACCGCAGCGAATTCGCGCGTGCCCCATCCGCCGATGCCGATCGGCAGGGCGGCGATGATGAACACTGGCGCGCACAGTGCCAGTACCAGCCAGTAGGAGATGTCCAGTCCAACCGAAATGCCGCCGAGCCAGAACGCAAGCGCTGAAAAAAGCTGGACCGCCACGGATTGCAACGCCGTCCTGGGCAGCTTGCTGCGAAACAGGGCAAGTTTCCGCGCCAGCCCATTCCATGAACGAGCCAGTTCGGCAAATTTGCTTTGACCCCTGGGTTCAAAATTCGGTAGTGGCAGGAAGGGCAACAGTATCAGGCTTCCGAGCAGGACGGCGTAAATGACGAGCGCTTGCGCGAAGGCGGGATCATGTGCCAGAGAGTCCGTACCGAACCAGCCGCTCCATAGAGCCGCTGCCAGGGCAGATACCAGGCATAGCACCCAGAGGCCGCTGAAACGGTCAAGCACGACACTGAGCATGGATGGCCCGAGCGGGTTGCCGAGTTTGTGCAACTGGTAGGCGCGCAGCATGTCGCCGCTCAGCGTTGCACCGGGCAGCAAATTGTTGGCGGTCACCCCGCGCCCGTATGCGGCAAGGAGCGGCAGCGCCGGCGCTGTCAGGCCAAACAGGCGGGCAATATAGGTCCAGCGCAGGGCCGAGGCGGCATTGGCCAGGATGGCGGCAGCCACAGCCAAGGCAAACCAGCGCAGATCGACACTGCTCAGGGTTTTTCCCAGCTTGGCCGGGTTGGCGAACCAGATGACGGTTGCGAGCAAGCAGATCGCAGCGGTGAAGCGCAGGATTTTAACGCCGGTTTTGCTCAAGAATGGCAGCCAGAAGCTTTGCCCGGCACGGACTCAGGCGGAAGGTTCATGACCGTTTTTCCCTCGCCGGCGCGGGCCTGTGCGCAGCAGGTACTGTGCCCGGCCGGCCGGCTCGTGGTAGATGCGGATCAGGAGTTCGCCCAGCAGCCCCATGGCGATCAACTGCACCCCCATCAGGGTCAGCATCACGCCGAGCAGCAGGAGAGGCCGGGTGCCGATGTTTTCGCCGAGAAACAGCTTTTCGAAAACGAGGATAGCCAAGGACAAAAGACCGGGCAGAAGCAGGGCAACGCCGGCACCGCCGAAAGCGTGCATCGGCCGGTGCAGAAAGCGCAGCAGGAATTTGACCCAGAGCAGGTCGAGCACCACGCGCAGGGTGCGATCGATGCCGTACTTGGATTTGCCGCGCATGCGCGGGTGATGGGAAACCGGCACTTCGATCACCTTGGCGCCGAACTGCGCGGCCAAAGCCGGAATGAAGCGGTGCAGTTCGCCATAGATCTTGACGTCGCGTATGCTTTCGCTGCGGTAAACCTTGAGCGAACAGCCGTAATCGTGCAGGTGGACGCCAGTCATGCGGGAAATCAGGCCGTTGGCGATCATCGACGGCAGTTTGCGGTTGATGAAGCGGTCCTGGCGGTTTTTGCGCCAGCCGGAAATGATGTCGATTTCCGGCCTCTGATCGAGCAAATCGAGCAGGCCGGGAATGTCGGCCGGGTCGTTCTGCAAGTCGCCGTCGAGGGTGACGGTCACGGCCCCGGCCGCCGCGTCGAAACCGGCCTGCATCGCCGCCGACTGACCATAGTTGCGAATCAGGTAAAGCGGGTGCAGCCAGGGACGGCTGGCTGCGAATTGTTCGAGCAGGGTGGCGGAGGCGTCGGACGAGCAATCGTCGATGCAGATCAATTCCCAGGAGCGGCCGGTTGGCGTCATCGCCTCGCTGACCCGGCGCAATAATTCTTCCAGATTTTCCTCCTCGTTGTAAATCGGGACAACGATGGAAACCTCGAGCGGGTAGGAAATGATTTCGGACATGACAGGGAGACGATGTTTGGAGTGCTGAAGTGGTGAGATTGTAAATGAGGGGAGCGGCGAAATCCAGCAAGGAGGGCAAGATTAGCGTGCGGTTGCCTTGAGCAGCACGATGGCCGCGCCGCTGCCGCCATCTGCCGGTCGTGCCTGGCAGAATGCCAGAACTTCGTCGCGCTGCATGAGCCAACTGGCAGCTTTCTTTTTCAATACCGGCTCGCGGTTCCTGGAGCCCAGTCCCTTGCCGTGAATGACACGCACGCAGCGTAGGCTGTGCTTCTTGCATTCTTTAAGGAATTCAATCAGATAAACCCTGGCCTCGTCGCTGGTCAGGCCATGCAGGTCGACCTCGGCCTGGACCACCCAATGGCCGCGCCGCAATTTTTTCAGGGTTAGCGGTGCCATGCCGGGCCGCAGATAGGAAAGCTCCTCGCCGGTTTCTGCCAGTTCCCAGGGGATGTGGTCGCTGAGGCTATCTGCCAGGGCCTGTCTCTCGTCGAGCAGGGTTTGCCGGGGAGCGGGGTAGGGGCGGTGCGAGGGGAAAACGGTTTTGCCGGTATCCGGCAAAGGTCTGGCGTCGCCGACAGTGGCGCGGAACAGGCTGGACTCTTCTTCGGACAAGGGTGGCGCTGATTTGCCGCCCTTGTGCGCTTTGGGATATTTGCCTTTTTCTGTCACTTGCTCAAGTTGTCGAGATAGCGCTCGGCGTCGAGTGCTGCCTGGCATCCTGTGCCGGCGCTGGTGATGGCCTGGCGGTAGATGTGGTCCTGCACGTCGCCGGCGGCGAAGACGCCATCGATGCTGGTAAGGGTGGCATTGCCCTTGTTGCCGCCGCGGGTGACGATGTAGCCGCCCTCCAGTTCGAGCTGCCCCTGGAACAGGTCGGTGTTGGGCTTGTGGCCGATGGCGATGAAAATGCCTTGCAGGGGAATTTCCTTGGTGCTGCCGTCATTGACATTCTTGATGCGCATGCCGGTGACGCCGGTCTTGTCGCCCAGCACTTCGTCCAGCTCGCAGAACGCTTCGAGGCTGATGTTGCCGTTCTTGATTCTGTCGTGCAGTTTGTCGACCAGGATTTTTTCCGCCTTGAAGGTGTCGCGGCGGTGCACCAAGGTAACGTGCTTGGCGATGTTGGCCAGATACAACGCTTCCTCCACGGCGGAATTGCCGCCGCCGACCACGGCGACCTCCTGATTCTTGTAGAAAAACCCGTCACAGGTGGCGCAGCCGGATACGCCCTTGCCCATGAATGCCTGCTCGGAAGGCAGGCCGAGGTATTTGGCGGATGCGCCCGTGGCGATGATCAGCGCGTCGCAGGTATAGGTGCCGGAGTCGCCGATCAGGGTGAAAGGCTTCTCGGTGAGCTTGGCGGTGTGGATATGGTCGAAAATGATCTCGGTGTTGAATCGCTCGGCGTGCTTGAGAAAACGCTCCATCAATTCCGGTCCCTGCACGCCCATGACGTCAGCAGGCCAGTTATCCACCTCGGTGGTGGTGGTGAGCTGGCCGCCTTGCTGCATGCCGGTGACCAGGACGGGGGAGAGATTGGCGCGGGCGGCGTAGATGGCGGCGGTATAGCCGGCGGGGCCGGAGCCCAGGATGAGTAATTTGCAATGTTTCACGGACATGCTATGGGTTCTCCTAAAAAATAGGTTAAAGCAAAGGTACGGATATTGCTGCACTCAATGGGGGTTGAGTTTGAATAGGCAATTCCAGTATTTAGAATAATTCTAACATATTGCTTGTAAGGATGTTGGGGCAAATTCGATGATTTGAAGTAACTATCCTGTTTTTGTTGTTCAAATTTAATGCTACGAACTAAAGTCAAGAATCTGGTTCTGCAAGAATATTTAATATATTATAAAATAATAAAAAATTTATTTTATTATAGTAACAACATACTGATTATACAGATTAACATGCGTGTGGGGGAATTGTAATTCTGGGCTATCAAGCCCGTTGCGGTGGGAGTCCGCGTATACACTGAAACGTTTTTGCGGTTATAATCCAGCGGTTCGCGCGATGCAATATTTAGGGCTGAATTGCTACGAATATTTTTGGCAGGGGCCGAGGGTGAGCAAAAGCAGGTTCCGAACGGGCATATTCCGGGCGCTTCGTGAGGGGGGCAAGATCTGGACCGGCGAAACACTCCGGTTCTCGCTGTGTCGAGCTTTCTCTATCCGGTTGCTTGCCAGCAAAGTTGTCCCCATGCGCATGCTCTACAGAAGAACTTGTAGTCTAAAAAAGGATATTAAGACCATAAAAACCTGGATTGTCCAGGGAGTAATGAATGGATGGCCCGGCATTCCCGAAATATTTTTGAGCATGGCGACGCCGTTCCTGCTCAGGTATTCTGGAACGTGACTTTAAAAAAGCCAAAGTTTTCCCAACTCAAATGTTTAGGAGGTTTTACGATGAGCAGTAATATCAGTATTAAGAGTTTCATTCACTTCAATTTCCTGCCTCCCGCCATGAAGGTGCTGTACACCCTGGTATTGTTGGTGCTGGGTACGGGCTACATAATGGCCATGGCGCAGATCTACACCACCCACGCCGGGCTGGACGGGAAACCGGGCCTCAGCATTGAAGACATCGTCATCGGCTACAGCGGAAACAAGGGTGCCACCCGTTTGGAAACCGCTCTGAGCGGCCCGATGAAGGGCATGCTGCCGGACGACGAGCGCGGCGCCATCGTCACCTGGATTCATGCCGGCGCCAGCAACGGGGAATTCGACGCCAAGGTGAAATCTATCGTCGACAAACGCTGTCTCGCCTGCCACGGGGGTAGCAACCCCCACATCCCCAACTTGAGCGGCTTCGATAATGTATCCAAAGTGGTAGCAAAAGATACCGGCATGAGTATACCCACCCTGATCCGGGTATCGCACATCCACCTGTTCGGTCTCACCTTCATCTTCTTCATTACCGGCTCCATCTTCGTTCACGCCTATCTGCGACCCGTGTGGTTCAAGTGCCTGGTGGTCGGCGTACCTTTCATCGGCATTCTGCTGGATATCGCCTCCTGGTACTTGACCAAGATCTACCAGCCGTTCGCCTGGGTGGTGGTGGTGAGCGGCGGCTTCATGGGGCTATCTTTCGCCATCCAGTGGCTGGCTTCCGTCTATCAGATGTGGTTTTACCAGCTTCCCGTGGAAATAGCGGATAAGTGCGGCCAACTTCCCAGCCTGGGAGACTAATCGAGACCACGTCCGTCATACCGCGGGTGGCCCAGAAAGCTTGCAACTAATAGGCCTGTCACGGAAGAAGTGTTTACACTTTAGTCCGTGGCAGGCCTTTGATTTTTGCGCCAGGAAGGCATGCTCCAAGTTGTATGCAAGCAAGTGTGCAACTCTCTATTTGGGTCGTTGTTTTATCCAGAATTTTCAGTCTCATCTCAACTTATCCACCGCTCGTTCCAGAAGCCAGTAGTGTATGTTTTTCGGTATTTTTTCTGATGCAGGATCTGCGTCCTGTCGTGGCTCCTGTACGCAGTAAACATGTTGAGTGGTGTCGTCCGCGTTTATCCGTGATGCGCCATTATGTCAACCTATCAAATGTTAATACGTTAAAATAAACAATATATATTCCGCGTCGGCCCGAGTTGCCATTCACGGAAAATTTTGAGATTAAGAATCCCTTTTGAGGTTTTCTTCGGAAAAACGGTGCGCTATACTAAGCAATCATTGAACCTTGCACTTTGTTGTGAACCTGCGGGATAGTGAACCCGGGTTGCTCTTGCAGATTATCCCGGATGCGTTGGAGATGCCGTTTTGGATATATTACGGTTCGTTCCCCGAAATATTTTTGGCTGGCATGATAACTAAACGAATCTACTGATGGAAAGGAGAAGGTGTACGCGAAATAAATCAGTTAAAAAGATCTTGTTAACTTAATTTTAATTTTTCTAAATAAAGGAAGAAATATGAAAGCTACTCTGATCACTGTTGTTTCCGCTGCCGCCATGCTGGTTGCCGGCCAAGGTTTTGCCGCTGACGGCAAGGCTGTTTACGATGCTTCTTGTGCCGCTTGCCACGCCACCGGTGCGGCCGGTGCGAAGAAAGTGGGCGACAAGGCTGCCTGGGCGGCTCCTATCAAGTCCGGCAAGGATGCGTTATATACCATCGCTCTGAAAGGCAAAGGCGCGATGCCTGCCAAGGGCGGCAATGCCAGCCTCAGCGATGCGGACGTGAAGGCTGCTGTAGATTACATGATTGCTCAATCCAAGTAATCTTTGTAATAAGGAAAGGCGCAGGGTTTTGTCCTGCGCCTTTTTATTTGGTGCGCCCGGCAGAGTGCAAGCACTTGGCCGAAAAGTTGGGTGAACGGCAGGAGGGTTGCGGGGGGCTCAGTTCAAGGTTCGTATATAGGCAATCACATTCAGGATGTCTTGATCGCTTAATATCCCCTGAAAGGCGGGCATGGCGTTCTTTCCTGACTTGATGGAGGTCAACAGCATCATGTCGGGTCGCAATAGACCTTCGTTTCGGGCGAAACCGGGGGCGCCTGGCATGACGCTGACGCCTGATGCGCCGTGGCAAGCGGCGCAATGCGAGGCATAAAGATTGCCGCCTTTGATCATATCCGCCGCGTGAGAAGCGCCTGAGCCTAGCGCCAACAGGAGCGGCGCAAGCAGCTTTAGCTTGGCATACCGGATTTTCAATATTTCAATTCGCATGATTATTTCCCTTGTCCTTGTTCGGCTTGTTTTTTGATGTTCCCCGCAGCCGCGGCTTTTTCGAGGGTGCGTGCCTTGGCTTCCCATAATTGCGCCTGCTCGGGGTCCGCCGTCAGCCCCAATTCACCCCTCCGGTATGCCTGGGCCAGCAATTTTACGGCCAGCAAATAATCCTTTTCTGCGGCAAGTGTAATCCAGTATACCGCCTTCTTCGGATCTTTCTCAATCCCCTCGCCGAGGGCGTACATGCGGCCCAGGCCGAATTCGCCGGCGGCGTTTCCCTGATCTGCAGCCTTGCGAAACCAGGTGACGGCTTCCTCGTTAAATTCCGAGACGTCCAGGATTTCCCCGAGACGGGCCTGGGCGGGGGCGTATCCCTCGCTTGCGGCCTTTTTGAAAAGAGGTATGGCTTTTGTCAAATCCCCCGTGCGGAAGGCTTCTTCCGCGTGTGCAGTGTCCTGTGCCGGATCCGCCAGTGCGGCCGAAGATAACAGGCCGAACGTCCAAATTCCGATCCAAAATAACTGGCCGTGTCTTGCCCCCATCGTTACTCCTCCATGTTTGGCATCTTGTGGCTGTTTGGTCTGTAAAATTACGTAAAAGCAATATGTTATGGCAGCCTGGTTCAGTCCTGCCGGATTTCGTGACGGGAAAAATGACTTTCCGGCAGCAATTTCTGGCCCTCGAATTCTTCCAGTTTCCGGTACAGGCTGGACAAGCCGATATCTAGTTTCTGCGCGGCGGCGCGGCGATCACCGTCGGCCTCTTCGATTGTTCGGAGAATAAGGACTGCCTCATATCTTCGCATCTGCTCGCGCAACGTGCCGGAAGGCAGGAAGTCTTCGCCGGGGCGAGACGGCTGAGCGACTTTGGTGATTTGCGGCGGCAGGTCGGCAAGCGTGATGCGGTCCCCGTCTGCCAGGATGAGCGCGCGGTCGATGGCGCTTTCCAACTCGCGCACATTGCCAGGCCAGTCGTGGTTCACTAGAAGATCCTCCACAGCCGGATCGAGCGAGATTCTCTGTCCGTTACCCAAGCGCTGTATGCTGCGCTGGAGCAGGAACCTTACGAGAGCGGGGAGGTCCTGGCGTCGTTCCCGCAGCGGTGGCACGTGGATGTGAAAGACGCTGAGCCGGAAATAGAGGTCTTCGCGAAATTTGCCCTGGGCGACCATTTCGCCCAGATCGCGATTGGTGGCGGCGATGATCCGCACATCCACGCGCCGCGCCTGCTCGCTGCCCACGGGGCGCACCTCCTTGTGCTCGATCACGTGCAGTAGTTTCACTTGCAGCGCGAGGGGGAGTTCGCCGATTTCGTCCAGGAAAATAGTGCCACGCTCCGCCTCCAGGAACAGCCCCTTTCTGGCCTTGTCTGCACCGGTGAATGCGTTCCGGGTATGGCCAAAAAATTCGCTTTCCGCCAGGTTCTCGGGAATGGCGCCGCAGTTGACGGGGATGAATGGTGCGTCAGCGCGCGGGCTGTGCTGGTGGATCAGGCGTGCGACCACCCCCTTGCCGGTGCCGCTCTCGCCGGTGACGAGCACCGTGCTATTGGTAGGCGAAACCTTGGCTACCATGCGCTCAACCTCGCGCATGGCGGGGGAGCTAAAACTGAATACTTCCTCGTTGGCGCCCAGCACCAGCTTGCGCAGCACCTGGTTTTCCGCGCGCAGTCCGCGCAGGTCGCCTACCTTGGACAGCCGGTGCAGCAGTTCTTCGTTGTTGAGGGGTTTGATCATGTAATCGACCGCCCCCGCCTTCATGGCTTCGATCGCCGTGTCCACGGAGGCGTAGGCGGTCATCATGATGAACGCCGTATCGATGCCGGCGGCACGTGCCTGACGCAGTAGCTCGATGCCGCTCAGATCCGGCATGTTGATGTCGCACAAGGCAATATCCACATCTCCCCGTGAAAGCCTTTCCAGGGCCGCATTGCCGCCGCCCGCCTGCTCCACGGAATAACCCGCCTTGCGCAAGCGGGCCGCCACCACTTGACGGATGGCCGGTTCGTCATCGACGACGAGCAGTTGCAGCGATGTCATTGCGTATCGACCTCGTCATCCGCGGGCAGGGGAAGGAATATCCGCACCCGCGTCCCCATGCCGGGCGTGGAGTCGATTTCAATCGTACCGCCATGCCCTGTCACGATGGAGTAACAGAGCGACAGGCCCAGTCCGGTCCCTTTGCTTTTGGTGGTAAAGAAGGCCTCGAACGCACGGTTGAGCGTGTCACGGTCCATGCCGCAACCGTTGTCCATCACGGTCAGGCGCACATTGCCGCCGGACACTTCGCTGTTTAAGGTGATCTCTCGCGGGCGGTCTTCAACGGACTCCAGAGAGTCGGCGGCGTTGATCAGCAGGTTCATGATCACTTGCGTGAGCTGGTCAGCCACGCCGTAAATCGCCGGCAACTGGCTGTCCAGATTGAGCCGCAGGTTCACACGGCGCATCCTTTTGTCGTAACCCATCAGGCCGGCGGACGTTCTCACCAGTGCGTTCAAGTCCAGCAACTGCCGCTCCGCCGGCTGGGGTGCGGCGAACCCCGATATTTCGCGCGTGATCGCGGAAAGACGCTGGATCTGGGCCTGCAGCATGCCCGGATTGCAGGCTCTGCCTACCACCCTGCACTCGTGTGAGTTCTGCTTGTCGACCATTTCCTGCACCACGCCGGACATGGCCGCAATGGGATTGCCGATTTCATGGGCCACGCCGGCGGCCAGTGCGCCCACCGCCGCCATCTTCTCCTGGTGGAAATAACTCTGGCGCGCGACCACCAGTTCCTTTTCCCGCTCGTCCAGGGCGTCCGCCATGTGGTTCACCGCCTGCATCAATTCGCCCACCTCGTCATTGCGGTTCACGGGGATGGGCTCACCCCGCTCTCCCTTGATGATATTCAGCGCTCGGTCTTTCAGGGTATACAGATCCTTGGTGAGCCGTGTGAAAAACAATCCGATGATTGCGCCCAGCAAGACCACGCCGAACAAGCCAACCAGCAGCGAGGTCATCGCCGCCGCATCGGATTCCGCGCGGAAATGGTCCGCCATTGCCTTTTGTTTTTGCCGATATTGCTCAAGCTGCTGGGCGAGTTCGTTCTTGGCCTTGAGCAATTCGGTACGCAGCGCGGCCAATTCTGCCTCGGAGGGGTTCGCGGCGGCACGCATCATTGCTCGCTCGACCTCGGCGAAACTCACACTGGCAATAGGGAAGCGCTTCGTCAGTTCAGCGTTTTTATCCTTGAGTACCTCGAAATGCGCCTGGGTGCGCTGCAAACCCGATTTCTGGTCCGCTATGTTCGCATTGACGTAAACCGCCACGATGGTGTGAAAGGTGGCGATATCTACTTGCCTGAGCTGTCCCTCGATCTCATAAATATCCTGCAACTGTCCAAACTCGTTCAGCAGATGCGCTTTTTCGTACAAGATGAAAGCGGTGAGGAGCACCGCGTATACAACGACAGAGGCAAATGCCATGAATCCCTTGATTCTAAGTGGAACTTTCGAGACCATGTGCTTCACACCAGGAAAGGGGTTCCCCTCCTTTTCCTTCGTAGCGGTAGGCCCGACAGCAATTTTGGCCATCGAGATGGTCATTTTGGTTTGCTCAAACAGAAGATATTCATGTTTTGGGTCTTCGCTTAATTGTGTGGGTAAATCTTATGCATTTTAGATGGCAGGCAGCATATTAAGTGAATATTTTGAGTCGCAGATATTCTTCATCGCGCAGTCCATACGCCCGGCACTGGATGGCGCGTATCTTGTTGTTCAGACCCTCGACGAATAATCCCAGCGAGACTTTGTTCTCCGGCTGGAAGTCAAGCGGCGATCCCATCCCAATGACGATCAATCATTTCGGCAACTTCTCGTACGGCTTCAATCGCTGCCACTTGAGGCTGGTCTTCCAGTTCACGAAGAAACGTCGCGCCCAGCCCTCACGCAGGTAGCTCCAGAGTTGGCAGAAGGACTCCTTGAGCAAGCAGGCGGTATTGAGCCGTTTGTTCGCCGTCAGCAAAGTTTCAGCGCCCTTCTGCCGTCCAGGCTGAGGTTCTCGCGGCGCGAGAGCAGGGTGTACTTCTGCCCCTTGATATAGCGCCGCTCGCGACCGGTGAGCCTGGCATATTCCGACTTGCGCACCTGATCCAACGCCTCCCCCAAATGGCGCATGACGTGGAACTTGTCGAACAGGATCGCCGCCTGCGGCGCCTTCTCGTTCGTCGCAGTGCGAAACGGCTTCCACATGTCCATCACTGCAAGACGGATGCTTCAGCCGCAGGACAGGTCGCGAACTCGCCGCGTGCTGCGGTCGTACCATCCGGAGTGCGCCAGGCCACAGGCACCGCAGGCAGTCTTTTTTTGAGCGGCGAACCAATGTGATGACCCGCGCCTTGGGGTCGCCGAAGACACCCCGGACTTTCGCTTGTGGTCGAAAACCCGGGAACCGGTATGCGTCCAGAAGACGCTTGAATTTGGATGAAGCAGGCATCGAACAATCATGCCAAATTTCCAGGCATCTTCATATGCCCAGGATCACACGTTGGTGCGGGTTGCAGGTATGTGCATCCCCATTCCCCCCCCCCACTATTCCGCGAAGACCCGATTAATGAACGCCATGTCCGACACGTTCATAATCAGCATTTTTCATTCCCCTTGGCGGAGGAGGTGCCGGTTCGGGTTTAATTTGGTTAAATCTATTTATCTGGACAGTATGCGGATTATGACATTCAGTGCATACCCACCATCTCTTCTTGCCGCCCGTAGCCCAAGTGCCTATTCTCTTTCCGTGTATCCCGGCTCGCCAGTCAATATATACCTCGCCATGGCAAGTGCCACATAATCTCTGGGGCTGATTAAAGCTTATCTCATTTCCCTGACGATCAATCAGCTTGTTACGGTTTGTTGCGCTGTGACAATCGAGACACCACATTGCCCCTCGCCCATGTTTCAACTGAATTGAATCCTCGACTATATCTTTATGCATCGCAATCAACCTTGGCTTTTTATCCTTTGGGAATGGCACCGTTTTGCCGTTATGACAGGTTACGCACCCATTAGGGCCCATATTGAAGTACGTCAAATGAGGCTCTCTGGGCCTTACGACAGCATTGGCAAAATCACCGTGCGTACCATCGTTTACTTCCGGCATTTCACCCATTGGTATAGTTCCATCAAAAGGATCTCCATACCATAAAACACCGCCCGTTGTTTTTGAGCATTTTATATTTGGATAACCATATTGCGGGACGGCATTCTCGACCCTGGTGACGGCTGCGTATATTGCTCTGCTTTCATAACAGTTTGCAACTGGCTGCTCACCTTGTGTTTTAGCCTGCTCCTCCGCTGCGGATTTCTTGGTTTTATGAATATCCAAGCCGCCAACCAGAGCCAGGCCACCAGCCAGAACAGCGCACAAGGCAAGAATAACTATTATTGTTGAAGGCACACTCTGGGAATTGATTTTATACATATCCTTCTCTTAATAGAAGTCACGCAAAAGAATCTTGCATTTATAGACACGCCCTACTCGGAAGCAGCCGGTTTGTGGTACTTTACTTCGCCAGTCAATATGCCGACTGCGCCTTTTACCATCAGTGTCAAGGTTATGAATCCAATGGCCCAGGTAAACAGCACATTGAAAAACTCAATAAGTGTAGGGTGGTATTCTGTGTATTCTCCGTGAGGAGAGGGACTAAAGGCTGGAAACACAAGCATCATTGGCTTTTCCACCAGGATCGCCAGGAATACCACGACACACACCACAGGAAGCCAGAGGTCATAACTTTTCCTGATCTTCGGGATGAGAATCGCAACAAAGCAGCAGACAATTGATCCAACCGTTCCCCAAAACCAGGGCGTATACATGTTGAGTCCGTTGTGACCGAACATGCTGTAGTTCAGCGAGGCGGCATGCTCGGTATTCGAGTAAAGCGCCGTAAAGTACTCGGCAGCGAACACCAACATTATAATGCCAAGGCTCCATCCGATTATTGTCGCCATTAAATCAATGACAGAATCGTTGATCTGAAGCTTGGTATTCTTTCTGATGAGTAGGAATAGCAATATGACTAACGAAGGGCCCGAGGCGCCAGCCATTGCTAGAAATCCGAAGGGCAGTACCGCAGTAGCCCACTCGCCCATCCTTGCATTGCTGCTGAGCACGAATGCTGTGCAGATGTGAATGAGCGGCCCCCATACAATGGCTAGATAGATAACCGGGGTAAACCATCTCGCCAAAGCTTTCGTGTCAAACTCGCCGACATATTTCTTGTAAAGAATATAAGAAACGCCCGCAAAGTTAAGGAACAGATATACGTTCAGGACGATCGTGTCGTATACGAGCATTGAATTGGGAAAGTTGGGCAAACCTATGCCAGGCAGCATATGCCACAACTTGTCCGGCCTTCCCATGTGAAACAGAATAAAAGTTATGCCTGTTGCAACAAAGCACATGGCGATTATCTCGCCTATCACGGCAAGCTCCTTTATATCCTTGCGATGATAGAAGTAGCCGGGCGCGACAACCAATATTGCAGCCGCCGCAACGTGCGCTGTGAAAATGAAGTTTCCAAAAAACAATTCCATCGGTATCTGGTCGGTCGCGCCTACCAGTATAAGGCCCTCGGTAAGCTGCCTGTACGCCGTGTAAGAACCGACCAGAATGAAGAAAAGTAGGAAAAGAAGCCATGCTTTGTACTTTGGCCCCCCTTTTATGGCATGTGAACCAAAGTCCATTGCGAAAGACAGTATTTTTCCCATGTTGTGAACTCAGCCGATGTAGTAAAAGAATTTCGGATAGGTGCTCATCTCTTCCTTGAACCTGAAGACTTTCTTTGCGGCCAGAATTTTTCTGACATCGCTTTCCGGGTCGAGTAGGTTGCCGAATTTTCTTGCGCCTACCGGGCAAGCTTCCAAGCAGGCTGGATTCCTGCCCTCCCTTGTTCTTTGCACGCAAAATGTGCATTTTTCCATAACCCCTCTCATGCGCGGCCTGTTTCCAAAATAATGAGTCTTTGGGTTCATCTCCTCTGGAGGAAGATTAGGCTCGCCCCAGTTAAAGCGCCTTGCTCCGTAGGGGCATGCGAGTTGACACATCCGGCAGCCGATGCACCAGTTGTAATCGATTACAACCACGCCGTTAGGATCTCGGAATGTTGCCCTCACAGGACAAGCCTTGACGCAGGGCGGCTTTTCACACTGCTGGCACTGGACGGGCACATAGAAATAATTCTTATCGGGCACCATCTCATCCTGAGAGTAATAGCTCTGTGCCTCCTCAGTGGAAAGCCCTCCAACCGGGGTGTAGGCATTCCCGCCAACCTGGATGCCGTAATCACCAACCTTGCTGGATTCCGGATAGCCTTTGTTCAATTTATCGGCCGAAAATGAGAAATTCCCTTTCGGAATCTTCATTACCTGTATCCATTGAATTACGGGATTATCTCGGGACTGGTTGTTCTCCTGCACACAAGCGTGAACGCAACGCCTACAACCTATGCACTTAGAGATATCGAGGGCATAGCCGAAAAGAACACCTTCCAGGGGGGGGGCATCAGAAACAGTCGTATTCTTCCCATATTTTGCGGTATATCTCTTTTCCAGCCGCTCTATGGCCTTCTTTTTATCCTTATCGGACATAAGAACAAAATGTCCCTGATACAATTCCGCAACAGTTGTCTCGGCATCAGGATTAGCAGAATCCGCAGATGCCTCTACTGAGACAGGACTTGCCACAAGCGTCGCCGCGCCCGCAATACCCACATTCTTCAGGAAATCACGGCGGCTTTCGTTTACGTCATCAGTTTCTATATGTATTTCAATTATTTTTTCTGACATCAGTGCCCCCGGTTACAGAAAATAGGCAACAAATATTATGCAAAATCTTTGTGATAATTATCCAGCAATTCATCGAGCCTCTGTTTTTTCTCATCGTCTGTCATAAGTACCAGTTGTTTCTGCGACAGGATCCTTTCCTGAATGTTTACATCACTCGCATATTTTTCACTTCCGTCGTTAGTCGAACCAGGGGGCGATGATATCAAGGTCTTGGTATAATCAGCCACTGCAACAACACCCACCACAGCGGCTGCCTTTTTAAAAAATGTCCGCCTGGAGTTACCTTCCTTAATCATGATTGCTCCTTATTATCATTATCTATCTTCGTCAAGGTTCAATTTAAGTAAGCCGACTAATCCGACACAAACCTAAGGAGCGCCCACTCTTCGCGGAAGATGGGCGCGTAGGCGACTAAGTGTATCTGTCAAAGCGGAGTAGCGCTCAAAGAACTCCATTGTAAGTTTTAAAGCTTCTTTTTCATTGGTTTCAATGTCTCCAACGGTACTCATAACCGCGCGCATGACTTCGGTCAACTGATCGTGAAATTTCAAAACTTCCGCGTCAGATGAAAATTCCAGCATTTTACTTGCTGAGTCGTATTTCATAAGCAACCTATAAAATGCGCTTTAAACTTTCTGGATCTCATTTTCCGCTCTAGTAGTCAGTCATATTGAAACCGGTGGACAATTTCGTCATTCCGGCGAAAGCCGGAATCCAGAAAAATCAACAACCTGGACACCGGCTTTCGCCGGTGTGACGGTTCAACTCATCCATGCTTTTCACCGTGACTGACTACTAGGTTTGAATACGAAGACGTTAAAGCAAATGGGGTATCCAGCTAATTACGATTATGTTAGAACTATGCAATGGAATCAAGATGGCTGTATCTTCATACAGTTGTCCAAGAAAAGCAAGATCATCTAGCGATACCGCACGTTATTACTAAAGTTTCGGAGGGTAGAGTCCACGGAAGAGCCAGATCCTCGAAGGGCATCTGATGCCGGATCATGTACACATGCTGATTGCGACACCGCCGAAGTATGCGGTATCGCAGGTGGTTGGTTATATCAAGGGGAAAAGTGCGATCCACGTAGCTCGCGTATATGGTGAGCGCAAGCGCAACTTCGTGTGCCAGCATTTTTGGGCGAGGGGGTATTTTGTATCGACGGTGGGGCGAGACGAAGAGGGGATTCGACGCTACATCCGAGACCAGGAGAAAGAGGATGGGCGGTCGGAGCAGCTCGATCTCGTGTAATGGATTGGCACCAGTAGGTGCCGCAAGAACTCGGGGCCGCGTTAGCGTCCCCGTATAGCCGCTTTGAGCGGCTCACATAATGAAGGCCCCCGGCTCTGCCGGGGGATTGTTACTTGGTTAGGGCATCACAGGCCAATACGGATTTTAACCGTGCATTTCAAACTCAAACTATTTGCGCGCCACTGTTTGAGCTGCCAGCACTTCGACGCCATAGCCGGACACAAGCGAAGTTATTTGCCCTTGCCCATATGTTCCTCCAGCACGAACTTCGGCCGCGGCTGTGCGTTGACGTAGGCCGCGATATCCAGCGCGTCCTTGTCGCTCAGGTTGGGGTTGCCCAAGGGCATGGCGTTCTTGAGGTAGGTGGCCAGTTTGATGTTTTGCGCCAGGCCCGCGCCGCTGTTGTAGGATTTGGAGCCCCACACCGGCGGGAATTTCCCCACGCCCGCTCCGTCGCTGCCGTGGCAACTGGCGCAGGTGGAGGCGTACAGGGTCTTGCCGTGTGCCGCGTCGGCGGTAGCAGGGTTAATCTTCAGGGACGGCTGCGAGTTGGGGCCGAACGGACCTTTCAGGCTCATCTTGACGGGGTAACCTTCCGACAGCCAGGTGATATAGGCGGCGATGGCCACCGATACTTCGCTGCCGTTGGGCGGGCGCACCCCGTTCATGCTGCGCATGAAACAGTTGAGGTTGCGGTCTTCCAGGGTAATGGTCTGTTTTTCCCGTGGCGTGAAGGTGGGATAGACGGAGGCTGCCCCGAGGAAGCTCAGTGCCTTGGGATTGGTGCCGCCGTCGAGATGGCAGGAGGTGCAGTTAAGGCTGTTGCCCACGTATTGCCGGCTCATGGGATGGGTGCTGGTGTTGTTGACGATGTCGCGCCCCAGGGCGACGGTTTTGCCCAGATCGCCCGGAGGCAGCTCGGTAGGGATCGGCACCGCCAGGGATTTGACGGTTCCGCCTTCCTGCGCCGAAACGGCGCCCGCGGCCATCAGCACCAAGCCAAAAGCGCTTCCCAGTGCTGCTTTGATTCTAGGATTTCTTTTCATTTTTAACTCCTTGTCTATAATTTTGTTGTGTTAATGCTCAGGGGGCAGCCCGACTCACTTTAACCGAGCTGCCCATATAGATTTCAAACCGGACAAAAAGTTCTGCCTTGTTGACAATCAGGGGCGATTCCACCCCTATCCAAGCCGGCCATTAAGAGTGCAAGCCGGACAGAAACAGGTTGACCCCGAGGAAACAGAACAGGGTCACGCCGAAGCCCAGGATTGCCCACCATGCCATGCGCGCCTCCTCCCACCCCTTGACATAGCGCAGGTGAAAGTAGGTGGCGTAGGTGAGCCACACGATCAGCGACCAGGTTTCCTTGGGGTCCCACGACCAGTATCCGCCCCAGGCATTGTACGCCCATGCTGCGCCCAGGATGGTGGCCAGGGTGAACACGGGGAATCCGACCGCGATCGACTTGAAAATCAGATCGTCGATCTGCTGCAAGCCAGGCAGGACACGCAGGGCGAAGGCGTCCGGATGGCCGCGTCTTTCCGCACGTGCGCGGAGCAGGTACATGATGCCTGCGCCCGCTGCGACGGCGAATGCGCCATAGCCGATGAAGTCGGCCAGTACGTGGGCGTGCATCCAGTAGCTTTTGAGCGCCGGTATCAGGTTGGACGGGTCGGCCTGACCATTGGCGGCGAGCCAGATTTCGAACAGCACCGCGCCCAGTACGATCGGCATGACAAACGCCCCCGCCGAGCGGGTGCGGTAGACCGATTCCATCGCCAGGTAGATGACTACCGTGATGGCGCTGAACAGCGCGGTCACTTCGTACAGGTTGCTGATGGGCACATGGCCTTCCAGCAGCACGTGGTAGGTCTCGAACCAGCGTACCAACAACGCCGCCGATACGCCGATGGCGCCTGCGGCGGCCAGGCCTGTAGCCCATTTTCCCACGGCGTTGGCGGTGAACCACAGATGAGCCAGATAGAGCACGCCTGATCCGACTAGCAGGAGGTTGGCATAGGAGATCAGCTTGTGGGAGAGCAATTGCTCGAATGGCATGCCGTGGGTCAACTCGCCGCCTTCGAGGAAAACTGCCATGCCGGCGATGCATAGTGTGACGAATAGCAGGCTAAACCAATACTGCAACGGCGAAAACGCAGCCTCGGAATTTCCTACATAAGACAGCAATTCCTGGCTCATGGTTTCATATCATCCACTCGAAGCGAGTGCACGCGTGGCCGCATTTCGGGTGGCGCGCCAGTGCCAGACACACCGATAACATGAGGGGGGCCAGCGCGCCGACGAACCGCCAGGAATCGTACATGAGGAAGCCAAAGATGCGGCTGGCCAGATTTTTTGGGGTGGATGGCGGCACTTAATGCTCCGGTTTCGAATCTGGGGCGAAAGATCCGATGTGATGGAGTGAATTAACCTAAGCTGTCACTGTATGCAAATTTGATGCCATCTTTGCCGCTTCGGTAAGGCCGGAGAAACAGGCGGTACGGGCTGGTATGCTGTCCCCGTAATTCCTGTTTATGGGAATTATGTCGCTTATTTCCCGTTTTTGGGAAGGTTGTTGCCCGGTTTGCGTCCCAGTGCCGTCTCCCATTCCCATAGAGCGGCACGGGCCTTGCTCAAGTAGGGATCGTCAGGACGGGACAGGTGAATGTAGCTGCGCATGGCGCCCAGGGCGCCCTCCAGGTCGTTCAGTCCCTCCAGCGCCTCGGCCAGGCCATAATAGGCATTGATCTGCGCGGGGCGGATATTGGTGGCGGCCTCGAAGAAATCGCGCGCGACATCGTAGCGTTTCAACCCGATCATGGCATAGCCCATGTTGACGTGAGCTTCCGGCATTTCGGGGGCGAGTTCGAGTACGCGATGAAATGCATTTGCGGCGGCATCGTATTGCTTTGCGTTCAGTTGTGCCACTCCCTCGGAGAACCGCCGGTCGATTTCTTCCCTGCTCTTTTGCGCCACATGACTTGCCGCATCCATGGTCGCTGCAGCGTTCCCCACACCCGTCATCGCAAAGCGTTCCGGCCAATCCGCAAACAGCAGCCCACTGGCCAGCGTCAAGCCCACCGTCGATATCATGGTCCAGCGCCACGGCTGCGGGGATTCTGCGCGAAATATCACTGGCCGTTCAGCGCGCAGAATGCGAACGATATTGACAACGAACAGGGCGGCGCCGGTCACCGCCAGCAAGCCACCCAGCCCGGCCAGTCCCATCGCGGCAAAATAGGCCGGGTATTGGATGATCACATCGACATCCAGGGTCTTGCGCGGCACACCGAGCCAACCCGACCAGGCCAGCGCGCCGGCCAGGATCATCAAGCCTATCCCGTACAGCGTCGGTTGCCACCGCACCAGCCGCCCGGCAATATTGCCGAAGCCGAAGGCCGGCAGAAGCTGGTAGCCGAGCGCCATATACGCCAGCGTCACAGCGCCGACGGTGCCGTGATAATGCGCCGGCACCATGGTCGAGTCATCCCGGATCAGCGCGCCGAACACACAACCTAATACAAACAGCAGAATCGACAACAGCAGCGGCAGCGTCCGCGGTGCCCTCCAGACGGTCCGCCCGGCTCGCGCCAGTTGTGACAGCAAACGGCCAGCCAGCAATGCTGCCGCCGGCCAACTGCCCCATGCCATCAGGGCCGTGAAGGCGTGGCGAAAATCCGCGCTGTCGACCGGATAAGCTGCGTAAATGGCGGGCGCTGCCAAAACCGGCACTGCCGCCAGCAACAGCAGTCCGGCCAGCCAGCGGCGCGGGGCGACCGCCTCGCCCAATGCGCGCTCTCCCAATACCGTCCACACGCTCATCAGCAACAGGACGTGGACAAATTGCAGCACATGGCCCGGCCCCCACGCCAGTACTTCGAAGCCGGCAGGATTGGCCGGCAAGCCTGCCAACGAGACAGACGCAACAAACGAACCCAGCGCGATTGCCATGGCGCCTATCGACAGCGCCGCCCCAAGGCGCCAAGGTTCGGCCTGCGCTGTCCTCAGCCGCGACACCAGATCGCCAATCGAGGCCGCACCACTTAATGCAATACCGCCCAAAAACCAGGCGAGCCCGAGCAGGAATACCGGACTGTCGAGTACCGGTACATAGTTGGCCAGCACCGGTGCCGATGCGCCGAAAAACAGCGGAACCATCATCGCCAGCACGCCCGCATACGCGAGCGCCAATGCCGTCCAGCGCCAACGGCTGGCCGCGCCGGCCGCGGCCAGTGTCCACAGTCCGGCTGCGCAGGCGAGGAACCACACCACCACGGCGAGTCCGACATGCAGTACCAGCGCGCTGCGGAACAGATCGCCTGAGGTGAAAAAGCGGCCGAGCAGCGGCGTGCGCGCGGCCACCACCAGCACTGCATATGCCGTCGACAAGGCCAGCGCCGTCAGCGCCAGCAACAGCCATCCTGCAGCCAATCGGCGCACATCCTGCCGGTCGCGTAAGACTGTTTCCATGCTAGTAGTCCGTCATATTGAATTTGCGTGATTTTCTTGTAGGGCCGAATTCATTCGGCCAAATGTGCGAATGAATTCGCACCTACAAGGAACGTACGGTCGTTTTAAGTTGACTGACAACTAGACCGCTCCCTTGTGCGCGGATGTGGAAATAAAGGGGACGCCGAAAAAGGTCAGGAAGGCGACGATGAACACCGCCAACACCAGCAGCGACCCGGCACGCGGCGACAGCTTGAAGGTAAAACGGGCATGCAGTGAAAAAGCCAGCACCAGCCAGGTCAGGAAGGCCCATGTTTCCAGCGGATCCCAGGCCCAATAACGCCCCCATGCATCCTGCGCCCAGATTGCGCCGGCGATCAGCATCAGCGTCTCGAAAATAAAGCCGATCGCCATGCAGCGGAAGGCCAGTTCGCTCAGATGGCTATCGGCCGGCAGGCGCTCGAAGCGGCCGCTGCCGAAAGCCGTGCCGCGCGCCAGTATCACGCCGGAAATGCCGACCGCCACCAGCACCGCGCCAAAAAATACTTTGCCGAAGCCGATATGGATGTACAGCCAGGTCGTATGGTAAGTCGCCGGCAGATGTCCTTCGCCGGGGTTGGTCATCAAAAGCCAGCCCATCACCATGAACAGGATAGGCATCACCACTGCGGCGCTGGGCCGGATCGACGGCAAGCGCCAGTAGGCGAGCGCGAAAGCCAGCATCATGCTCCAGACATTGCTCGACAGGATTTCGAACAGCGTGATGAAAGGCCCGTGACCAAGACGCTCCCAGCGCACGCCGATCGACAAGGTATGCAGCGCCAGGCCGAGAACGATCAACGCCAGCACGGCGCGCTCGGGCCGCCGCCGCAGCACCACCGCCACAATGCCGATGCTGCCGGCCACCACATAGGCCAGCAGTGCCGCCCACAACAGTCTCAACTCATCCATAGTGCCTCATGTGTTCCTCTCAATCGTCATTCCCGCGGCGTCAATTCCACATCCGCTTCAGCGGATAGTGGATTGCCTGCCTTTGGTGAAAGCGGGAATCTATAGCACATTGAAAATACTGGATTCCCGCAATCCCTCTCTCCAACTCTCCCCCAAAGGGGGAGAGGGCAATCGTTCCCTCTCCCCTTGGGAGAGGGTTAGGGAGAGGGTCGGCGGGAATGACGGGACCACGATTTTTAGGGGTATCCTCATGTGTTCCAGGGTTGCGCCGCGAACTTGCGCCAAAAATGCCAGCCCAGGGCGCCCACAGCAATCACGCTGGCGGCGAGCAGCCAATGGATGGTCCAATCGTAAAACACCGTATATCCCATCCAGGTACGCAAGCCATCGTAGACCAGCCGGCCTCCACCGGGCAAAGAGATTGCCTGTCCCGGCAGAAGTTCGTGCCGCTGGTCGCCGATACGCACGATGACCTTGTGCCGATGGGGAAGCCTGAATTCGGATACTGCATTCGGGTCGAGAATGATCTCATCAAACTTCAACATCGTCCATAG
>JAJYXP010000055.1:0-6281 GCA_021801705.1 Pseudomonadota bacterium
GCTCGGGCTTCGCCCTGACCGGGTCATCATCGAGCTGACGGAGAGCCAGCCGACCTACGACTACACGCTGCTGCGCGATGCGGTGACGCACTATCGTGCGATGGGATTCGAAATCGCCATTGACGACTTGGGCGAGGGCTTTTCCAGCCTGCGCCTGTGGTCGGAGTTGCGCCCGGAGTACGTCAAGATCGACATGCATTTCATCCAGGGCATCAATCAGGACCCGGTAAAATTGCAGTTTGTCAGGTCCATCCAGCAAATCGCGGAAAACGCCGGATCGCGCGTGATTGCAGAGGGCATAGAAACCGAGGCGGAAATGCTGCTGATCAAGGACCTCGGCATTGCATACGGCCAGGGCTATTATATCGCCCGCCCCAACATCGATCCGGCTGTGGCGCTTCCCGCCGAGGTGGCCGGGAGTCTGGTGAGAAAGGGCATTTCCGTCTACCCCCAGAAGGGCTCAAGCAGCCAGAAGACGGTTTCCGCACTCAAGTTGCTGCGGGCGTGGCCGGCGGTAGCGCCGGACACGCTCAACGATGTCGTTTATGGCATGTTTATCGGCAACCCGGAATTGCAGGCTGTGCCCGTGGTGGAGAACGGCCTGCCGGTCGGTCTGATCAACCGGCACAGATTCATCGACCGCTTCGCCCGGCCTTTCCAACGCGAGCTGCTGGGTAAAAAAGCCTGCAACCGGCTGATGGATTTCTCGCCACTCATGGTGGAAATGGACATGAGTATTCAGGCGGTCAGCCAGATTCTGGTGGAGGCCGACCGCCACCACCTGTCGAACGGTTTCATCATCACCGATCGCGGCAAATATCTCGGCATGGGTACCGCCCATGATCTGATGCGGGAAATCACCCAGATGCAGATTCATGCCGCGCGCTACGCCAATCCGTTGACGCAGTTGCCGGGCAATGTGCCGATCGACGAGCACATCGACCGCTTGCTGGAAGGGGGCGCAGGGTTTTGCGTGTGCTATTGCGATCTTGACTATTTCAAGCCCTACAATGACGTTTACGGCTTTCGCAAGGGCGACGATGTCATTCAGCTTACCGGAAAAATGCTCTCCGAAATTTGCGATCCGGACCGCGATTTTATCGGCCATATCGGCGGTGATGACTTTATCATTCTGTTTCAGAGCGCGGATTGGGCGGTGCGCTGCCAGGATGCATTAGACAAGTTCGCCGGCGCCATTCTCGACTTTTTCAGCATCGAGGATAGAGCGCAGGGGGGATATGAAACCGAAGATCGCCAAGGGAATAAGGTGTTTCATCCCTTGACCTGTCTTTCAATGGGCGCGGTGTGGATAGAGCCCGGCACATTTGATACGCACCATGAAATTTCTGCCGCCGCCACCGAAGCCAAGAAGCAGGCAAAACGAACCCGTGGCAACAGTCTGTTCATCGAGCGCCGGGCCATGAACCCTACGCATGACGGCGGGAAATCCGGGATTAGCGCCAGCATCATGAAGTTGTGAGGCGGCGGCACACACTGATCCAGTTTCCCCCACTGCTTGGCGCTAGTAGTCAGTTAACTTGAAACGGCTGTACGTTTTTTGTAGGTGCGAATTCATTCGCACAGTTGGCCGAATGAATTCGGCCCTACAAGAAAATCACGCAAATTCAACATGACTGACTACTAGCCCCAGTACCGTGGAGGGCGACGACAATAATTTCAATGTCATCCATGAAACGTTTAGTGGAAAAGAATACTCCCTGACAGGCGGCGTGTCAGCCGCTGACCAGCATCAGCCTTAAACCCGTGCTTTTCCATTCTTTGGCCTCGGCTGCCAGCGCGGTTTCGGTGAGAGGATTGCGGGCGAGCCATTCCTTGCTCAAGGCGAGCTCGAAGCCGGCGCCATTCCAACCCAGCCGGATTTCGGGGAGCTCGAAGCCGGTGCGGCTGCGATAGAACAGCACAGCGAGGCGCAGGGCCAGAATCTGCGCCCAGGCTTCGCTGTCCGGCGAAAGCTGCGCCGCCTTGGCCAGCGAGCCACGCTGGGCGAGGACGAGGCGTGAGAGCTGCGCCTGCTCTTTTTTGGAAAATCCCGGCATGTCCGCGTGCTCGATGATGTAGGCGGAATGCTTGTGGAAGCCGCTATGCGCGACTGAAAGACCGATCTCGTGCAGGCGCGACGCCCAGGACAGGTGCTGCAGGCCGGTTTCGACTTCCACCGGCATCGACTTCGCCAACTGGCGCATGAGGTCGATGCCGAGCTGGCCGACGTGTCCGGCCTGCACCGGATCCACATGGTAGCGCCGCATGAATTGCCGTACCGTGGTTTCGCGCATGTCGTGGTGGTGGAAGCGGCCAAGCAGGTCATACAGCACGCCTTCGCGCAACGCACCGTCAGCCACGCTCATCCGGGCGATGCCCAGCTCGGCGAAAACTGCCGCCATGATGGCGAAGCCGCCGCCCAATACCGGCACCCGGTCCGGCCGCAGACCGGCCAGTTGCAGCTTGTTGCAGTCGCCCGCCTTGATCATGGCGGTGCGCAGCCTTGCCAGGCCTTCAGACGTAATGCCCTCCGCGCTGTAGCCGTTCATCTGCAGGATATCGGCCAAGGCTTTGGCCGTGCCGGATGAGCCAAGCGCCTGGCGCCAGTGGTGGGCATGAAATTCGCTGGCGATGGATTGAACCTCGATGCGAGCCGCCAGCTCGGCCTGTTGCAGGGCGTTTTTGCTGATCCTGGCGTCCGGGAAAAAGCGCTGGCTGAAGCTGACGCAACCCATGTAAAGGCTTTCCATCCGCTGCGGTTTCAAGCCGGTGCCGATGATGAACTCGGTCGAGCCGCCGCCGATATCCACCACCAGGCGTTTCTCGCTCGAAGCCGGCAGGCCGTGTGAAACGCCCAGGTAGATCAGGCGCGCCTCCTCGCGTCCGGCGATGATTTCGATCGGGAAGCCGAGCGCGGCTTCGGCTTGTTGCAGGAATTGTGCGGAGTTCCTGGCGACCCGGAAGGTGTTGGTTCCCACCGCCCGCACAGCGTTGCGCGGCAGTCCGCGCAGGCGCTCGCCGAAACGCTTGAGGCTGGCGAGGGCACGGGCGCAGGCGTCGCCATCGAGGTATTTGTCGGCAGTCAGGCCAGCGGCAAGACGGACGGTGTCTTTCAATGAGTCCAGCGGATAGAGCTGGTCCTCCACCACGCGCGCGACCTGCAACCTGAAACTGTTCGAGCCGAGATCGACTGCCGCGACAGTGGAATACTCCCGCATCCTTATTCCACTTCCCGCTCGATTTCCTCCACCGAGGTGTGACGCACGTCCTTGCCCTTGACCATGTACACCACGTACTCGGACATGTTCTTGGCATGGTCGCCGATGCGTTCGACCGCCTTGGCCGCGAACAGGACATCCAGCGATGTGGAAATGGTGCGCGGGTCTTCCATCATGAAGGTGATCAGGTGGCGCATGCAGGAACTGAACTCATCGTCCACCTGCCTGTCCTGGCGGGGAACCTGAACCGCGGCGGCGAGATCCAGCCGGGCGAAGGCGTCCAGGGATTTGCGCAGCATTTCCACCACGATCACGCTCATCGCCTTGATTTCCGTAAAGCGCGGAATGGAGAGACGGTCGGTCTGATAGATCAGCTTGCTCATGCGCGCGATTTTGTCCGCCTCGTCGCCTATGCGCTCCAGGTCGGTAATGGTCTTGATGACCGTCATCACCATGCGCAGGTCGCCGGCAGTGGGCTGGCGGCGCGCGATGATGTGGGCGCAAGCCTCGTCGATCTCCACCTCCATGGCGTTGACCTGAAGATCCCTGGCGACCACCTCATCGGCGAGATTGAGATTGCCGTCAATCAGCGCCTCGATGCTGTTGACGATCTGCTCCTCCACCAAGCCGCCCATTTGCAGCACGCGCGAACGGACTGTTTCCAATTCGGTATCGAATTGCTTGGAAATGTGTTCATGCTGCATGGCCGGACTCCTTTTAGTGCCTGGTTGGTGCCTAAATTTTTCAGTGTACGAGCTGATTGTGACAATAAGGTTTCACGCTGCGGCTATCGTGCCTTCATCGTCTTGACCCCCTCGTCCGTGCCGAGCAGCAGAATGTCCGCCGGTCGCCTGGCGAAGAGGCCGTTGGTCACCACGCCGGTGATCTGGTTGATCCGGGTTTCCAGCTCGACCGGATTCATGATTTGCAGGTTATGCACATCGAGAATGATGTTGCCGTTGTCGGTGGTAAAACCCTGGCGCAGAACCGGCTGGCCGCCGAGCTTGATCAGTTCGCGCGCGACATAGCTTTGCGCCATCGGGATGACTTCCACCGGCAGCGGGAACTTTCCCAGCATGCCGACCAGCTTGCTGCCGTCTGCGATGCAGACGAATTTCTTGCTGCTGGCGGCAACGATTTTTTCACGCGTCAGCGCGCCGCCGCCACCCTTGATCATGTGCAGGTGTTCGGTGATTTCGTCGGCGCCGTCTACGTAAACCTCGAGCTCGCCGGCAGCGTTGAGATCCAGCACCGGTATGCCGTGGCTTTTCAGGCGCTGCGCCGTCGCTTCCGAGCTGGCCACCGCGCCGTCGATCCTGCCTTTGATCCTGGCCAGCTCGTCGATGAAATGGTTGGCGGTAGAACCCGTTCCCACGCCGATGATGCCGGAGGGCACGTGCTCGATGGCTGCGCGGGCAACCGCTTGCTTCAGTTCGTCTTGCGTCATGCTTTGCTATCCCCGTTTGTTTGGCTTGCTTCAATCTTCAATATATACGCGGCCGGCATTATTGCAGGATTTGCCCGTTTGCGAAACCCGGGGAATTCTTGCGCAAAGATATTTGACGTAGCGTGTCAGCCATAAGTTTCCCGCTTGACGGTTCAATCGTTAATGTTGTGGGTAAATCAGGGTTTGGCCGGCCTGCCGGTCTTGAGCTTTTCCACCTGTTCCACGGCCTTGATCAATGCGGCGGCAGGCAACTTGGACAGGCTCAGCAAACCCGCTCGCAGAAGTTCGCCTTTCTTTACGTGAACGCCAGCCTGCAGGCATTTTTTCTTGAGTTCGGCGAGTTTGGCGTAGTCATTCTCCGGCATGGTGAAGCTGTCACGCACCATTTTGATTTTTTTTGGTTTCTCCGCTTTCATCGGCTTGTCCGCCTTGCCGGCTTTCGGTTTGGCGGCCGGGGGTTGCGCCGGGTCTTTGAGCGTGGCTCCGGCCGGCGTTTTTGCGGCAGCGGGCTTGGCCGTCCTCCGTGCGGCGGCAACAGGCAAGGGTTTCTCGGCGGGCTTGGCTTTGTCGGTCATGATTCTCTCCTGAAATTTAAGTACAACACTCGATTGACGCCATACAGCTTTTGAAACTCAATCCGGCATAAACGATATATACCATATAAAAAGTATATACTGTTTAAATTTTTTGTAATGAAATTTTTGGCGGAAGCGTGCAGACCGGGTTCCGCTGCGCTCTTGTCCTCGAAGGGGGAACCCGGCCTACGAAAACTTCTGATTTGACGTAAATCCTGATAATCTTGCCGGAGAAAAACGGATTTAAGGCCCATGCACAACGACTACCTGGAAAAAATACTCACCGCCCGCGTCTACGACGTGGCGATCGAAAGCCCGCTGGAACTCGCGCCCAACCTGTCGCGCCGCATCCGCAACACGGTCATGCTCAAGCGCGAGGATCTGCAGCCGGTATTCTCGTTCAAGCTGCGCGGGGCCTACAACAAGATGGTGCAGCTTCCTGCCGCAACGCTCAAGCGCGGGGTGATCGCGGCTTCCGCCGGCAACCATGCCCAGGGGGTGGCGCTGGCGGCGCAACGCCTGAAGTGCGAAGCCACCATCGTGATGCCCGCCACCACCCCGCAGATAAAAATCGAAGCCGTGCAAAGCCGCGGCGCCCACGTGGTGCTGCACGGCGATTCCTACAGCGACGCCTATGTCCACGCCATGGTCCTGGCAAAGAAGCGCAAGCTGGCTTTCGTCCACCCCTATGACGACCCGGAGGTCATCGCGGGCCAGGGCACCATAGGCATGGAGATCCTGCGCCAGCATCCGGGGCCGATTCATGCCATTTTCGTGCCGGTGGGCGGAGGCGGATTGATCGCCGGCATTGCCGCTTACGTCAAGCGCCTCAAGCCGGAAATCAGGATCATCGGTGTCGAGCCGGTCGACGCCGATGCCATGTACCGCTCGCTGCGCAAGAAAGAACGCGTCACCCTGGCGCAAGTCGGCATCTTCGCCGACGGCGTGGCGGTGAAGCAGGTAGGCGAGGAAACATTCCGCCTGTGCCGCGAACTGGTGGATGAAATCGTGCTGGTGGATACCGATGCCATCTGCGCCGCG
>JAJYXP010000055.1:6381-82101 GCA_021801705.1 Pseudomonadota bacterium
CCTGGCGCAAGTCGGCATCTTCGCCGACGGCGTGGCGGTGAAGCAGGTAGGCGAGGAAACATTCCGCCTGTGCCGCGAACTGGTGGATGAAATCGTGCTGGTGGATACCGATGCCATCTGCGCCGCGATCAAGGATGTTTTCGAGGACACGCGCTCGATTCTCGAACCGGCGGGGGCTTTGAGCATTGCCGGAGCGAAGCTGTACGCCGCGCGCGAAAAGCTGAAGAACAAGACCCTGGTGACGATCGCCTCCGGCGCCAACATGAATTTCGATCGCCTGCGCCACGTCGCCGAGCGCGCCGAACTGGGCGAGCAGCGTGAAGCCGTGCTGTCCGTCACCATCCCGGAAAAGCCGGGCAGCTTCAAGGCTTTTTGCGCCCTGCTGGGAACGCGCAACATCACCGAATTCAATTACCGCTACTCCGATTCCAGCGCGGCCCATGTGTTCGTCGGCGTGCAGGTACAGAATCGCGGTGAAACCGAGAAGATGCTGGCGCTGCTGGCGCGCAAGGGGCTCAAGCCGGTGGACATGAGCGACAATGAAATGGCCAAGCTGCATATCCGCCATATGGTGGGCGGCCATGCGCCCGAAGCGAAGGACGAGATTCTGTTCCGCTTCGAGTTTCCCGAGCGTCCTGGCGCACTGATGAAATTCCTCGACAGCGTCGGACAGAGCTGGAATATCAGCCTGTTCCACTACCGCAATCATGGCACCGATTACGGGCGTGTGCTGGTTGGCATGCAAGTGCCGCCGCATGACAAGCCCGCGTTCCGGGAATTCCTGAAACGCCTGGGCTACCCCTATGTAGACGAGAGCAAGAACCCGGCCTACAAACTGTTTCTTGGTTGAACCTGGTAGTGAGTCATGCTGAATTTCCAGTCGGGCTTCAGCCCGACATGTCGGGTTAAAACCCGACCTACGATGGGGACATTTCATGTTGACTGACAACCAGGTTGAATCCGCCGCCTAAAAACCACACACAATTACTTCACCCACACCGTCTTGATGTTCACGAATTCGCGGATGCCCTGGTAGGACAGTTCGCGGCCGAAGCCGGAAGCCTTGACGCCGCCGAAAGGCAGGCGCGGGTCGGACTTCACCTGGCCGTTGATGAAGCAGCAGCCCGCTTCGATTTCGCGCGACAGACTTTCCGCGTGCCCGATGTCCCGGCTCCAGATGCTGCCGCCCAGCCCGAAACGTGTGTCATTGGCGATCCGGATGGCGTCCTGTTCGTCCTGCGCGCGGATGACGATGGCTACCGGGCCGAACAGCTCCTCGTGGTAGGCGCGGTTTTTCGGGGTGACGAAGTCGAGAATGGATGGCTGATAATATGCGCCTGTCCTGGCGTCCGGCTTGCATCCCAGCAGCGGCTGCGCACCCTGGGAGATGGAAACCGTCACCTGCCGGTGTAGTTCGTCGCGCAGGTCGAGCCGGGCCATCGGCCCGATCTGGGTGCTTTCCTTCATGGGGTCGCCGATCCGCAGTGCAGCAACTTTCTGCCGCAGCAGGCGCACGAATTCGTCCGCGATTTCCGGCACCAGGATAAAGCGCTTGGCGGCGATGCACGATTGGCCGTTGTTGAGAAAGCGCGAATTGACGGCCTGGGTGCTGGCGTAGTCCAGGTCCGCGTCGCGCAACACGATGAAGGGGTCTGATCCGCCCAGTTCCAGCACGCATTTTTTCAGATTCCGGCCCGCTTCTGCCGCAACCCTGCGCCCGGCCGCCTCTGAGCCGGTGAAGGTGACGGCCTGAATGCGCGGGTCGGCGATCACGCCCGCAACCTGGTCGGACGCTATCATCAAGGTGGTAAAAAGATGATCCGGCAAGCCCGCGCTACGGAACACCGCTTCCACCGCCAGCGCGCATTGCGGTACGCTGGATGAGTGTTTCAGCACCACGGCGTTGCCCGCCATCAGGGCCGGCGCGGCAGCACGGAACACCTGCCAGAACGGGAAATTCCACGGCATTACCGCCAGTACGGTGCCAAGCGGCGGGTAGGTAACGTAACTTTTGGCCGCGTCTGTTTCGATCAACTCGTCTGCGATGAAATGGGCGGCGTGATGGGCGTAGTAGTCGCAACCCAGGGCGCATTTCTCCACTTCGGCGTGCGATTCCCGCAGCGGCTTGCCCATTTCCCGCGTAATCAGGGCCGCGTAATCGTCGCGATTGGCGAGCAGCACTGCCGCCGCGCGGTGCAGCACCTCGGCGCGTTGGCTCAAGCCGGACCGACGCCAGGCTTGCCAGGCGCGGCGGGTGTTTTCCAGCGCATCGTTCAGGCGTTGGTCGTCCCATGTGGAGAAAGTTTGAACAAGCTCGCCAGTGGCGGGATTCAGGCTGACGTAGGGCATCGTGTGCTATCTTTTAAGAGCGTCTGGTTTTACTATAGCAGCTATGGGTAAATTTATTATTGCAGTCATTTTCCTGGCGGGAGCCGCGTTTGACGCCGCAGCAGCCAACTCCGAAACCGATTTCCTGGCTGCCCGCGAAGCTTTCAGGTCGGGCAATATCGCCCGCCTCAACACGCTGTCCGCGCGCCTGCAAGGCCATGTGCTGGAGCCCTATGTCGCCTATATGCAAATCCTGTCGCATCTCAAGGATGCCGGACCGGACGAGGTCAAAGATTTCATGCAGCGCAACAGCGATTCCTACCTGTCCGACAAGCTGCGCGGCGACTGGCTGAGGTGGCTGGGCAAAAACCAGCGCTGGGATATTTTTAACGCGGAATACCCGGCGCTGGCCGGCAAGGACACCGAACTTGCCTGCTACGCCTTGCAGGCAAGGACAGCGCTGGGAGACGGTGCCGCGCTGCGCGAGGCGAAAGCATACTGGTTCAGCGCCGAGGATCAGCCGGATAGCTGCTCGCCGCTGTTCGACGGCCTGGCGAGCAACGGCCTGCTCACGGTGGACGACGTATGGGCGCGCCTGCGCCTGACGCTGGAAGCGGGGAACGTCAGCGTGGCGAAACATGTTGCCCGCTATTTCCCCGGCCAGCAGGAGATCCCCGTGCGCGAACTGGAACGGGCGGCGGAAAATCCGGCCGTATTCCTCGACAAGATGCCGCATACGATTTCGCATGGGCCGGTTGCTGGGCCCATAGCGGATCGGAGTCCTTTAGGGGTTGACCTGAAAACCCGCGCCGGCAGAGAACTGACGATATTTGCTTTGTCCCGCCTTGCCCGCAGCCAGCCGCAGCAGGCGCTGCCTTACTGGAACGCGCTGTCTTCGCGCTTCAGCGCGGAGGAACAGGCCTATGTCTGGGGGCAGTTGGCTTTGTATGCCGCGCGCAAGCATGATCCGGCAGCGCTTTCCTGGTTTGGCAAGGCTGCCGGGGCGCGGCTTTCCGACCTGCAACTCGCCTGGAAGGTGCGTGCGGCCTTGCGCGAGCATAACTGGCAGGAGGTGCAGGCCGCTATTGCGGCCATGTCCGAGGCGGAACAGAACCAGGGCGCATGGCGCTATTGGAAAGCGCGGGCCCTGAAGGCGCAGGGCAAGACCGTCCAGGCCAATGCGATCTGGCTCCCGCTTTCCAAGGAGTTTAATTTTTACGGCCAGCTTGCCGCCGGTGAACTGGGCGCGGTGGCAGGGATTCCCTCCGAGAGCTTCAAGGCGGGGGAAGATGAAATCAAGGCCATGGAAAAAACGCCGGCGATCCGGCGTGCGCTGACCCTGTATGAGATGAACCTGCGCTACGAGGCCAACCGGGAATGGATATGGGCGATGCGCGGCTTCGACGACCGGCATCTGCTGATTGCGGCAGAGGTGGCACGGCGCCATAACTGGTACGACCGGGCCATCAACACCGCAGACAAGACCGTGCAGTTGCATGACTTCAGCCTCCGTTTTCTGTCGCCGCACCGGGACGTGATGCAGGACTATGTGCGCGAGACGGGGCTTGATGAGGCCTGGGTATACGGGCTGATCCGCCAGGAAAGCCGTTTTGTGCAGCAGGCGCGCTCCGGGGTGGGCGCATCGGGCCTGATGCAGCTCATGCCGGGGACTGCGCGCTGGGTGGCGAAGCGGCTCGGAATAAAGAGTTTCAGGCAGGCCATGGTCAACCAGTTGGACACCAACCTGGCACTCGGCACCCATTATCTCAAGTATGTGCTGGACAAGCTCGATGGCCAGCCGCTTCTGGCGACTGCCGCGTACAATGCCGGCCCGCGCCGCGCCATCAGATGGCGCAGCCCGGACGCGATGGAGGGGGCGATCTATGCCGAAACCATCCCCTTTACCGAAACCCGCGGCTATGTGCAGAAGGTGATGAGCAATGCCGTTTATTACGGCAATCGCTTCGGCCAGCAGTTGCTGTCGCTGAAACAGCGCCTGGGTACGGTTGTTGGAGAAAATGGCAAAACGGAGTGCGGCGGCAACGATGAGCGTGCGCCGTCATGTGAACCAGAATAAGGAAAATCATGGAAATCAAGAAAGTTTGCGTACTCGGCGGGAGCGGTTTTGTCGGCCGGCATGTAGTCAGCCGGTTGCATGAACGCGGCTACAGCGTGCTCGTGCCCTATCGCAATTACGATAGGGCCAAACTCCTTTCGGTCATGCCGTCGGTGTCACTGGTACCAGCGGATATTCATGATCCGGAAGCGCTCAAGCGGATGTTCCAGGGCATGGATGCGGTGATCAATCTGGTCGGCATTCTCCATGAAAGAAGGCGGGGCGATTTCCAGCGCGTGCATGTGGAATTACCGCGCAAGGTGGTGGCGGCCTGCCGGGCGGCGGGGGTGAAGCGGCTGCTGCACATGAGCGCCATCGGTGTCAGCCCGGACGGCCTGAGCCGCTATCAACGCAGCAAGGGGGAGGGCGAAGCGATCGCGCTGGCGGCCCACGGCGAGCGTCTGGCGGTGACGGCATTCCGCCCGTCAGTGATTTTCGGCCCGGAGGACAGCTTCCTCAACCTGTTCGCCAGCCTGCTCCACTGGACGCCGGTGTTTCCCCTCGGCAGCCCGAATGCCAGAATGCAGCCGGTGTACGTTGGCGATGTCGCCCAGGCGTTTGCGGCCAGCCTCAACAACCCCGCTACCTTCGGCCAGCGCTATGAACTATGCGGTCCGAAAGTCTACACGTTGCAGCAACTGGTCGAATTCGTCGCCGCTGTAAAAGGCCTGAAGCGCAGGATTATCCCGCTTTCCGACGACATGTCCTCCCTCCAGGCCAGCCTCCTCGGATTGTTGCCGGTAAAGATGCTGACCCACGATAATTACCTGACCCTGAAAACCGATGCCGTCTGCAATTGTCCCTTCCCCGAACTGTTCGGGATTCAGCCCGCCGCCCTGGAAGCCGAGGCGCCGCAGTATCTGACGCCGATCGCGCCGCCACGCTTCAAACGGTTCATCGACGAAACCCGGCATTGATGCAAATCTACACTGTCGGCGGAGCGGTGCGCGACGAGCTGCTCGGCCTGCCGGTTCAGGACAGGGATTACGTCGTGGTGGGCGCCACGCCGGAGGAAATGGTGCAGCGCGGCTTTCGCCCGGTGGGTAAGGACTTTCCGGTATTCCTTCACCCCCGAACCCATGAAGAATATGCCTTGGCGCGCACCGAGCGCAAGACCGCGCGCGGCTACAAGGGCTTTCAGGTCTTTGCCGCGCCCGAGGTGACGCTGGAGGAGGATCTGGCGCGGCGCGACCTGACCATCAATGCCATTGCCAAGGACGAGGCCGGCAAGCTCATCGATCCCTACCGCGGCGCGGCCGATCTCCGGGCGGGCATTCTGCGCCACGTCAGCCCCGCCTTTGTCGAAGACCCGGTGCGCGTGCTGCGGGTGGCGCGCTTTGCGGCCCGCTTCGGATTTTCCATCGCGCCCGAGACCCTGGCCCTGATGCGGGAAATGGCCGCCAACGGCGAAGTGGATGCGCTGGTGCCGGAGCGGGTGTGGCAGGAGCTGTCGCGCGGCCTGATGGAAAAAACCCCCTCCCGCATGATCCATGCCTTGCGCGAAAGCGGCGCGCTGGTGCGCATTCTGCCCGAGCTGGATGCGCTGTTCGGCGTGCCGCAGACAGCGGAGTATCATCCCGAGATAGACACCGGCGTGCACGTGATGATGGTAGTGGATTATGCGGCGGCGCGGGATTACTCCCTGCCGGTGCGATTTGCCGCGCTCACCCATGATCTCGGCAAGGGAACCACGCCGCGCGAAGTGTGGCCGCGCCACATCGACCATGAATTACGCAGTTTCGAACTGGTGAACGCCCTGTGCCGGCGCCTGCGCATACCCAACGATTGCCGCGAACTGGCGCTGGTGGTGGCGCGCTTTCATGGCATTCCGCTGCGCGCCTTCGATTTGCGGCCGGAAACCATTTTGAAGCTGCTGCTGGAAACCGATGCCTTGCGCCAGGCTCCGCGTTTCGAAGCGTTCCTGCAGACCTGCGCCGCCGATTTCTGCGGCCGGCTGGGCTATCAGGATGCGGTGTTCGAGCAGGCTGATTTTCTGCGCAGCGCGCTCCGGGCGGTGCAGAAAGTGGACGCCGGCGCAGTCGCCGGGCAATGCGATGATCCGGGCAAAATTCGCGACCGGGTCTACGAGGCGCGGCTCGATGCGGTCAAGGAGTGGCTAAGAACACGGCAGTAAACCGTCGTGGCGGAGGAACGTTAATGCATTATCAAGAGGGGGGCTGAAATCATGAGTGACCATAAAAACCGCTTTTCCCGCGTAACAGGCGGGGCCATCATAGGCGCCATGCTGACCGGCATCGTGCCTCAATTCGCTTATGCCGATCCGCCCCCCTGGGCAACCGGCGGCCAGGACTGGCGCCAGCAGAGCGCCCCCAGCTATGTCGGCTACACCGGGAAGAGATGGATGAACGATTACGGCATACTCCGCGGCAACTGTAACCGCGAGGCGCTGGGCGCCGCTGCCGCTACGGCGGCCAGTGGCGCGATAGCCGGTGGTGCGGGGGGTGCCCCGATCGGCATGGAAGACGGCAGGGGGGTGGCGATCATTCTCGGCCCGGTATTCGGCGCGATAGCCGGCGCCCAGCCCGGCGGCGACATGGACAACGCCGACCGGGCCTGCTTCGGACATGCGCTGGAACTTGCCAAGGACAGTCAGCCGGTATCCTGGCACAATCCCGACAGGGACATCACTTACATGGTCATCCCCATGCCGGGCTTTGCTTCCCGGAATACGCAATGCAGGGATTACACCGCCCGCATTACCGCCAACGGACGCAGCGAAACCGTCTCCGGCAAGGCTTGCCAGAACCGGGCAGGGGTTTGGGAGGCGCTGCGGTAATTGCGCCGGAACGGAGTAATTCCAATTCCAGATTCAGGATAGACCGGAGACCGTCAATCATCCATGCAGGGTAACTATATATTTCTTGCCGGTAATATTAAGAAACCGCCCGGATCCCGCCGGGCCCCCTTTCCCGCCACGGCACAATTGCTTATGATGGGCTTGGGGGAGCGGCTTGGCGGTCATCATCGAAAAAATGTCAAAACAAATTCGTTACGGGGATTATCTGGGTGTGGTGCGGCTCAAGCAGAAGGCGGTCAGCTACAATGACACCATCGCCTTCGAGCACCGCCATCCCCGCCGTTATCGCCTCCGCCCGAGGGATTTTTACCGGCTGCTGACACCTTACATTTCGGTGCGCTTTCTGGACCAGGCCCGTGCCGTGCTGCCGCTGGTCCTGTTCCTGACCGTTTTCCAGATCGGCGTTTTGCAGGCGCCCGTGCAGGGATGGAATTCCGTCCTGACAGGCGTTCTGGCGGTGATGGGCGGCCTGATGTTTTTCATGGAAGGCGTCAAGCAGGGGTTGATGCCCTTCAGCGAAGCGATTGGCTACAGGCTGCCGGGACGGTCTCCCATGGGGGCCGTTCTGATGGTGGCCTTCATTCTCGGTGTGGCAGCGACATTCGCGGAACCGGCCATCGGGGCGCTCAAGGCGGCGGGCAGCATCACGCGTTCTGACGCGACTCCCTTGCTCTACGCCCTGTTGCACGGTCAATCCCACCTGCTGGTGCTGGCGGTCGGACTGGGTGTCGGGCTGGCCGTGCTGGTGGGGATGCTGCGCTTCATTCGCGGCTGGAGCCTGAAAAAGCTGCTGGTGTTCACGCTCATGCCCGCCTTGGGTTTGACCGCTTACATTGCGTTCGATCCCGGCCTGGCGCCTATCCTTGGGTTGGCCTGGGACTGTGGCGCCATTACCACCGGGCCGGTGACGGTGCCGCTGGTTCTGGCTCTGGGGATAGGCGTATCCGCGGCGGTAGGCAGAGAAGACAACCCGCTGTCAGGTTTTGGTATTGTGACACTGGCTTCGCTGTTTCCGGCGATCGCGGTGATGCTGCTGGGAATCGGTCTTTCCTGGGACGGCATACCGGGAAATGTAGCCGCTGCGGTTCCGCAGCATGCGGGCCCATCCGTTTTCCTGGGGGAGCTGCCCTTCCTTGCCGACATTCTCTCCGCCCTGCGCGCCATTCTGCCCCTGGTGCTGATTCTGTGGCTGGTGCAGCGATTTGTGCTGAAAGAACAAACCGAGCAACCCCGCATCATCGGCTACGGTGTTTCCCTCACCATAGCGGGAATGGCCTTGTTCAGCGTCGGCCTGGATTACGGCCTGGTGGCGCTGGGCAACCAGGCCGGCAACCTGCTGCCGGCCGCCTTTGCCCGCTTTTCATCCGTTGCCGGGTCGCCGCTGTTTTCCTATGAAATCGGCGTTGCGCTTGTGCTCCTGTTCGCAGCTTTCGTCGGTTTCGGCGCAACCATGGCCGAACCCGCCCTGAATGCGATGGGAGTGACGGTGCAGAACCTGACCGACGGCGCATTTCGCAAGGATATGTTGATCCGTTCCGTGGCTGCCGGGGTCGCTCTCGGCACCACCCTCGGGGTGGTCAAGGTGCTGTTCCAGTTGCCGATCGCCGCGTTCCTGCTGCCGGGTTATGTCCTGGCACTGATGCTGACCGTGCTGTCGAGCGAGGAATACGTCAATCTCGCCTGGGATAGCGCCGGGGTTACCACCGGGCCGGTGACGGTGCCCCTGGTGCTGGCAATGGGCCTGGGGCTGGGTGAAACGGTAGGCGCCGAGGAGGGTTTCGGCATCCTGGCGATGGCGTCACTGGGGCCGATCGTCAGCGTGCTGGCGGTGGGGCAGTGGATCAATCTGCGCGCCCGATGGTTGACCTGGGTGCCGAGGACTAGCAATGCGTGATGAAATCATTGTCTTGACCGATGTGGTGCTGATTACCTGCATCGTGCAGCGCGGTGTGGCAGATGTCGTGATCAAGGCCGCCCAGCGCGCGGGTGCGCAGGGGGCCACCGTGTTCTATGCACGCGGCACGGGCATACGCCAGCGCCGCATGGGCGTGCTCGGCGTCACCGTCAACGCCGAGAAGGAAGTGGTCTACATCGTGGCGTCCACCGACCAGGCCGACCGTATTTTCGAAAAAATGTACGTGGCCGGCAATCTCGACACCCCGGGGATGGGCATGATCTACATGACGCCGGTGGAAAAGATGGCCACCTACGTACCCCCGGAAATTGCCGTTCGCCTGCAGGAAGAAAATGACTGATCCGCATTGCATTCCTAACCTGAAGACAATCACCTGTTTTTGTCCGGCCGGACGGGCGCAGGCGGTGCTGGACCGGCTGCGCAAGGAAAAAGGCATTGTCAGCGCCTCTGCCCACCATGCCCGCGGCGCCGGGCTGGCAACCCGGAATACCAAGGGGAGGCTGTTTTTCCTGGAGAAGGAGATCGTTACAGCGCTTGTGCCCGCCGACAGGGCCGACGAGATCTTCGAATTTCTCTACTTTGCGGCGGGGATCGACGAGCGGCACGCCGGCATGGTTCTGATGGGCAACATATTGTGCGGTGAGCTGATGACCTTGCCCGATCTGCCGGACGAGCAGTAGGACGGCCCTTAAGGACCGGCTCTTTGCGGTTCAAATGCGGTTTTTAGGATTAAAGCATACGGCTTTTGTCGCCGCGTGCAAACCCGATCAGCGGCACGTCTATCCCCTTGCCCAAGGCGATAACCTTGAACAGCTCGCCCATTTCAGCCGGGTTGAGCAGCTTCTGCGCCTGGGAGGACAGAGGCAGGTAAGCGCTCGCTTTCTCCGGAGGAGTCTCGGCAAGCAGGTCGGTGATGCCGCAGTTGAGCAGGAAATGGGCCTGGGAGGTGTAGCCAAGAAAATTCAGGCCATGGGCGATGCCGGCCGTTGCGATGGCAGTGAAATCCACATGGGCGGTAATGTCCTGCAAACCGGGCAGATAAAACGGGTCGTCATGGGCGTGGTGCCGGGTGTGGCACATCAGGGTGCCCGTATGGCGCTGGGGATGGTAGTATTCACTTTCGCCAAAACCGTAATCCAGCATCAGGATGACACCCTGCACCAGCATATCGGCAAGGGTGGCGATGAAGCCGCGAGCGGCAAGGCTGATTTCGCTGACCGTTCCGGGCGGAACATTCAGTCCGGCGGCCGCGTTGAACAATTCCCCCCCGGCCAGTTTGCGCTCGCTCCACCGGAATGCACCATCTTCGCGGCTTACACCGCGTTCGTAGATGCCGTCTTCGCGCCAGGCGACAAGATGCACCGGCATCGCATCCAGCACCTCGTTGCCGAGGACCAGGCCGCTGAAGGCGGCGGGCAGTGCGTCCAGCCATGTCACCCGCGGCGCGAATGGCTGCAACAACCGCCGCTGGCGATCGCGCAAGTCGGCGCTTACTTCGAGAATAAAATAGCGTTCCGGTAGGCCGCCCTGCCGGTCCAGTTCCGTCAGCAGGTCGAAGGCCAGGCGACCGGAGCCGGCGCCGATTTCCAGGATGTTGCCAGCGGCGAGCTGCAGCACCTGCGCCGCCTGGCGCGCCAGGGTCCGGCCGAAAAGAGCGGAGATTTCGGGTGCGGTGACGAAATCGCCCGCTGCGCCGAATTTGTGCATCCCGGCGCTGTAATAGCCGAGGCCTGGGGCATACAGGGCCAGTTCCATGTAGCGGCTGAACGGAATCCAGCCGGCGGCTGCTTCGATTTCCTGCCGGATCAGGGCGCTGGTTTTTTCGCTGTGTTCTCGAGCTTCGGCGCTCGGTTCGGGTAGTGGCGGCATTCGAAAATGTGGTAGATTCTGGGCTGATCCTAAAAACGGCGATTGAATCCGCAGATGACGCAGATTTACGCAGATTTTCATATGGTTATTCGTTTTCCATATCACACCCGCCGGGTGAATTGGCGATATAGTGCAACCTGGTGATTTATCTGCGTAAATCTGTGTAATCTGTGGATAATAGTTTTTTTCAAGGCTGATTCCAGTGTAATGGAGAAAGCATGCAAGGCAAAGTCGTATTGATCAGCGGGGGCGCAAAGCGCGTCGGCGCGGCGATCTGCCGCCGTCTGCACGGCGAGGGCGCGAACCTGATGATCCACTACCGTTCCTCGGCCGCGGAAGCGGAAGCGTTGCGCGACGAGCTGAACCGGCAACGGCCGGATTCGGCGGCGCTGGTGCAGGGCGACCTGCACGACATCGATCGCCTGCCGGACTTGGTCGCCGCGACTATCCGGCGCTTCGGCCGGCTGGACGTGCTGATCAACAACGCTTCCAGCTTCTATCCCACCACGGTGGGCGAGATAGCGGAAAAGGACTGGCACGACCTGGTCGGCACCAACCTCAAGGCGCCGCTGTTCCTGTCACAAGCGGCGGCCAGGGCGCTGCGGCATCACCATGGCTGCATCGTCAACATCACCG
This sequence comes from Pseudomonadota bacterium, assembly GCA_021801705.1. Taxonomy (GTDB): domain Bacteria; phylum Pseudomonadota; class Gammaproteobacteria; order Burkholderiales; family Sulfuricellaceae; genus Sulfuricella. The sequence continues at coordinate 18,064 of JAJYXP010000055.1, forward strand.
ACATACACGCCGAGCGGCCGATGAAAAGCTACGTGGTTTACAGCATAGCCAAGGCCGGTCTGGTCGGACTGACCAAATCGCTCGCCCACGAGCTCGGACCGGAGGTGCGGGTGAACGCGGTGGCGCCGGGGCCGATCATGTGGCCGGAGGAGGATCCCACCTTCGACGACCAGGAGCGCCGCCGCATTGTCGCCCATACCCTGCTCAAGCGCGACGGCTCGCCCGACGACATCGCCCGTGCGGTGCTGTTCCTGGTCAAGGACGCACCCTATGTCACCGGCGTGATTTTGCCGGTGGATGGCGGCAGGAGCGCGAGCTTGTGACTTTTAGAATCAAAAGCCAACCACGAATAACACGAATGTTCACGAATTGGCACGAATAAAAGCTTTTCATTCGGGTTCATTCGTGAATATTCGTGTAAATTCGTGGTTAATCTTTTAGCCAAGTAGGGTGGGCACGTTTTTGTGCCCACGCGGTCAGCGGAGGTTATTTCCGCGTGGGCACAAAAACGTGCCCACCCTACCAGCTGGCAGTTCGCCAACCGCAGTTTTTAGCAAAAGCTTTTCATTCGTGAACATTCGTGATTAATGTTTTTAGGACAATGCCTTGGCTGAACCAGTAAAACCGCCGAGATCGCTGATGAGCGCAGCCGGCCGCGCCATCGGCGATTTCTCCATGATCCGCGAAGACGACCGGGTGCTGCTCGGGTTGTCCGGCGGCAAGGACAGTCTTTCCCTGCTGCATGTGCTGATCGCCTTGCAAAAGAAGGCACCGGTGCGCTTCGAACTGGCGGCGGCAACGGTGGATCCGCAATCGCCCGATTTCGATCCCTCGCCGTTGAAGGATTATATGGCGGAGCTCGGCGTGCGCTACTTTTACGAAAGCCAGCCCATCGTCGCGCAGGCGGAAAAATCGATGCAGGGCGATTCCTTCTGTGCCTTCTGCTCGCGCATGCGGCGCGGCATCCTCTACCGCGCCGCGCGGGAGAACGGCTACAACGTGCTGGCGCTGGCGCAGCACCTGGACGACGCCGCCGAGACTTTCCTCATGTCGACCTTTTTCGGCGGCAAGCTCCGCACCATGAAGGCGCATTATCTCAACGACCAGGGCGACATCCGCGTGATCCGCCCCTTCATCTATGCCCGCGAGCGTCAGACCGCCGCCTTTGCCAAGGCCGCCCCGCTGCCGGTGATACACGAGAATTGTCCGGCCTGTTTTGGCATGCCCACCGAGCGCATGCACATGAAAACCCTGCTGGCGCAACTGGAGCACGACAACCCCAAGGTGTTTTCCAGCATACTCACCGCGCTCAAGCCGCTTCTTGGCGATGCAGGCCTTGTTTCCGGGGTGGCGGGGAGAGCGGACTCGGATAAGGTTTTAAGCCTGTCCGGAGAGTAAAGACTTCGCCATTTCCCGGCGCGCCGAGTTCTTCCCTCACCAGGTAGACAAACCCTTCAGCCGGCAGCGGCTATTTCTTTTCGAATAGCCCGAGGTATTCGCCGTAGCCTTCCTTTTCCAGGTCTTCTTTCGGGACAAAGCGCAGCGAGGCCGAGTTCATGCAGTAGCGCTTGCCGGTGGGCGCGGGGCCGTCATCGAAGAGATGCCCGAGATGCGAATCGCCAAATTTGCTGCGCACCTCGGTGCGCACCATGCCGTGCGCACGGTCTTCGTGCAGGACCACGTGGTCCGGCTCCATCGGTTTGGCAAAGCTGGGCCAGCCGGTGCCCGAGTCGAATTTGTCGCGGGAGCTGAACAGCGGCTCCCCCGACACGACATCGACGTAAATGCCATCCTTCCTGTTGTCCCAATAGGCGTTGCGGAATGCCCATTCCGTTCCGTTTTCCTGGGTGACGTGATACTGCTCGGAAGCGAGGCACCGCTTCAGTTCGTCCGCCTCCGGCTTGCGGTAGCCCTTACCGTCCCATGCCATCGCCTGACCTCCTGAAAAAATTACAACTACAAACCCAGCCGCTGCCAGATGGTGGAGATTAATCCGGCCTGGTTGAGCGTGTAGAAATGCAGTCCCGGCGCACCATTTTTCAGCAGGCGTTCGCACAAGCCGGTGACCACGTCCAGGCCAAAGGCGCGGATCGCGGCGCTGTCGTCGCCGTAACCTTGCAGCTTCCAGCGCATCCAGCGCGGAATCTCTGCGCCGCAGGCATCGGAAAAACGCGCCAGTTGGGAGAAATTCGTGATCGGCATGATGCCGGGCACGATCGGGATGGTGATGCCCATCGCCCGGCATTCGTCGACGAAATTGAAATAGGCGTCGGCGTTGTAGAAGTACTGGGTGATGGCGGCATTGGCGCCGGCATCCACCTTGCGCTTGAAATTGGCCAGGTCGGCCTGGGCAGAGGGCGCCTGGGGGTGGTATTCGGGATAGGCGGCCACCTCGATGTGAAACCAGTCGCCGGTCTCGGCGCGGATGAATTCCACCAGCTCATTGGCGTAGCGGAACTCGCCCGCGCAAGCCATGCCGGAGGGCAGGTCGCCGCGCAGGGCGACGATGTGACGAATGCCGTGGCTTTTGTATTCGTCGAGAATGGCGCGGATGTTGTCCCTGGTCGAGCCGATGCAGGACAGATGCGGTGCGGCCTTGTGGCCTTCCCGCTGGATCTCGATCACGGTTTCCAGGGTGCGGTCGCGGGTCGAGCCGCCGGCGCCGAAGGTGACCGAGAAGAATTCGGGATTGAGCTGGGCAAGCTGCAGGCGCGTGGCGCGCAGTTTTTCCATGCCCTCCTGGGTTTTGGGGGGGAAGAATTCGAAACTGAGTATGGGGTGTGTGCGTTTTTGCATAAGAGTTTCACCGCAAAGGACGCGAAGGTACGCGAGGGAATTCTAACCCTTGGTTTCCTTTGCGTACCTTCGCGTCCTTTGCGGTTGAGAAAAAATCAATAGCGATAATGGTTGGCCTTGTACGGACCGTTCTTCGGCACGCTGATATAAGCCGCCTGCGCGTCGGTCAGCTCGGTCAGGTTGACGCCGATCTTCTTCAGGTGCAGCCGCGCCACTTTCTCATCCAGGTGCTTGGGCAGCACGTAAACCTTGTTCTCGTAGTTCTCCGGGTGGTTGAAGAGCTCGATCTGGGCGATGGTCTGGTTGCTGAACGAGGCCGACATCACGAAAGAAGGATGGCCGGTGGCGCAGCCCAGATTCACCAGGCGGCCCTTGGCGAGCACGATCAGCTTCTTGCCGTCGGGGAAGATGACGTGGTCGACCTGCGGCTTGATTTCGTCCCACTGGTATTTTTCCAGCGAGGCGATGTCGATTTCGGAATCGAAGTGGCCGATATTGCAGACGATGGCTTCGTTCTTCATCTTCGCCATGTGGTCGTGGTTGATGACGCTGAGGTTGCCGGTGCAGGTGACGAAAATGTCGCCGAGGCCGGCCACGTCGTCCATGGTCACCACGCGGTAGCCTTCCATCGCCGCCTGCAGCGCGCAGATCGGATCGATCTCGGTCACCATCACGGTCGCGCCCATGCCGCGGAATGCCTGGGCGCAGCCCTTGCCCACGTCGCCGTAGCCGAGCACCACGCAGATCTTGCCGGCGATCATCACGTCGGTGGCGCGCTTGATGCCGTCGAGCAGGGATTCACGGCAGCCGTACAGGTTGTCGAACTTGGACTTGGTGACCGAGTCGTTGACGTTGATCGCCGGGAACTTGAGGCGGCCTTCTTCGGCCATCTGGTAGAGGCGGTGCACGCCGGTGGTGGTTTCCTCGGTCACGCCCTTGATGTGCTTGATGCGGGCGGAATACCAGCCGGGCGAGGCTGCCAGCTTGTTTTTGATGGCGGCGAAGAGGACGCGCTCTTCCTCGCAGGTCGGCTTGGCGATTACGGAAGGATCGGATTCTGCGCGGGTGCCCAGATGCAGCAGCAGGGTGGCGTCGCCGCCGTCGTCGAGGATCATGTTGGCCGGTTCGCCCGGCCATTCGAAAATCCGGTGGGTGTAATCCCAGTATTCCTCCAGCGATTCGCCCTTGTAGGCGAATACCGGAATGCCGTCGGCGGCGATGGCGGCTGCGGCCTGGTCCTGCGTCGAGTAGATGTTGCAGGACGCCCAGCGCACCTGCGCGCCGAGCGCCGTCAGGGTTTCGATCAGGACCGCGGTCTGGATGGTCATGTGCAGCGAACCGGCGATGCGCGCGCCTTTAAGCGGCTGGGCGGCGGCGTTTTCCTCACGGATAGCCATCAGGCCGGGCATTTCCACCTCGGCCATCAATATTTCCTTGCGGCCCCAGGCGGCGAGGGATATGTCGGCGACCTTGCAGTCGTTAAAGTTTTTGGTGTCAGCCACAGCGTTCATTGCTAATTCCTTACGGTGTGGCCGGGGGGATGCTGGGTGCTGCTCACCTGGGCATCCCGTGTCCGGCACGGGTTAATATTCAGGTAAGCGCGGTTTTGGAAAGCCGAGCCTGACGGGGGGATCCGTTGCAGCGCTCCTCGGTTGGGTTGAATTATAACTGAATTTTGGTTTTATTGTGGGCGGGGTAGATGGGTTGGGGGAATTGGTGGCTGGGAAGGAGCGTCCCCGCCTGACGCACTAAAATCACTTCCTATGCCGCACGCCTTTGCATTGAACAGGCTACGAAAAATCCTTACCCAATCCCCAGTCCGGGATAAATTACGGAAACTTAATTTTCGTCAAAAGCCATTGCTACGCGCTGCTTCTGGCCGATTTAAGCATTCCGTTCGCTGCCGGGACAATTGACAATGCCGCTTCCATACGTTTCTATATGAACAGCTTGCATAATCTCGACTCCCCATTCCGAATAAAGCATTGGGATGAGCGTGAATTTTTTGACATTGCCATAAAGGAGAATCACATGTTTAACAAAAGCAAAATCGCGATTGCAATGAGCGCCGCCTTCCTGTTGAGCAGCGCTGGCCTGTTGCAGGCAGCCGATACAACCACGGGCACGACCACCGGCACAAAACAACCTTTGAGCCAATCGCTGTCCAGCATCAACAAGAATCTGGACAAGAGCCCGGCCAATACCGGGCTGCAGAACGCCAAAACCCGCCTGGAACGCAACCAGTTGCGCCAGGAAGAAAAAGCTGCCGAACGGACCGAAAAACGTTTGGAAAAGATGGACAGGCACGAGAAAACCGAACGCCACGAAAGATCAGAGCGGGCTGAGCGTGTTGAAAAAGTAGAACGCGCCGAGAAAGTCGAACGCCCGGAAAAAGTCGAACGCCCGGAAAAAGCCGAACGTCCTGAAAAAGTCGAGCGCCCCGAAAAAGTCGAGCGCCCCGAAAAAGTCGAGCGCCCCGAAAAAGTCGAGCGCCCCGAAAAAGTCGAGCGCCCCGAAAAAGTCGAGCGCCCCGAAAAAGTCGAGCGCCCCGAAAAGGCAGAACGCCCTGGGCACGCCTAAAATTACTTAACCGGCAGGGTATCTCATGAACAAAAAAACGAAAAAAACCATCTTTGCGGGCGCTGTGAGCTTGCTGGCCGCATTATCCAGCCAGATGGCCTGCGCAGCAGAGGCTGGCAGTTTCAGCCTGACTACCGGTCTTGACTATAGCTCAGGCAAGTACGGTGGCACCCAGTCAACGGATATCCTCTATATCCCCTTTACCGGAAAATATGAAAGGGGACCTTGGTCATTCAAACTGACGGTCCCCTACGTTCGCATTACGGGTCCGGGAGGTGTGGTGAAAGATGTGGGCGCGTATAAAACCGCAGGCGCTACTCGCACTACGGAATCTGGATTAGGAGATGTGGTAGCGGCCGCCACGTACAACATTTACGCGGGTGGGGGCGCCAATCCTTTGCTGGTCGACCTGACCGGCAAAGTCAAGTTCGGCACCGCAGACCAGAACAAGGGTTTGGGTACCGGCGAAAACGATTATGCCGCTCAGGCGGATATTTACAAGACTATCGACAAGTTCACTGCATTCGGCACGATCGGCTACAAGGTCTTTGGAGACCCGACAGGCATCAATCTGGACAATGTTTTCTATGGTTCGCTGGGCGGGAGCTATAGATACAACCAGAAAACCAGCGCCGGCCTGATCCTGGACCTGCGCCAAAAAGCCTTGTCGACCAGCTCGCCGCAAAGAGAGATGACCGCCTTTGTCAGCCACAAGATTGACAAGACCTGGAAGGCACAGGGCTATGTAGTCAAGGGGTTTGCCAATGGCAGCCCGGACTGGGGTGCTGGCGCAATGGTCTCTTATGCTTTTTAACCAGATGTAACGCAAAGCGGCCATCCGGGCTTAAAGGAAATCGGCTGCAAGTCCGGCACTAGCTAGTCAGTCATATTGAAACCGGTGGACAATCTCGTCATTCCGGCGAAAGCCGGAATCCAGAAAAATCAACAACCTAGACACCGGCTTTCGCCGGTGTGACGGTTCAACTCATCCATGCTTTTCACCGTGACTGACTACTAGTCCTCCAGGATGACTGGTCTTCGCTTTTTGATGATCCGTCGGCTCAACGTCCGCCAGCCAATGTTTGTGATCTTGCCGGAAGCCCATCCCCTTGCCGATAGTCGGAGAGATTTCATGAGCAGCATAGACCCGAACCAGTTGTTTGAGACCCTGAAAGCTGGCGCGTGACCGCAAAAACAGCAGAACCTGGAAATCATGCACCAAGTATGTGCTCATCTACATCGACTGGGTAGCAAAGACTTCTCTCTCGCAACGGTCGGCCGGATGTCAGAGGAACGTGGCGGAATGTCCGGGCGAGCCCTTTACAACACGACTTCGGATGACTTTAAGGCGCTGATTCGAGCATGGTCAGAATTTGCGGCCGACAAAACCCCGAAAACCAAGCCGCGCGAATCACTACCATCGGACAATGAGCTGCTAAAGAAAATAGCAGATCCTGCCTTGAGAGCCTTGATGGGATGAATCATTGCGGAACGAGACCGTCTTCGTGGTGAGGTCAAGGTGCTCGAGAGCAACGCCAATGTCGTGATCGACAAACGTGTGTTGCCGGGCCACGTCAATGTAACGCCGAAGGGGCAAGTCGTTCAGATCGTGGGTGGGGCGGGATTGTCCGATACAGAGAGAAATGCGCTCGCTCAGGCTATTTCACCTGAGTTTCTTCGTCAGGAAGGATGGGAGGAAGGTGAAAACGGCGAAATACTAAATACACGCGGACGGCGACTTTTCGAGATCGGATTTGCCAACGCAATCAGAAAGCTCTTGATGTCGTGAAAGCAATTACGCCCCAAGTGTCCGCTTTCGCCAGCCTCCTTTGAGGCCGAAATCGACCCTGAGCAGCCCTATGACCTTGTAAATACACAGCCCGAAACCCGCCGTTCACCAATCGCTGCAATCGCCCCATTCCCGTTATTTAGACCGTCCCAATGGCGGACTCCCAGAGTTTGAGTTCGCTATCTACCGGGAAATTGGCCAGGACATTTCATTGTTTTCTCCTACTGCCAACCAAAGCGCCTGGTGTAATAGCGCTTCATCCCTTGCGTCAGCACCATGTAACCGGCCAGTACGGCGGCCAGAACCGGGAAGTAGGCCAGCGGCAGCGCCTGTAGCTTGAAGTAGTGCGCCAAAGGCCCCATCGGGATGAAGATGCCGACCGCCATGATCAGGCCGGTCGTCACCAGCAGGGCAGTACCCGGGCGGCTCTGGATGAAGGGAATCTTCTGCGTGCGAATCATATGCACAACCAGGGTTTGGGTCATCAGTCCTTCGACGAACCAGCCGGACTGAAACAAGGTCTGGTGCTCCGGCGTGTTTGCGCTGAAAACGAACCACATGATGCAATAGGTCGCGATATCGAAGACCGAACTGACCGGCCCGAAGAACAGCATGAATCTGCCGATGTCCCCCGGATTCCAGCGCTGCGGATTTTTCACGAGCTCATCGTCCACGCTGTCGAAGGGAATCGCGATTTGCGAGATGTCATAAAGCAGATTCTGGGTGAGCAGGTGCATCGGCAACATCGGCAGGAACGGGATGAAGGCGCTCGCCACCAGCACCGAGAACACGTTGCCGAAGTTGGAGCTGGCCGTCATCTTGATGTATTTGAGCATGTTGGCGAAGGTTTTGCGCCCTTCGATCACGCCCTTCTCCAGTACCATCAGGCTCTTTTCGAGCAGGATGATGTCGGCCGCCTCCTTGGCGATATCCACCGCCGTGTCCACCGAGATGCCGATGTCGGCAGTGCGCAATGCCGGCGCATCGTTGATGCCGTCGCCCATGAAGCCCACCACATGGCCGTTGGCTTTAAGGAGCCGGACGATACGTTCCTTATGAGATGGCGTCAGCTTGGCGAAGATGTTGTGCGTTTCCACTTCCCGCGACAGTTCGGCGTCGCTCATCCGCTCCACGTCTGAGCCGAGCAGGATCGTATCCGCCTGAAGCCCCACCCCGCGGCAGATTTTGGCCGTCACCAGTTCGTTGTCGCCGGTCAGCACCTTGACCGCGACGCCGTGCGTCGCCAAAGCCTTGAGCGCCGGTTCGGTGGACTCCTTGGGGGGATCGAGGAACGCCACATAGCCGATCAGGGTCAGGTCGATTTCATCGGCAACCGCATAGGTATCCTTGTTGGGCGGCATTTCCCTGGAGGCCACTGCCACCACGCGCAGGCCGTCCTCGTTGAGATCGGCGGTAACCGCGCGAACGCGGGCCAGCAATTCCGGCGTCAGGGGCTCGTCGAGCTCGCCGTGGCGGACCCGGCCGCAGACGCTGAGGATTTCCTCTACGGCGCCTTTGCAGATGAGCAGGTGATGCTGGTCGTGCTCGGCCACCACCACCGACATGCGCCGGCGGGTAAAATCAAAAGGGATTTCGTCCACTTTGCGGAAGGCTGTTGCCACTTCCAGCTCGCGATGCACTTCAACATGCTCCAGCACGGCGACGTCCAGCAGGTTTTTCAGGCCGGTCTGGTAGTAGCTGTTGAGGTAGGCGGATTCCAGCACATCATCGGAATCATTGCCCCAGACATCGGTATGGTTGGCCAGGAAAATCTTGTCCTGCGTGAGCGTCCCGGTCTTGTCGGTGCACAGCGCATCCATGGCGCCGAAGTTCTGGATCGCGTCCAGGCGCTTGACGATCACTTTCTGGCGCGACAGGATCACGGCGCCCTTGGCCAGGGTCGAGGTGACGATCATCGGCAGCATTTCCGGGGTCAGCCCGACGGCGATGGACATCGCGAACAGGAATGCCTCCGTCCAGTCGCCCTTGGTGAAGCCGTTGATGAAGAGCACCAGCGGCGACATCACGATCATGAAGCGGATGAGCAGCCAGGCCACCTTGTTGACGCCGGACTGGAACTGGGTAAGCGCCCGGTCGGTGGTCGTGACGCGCTGTGCCAGCGCGCCGAAATAGGTCTGGTTGCCTGTGCTGCACACGACAGCGGTGGCCGAACCGGAGACGACGTTGGTGCCCATGAACAGGATGTTTTCCAGTTCGATCGGGTTGGTCATATCGCCATCCCGCAGCCGCACGAACTTCTCCACCGGCAGCGACTCGCCGGTCATGGCTGCCTGGCTGACGAACAAATCCTTGGCCGAGAGCACGCGGCAATCGGCAGGAATCATGTCGCCGGCGGACAGCACTACCAGGTCGCCGGGGACGAGCTGTCTGATCGGCACCTCCACCTTGCGCGGCTCCTTCGGGTGCAGTCTGACGTCGAAATAGCGGCGTGCTTCCTCCATCGCATCTTCGGCCAGGTCGTGCCGAATCACGGTGGCGGTGTTGCTCACCATCGCCTTCAGCTTGTCGGCGGCCCGATTTGATTTGTTTTCCTGCCAGAAGCGGATAAACACCGAGATCCCCACCATCGAGCCTATGACGATGGTCGCCTTGAGGTCTTCGGTGACGTACGAGATCACCGCCAGCAGGGTGAGCAGCAGATCGAAGGGCGTCTTGTAGCAATGCCAGAGGTGCAGCCACCACGGCAGCGGCTTTTCCTGCTCGATCTCGTTCAGGCCGAAGCGCTCGCGTGCGGCTTCGGCCTGGGCCTCGCTCAGGCCGTGAGGGTGGGTATCGAGTTGTTTAAGCAGCGCATCGGGATCGCTTTTGGCGGCGGCGATCAGGGTCTGGGACAATGTCGGCGGCACCTCGCGGCTGACGCCGGTTCCAGCCAGGCTGTCGAGCAGTAGCAAACGACGGAAATGGCGACCGATACCGCGGGTACGAACGAATCCCGCAAAAAGCTCTTTCAAGACGGTTAGTTTCATGATGGCACCCCCTCGTGAATCAGAATTCCGCGTGAAAACGGAAAGCGCAGGCGTCCATCGGCCCAGGATGTGAGGGCATAAGTTTCCGTGCGCCCGTCGGTGGCCATGGCACGCAAGAACACACCCACGTGCTCGTTGATCGCTTGTTCGATGTTGATGCCGACGCCGTACTTGATCTTCTCGCCATTCCGCACCGCGAAGAGCGCGCTTGGATCGGAATACTGCCCCGGATTTGCCTTGAGCCAGTCGAGCGCATCCTTGAAGCTAGCCAGGACGGCGCGGTTGCGCCACGCCAGCACGCGTATCTTGCCCGGCCGGCGCACGACGTCGCCGGACCGAATCCGGGCCGCGAAGGCGGCCTAAAACAACAGATCAAATGGGAAGCAGATGGAGCAGCCGAGAACCGGCTACTGTGATGCTGCTACCCGCCAAATGCGGCAGGGTAGCAGTAGAAGATGAACCTACTATTACCTTGCCAGTGTGTGGCCGATGCAAGATCGACTACTGGGACTGTCCACAGATGGAACTCCGCAAAATAAAGACAGGCGCACTTTAGCACCGTCAAATAGGATTTGCAATATCCTATCGGGGGGGATAGGATATTGCGCTATGACAACACATGCAGCCCACCCCGACATTCTCAAACGCCTGAAACGTGCCCAGGGCCATCTCAAAAGCATTATCACCATGCTGGAGGACGGACGCGGTTGCCTGGAGATCGCCCAGCAACTGCAAGCCGTCGAGAAGGCGATAACCAACGCCAAGAAAGTCCTGGTGCACGACCATATCGACCACTGTCTTGAACACACCGTTCGCGAGGGAACCCTCGCGGCGGATGACGCTATCAGCGAGTTTAAAGAAATCACCAAATACCTGTAAGGCGGCAAACCATGCACACCCAAGACCTGTCCGCCTGGACGCACGATCACGTTTTTGACGAAGGCAGCCACGCGGCGGAACGAGGCACCCGAGCCGTCATGTGGATTACCGCCGCCATGATGGTGGTGGAAATCGCTGCCGGTTGGTGGTTCAACTCCATGGCCTTGCTGGCGGATGGCTGGCACATGAGCTCGCACGCCGTCGCCATCGGCCTCTCCGCATTTGCCTACGCCGCCGCCCGTCGTTATGCCCGTGATCCACGCTTTGCCTTCGGCACTTGGAAGATCGAAGTTCTCGGCGGTTTCGCGAGTGCAATCTTCCTTTTGGTGGTTGCTGCCCTGATGGTGGCGGGGTCAGTCGAGCGGATATTCTCGCCCCAGACCATCCACTATCAGGAAGCGATAGTCATTGCCATAGTCGGCTTATTGGTCAACATCGCGTGTGCAATGATTCTTGGCGGCGCACATGACCACCACCACGGCGGACACACTCACGATGATCATCATGAGCATCACGGCCATCATCATGACTTGAATTTGAAATCCGCCTACGTGCATGTCATCGCTGACGCGGCCACTTCAGTTCTGGCGATTATTGCACTAGCCGGTGGTTGGTTCTATGGATGGTCCTGGCTTGACCCGACCATGGGTATTGTGGGAGCTGTGCTGGTGGCCGTTTGGGCGAAGAATCTCATTGCTGAAACCGGCAAGGTGCTGCTTGATCGTGAAATGGACCATCCTGTCGTAGAAGAAATCCGCACTGCTATTGAAACAGGGCCTGATGCCGGAAAAACCCACATCACCGACCTGCATGTTTGGCGCGTTGGCAAGCGCTCCTATGCCTGTGCCATCAGCATCGTCACGAATGACAAGATGCTCACCGCGAATCACGTTCGCGAGCAACTAGCGGTGCATGAGGAAATTGTCCATGTGACGGTAGAGATTCACCGATACGACTAGTAGTCAGTCATATTGAAACCGGTGGACAATCTCGTCATTCCGGCGAAAGCCGGAATCCAGAAAAATAAACAACCTGGACACCGGCTTTCGCCGGTGTGACGGTTCAACTCATCCATGCTTTTCATCGTGACTGACTACTAGTCATGTATTTGGTTATCCCATAGCTGTCACTCGCCTGCTTCTGCTTTTGGCACGTATGGAGCAAGCTAACGGGCGCAAGGGCTTGCGCCAGAAAGCGGTCATTTCGTGTTAATCGAAGAAGGCGGCGGACCAATGGAACGGCCCGATAGAACGTGGTGACCAGTTGGCTGCTGTTTTCCCGGCGACCTCTACTGTTAAGGCCAAGGCTCAGATCAGCGGCAGTTCCTGCATCAGTGCCACCTGCTCGCGCAGTTCAAGGATACGATCCTGCCAGTAGCGGACGCTGCCGAACCAAGGAAAGGCGGCGACGAAGGCGGGGTCGTGCCAGCGGCGGGCGATCCAGGCACTGTAGTGGATCAAGCGCAGCGTGCGTAGCGCTTCGATGAGATGAAGTTCGCGATCATCGAACTCGCGGAAAGTCTCATAGCCGCGTAGCAGCGCCGCAAGCTGACGACGCACGTCCGCCTCGTTGCCCGAGAGCAGCATCCACATATCCTGGACCGCAGGTCCGCTGCGGCTGTCGTCGAAGTCGACGAAATGCGGACCATCGTTGGTCCATAGGAGGTTTCCGGGATGACAATCGCCATGCAGTCGCAGCGTCTGGACGTCACCAGCGCGCAGGTAGGCGTGATTCACGCCATCGAGTGCCTGGTCGGCGACGCTGATCCAGGCAGGCCGTAATTCCTCGGGCAGCCAGTCGCCGTCAACAAGGAAATTGCGCGGTTCAATACCGAAATTCTGGATGTCGAGAGAGGGCCGTGCCTGGTACTCTCCGCTTGCACCGACCGCATGGATGCGGCCGAGAAAACGCCCCAGCCATTCGAGCGTATCTTCTCGCTCGAGATCAGGCGGCCTGCCGCCCTGCTTGGCGAACAGCGCAAAACGATGACTCTCGAAATGATGCAGCGTTTGCCCATTGAACGACAGTGGCGGTACAACGGGAATCTCCCGCTCCGCGAGCTCGATGGTAAACGCATGCTCTTCGAGGATGGCTGCATCGTTCCAGCGGCCGGGCCGGTAAAACTTGGCGATACGCTGGCTGCCGTCCTCGATCCAGACTTGGTAGACGCGATTCTCGAAACTGTTCAACTGTAGTAGCCGGCCATCGCAGCGCATTCCGAGGCTGTCGATCGCGTTGAGAAGACAATCGGGTGTCAGGTCGGCATAAGGGGTGTCGAGGTTCACGTTTCTTCATCCACAGGAGCGCTAGGCAGTTTGGGCAAGCAGGACTCAAAATAGTTGTATACAACAGTTTTAAAATCCCATCTTTCATGGACGGCTATCTGGAATTTTACGATTTCAATCCGCGCGAGCTGCAACTGGTGGAAGCGCTGCGCACCCTGCGCCTGATCCATTACTCCGGCTGGCTCGCCCGGCGCTGGACCGCCCCGGCCTTTCCCGCCAGCTTTCCCTGGTTCAACACGCAACGCTACTGGCAGGACCAGATCCTTGCGCTGCGCGAACAGGCCGCTCTGATGGACGAGTCCGCCCTGACCATGGGCTAGAATTAATGCAAGGTTCTTTCTTTGCCGCAGCACTGCTTGAATTTCTTGCCGCTGCCGCAAGGGCAAGTCTCGTTGCGCCCGATTTTGGGGACATCCCGCCTTGCGGGTGCGGATTTTCTTCTGGCTTGCCAGAAGTCATAAATGCCCATCACGGCCTGGGGTAGCGTGTCGGCGCATTCTTTCTGCAATTTTGCGTATTCATCTTCAGGCAGATATTCTTTCCCTCTCCTTTCCGCCTCTTCTTTAAAGGCACCGGACAAAAGGAGAATGGGGAAAGTCAGCTTCTTTAACTGTTCCTTGCCCGGGCTGAGCCATTCTTCGGCGGAAAGTCCCCATCCCAGAATGTAACCCTCGCACCACGTCTGGTAATCCGGGCGCTTGTCGGTGTCTGAAACGGGTTTCAGGATAAATTCCGGCTGCCGTTTTTCTTCCAGTGCGGCAGCTACACTTTTGTAGAACGCCATTATCAGCGCAAAAAATTCCTGAGCCTGCCCCAGGGACTCATATGCCGGCTCGCTCCCCAAAACCTCGGGCATCCACCGGCTAGGCGGGATCGCGTCCGGGGCGCTGACAACCGCGCAAAAGAATCCCTGCAGTTTGTCCGCGCCCATGGCCTTGCCCTTGAAAGCCCGCGAAGCCAGCCCTTCTTCCAGCGCGGTAAGTTCCTGTTTTGATAGCTCGGTAGTCGGCATGGGGTACCTTTTAGCCGCCCTTTTTAAAATCTTGAGAGATCAGGGGGTGGAAAGTTTTATCGGAGACAAAATAGAGTGCACGGTTTGCCTGAATGCGTAATTCGTTCTCAATCCAGAAACGTAGCTATTGTTGAGGAGAAGAACAAACCCGCGTAGCGTTTGAGATGAGGAGCCTAGTAGTCAGTCACGGTGAAAAGCATGGATGAGTTGAACCGTCACACCGGCGAAAGCCGGTGTCCAGGTTGTTGAATTTTCTGGATTCCGGCTTTCGCCGGAATGACGAGATTGTCCACCGGTTTCAATATGACTGACTACTAGTACTTTTCGTTTTCCTGCCACATGGCGGGGAGGAAGCGAATGACGCGGTTGCGGCCCTTGTTCTTGGCTTCGTAGAGGGCCACGTCGGCGTATTTGACCACCTGCCAGAAAGTGTCCGCATCGGCCGGAAACTCGGATACGCCGATGGAAATGGTCTTTTGCAGTACCGTACCGGGCAGCGTAACCTTGGTTTCCTCGACCTTGACACGAATTTTCTCGGCGATTTTGGTCGCATCCTCGGCGCCCGTGTCCATCAGGATGATGAGGAATTCCTCCCCGCCGTAGCGAATCACCATGTCCGATGACCGCGCACTTTTAACCAGGGTTTCAGCCAGGGTCTTGAGCACCTTGTCGCCGGCTTCGTGGCCAAAGGTGTCATTGACCTGCTTGAAGTAATCCAGGTCGAGCATGAGTACGGAGAAGGGGCTTTTCCGGCGCTGGCTGATAGCGACCAGGGTGGTGACGTATTCTTCCAGGAAGCGCCGGTTGTACAGGCCGGTCATGGCGTCGCGCAACGAGCTTTCCCGCAGGTGCTCCATCAGCCGTTTGGCTTCGAGCACCGGCGCGGTCTCGCGCAGATAGACGGCGATAAACGGCATCATGAGCTTGGCGAATTGCCCCTGATCGGGGGGGAAAACCATCTGCACCACGCAGCCGACGGAGCCGGACTGGGTGATCGGCAGGCAGATGTGGGTGCATTGTTCACCCTTCTCCTCACCGCGGAACATGGTGCAGATGCCCGGGAAGTCCACCGCGTTCACTTCGTGTCCGGTGCGCCTCACCCGGCAGGCACCGGCGTCGATCAGGATTTGCTGGTCGCACCAGCGGCAGGGTGCGTTGAGCTCGCCGTCAACCACGATAGGCACGATCCGGTTCTTGCTCGAGGCCACCTCGTAAATGGAGAACCGCAGGAAGTCGAACTTGTCGCCAAGCACAAGTGCCAGGCGCTGGTAGACCTCCAGTTTACTCTGGTCTTCCTCGATCGCCTGCTTGAAATGGGATGCTTCCACCAGCCCTTCCACCATCTCGGTGGCGGTGACGAGCTGGTTGCAGACATTCGGGTTTTGATGGCCCATCAATTCACCCACGCGCTGACCGATGGTGCTTATCCCCTCGTCGAGGAATGCCATCAGACGGTTGAGCTGGCTGGCGATCTCGCCCACCTCGTCGGAAGTGTGCGGTTCGATCCGCCCTCTAAAAACGCCACCGACCGCCTGGGCCACCACATCCTTCACGGCGTTGGCGGTTTCAACCAGTGGTTGAAGCAACCGCCGCAACAAGAACAGCGCAAACAGGGCGGTGAGGAATATGAACAGTCCCAGCAGGGAAACGGTGGTAATGGCCTGTTGTTTTACATCATCCAGGGGGATGTCGATGGAGATGGCGCCGAGCACGGTTCCCTGACTGCCGGCATGGCATTGCATGCAGTTTGGCGTTCCCGTGTCGGTGGCGATATAGGGGATAATGGCGCGAAACACCTGTGAGCCATTTTTTTCGGCAGTTTTGAAAACCGGTTGGCCATGTTCAAGGACTTCGGCTTCTCCCTCGTCCTTCGAGCGTTCCAGGCTAATGCCTTGGCCAAACTGCTTGTCGACGGCAGGCGCCCGGATTACCCGTACTCCCTGGACACCGGGCACATCCTTAAGACGCTCCAGGAATTGCGGGCGTTTGCTGATCGTTCCATTGACCATGCTTTCGGTCAGGCTCGCTTTGACCGTTTCCGCTACCGAACGGGCGTGGCGTTCGGCAGTGTAGAGGGAGAATTCCCGCAGGGTGTAGAGACCGACGGCGACCAGCACCAACAGCACAACCCCCATTAGAAAGGAAAAGAACAAGAGTATTTTTGCGTTAAGGGTCATGGGGTTGTCAGGCTATGGCCACGAATATATTGCATACGATCTTTCATGGGCTTTAGCCCATAGAAAGTCGGAGTCCCCTTGTGGGGCATACGATCTTTCATGGGCTATCCCTACACTCCCCTGCGGGTCGCATAGGACAAGAGTCCATAGAAAGTCGGAGTCCTTTCAGGAATTTCCGCAGAATACTAGCCGTTTTTCTCTGGTGGCGCAAATAGACTTTGCTTGCGGGCGAGGCGGAGCGGGCATGGGGGGTGAAACCCGGCGGCGCCTTGTCCTGAAACCGTTCCCGCGGGCAATCCATCAGTTATTCTGGCGCATTTCAGGACGCTTGCCGATGCTGACTTGCAGTTGGGTTTCGGTCTGGTTGCGCAGGATCTTGAGCGCTGCCACCTTGCCCGGCGCCAGCCCGGAAATCTGGTTGAGCATCTCGGTCGAATCGTTAACCGGCTTGCCATTGATTTCCACCAGCATGTCGCCTGGCTTGATTCCGCCGCGGTCGGCCGGGCCGCCGCGCAGTACGCCGGCGATGATGACGCCTTTGCTCCTGTCGAGCTTGAACGATTCGGCGAGTTCCGGCGTGACGTCCTGCACTTCCACGCCGATCCAGCCGCGCACCACGCTGCCATCGCGAATAATCTGTTCCATTACCTGTTTGGCGAGGCTTGCGGGTATCGCGAAGCCGATACCCAGCGATCCGCCGCTGCGGGAGTAAATTGCGCTGCTGATGCCGATCAGATTGCCGGCTGCATCCACCAAAGCGCCGCCCGAATTGCCGGGATTGATCGCGGCATCGGTCTGGATGAAGTTTTCGAAAGTGTTGATGCCCAGATGGCTGCGCCCCAGCGCACTGACGATTCCCATCGTCACCGTTTGACCTACGCCGAAGGGATTGCCGATGGCGAGGGCCACATCGCCGACCTGGACCTGCTCGGCATGGCCGAATGTGGCGGCGGGCAGGTTCTTCAGCTCGATTTTCAGCACGGCGATGTCGGTATCGGGGTCGGTGCCGACGATCCTGGCCGAGCTTTTTCGGCCGTCGGCAAGCGCCACTTCGATCTCGTCGGCCGCTTCGACCACATGGTGGTTGGTCAGGATGTATCCATCGGGGCTGACGATCACGCCGGAACCGAGGCTGGCAGCGCGCTGCGGTTCGGCATTGAAGCGTTCGCCAAAAAAACGGCGGAACAGCGGGTCGTCCATGAATGGATTCCGTGGCGCGGGCACTTCCTTGCTGGTGAATATATTGACGACCGAAGGCATGGCCTTCTTGGCGGCCGTGCTGAATGAGCCGGACTTTTGCGCGGCAGCGTCCGAGGGCGCCTCCCTCACAGTGACCACAGTGCCGCCGTGCCATGGCAGAAATTCCGGCTTCAGGCTTGCAATCACGAACAGCACTGCAAGACCGATGGTCGCGGATTGTGCAAAAATGAGCCAGAGTCTGCGCATATAATTCTTTCGGTAGCGTTGATTTTGTGTTTTGCCATGGGCGGCCTGCTTCGTGCCGTCGATAATTTTTTAATTTGGGGCGCTTATGGAACTTTGCAAGCTGGAAAATTATACCGATCTGTTATTGGAAGCGGCCCGCTTCCGTGATTATTGCCCAAATGGCGTGCAGGTAGAAGGGCGGGCCGGGGTTTTTAAGCTGGTAAGCGGCGTGACAGCCAGCCTGGATTTGCTTAAGGCGGCCATGGCTGCGGGTGCGGATGCGATTCTGGTGCACCACGGCTATTTCTGGAAAAACGAGGACGCCCGGATTGCCGGGGTGAAGCGCGCACGCCTTGAGTTGCTGCTGCGCCATAATGTCAGCCTGCTGGCTTACCATCTGCCACTCGACGCCCATCCGGAGCTGGGCAACAACGCGCAGCTTGGACAGAAGTTGGGGTTCGAAACGGAAGGCCGGTTCGGCGAGCAGGACACGGCCTGCCATGGCGTGCTGGCGGAATCAATGCCGCTTTCAGCGTTGGGGGAGCAGGTAAGCGCTGTGCTCGGGCGCCGGCCGCTGCTGATTGGCGACCAGAACGGGGGGCTGCGCCGCATTGCCTGGTGCAGCGGCGCAGCTCAGGGTTATTTCGAAGAGGCGATCCGCCTTGGTGTGGATGCCTTTCTTACCGGCGAAATATCGGAGCAGTGCGTTCACCTGGCACGTGAAACGGGAGTCGCTTTCATTGCGGCGGGCCACCATGCCACCGAGCGGTATGGCGTTCAGGCGCTGGGCGCGCATCTTGCCGAAAAATTCGGTATTGATCATCAATTTATCGATATCGACAACCCGGTGTAGCATAGCTTTGATAAACAGCGCGGTGGATATGTCCGGTCATTTCGGGGCGGGAGCAGCAAAATGCCGGCAACTGGCGTTGCCGGCATTTTGCTTTTTGCAGAGCTTGGGATGTCAGTTGTTTTTCGCCCCCTGGTCTACCCATTTTTTCAGCAGATCGGTCTTTTCCTTGGGCAAAGACGCCTTGCCGTGGGGCATCCTGAGCGAAGGATCGGCGCGCCCTTCGATCAGCATGTTCAAGGCGCTGGTCAGGCTGTCGCCGGGTTTGACTATGGGCCCGAAGCGGGTGCCTTTCATCAGGCTGTCGTAGCTTGTCAGAAGCAGACCGCTCTTTTTCTGTCCCTCGCCGCCTTCGGCATGACATTCCAGACAATTCTGCTGGATGATCGGCTGGACATCGGCCTTGAAGCTGATTTCCTTCTGGCCGCATGCTGCGAGCAAAAACGTGGCGGCAAGCGCGGCGCCGCCCAGCAAGATTTCGGATTTCATAACTATCGTCCTTTCCTCATGGTTCCGCGGATTCGATTTCGAAGTGCAACAGCCAATGGTGGCTTGGTGTAGAGCACATTCTTTGCGAAGAATACCTCAAACGGGGTTCTGAACCCCAATATTTTTCGTGGCCGGCGCTTGGGGTGTCCTGCCGCCCATCGGACTAAACAAAAATTGCAATTCTCCGGATTTAGACTTTCTCCAAAAAACCGGGATAATAGGCAGGATTATTTCCAAATGGGGATTCAGCGAATGAGCCAAAATGAAGTGAACCGCGGCAAAAGGAGGTTTCTGATTGCCGCCACGGCTGCGGTCGGTGGCGTGGCGGCGGCTGCGGTTGCCGTCCCATTTCTCTCGAGCTTGTTGCCGAGCCAACGCGCGAAGGCGGGGGGTGCGCCGGTGGAAGTGGATATCAGCAAAATCGAGCCCGGTATGATCCTGAACGTGGAGTGGCGCGGCAAGCCGGTGTGGATCGTGAACCGCACCAAGGATATGCTGGACCTTCTGGCGAAGCATGACGACAGGCTGGTGGACCCCACCTCCATTGCGAACCAGCAGCCGGAATATTGCAGGAACGCGACGCGTTCGATCAAGCCGGAGTTTCTGGTGGCGGTCGGTGTTTGCACTCACTTGGGCTGTTCGCCGACCTTTCGTAAGGAAGTCGGTCCGGCGGATCTGGGCGCCGACTGGCCGGGCGGCTTCTTCTGTCCCTGCCACGGCTCCAGGTTCGATTTGGCGGCGCGCGTGTTCAAGGGCGTGCCTGCCCCGACCAATCTTGTTATTCCGCCCCACAAGTATCTGGACAACAACCGTATCCTGATCAGCGACGACATCAAGAGGAGCCCGATAAATGAATAGTCTGACGCGTTTGTTGGGTTGGGTGGATGAGCGCTTCCCGCTGACTTCGACCTGGAAAGAGCATCTTTCCGAGTACTATGCGCCGAAGAACTTCAACTTCTGGTACTTCTTCGGCTCGCTGGCCTTGCTGGTGCTGGTGATCCAGATCGTTTCCGGGATCTTCCTTGTCATGAATTACAAGCCGGATGCGGGCCTTGCCTTCTACTCGGTGGAGTACATCATGCGCGACGTGGAGTGGGGTTGGCTGATCCGCTACATCCACTCCACCGGCGCCTCGATGTTCTTCGTCGTGGTCTACCTGCACATGTTCCGCGGTCTGATCTACGGATCCTA
The DNA here is from genome assembly GCA_021801705.1 of Pseudomonadota bacterium. GTDB lineage: Bacteria > Pseudomonadota > Gammaproteobacteria > Burkholderiales > Sulfuricellaceae > Sulfuricella. Next base: position 38,524 of record JAJYXP010000055.1, read on the forward strand.
CCGCAAGCCGCGCGAACTGGTCTGGATCTTCGGCATGCTGATTTACCTGGCCCTGATGGCCGAGTCCTTCATGGGCTACCTGCTGCCCTGGGGCCAGTTGTCCTACTGGGGAGCGCAGGTGATCGTTAACCTGTTCAGTGCCATTCCGCTTGTCGGCCCCGATCTTTCCCTGTGGATACGCGGCGACTACGTCATCTCGGACGCCACGCTGAACCGGTTTTTCGCCTTTCACGTTATCGCCGTGCCGCTGGTTCTCATCGGCCTGGTGGTGGCGCACATCATTGCGCTGCATGAAGTGGGCTCGAACAATCCGGATGGCATCGAAATCAAGAAGCGCAAGGATCCCAAGACGGGAATCCCGCTCGACGGCATTCCTTTCCATCCCTATTATACGGTGAAGGATATTGTCGGGGTGGTGGTGTTCCTGATGGTTTTTTCCGCCATCCTTTTTTTCGCGCCGGACATGGGGGGCTACTTCCTGGAAGACAGCAATTTTGTTCCCGCCGATACGATGAAAACGCCGGAGCACATCGGCGCCTTGTGGTATTTCAATCCTTTTTACGCCATTCTTCGGGCGACACCGCCGCTGTTCGGTTCCCCGCTCCCGGGCGTGATCGCGATGGGCGTGGCGGTGATGATATTCTTCTTCCTGCCCTGGCTCGACCGCGGTCCGGTCAGGTCCATACGCTATCGCGGACCGATCTACAAGGTTGCAGTGGGGCTTTTCGTGATCAGCTTCATCAGCCTGGGCATCCTTGGCGCCCAGGTGCCTAATCCGCTTTATACTGTTCTCGCGCAGATTTTTGCCGTGATCTACTTCGCATTCTTTTTCCTGATGCCGTGGTACACCAAAATCGACAAATGCAAACCGGAACCGGAAAGGGTGACAGGATAATGAAAAAGCTGCTGTTTCTCATCTGCCTGCTGACTTCGACGATGGCATTCGCCTCCAGTGCCGTCCATCTGGATAAGGCGCCTACCAACCTGGGCGATAAACAGTCGCTGCAGCGCGGCGCCAAATACTTCGTCAATTATTGCCTCTCCTGCCACGGTGCCCAGGCGATGCGCTACAACCGCCTGCAGGATATCGGCTTGACCGAGCAGCAGATCAAGGACAACCTGATCTTCACCGGGGTCAAGGTGGGCGACATCATGACCAACAGCATGAGCAAGAAGGACGCCAAGGCATGGTTCGGCGCGCCGCCGCCCGACCTTTCCGTGATCGCCCGTTTCCGTGGTGTGGACTGGCTCTATACTTATCTGCGCGGCTTCTACCGCGACGACGCCAGGCCGACCGGCTGGAACAACACGGTGTTCCAGAAGGTTGGCATGCCGCACGTGCTGTATGAACTCCAAGGCGAGCAGGTGCTGCACGTTGAAAGGCACGGCGAACATGAAACCCAAAAGCTGGTTTTAGCCAAGCCGGGCAAGATGACGCCGGTCGAATATAACAGCATGGTGGCGGACCTGGTGAATTACCTGGACTTCATGGGAGAGCCGGCGAAAACGACGCGCCACAAACTGGGGTTCGCGGTGCTGCTTTTCCTGGGTATTTTCTTCGTTGTGGCCTACTACCTGAAGAAAGAATACTGGAAGGATATACACTGAAGTCATCGCATCCGGATGCAACTTTGGTGTGCTGAAACTGGCCATGGTGGCCAGTTTCAGCTATAAAACTGGCAATTCGACCCGCGAAAATGTTAATATGGATTTTGTTGATCGGCGTGCTTGGGGGATTTTCCCCGGTCATGCCGTACACGGCGGATCGCCGGGTTCCGGCTTCGCACACAGCTTTTACCATTAAACCTGGCCACTTCTAAATTCTATCGGCAGCAAGAAACCTTATGATGACCCTTTATTCCGGCACGACATGCCCCTTCAGCCAGCGTTGCCGCATTGTGCTGTACGAAAAAGGTATGGATTTCCAGATTATTGATGTGGATGTCCACAACAAACCTGAAGATCTGGCGGTAATGAACCCCTATAATCGCGTGCCCGTTCTGGTTGAGCGCGACTTGATCCTGCATGAAGCCAACATCATCAATGAATATATCGATGAGCGTTTTCCTCACCCGCAACTGATGCCCGCCGACCCGGTGATGCGTGGCAGGGCCCGGCTGTTCCTGCACCGCTTCGAGCAGGAATTATTCAGCCATGTCGAAAGCATTGAACACGGTAGCCAGAAGATGGCGGACAAGGCCCGCGTTGCCGTGCGCGACAATCTGGCGCAGCTTGCGCCGCTTTTTGCCAAGCATAAATTCATGCTGGGCGACGAGTTCTCCATGCTGGACGTGGCGATTGCGCCACTGCTGTGGCGCCTGGATCATTATGGAATTGCCATGCCGAAACAGGCCGCGGCCTTACTGAAATATGGCGAACGGCTGTTCAGCCGCCCGGCGTTCATCGAGGCGCTGACCCCCTCAGAAAAAGCAATGCGAAAGTGAAGGAAATCTCCACCAAGCCCTATCTGATCCGTGCTATCTACGAATGGTGCACGGACAGCGGCCTGACTCCTTATCTCGTCGTCGCTGCGGGTAAACATGCCCGCGTGCCGATGGAGCATGCCAAGGACGGCCGGATTGTCTTGAATATCAGCCAGTCGGCTGCGCGCAACCTGCTCATCGGCAATGATATGATTCGATTTTCGGCACGTTTCGGCGGTGTTTCGCGCGACATTGAGGTGCCCATGGCCGAGGTGCTCAGCATTTATGCCCGGGAAAATGCCCAGGGCCTTTCCTTTCCCGCCGAAGAAGGGGCTGAATGGGGTGGCCCGGAGCGGCCTGGCTCCGAGAGTGCTGCCACAGAGTCGCCGGAAGACAATCGTCCCGCCCCCCGCAGCAAGCCAGACCTGAAGATCGTCAAGTAATTCCCCGATATTTCCGGGCGCTCGGGCGTCAGCCGGAAGGATGCGCGCGTGCCTTACCGGACCCCGTCCGTGGAGCTTGCGGAGCCTTTAAACGGCGCCAAAATGAATCAAGTCCGGGGGGCATGAGGCGGGGCATGGCGGGTTCTCGGGCCGGCTTGGTCAATTCAGGCATGAAGTGCCGGAAAACGCTAAAAATTCAAACGGATTTGCCGAAAGTTCCTTAACGCCCTATAATGCCGCCTCTGTGCTGCCGCCGGCATAGCTCAGTTGGTAGAGCAGCTGATTTGTAATCAGAAGGTCCCGAGTTCGATTCTTGGTGCCGGCACCAAGTGATATTGGAAGTCGCGTCGGAATAGGCGACCGGCGACAAATGTATTTGACAAAAACATGAAGCTCCACCATAATTAGCGGTTACGTTCGGAGGGGTTCCCGAGCGGTCAAAGGGATCAGACTGTAAATCTGACGGCTCTGCCTTCGAAGGTTCGAATCCTTCCCCCTCCACCAGGTTTTTGTAGTAGATGAGTAGATGTTTTGAAGACTGAGCGGGCGCTCGTCTTTATGCTCTTGTCCCGGAATGCGGGTGTAGCTCAATGGTAGAGCAGAAGTTTTCCAAACTTATGACGAGGGTTCGATTCCCTTCACCCGCTCCAGTAAAGTGTGTTGGTTGCACCGGTTAGCGCCCATGTAGCTCAGGGGTAGAGCACTCCCTTGGTAAGGGAGAGGTCATCGGTTCAATTCCGATCATGGGCTCCATAATTTTGGTTCTGGATTAGTTGCTTAAAGGAAATAATCATGGCAAAAGGCAAATTTGAGCGTACGAAGCCGCACGTAAACGTGGGAACGATTGGTCACGTGGATCATGGCAAGACCACGCTGACGGCGGCGATCACCACGATCCTGTCGAAGAAATTTGGCGGCGAAGCCAAAGGCTACGACCAGATCGACAGCGCGCCGGAAGAAAAGGCCCGCGGCATCACCATCAACACCGCCCACGTCGAGTACGAAACCGAGAACCGCCACTACGCCCACGTCGACTGCCCGGGCCACGCCGACTACGTAAAGAACATGATCACCGGCGCCGCCCAGATGGACGGCGCCATCCTCGTCGTGTCCGCCGCCGACGGCCCCATGCCCCAGACCCGCGAGCACATCCTGCTGGCCCGTCAGGTAGGCGTGCCCTACATCATCGTCTACATGAACAAGGCCGACATGGTGGACGACCCCGAACTGCTGGAACTGGTTGAAATGGAAGTGCGCGAACTGCTCTCCAAATACGACTTCCCCGGCGACGACACCCCGATCATCATCGGCTCCGCCCTGAAAGCCCTCGAAGGCGACCAGAGCGACATCGGCGAGCCCAGCATTTTCAGGCTGGCCGCAGCCCTGGACAGCTACATACCCCAGCCCGAGCGCGCCATCGACGGCGCCTTCCTGATGCCGGTGGAAGACGTATTCTCCATCTCCGGCCGCGGCACCGTCGTCACCGGGCGTATCGAGCGCGGCATCGTCAAGGTCGGCGAAGAAGTCGAGATCGTCGGCATCAAGCCCACCGTCAAGACCACCTGCACCGGCGTCGAAATGTTCCGCAAACTGCTGGATCAAGGCCAGGCCGGCGACAACGTTGGCGTCCTGCTGCGCGGCACCAAGCGTGAAGACGTCGAGCGAGGCCAGGTGCTGGCCAAGCCCGGCTCCATCACCCCGCACACCAAGTTCACCGCCGAGATCTACGTCCTGAGCAAGGACGAAGGCGGCCGCCACACCCCGTTCTTCCAGGGCTACCGCCCGCAGTTCTACTTCCGCACCACCGACGTGACCGGTGCGATCGAACTGCCTGCGGGCACTGAAATGGTGATGCCTGGCGACAACATCTCGATCACGGTCGCGCTGATCCAGCCGATCGCGATGGAAGAAGGCCTGCGCTTTGCGATCCGCGAAGGCGGCCGTACCGTCGGCGCCGGCGTGGTGGCCAAGGTTATCGAGTAACAATTACGGTGATGAGTGATGGGTAATGGGCGATGAAACCCCATTACCCATTACCGTTTACCATTACCAGAATAGGCCAGTAGCTCAATTGGCAGAGTATCGGTCTCCAAAACCGAGGGTTGGGGGTTCGAGGCCCTCCTGGCCTGCCAAATAACCGGTGTGGAAAAGCGAACGAGTAATTCTAAGTGAAATAAATATGTGGGCGACTGACATGGGTGTCGGTCGCTGTTTGCTTTTCCGAAAAAGAAATCTATGACAGACAAAATAAAGTTGGGCTTTGCCATACTGCTGGTTGTGGCGGGGATAGTTGGTTTCTACATGTTGTCCGAGCATGCGCTGGTGTTGCGGGTGTTGACGGTAATGGCGGGTGTGGGGCTGGCGACTTCGGTGGCCTGGTTTACTGCGCCTGGAAGACGATTTTTTACGTTCGGCAAGGAAGCCTGGTCGGAAACCAAGAAAGTTGTATGGCCGACCCGCAAGGAAACGCTACAAACTACCGGTGTGGTGTTTTTGATGGTGGTGGTGATTGCGATTTTCCTGTGGGTTGTGGATGCCAGCCTGATGTGGGCGGTCAAATTGTTGATGGGCCAGGGGGATTGATGGCAATGCGATGGTACGTGGTGCACGCTTATTCCGGCTTCGAGAAAAGCGTGCAGCGGGCCCTGCAGGAGCGCATCGAGCGCGCCGGTATGCAGGACAGGTTTGGTGAGATTCTGGTGCCGGTCGAAGAGGTGGTCGAAATGAAACTTGGCCAGAAGAGCATCAGCGAACGCAAATTCTTCCCCGGCTATGTGCTGGTGCAAATGGAGATGGATGACGAAACCTGGCACCTGGTGAAGAATACCGCCAAGGTAACCGGTTTTGTCGGCGGTACCGCGCAAAAGCCGACGCCGATCAGCGAAAAGGAAGTCGCCGCCCTGATGCAGCAGATTCAGGAGGGCGTTGAGAAGCCCAGGCCCAAGGTTTTGTTCGAAGTGGGCGAAGCGGTGCGCGTCAAGGAAGGTCCGTTCACCGATTTCAACGGTGTGGTGGAAGAAGTCAATTACGACAAGAGCAAGATACGCGTTTCGGTGCTGATTTTTGGCCGCTCCACGCCGGTGGAGCTTGATTTCAGCCAGGTCGAAAAAGCTTAGTGCTGAGTCCTGAGTGCTGAGTGCTGAGTAAGTAGTAAAGAGTTAGAGCGGTTTTTTAACGGGGAGAGTGCAGTCTGACGAAAGTGGTGGGTTCGGGGTTTACTCAGGACTCGGCACTCAGGACTTGGAATTGTTGCTCGTTCGCACCCATTTGATGAGGAGTTGTCAAAGTGGCAAAGAAAATCATTGGCTACATCAAGCTGCAGGTTCCTGCAGGCAAAGCCAACCCCAGTCCGCCCATCGGCCCGGCATTGGGTCAGCGCGGCCTGAATATCATGGAGTTCTGCAAGGCCTTCAATGCCCAGACCCAGGGTCTGGAAGTGGGCCTGCCGATCCCGGTGGTGATTACCGCCTACGCAGACAAGAGCTTCACCTTCATTATGAAGACGCCGCCTGCCACTGTGCTGATCAAGAAGGCTTCCGGTGTGCAAAAAGGCAGTCCGCGCCCGCATACCGACAAGGTGGGCAAGCTGACGCGCGCCCAGGCTGAAGACATCGCCAAGGCGAAGATGCCGGATCTGACCGCGGCCGATATGGATGCGGCGGTGCGCACTATCGCCGGCAGCGCCCGCAGCATGGGCATTGAAGTGGAGGGCGTATAAATGGCTAATATTTCCAAGCGTACCAAGGCAATCAAGGCCAAAGTCGACCGCAACAAGTCCTATCCCCTGGCGGAAGCACTGACTCTGGTCAAGCAAACTGCTACTGCAAAATTCGACGAATCCATCGACGTCGCCGTGAACCTCGGCGTCGATGCGCGTAAATCCGACCAGTTGGTGCGCGGTTCCGTCGTGCTGCCGCGCGGCACCGGCAAAACCGTGCGTATCGCGGTTTTCGCCCAGGGCGATAACGTAGCCAAGGCCAAGGATGCAGGCGCTGATATCGTCGGCTTCGAAGACCTGGCAGCCGAAATCAAGGCCGGCAAGATGGATTTCGATGTGGTGATTGCCACCCCCGATGCCATGCGCGTGGTCGGACAGCTTGGCCAGATCCTCGGCCCGCGCGGCCTGATGCCCAACCCCAAGGTGGGCACGGTAACGCCGAATGTGGCTGAAGCGGTGAAGAATGCCAAGGCCGGCCAGGTTCAGTATCGCACCGACAAGGGCGGTATTGTGCAGTGCACCATCGGTCGCGCCTCCTTTGGCGAAGACGCGCTCAAGGAAAACCTGCTGGCCCTGGTGGACGCCCTGAACAAGGCCAAGCCGGCGGCTTCCAAGGGCGTTTACCTAAGGAAAATGGCTCTCTCCAGCACCATGGGAGTGGGTGTCAGGGTGGATCAAAGCACTCTGACTGCATGACAACGAACTTTGGGTCTGCCGGGGGAAGCCCCGGCAGGCCGTCAAAGACCGTTGGGGCCTGAGAGTAATGTGTGGCGGGTGATGAGAGGAAGCATTCCTCGCCCATCCGACACAAGGAGTTCGATGGCTTAATCGGTAGCGCGTGATGCTGGAAGAGCAATGGATTTTATCCCTCATTACTCATTACCCATTGCAGCTCCGCCCAACGCAGATGGCGTGCCCAGACGGGTCTCGAAATTTGTTGCCGGCAATTCGTTTTGTCGGCGCCGATTTCTCCTGAATGAAGGTCGCCGTGGGTAAGTCCAGGACATCGGGCGGGAAGCTAACCCGGTTCCGGGGCTGATTTTAACGGAAGGAGGGAAGACCTTGAGTCTGAATCTTGAAGAGAAAAAAGCGGTTGTAGCGGAAGTGAGCGCGCAACTGGCGAGTGCTCAGGCCATCGTGGTGGCCGAGTATCGCGGCATGGAAGTGGCCGACATGACCAAGCTGCGTGCCAAGGCTCGCGAAGCCGGCGTATACCTGCGCGTGTTGAAAAACACCCTGGTGCGTCGTGCCGTTGCGGAAACCCCGTTTGCCGGCTTGTCCGACCAGTTGGTCGGGCCGCTTGCCTATGGCATTTCCAGCGACCCCGTTGCGGCGGCTAAAGTGCTGCACGAGTTTGCCAAAAGCAATGAGAAATTCGTGATCAAGGCCGGTGCCATGGCGAATTTTGTGATGTCCACCAAGGATGTTGCAAACCTGGCCACCATGCCGAGCCGCGATGAATTGCTGGCCAAGCTCATGGGTACGATGCAGGCGCCAATTACGCAGTTCGTGCGCACGCTCAACGAAGTGCCGACGCGCTTTGTCCGCGGTCTTGCCGCAGTACGCGACAAGCAGGCTGCATAGACGGCTACGGGCAGATCTTAAATCCAGTTTTAAACTATTTATTCAGGAGTTGTTAAATCATGGCTATTTCCAAAGCTGAAATTCTCGACGCAATCGCCGGCATGACCGTTCTCGAACTGTCCGAAATGATCAAGGACATGGAAGAGAAATTTGGCGTTTCCGCCGCTGCCGCTGCTGTTGCAGTTGCCGCTCCGGCCGCCGGTGGCGGTGCTGCCGCTGCCGAAGAGAAAACCGAGTTCGACGTCATTCTGACCGGCGCCGGCGAAAACAAAGTGAACACCATCAAAGTGGTGCGCACTATCACCGGTCTCGGCCTGAAAGAAGCCAAGGACCTGGTGGACGGCGCTCCCAAGGCTGTCAAGGAAGGCATTTCCAAGGCTGATGCCGATGCTGTCGCCAAGCAGTTGATCGAAGCTGGCGCGACCTGCGAAGTCAAGTAAGCAGTCTTGTGCGGAAATTGGGCTGGCGGGAAACCGCCGGCCTTTTCCCGTTTATGCAGTCGGGCTATTTGTCTGCAGAAGCCGGCAGAGAGCAGATCGCGCCATCCGCGGTCTTCTGCCTTCCGTCCTCTGATGCGGAACCATCCATGGAGATACTATGAGCTACTCTTTTACCGAGAAAAGGCGTATCCGCAAAAGCTTTGCCAAGCGCGCCAGCGTGCTGCAAGTTCCTTTTCTGCTTGCTACGCAGCTTGACTCTTTCGCGTCCTTTTTGCAAGCGGACGTAAAGCCCGATAATCGCAAGAGCGAAGGCCTGCAGGCAGCGTTCAGCTCGATTTTTCCGATTGAGAGCCATTCCAAGAATGCACGCCTCGAATTCGTATCTTACCAGCTTGGCGAGCCACCCTTTGACGTGGTGGAGTGCCAGCAGCGCGGCCTGACTTTTGCTTCCCCTCTACGCGTCAAGGTGCGCCTCACCATTATGGACAAGGAAGCGTCCAAGCCGACGGTGAAGGAAGTCAAGGAGCAGGAAGTGTACATGGGCGAGATTCCGCTCATGACCCGCTCCGGCTCGTTCGTGATCAACGGCACCGAGCGGGTGATTGTTTCCCAGTTGCATCGCAGCCCGGGCGTGTTCTTCGAGCATGACCGCGGCAAGACGCATTCCTCCGGCAAGCTGCTATTCTCCGCGCGCATCATCCCGTATCGCGGCTCCTGGCTGGATTTCGAGTTTGACCCCAAGGACTATCTCTATTTCCGTGTCGACCGCCGCCGCAAAATGCCGGTTACGACCCTGCTCAAGGCGCTGGGCTACACGCCGGAGCAGATTCTTGCGCTGTTTTTTGTCAATGACACCTTCCATCTTGCCAAGAAGGGCGTGCAGTTCGAGCTGGTCCCGGAGCGCCTGCGCGGCGAGGTAGCCAAGTTCGATATCGCCGGCAAGGACGGCGCTGTCATTGTGCCCAGGGACAAGCGCATCACCGTCAAGCACATCCGCGACATGGAGAAGGCCGGTATCAAGAAAGTAACCGTGCCGGACGACTTCCTGCTTGGTCGGGTGCTGGCCCACGCTATCGTTGACAAGGAAAGCGGCGAGATCGTCGCCAACGCCAACGACGAGATTACAGAGGATCTTTTGGCGAAAATGCAGGCCGCCGGCGTCGCCAAGATCAACACCCTCTATACCAACGATCTGGATCAGGGGCCCTACATTTCCCAGACCTTGCGCATAGACGAAACGCTGGACCAGACTGCTGCGCGCGTCGCCATCTACCGCATGATGCGTCCCGGCGAGCCACCCACCGAGGATGCCGTCGAAGCGCTTTTCAACGGGTTGTTCTTCAGCGAAGAGCGCTACGATCTGTCCGCAGTCGGTCGCATGAAGTTCAATCGCCGCGCCGGGCGGGAGGAGTTGACTGGCATATCCACTCTGGACAATGACGATATTGTTGCGGTGATCAAGATCCTGGTCGAACTCAAAAACGGCCGCGGTGAGATCGACGATATCGACCACCTCGGCAACCGGCGCGTACGTTCGGTCGGCGAATTGGCCGAGAACCAGTTCCGCGCCGGTCTGGTGCGTGTCGAGCGCGCCGTCAAAGAGCGCCTGAGCCAGGCCGAATCGGAAAACCTGATGCCGCACGACCTGATCAACGCCAAGCCGGTGTCGGGCGCGATCAAGGAATTCTTCGGTTCCAGCCAGTTGTCCCAGTTTATGGACCAGACCAACCCGCTTTCCGAGATTACTCACAAGCGTCGTGTTTCCGCACTGGGACCGGGCGGCCTGACCCGCGAGCGCGCCGGTTTCGAGGTGCGCGACGTGCATCCCACCCATTACGGGCGGGTGTGCCCGATCGAAACGCCGGAGGGCCCGAACATCGGCCTGATCAACTCCCTGGCGCTGTTCGCGCGCACCAACGAGTACGGGTTTCTGGAGACGCCTTACCGCAAGGTGTCAGGCGGAAAAGTGACCAACCAGATCGATTATCTGTCGGCGATCGAGGAAGGCCAGTATGTCATCGCCCAGGCCAACGCCGATCTGGATAAAAACGGCAAGTTCGAGCAAGACCTGGTTTCATGCCGCAACCACAACGAATTCGCCCTGTCCATGCCGGACACGGTGCAGTACATGGATGTGGCGCCGTCGCAGATCGTTTCCGTGGCGGCCTCGCTGATTCCGTTCCTCGAACACGACGATGCCAACCGCGCACTGATGGGTTCCAACATGCAGCGCCAGGCAGTACCTTGCCTGCGTGCCGAGAAGTCGCTGGTCGGTACCGGCATCGAACGTACCGTGGCAGTGGACTCCGGTACCACGGTGCAGGCGCGCCGCGGCGGCGTGGTGGACCACGTCGATGCGGGCCGTATCGTGGTGCGGGTGCATGACGAGGAGGCGCTCGCTGGCGAAGTGGGCGTGGACATTTATAATCTGATCAAGTACATGCGTTCCAACCAGAACACCAACATCAACCAGCGTCCCCTGGTGAAAGTGGGCGACATCATCGCCAGGGGCGACGTGATCGCCGACGGCGCTTCCACCGACATGGGCGAGCTGGCGCTGGGGCAGAACATGCTGGTGGCGTTCATGCCCTGGAATGGCTACAACTTCGAGGATTCCATCCTGATTTCCGAGCGTGTCGTGGCCGATGACCGCTACACTTCGATACACATCGAGGAGCTTTCCGTCGTTGCGCGTGATACCAAGCTCGGGCCGGAAGAGATCACCCGCGATATCTCCAACCTGTCCGAGCACATGCTCGGCCGCCTCGACGAATCCGGCATCTGCTACATCGGCGCCGAGGTGGAAGCGGGGGATGTGCTGGTCGGCAAGGTGACACCCAAGGGTGAAACGCAACTCACGCCGGAAGAAAAACTGCTGCGCGCCATCTTCGGCGAGAAGGCTTCCGACGTGAAGGATACCTCCTTGCGCGTACCGTCCGGCATGTCGGGCACGGTAATCAACGTGCAGGTATTCACCCGCGAGGGGATCGAACGCGACAAGCGCGCCCAGCAGATCATAGACGACGAGCTCAAGGGCTTCAAGAAGAACCTGGCCGACCAGATGCGCATCGTGGAAAACGATGCCTTCGGCCGGATCGAACGGCTGCTGGTGGGCAAGGGCGTCAATGGCGGACCCAGGAAGCTGGCCAAAGGCACCAAGGTCACCAGTGCCTACCTCGCCGAGCTGGAACGCTATCAGTGGTTTGATATCCGCCTTGCCGACGAGGATGCCGCGCGTCAGATGGAGCAGATGAAGGAGAGCCTGGCGCAGAAACGGGTCGAATTCGATGAAGTGTTCGAGGACAAGAAAAAGAAACTGACCAGCGGCGACGAACTGCCGCCCGGCGTGCAGAAGATGGTCAAGGTCTACGTCGCGGTAAAGCGGCGTCTGCAACCCGGCGACAAGATGGCCGGACGTCACGGCAACAAGGGTGTGATCTCCAAGATCGTGCCGGTGGAAGACATGCCTTTTACCGCCGACGGCACCCCGATGGATATCGTGCTGAACCCGCTGGGCGTCCCTTCGCGGATGAACGTGGGGCAGATTCTGGAGGTCCATCTGGGTTGGGCGGCCAAAGGTCTGGGCCTGAAGATCGGAGAAATGCTCAAGGCGCAGGCGAAAATTCAGGAAATTCGCAAATTTATCGACAAGATCTACAACAGCAGCGGGAAGTCCGAGGATATCGCCTCCCTCTCCGACGAGGAAGTCATCACCCTGGCGCAGAATCTGCAAGGGGGCGTGCCTTTTGCCACGCCGGTGTTCGACGGTGCAACCGAGGGCGAAATCAAGGATATGCTGGAGCTTGCCGGTCTGCCGCGGAGCGGCCAGATCACGCTGCATGACGGGCGCACCGGCGAGCCCTTCGAGCGCCCCGTCACCGTGGGCTACATGCACGTGCTCAAGCTGCACCACCTGGTGGACGACAAGATGCATGCGCGTTCCACCGGCCCGTATTCGCTCGTTACCCAGCAGCCGCTGGGCGGCAAGGCACAGTTCGGCGGCCAGCGCTTCGGCGAGATGGAGGTGTGGGCGCTGGAGGCCTACGGCGCTTCGTATATCCTGCAGGAAATGCTGACCGTTAAATCGGACGATGTCAGCGGCCGCACCAAGGTTTACGAGAATATCGTCAAGGGCGAGCACAAGATCGACGCCGGCATGCCGGAGTCCTTCAATGTGCTGGTCAAGGAAATCCGCTCGCTGGCGATCGATATCGATTTGGAACGTTACTGAGAGCAGGGGTAGGGTGCGCCGTGCGCACCGCTCATGATTGGTGCACAGGGCGCACCCAACATTGCAGGAGTTACACATGAAAGCATTGCTCGATTTGTTCAAGCAGGTTACCCAGGAAGAAGAGTTTGACGCGATCAAGATCGCGCTGGCCTCCCCGGAAAAAATCCGCTCCTGGTCCTACGGCGAAGTGAAGAAGCCGGAAACCATCAATTACCGCACCTTCAAGCCGGAGCGTGATGGCTTGTTCTGCGCCAAGATTTTTGGCCCGATCAAGGACTATGAGTGCTTGTGCGGAAAATACAAGCGCCTGAAGCACCGCGGCGTAATCTGCGAAAAGTGCGGCGTGGAGGTGACCCAGTCCAAGGTGCGCCGCGAGCGCATGGCTCACATCGAGCTGGCTTCGCCGGTGGCGCATATCTGGTTCCTCAAGTCGTTGCCTTCCCGTCTCGGCATGGTGCTGGACGTGGCGCTGCGCGACATCGAGCGCGTGCTGTATTTCGAAGCCTACGTGGTCACCGATCCCGGCATGACGCCGCTCAACCGCGCACAACTGTTGACCGAGGACGATTACCTGGCGAAAGTGGAAGAATACGGCGACGAGTTCCATGCCAGCATGGGTGCGGAAGGCGTGCGTGCGCTGCTGCGCAATCTTGACCTCGCATCCGAAGTCGAGAAGCTGCACAAGGAACTGTCCGAAACCGGGTCCGACACCAAGATCAAAAAGATTTCCAAGCGGCTCAAGGTGCTGGAGGCGTTCCAGAAGTCCGGCATCAAGCCGGAGTGGATGATACTCGAGGTACTGCCGGTACTGCCGCCTGAGCTGCGCCCGCTGGTGCCTCTGGACGGCGGTCGCTTCGCAACTTCCGACCTGAACGACCTTTACCGCCGCGTGATCAACCGTAACAACCGCTTGAAGCGCCTGCTCGAGCTGAAAGCGCCCGAAATCATCGTGCGCAACGAGAAGCGCATGCTGCAGGAATCGGTGGATTCCCTGCTCGACAATGGCCGCCGCGGCAAGGCCATGACCGGCGCCAACAAGCGTCCGCTGAAATCGCTTGCCGACATGATCAAAGGCAAGGGCGGCCGTTTCCGCCAGAACCTGCTCGGCAAACGGGTGGACTATTCCGGCCGTTCCGTCATCGTGGTCGGCCCGCAACTGAAATTGCACCAGTGCGGCCTGCCCAAGAAAATGGCGCTGGAGCTGTTCAAGCCTTTCATATTCCACAAGCTGGAAGTGCTCGGGCTGGCAACCACCATCAAGGCCGCCAAGCGCATGGTGGAAGACGAGATTCCCGAGGTATGGGATATTCTGGAAGACGTGATCCGCGAGCATCCGGTCATGCTCAACCGCGCCCCGACCCTGCACCGGCTCGGCATCCAGGCGTTCGAACCGGTCCTGATCGAAGGCAAGGCGATCCAGCTTCATCCGCTCGTTTGCTCGGCTTTCAACGCCGACTTCGACGGCGACCAAATGGCCGTCCACGTGCCGCTGTCGCTGGAAGCCCAGGTCGAGGCGCGCACCCTGATGCTGGCGTCGAACAACGTGCTGTCGCCCGCCAACGGCGAGCCGATCATCGTGCCGTCGCAGGATATCGTGCTGGGCCTGTATTACATGACCCGAGAAAAGATCAACGCCAAAGGCGAAGGCACCCTGTTCGGTACCATCAGCGAGATCTCTCGTGCCTATGAATCACGCCAGGTCGAGTTGCATGCCAGAGTGACTGCGCGCATCAAGGAATACGAGGTGGATGCAGAGGGCGAGAAGACCGAAAAGGTCACCCGCTACGAAACCACGGTCGGCCGCGCTCTGCTGTCGGAGATCCTGCCTGCCGGTTTGCCTTTCTCGCTGATCAACAAGGCGCTGAAGAAAAAGGAAATTTCCAAGCTCATCAACGCCAGCTTCCGCCGTTGCGGTTTGCGCGAAACGGTTATTTTTGCCGACAAGCTGATGTATACCGGATTCAGCTTCGCGGCACGCGCCGGTATTTCGATCTGCGTTGACGACATGCTGGTGCCGACCGAGAAGGAAAAGCTGATAGGCGCTTCCGAGAAGGAAGTGAAGGATATCGAGGTGCAATACACCTCGGGCCTGGTGACTCAGGGCGAGCGCTACAACAAGGTAGTGGATATCTGGGGCCGCTGTGGCGACCAGGTGGCCAAGGCGATGATGAACCAGCTCGGCACCGAGCCGGTGGTGGACAGGGAAGGGAAGACGGTCGCCCAGGAGTCGTTTAACTCGATTTACATGATGGCCGACTCCGGCGCCCGCGGATCCGCGGCCCAGATCCGCCAACTGGCCGGCATGCGCGGCCTGATGGCGAAACCGGACGGCTCCATCATCGAGACCCCGATTACCGCGAACTTCCGCGAGGGGCTGAACGTGCTGCAGTACTTCATATCCACTCACGGCGCCCGCAAAGGACTTGCCGACACGGCGCTGAAGACCGCGAACTCCGGCTACCTGACCCGCCGCCTGGTGGACGTGACCCAGGATCTGGTGGTGACCGAGGAGGATTGCGGCACCGCCGAAGGCATGGCATTGAAGGCGCTGGTCGAGGGCGGTGAAGTGGTCGAACCCCTGCGCGAGCGCATTCTTGGCCGTGTAACCGCTGTCGATGTGATCAATCCGGAAACCAGCGAAACCGTCTATGAGTCCGGCACGCTGCTGGACGAAGATGCCGTCGAAACGATAGAAGCGCTGGGCATCGATGAAGTCAAGGTACGCACCGCGCTTACCTGTGAAACCCGCCATGGCCTGTGCGCCAAATGCTATGGCCGCGACCTCGGCCGCGGCTGGCTGGTGAATGTGGGCGAGGCGGTTGGCGTGATTGCGGCGCAATCCATCGGCGAGCCGGGTACGCAGCTGACCATGCGCACCTTCCACATCGGCGGCGCGGCATCCCGTGCCGCCGCAGCGAGCCAGATCGAAATAAAATCCAACGGCGTGGCGCGCTTTGCTTCCGGCATGCGCTATGTCACCAATGCCAAAAACGAACAGATCGTGATTTCGCGCAGTGGAGAAGTGATCATCACCGACGACAACGGCCGCGAGCGCGAGCGTCAGAAGATCCCTTACGGTTCGACTCTGCTGGCCATGGACGGTGCCATCGTGAAAGCCGGCCAGGTGCTGGCAATGTGGGATCCGCATACCCGCCCGATTATTACCGAATATGCGGGCAAGGTGCGTTTCGAGAACGTCGAGGACGGCGTTACGGTGGCCAAGCAGATCGACGAGGTGACGGGTCTTTCCACTCTGGTGGTGATCGATCCCAAGCGTCGCGGCACGACCCAGTTCAAGGGTCTGCGCCCGCAGGTCAAACTGATGGACGAGAGTGGCCAGGAAATCCAGATCGCCGGCACTGAAATACCGGTCAACATCACCTTTCCACTGGGCTCGATCATCACCGTGAAAGACGGCCAGATGGTCAACGTCGGCGACGTGCTGGCGCGGATTCCGCAGGAGACCTCCAAGACTCGCGACATTACCGGCGGTCTGCCGCGCGTGGCGGAATTGTTCGAGGCGCGTTCTCCGAAGGATGCCGGCCTGCTGGCGGAAGTCACCGGTATCGTGTCGTTCGGCAAGGACACCAAGGGCAAGCAGCGCCTGGTGATCACTGACCTGGACGGTGTTCCCCACGAATACCTGATTACCAAGGACAAGCACGTTACGGCACACGATGGCCAGGTGGTGAATAAAGGCGAAAGCATCGTGGACGGTCCCGCCGACCCTCACGACATTCTGCGCCTGCTGGGCGTCGAGGCGCTGGCACGCTACATCACCGATGAAGTGCAGGACGTATATCGCCTCCAGGGCGTGAAGATCAACGACAAGCACATCGAGGTGATCGTGCGTCAGATGCTGCGCCGCGTGACGGTGAACGATTCGGGCGGGACCCGCTTTATTCAGGGCGAGCAGGTGGAGCGCGCAGATGTGCTGAAAGAGAACGAGATAGCGGTCGCCGAGGGGAAGGAGCCTGCCACCTACGATTACATGCTGCTGGGTATTACCAAGGCATCTCTGTCCACCGATTCGTTCATTTCCGCAGCCTCCTTCCAGGAGACCACGCGGGTGTTGACGGAAGCGGCAATCATGGGGAAACGGGACGAACTTCGCGGTCTCAAGGAAAACGTTATCGTTGGCCGCCTGATTCCTGCGGGTACTGGCCTGGCCTTTCACAATGCCCGCCGCAGGCAGAAGTCGGGCGAAGATATTGTGTTTGGCGCTGAAATGGCCGAAGAGACCCCGGCTGCACCGGAAGGCAGCGAACTTTCCGCCTGAGAGAGCCCCGTGCGTTGAAATAACCGCACGGTGAGCTTGACATTTAGCCAAGGAAAAAATAGAATCCTGAGTCTTTTTAGCAGCAAGCTAAAATTCCTGTCTTGAGCAGGTGCAGATATTCGGGACGGCAACGGTTGCCGTCCCCGTTATTTTTTTAGGAATGGATAAGAATGCCAACGATTAACCAGTTAGTGCGTAAACCGCGCGAAGCCAAGCGTGTCAAGAGCAAAGTGCCCGCGCTGGAAAGCAGCCCGCAGAAGCGTGGCGTTTGCACCCGCGTCTACACGACGACACCAAAAAAGCCGAACTCGGCGTTGCGTAAAGTGGCGCGTGTGCGTCTCACCAACGGTTTCGAGGTTTCCAGCTACATTGGCGGCGAGGGGCACAACCTGCAGGAGCACTCGGTTGTGCTGATCCGCGGCGGCCGTGTAAAGGACTTGCCGGGCGTGCGCTATCACACGGTGCGCGGCAGTCTGGATACCGCTGGCGTAAAAGACCGCAAACAGAGCCGTTCCAAGTACGGCACCAAGCGCCCGAAGGCGGCTTGATCCAACAAGCGCCCGAAAGCGGCTTGACCTACTAAAGAGATTGAATTGAGGTGAGATATGCCAAGACGTAGAGAAGTCCCCAAGCGGGAAGTATTGCCTGATCCTAAGTTCGGCAGCCAGGAAGTTTCCAAGTTCGTTAACGTGTTGATGACTGCGGGCAAAAAGGCTGTGGCGGAGCGGATTATTTACGGCGCGCTGGAGCAGATTGAAAAGAAAAGCGGCAAGAATGCGCTGGAGGTCTTTACTCAGGCTTTGGTGAATGTTCGCCCTGCGGTCGAGGTCAAAAGCCGCCGTGTCGGCGGTGCCAACTATCAGGTGCCGGTTGAGGTGCGTCCCATCCGCCGTACGGCCTTGGCAATGCGCTGGATCAAGGACGCCGCGCGCAAGCGCGGTGAGAAGTCGATGGGCTTCCGTCTGGCCGGTGAGCTGCTGGATGCTGCCGAAGGCCGTGGCGCCGCGATGAAGAAGCGCGAGGAGATCCACCGCATGGCAGAAGCCAACAAGGCGTTCTCTCATTATCGTTTCTAAATGTATTTGTACTGATTTTATCAAGAGGCTGTAGCTGTGGCACGTAAAACACCCATTGAACGATACCGCAATATCGGTATTAGCGCGCATATCGATGCGGGCAAAACCACCGCAACCGAGCGTGTCCTGTTTTACACCGGTGTTTCGCACAAAATAGGCGAGGTGCATGATGGCGCCGCCACCATGGACTGGATGGAGCAGGAGCAGGAGCGCGGCATCACCATTACCTCCGCAGCGACGACCTGCTTCTGGAAGGGAATGGATAACAACTATCCCGAACACCGCATCAACATCATCGATACGCCGGGTCACGTCGATTTCACCATTGAGGTGGAGCGTTCGATGCGCGTGCTGGACGGCGCCTGCATGGTGTACTGCGCGGTAGGCGGTGTGCAACCCCAGTCCGAAACCGTATGGCGTCAGGCCAACAAGTACGGCGTGCCGCGCCTGGCTTTCGTCAACAAGATGGACCGCTCCGGCGCCAACTTCTTCAAGGTCTACGACCAGATGAAGAGCCGTCTGAAGGCTAATCCTGTACCGCTGCAGGTGCCGATCGGCGCGGAAGACAAATTCGAGGGTGTGGTCGACCTGGTTCGCATGAAGGCGATTTACTGGGACGAGGCCAGCCAGGGCATGAAATTCGACCTGCGCGATATTCCGTCCGAACTCCTGGCGACCGCCAAGGAGTGGCGCGAAAAGATGGTGGAAAGCGCGGCCGAGGCGTCCGAAGAGTTGATGAACAAGTACCTGGAAGAGGGCGACCTGTCGGAAGCGGAGATCAAGCGCGGTCTGCGTCAGCGCACCATTGCGAACGAAATCGTGCCTATGCTGTGCGGTTCCGCATTCAAGAACAAGGGCGTGCAGGCAATGCTGGACGCCGTGATCGACTATTTGCCGGCGCCAACCGATATCAAACCGGTGGAAGGCGAGCTGGAAAACGGTGAGCAGGGCAGCCGCAAGGCCAGCGATGATGAGCCATTTGCCGGTCTGGCGTTCAAGATCATGACAGATCCATTTGTGGGCCAACTGATTTTCTTCCGCGTTTATTCCGGCGTGGTGAAATCCGGCGACACCATTTACAACCCGGTCAAGGGAAAGAAAGAGCGTATTGGCCGTATCCTGCAGATGCACGCCAACCAGCGCGAAGAGCTCAAGGAAGTGTACGCCGGCGACATCGCGGCTGCGGTGGGCCTGAAAGAGGCGACCACCGGAGATACGCTGTGCGACCTGAACAAAACGATCGTTCTGGAGCGCATGGTATTCCCCGAGCCGGTGATACACGTGGCCGTAGAACCCAAGACCAAGGCCGATCAGGAAAAAATGGGTCTGGCACTTAATCGCCTTGCGCAGGAAGATCCGTCATTCCGCGTGCGCACCGACGAGGAAACCAATCAAACCATCATTTCCGGCATGGGCGAGTTGCACCTGGAGATTCTGGTCGACCGCATGCGCCGCGAATTCGGCGTCGAAGCCAACGTTGGCGCGCCGCAGGTGGCGTACCGCGAAGCGATCAGAAAAGAAGTCGAAGTCGAAGGCAAGTTCGTCAAGCAATCCGGCGGCCGCGGCCAGTATGGCCACGTCTGGATCAAGATGGGCCCGAACGAAGCCGGCAAGGGCTTTGAGTTCGTCGATGCCATCAAGGGCGGAACCGTGCCGCGCGAATACATTCCCGCGGTGGAAAAGGGGTTGCGTGAAACCCTGCCGAACGGCGTGCTCGCCGGCTTCCCGGTGGTGGATGTGAAGGTAACCCTGTTTGATGGTTCCTACCACGATGTCGACTCCAACGAAAACGCATTCAAGATGGCAGCCTCAATGGCGTTCAAGGATGGCATGCGCAAGGCCAATCCGGTGCTGCTCGAGCCTATGATGGCGGTGGAAGTGGAAATGCCGGAAGAGAAGATGGGTGACGTGATGGGTGACCTTTCTTCCCGTCGCGGCATGATCCAGGGCATGGAAGACATGCCTGGCGGTGGCAAGGCGATCAAGGCGGAAGTGCCGCTGGCTGAAATGTTCGGCTACTCCACCACCTTGCGCTCCCTGACACAGGGCCGTGCAACCTATACCATGGAATTCAAGCATTATGCCGAGGCGCCGAAAAACGTCGCTGAGGCAGTGATTAACAAGAAATAATCGTTCTTTAAGATAAAGGGAAGTCATCATGGCAAAAGGCAAATTTGAGCGTACGAAGCCGCACGTAAACGTGGGAACGATTGGTCACGTGGATCATGGCAAGACCACGCTGACGGCGGCGATCACCACGATCCTGTCGAAGAAATTTGGCGGCGAAGCCAAAGGCTACGACCAGATCGACAGCGCGCCGGAAGAAAAGGCCCGCGGCATCACCATCAACACCGCCCACGTCGAGTACGAAACCGAGAACCGCCACTACGCCCACGTCGACTGCCCGGGCCACGCCGACTACGTAAAGAACATGATCACCGGCGCCGCCCAGATGGACGGCGCCATCCTCGTCGTGTCCGCCGCCGACGGCCCCATGCCCCAGACCCGCGAGCACATCCTGCTGGCCCGTCAGGTAGGCGTGCCCTACATCATCGTCTACATGAACAAGGCCGACATGGTGGACGACCCCGAACTGCTGGAACTGGTTGAAATGGAAGTGCGCGAACTGCTCTCCAAATACGACTTCCCCGGCGACGACACCCCGATCATCATCGGCTCCGCCCTGAAAGCCCTCGAAGGCGACCAGAGCGACATCGGCGAGCCCAGCATTTTCAGGCTGGCCGCAGCCCTGGACAGCTACATACCCCAGCCCGAGCGCGCCATCGACGGCGCCTTCCTGATGCCGGTGGAAGACGTATTCTCCATCTCCGGCCGCGGCACCGTCGTCACCGGGCGTATCGAGCGCGGCATCGTCAAGGTCGGCGAAGAAGTCGAGATCGTCGGCATCAAGCCCACCGTCAAGACCACCTGCACCGGCGTCGAAATGTTCCGCAAACTGCTGGATCAAGGCCAGGCCGGCGACAACGTTGGCGTCCTGCTGCGCGGCACCAAGCGTGAAGACGTCGAGCGAGGCCAGGTGCTGGCCAAGCCCGGCTCCATCACCCCGCACACCAAGTTCACCGCCGAGATCTACGTCCTGAGCAAGGACGAAGGCGGCCGCCACACCCCGTTCTTCCAGGGCTACCGCCCGCAGTTCTACTTCCGCACCACCGACGTGACCGGTGCGATCGAACTGCCTGCGGGCACTGAAATGGTGATGCCTGGCGACAACATCTCGATCACGGTCGCGCTGATCCAGCCGATCGCGATGGAAGAAGGCCTGCGCTTTGCGATCCGCGAAGGCGGCCGTACCGTCGGCGCCGGCGTGGTGGCCAAGGTTATCGAGTAATTAAACAAGCGGCAGTCCCTGGCCTGCCGCATCGCTCTTTGGAAAAAACATGCAAAGTCAAAAAATCCGCATTCGCCTGAAGGCGTTTGATTATCGTCTGATCGACCAGTCAGCACTGGAGATCGTTGAAACCGCCAAGCGTACTGGTGCGGTAGTCAAAGGCCCTGTGCCACTTCCTACCCGCATCGAGCGTTTCGATATTCTGCGCTCCCCGCACGTCAACAAGACTTCGCGTGAGCAGTTGGAAATCCGCACGCATTTGCGTCTGATGGACATCATTGACCCTACCGATAAAACGGTGGATGCACTGATGAAGCTGGACCTTCCTGCCGGAGTGGACGTAGAAATCAAGTTATAGTGAGGTTTTTACAAAATTGATGCGGTTGGAAAAACGGTGTATACTTCACGGTTTTTTCCGGCCGTAGTTTATTTTGGTAACAAAGAGGCACTCCGACTTCACTATGGGCTGAAGCTCGTGAAGGATCGAATGCTGTTAAAACCGCCAGTCAATCGTAACTGGCCTTTGTAATAAGGAAAATTGTGATGAGCCTAGGACTTGTCGGTCGCAAGATTGGCATGACCCGCGTGTTCGCCGAAGATGGAACTTCCATCCCGGTAACCGTAGTGGACGTGTCCAACAATCGCGTGACCCAGATTAAAACTCCCGAAACGGATGGTTATACCGCTGTTCAAGTTGCCTTTGGCACGCGCCGCAAAAACCGCGTGACTCAGCCGTTGGCGGGGCATTATGCCAAGGCTGGTGTCGAAGCGGGTCGTGTTCTCAATGAGTTCGCCATCGGCGGCGATGATCTCGCCAGAGTCGCTTTGGGCGGTACCATTAGCGTTGACCTGTTCCAGGTGGGGCAAATGGTTGACGTTACCGGCACCACTCAAGGTAAAGGTTTCACCGGTGCGATCAAACGCCACCACTTCAGCTCGAACCGTGCCACGCACGGCAATTCCCGCTCGCACAACAGCGCCGGTTCCATCGGCCAGAATCAGGATCCGGGTCGCGTGTTCCCGGGCAAGAAGATGGCGGGCCATTATGGCGCCGTGAAGCGTACCACCCAAAACCTCGAAATCGTCCGCATTGATGCTGAACGCCAGTTGCTCCTGATCAAAGGTGCGGTTCCCGGCTCCAAGGGCGGCGATCTGATTGTACGTCCGAGCGTGAAGGCAGGTGCATAATGGAACTGAAGCTGATTAATGATCAAGGGCAGGCGACTGCCAGCGTGACCGCATCGGACGATTTGTTCGGCCGCGAATTCAACGAGGCGCTGGTGCACCAGGTGGTCACCGCCTATATGGCCAACGCCCGTAGCGGCAACCGCGCCCAGAAGGGCCGTAGCGAAATCGCCAAGAGCACCAAAAAACCCTGGCGCCAGAAAGGCACCGGCCGAGCTCGTGCAGGTATGGCTTCCAGTCCGCTGTGGCGTGGCGGCGGCAAGATCTTCCCGAACAGCCCGGAAGAAAATTTCAGCCAGAAGGTTAACAAGAAGATGTTCCGTGCGGGCATCGGCTCCATTCTGTCCGAGCTTGCGCGTCAGGGGCGTCTTTCCGTGGTGGAAGGCTTTTCCGTTGATACCCCCAAGACCAAAGTGCTGGCGCAGAAGATCAAGGGTATGGGAATGGACAGCGTACTGATCATCACTGATGATCTCGACGAGAACCTGTACCTTTCGGCGCGCAACCTGCCGCATGTGCTGGTGCTTGAAGCGCATCGCGCCGATCCGGTCAGCATGGTGCGCTACCCCAACGTGCTGATAACCCGCAACGCGGTGAAGAAATTTGAGGAGATGTACGCATGAACGCGCCCAAATTAAATCAGGAACGCTTGTTGCAGGTCATTTTGTCTCCCCAGGTTTCCGAGAAAAGCACCATGGTGGCTGACAGGCATGAGCAGGTGGTGTTCAGGGTCGTGACCGATGCCACCAAACCGGAAATCAAGTCTGCCGTTGAATTGCTGTTCAAGGTTGAAGTGGACAGCGTTCAGGTGTTGAACGTTAAGGGCAAGGTGAAACGGTTTGGTAAAACGACAGGCCGCCGCAAGGACTGGAAGAAGGCGTATGTTGCCCTGAAGCCTGGCCAAGAAATCACTTTTGCAGCAGGCGAGTAGGAGAGCAACCATGGCAATTATTAAAGTTAAACCAACGTCTGCTGGCCGGCGCGCTGTAGTTAAAATCGTCACGCCGGAACTGCACAAGGGCAAGCCGCACGCGGCGCTGCTGGAAAGCCAGTCGCGTAATGCCGGCCGAAATCATCACGGCCGCATTACCACCCGTCATCAAGGCGGCGGGCACAAGCAGCATTACCGCTTGGTGGACTTCAAGCGCGACAAGGATGGCGTCCCGGCCAAGGTCGAGCGCATCGAATACGATCCCAACCGCAGCGCGCATCTCGCGCTTCTTTGCTACGCGGACGGCGAGCGTCGTTACATCATCGCTCCCAAGGATGTCACTGTCGGCATGCAGGTGGTGAGTGGCTCGGATTCCCCGATCAAGGCGGGTAACTGCCTTCCGTTGCGTAATATTCCGGTGGGTTCCACTATTCATTGCATCGAAATGAAGCCCGGCAAGGGCGCGCAAATGGCGCGTTCCGCAGGTGTCGCGGTGCAATTGATGGCGCGCGAAGGAAGTTACGCCCAGTTGCGCTTGCGCTCCGGCGAGGTGCGCAAAGTGCATGTCGATTGCAAGGCGACCATCGGCGAAGTGGGTAATGCCGAACACAATCTGCGTTCTATCGGCAAGGCCGGTGCGATGCGCTGGCGTGGCGTACGTCCAACGGTTCGCGGCGTGGCGATGAACCCGGTCGATCACCCGCATGGTGGCGGCGAAGGGAAAACTGCCGCTGGCCGCCATCCGGTCAGCCCATGGGGTACGCAGACCAAGGGTTATCGTACGCGCAGCAACAAGCGCACTTCCGGCATGATTGTGCGACGCCGTCCGTCGAATAAGAGGTAAGAGATATGGCACGTTCTATTAAAAAAGGCCCATTTGCTGATGCCCATCTGCTTAAGAAAGTAGATGCCGCACGCGCAACACACGACAAGCGCCCCATCAAGACCTGGTCGCGCCGTTCCACGGTGATGCCTGACTTCGTTGGTTTGACGATCGCTGTGCATAACGGCAAGCAGCATATCCCCGTGTACATTTCGGAGAACATGGTCGGCCACAAGCTGGGTGAATTTTCGCTGACGCGGACCTTCAAGGGCCATGCGGCGGACAAGAAAGCCAAGAGATAAGAGAGGCTATGATGAGAGTAAGTGCTGTATTACGCGGTACCAGGCTGTCTGCGCAGAAAGGGCGTCTGGTCGCCGATCAGATTCGCGGCCTGCCGGTTGAGCGCGCGCTGAACATTTTAACCTTCAGCCCGAAAAAGGGTGCGGTGATTATCAAGAAGGTCTTGGAGTCGGCTATTGCCAATGCCGAGCACAACGAAGGCGCAGACATTGACGAACTTAAGGTATCGACGATACTTGTTGACGAAGGGTCGGTGATGAAGCGTTTCCGTGCGCGCGCCAAAGGCCGCGGCGCAAGAATTCTAAAACCCACCTGCCATATTACGGTTACCGTCGGAGACTAAGGGAAAAAACATGGGACAGAAGATTAATCCAATAGGTTTTCGACTGGGTGTATTACGTAACTGGACATCCAAATGGTATGCCAGCAGCAAGAACTTTGCCGGGATGCTGAGCGACGATATCAAGGTACGCGATTTTCTTAAGAAAAAACTGGCGCATGCTTCGGTAGGAAAAATCGTTATCGAGCGCCCGGCGCGTAACGCGCGCATCACAATTTATACCGCCCGTCCGGGTGTGGTGATAGGGAAGAAGGGTGAAGATATCGAATCCCTGAAGGTCGAGCTGCAGAAGTTGGTGGGTGTGCCGGTGCACCTCAATATCGAGGAAATCCGCAAGCCCGAGGTTGATTCTCAGTTGATCGCGGAAAATATTGCCAGCCAGTTGGAAAAGCGCATCATGTTCCGCCGTGCGATGAAGCGCGCGATGCAGAATGCCATGCGCCTGGGCGCACAGGGCATCAAGATCGAGAGCGCCGGCCGTCTCAATGGTGCCGAGATAGCGCGTACCGAATGGTACAGGGAGGGCCGTGTACCTCTGCACACCCTGCGTGCCGATATTGACTACGGTACCGCGGAAGCGAAAACGACTTACGGGATTATCGGGATCAAAGTCTGGGTGTACAAAGGTGAAACGCCGGGTAAGGGTGAGGCCCCTGTTGCCGCCACCGCAGAACCGGAACGCAAACCAAGAAAGTCGGGAGCAAAATATGCTACAGCCAGCTAGAAGGAAATACCGCAAGGAGCAGAAAGGCCGTAATACCGGCATTGCGACACGCGGCAACAAGGTCAGCTTTGGTGAGTTCGGTCTGAAAGCCATAGGTCGTGGTCGTCTGACAGCGCGCCAAATCGAGGCGGCTCGCCGTGCAATGACGCGTCATATCAAGCGCGGTGGACGTATCTGGATCAGGATTTTCCCCGACAAGCCGATTTCCCAGAAACCCGCTGAAGTGCGGATGGGCAACGGTAAGGGCAACCCGGAATATTATGTGGCTGAAATTCAGCCCGGCAAGGTGCTGTATGAAATGGATGGAGTCGAAGAGACCCTCGCACGCGAGGCCTTCCGTCTGGCGTCTGCCAAACTGCCGATCAAAACTGCGTTTGTAACCAGACAATTAGGGGGCTAAATCATGAAGGCCAGTGAATTGAGACCCAAGTCAACGGAAGAGTTGGGCAAGGAGTTGGTGGAGTTGTTGCGTGCGCAGTTTGGCGCTCGCATGCAGATCTCCACCCAGCAGAGCACCAAGGTGGATCAACTGCGCAAGGTACGCAGGGATATTGCACGCGTACGCACGTTGATCAGTGAAAAGGCGAGGCAAGCATGAGTGAAGAAAAAGTTACGCGCACACTGACCGGGCGTGTAGTCAGCGACAAGATGGACAAGACTGTGACCGTGCAGGTTGAGCGCAAGGTCAAGCATCCTTTGTATGGTAAGGTTATCAGCCGTTCCAGGAAGTACCATGCACACGATGAAAATAACGAGTTCCACGAGGGCGACCTGGTAACCATAGAGGAATGCCGCCCGCTCGCCAAAACCAAGACGTGGCGCGTGTCCGCCCTGGTTGAAAAGAGCCGCCTGGTATAAAGTACTTGCGTTTTCCCACGGGAAGCGCTAATATTTCGCCTTTTTGGGCGAGCTGACCCGGAAGAAACCGGGGCAGAGCCAAAACTGACCGTCAGTGATAGGCTGCCAATTAGGCGGCAACTGGACGGATTAAGTTGGAGACAACAAATGATTCAAATGCAATCTGTGCTGGATGTCGCAGACAATACCGGTGCGCGCCGTGTGATGTGCATCAAGGTGTTGGGCGGCTCCAAGCGTCGTTATGCCGCTATCGGCGATATCATCAAGGTCAGCATCAAGGATGCCGCTCCGCGCGGACGCGTCAAGAAAGGCGATGTCTACAACGCTGTTGTAGTTCGCACCGCCAAAGGCGTGCGCCGTCCTGATGGCTCCCTCATCAAATTTGACGGCAATGCCGCCGTTCTGCTGAATAACAAGCTGGAACCCATTGGTACCCGTATCTTCGGCCCTGTGACCCGCGAGCTTCGCTCCGAGCGCTTCATGAAGATCGTGTCGCTGGCTCCGGAAGTCCTGTAAGGAGAATCGAGATGCGTAAAATTCGCAAAGGCGACGATATCGTAATGATCGCAGGCAAGGACAAGGGTCGGCGCGGACTGGTTATGCGCATGCTTGACGATGGTCATGTGCTCGTCGAAGGCGTAAACAAAGTCAAAAAACACGAGAAGCCGAATCCGATCAAAGGCGTCGCGGGCGGGATCGTCGAAAAGGAGATGCCTGTCGATATCTCGAATGTCGCGCTGTTCAACCCGGCAACGCAAAAAGCGGACCGTGTCGGCATCAAGGTTCTTGAGGACGGACGCAAGGTCCGTTATTTCAAATCCAACGGCGAAGTGCTGGACGTGTAAGGAATGAACATGGCTCGTTTGCAGCAATACTACAAAGATACCGTGGTCAAACAGATGATGGAGCAGTTTGGCTACAAATCGGCAATGGAAGTGCCGCGCATCGAAAAGATCACGCTCAATATGGGTGTGGGCGAAGCGGTTGCGGACAAGAAGGTTATGGAGCTCGCTGTGGGCGACATGAAAAAAATCGCGGGTCAAAAGCCGGTGGTTACGATGTCGCGCAAGTCTATCGCGGGCTTCAAGATTCGTGACAATTATCCGGTCGGTTGCATGGTGACCTTGCGCCGCACCCACATGTACGAATTCCTGGATCGTCTTGTTTCAGTTGCGATACCCCGGATCCGCGATTTCCGCGGCATTTCCGGCAAAGCCTTTGACGGCCGTGGCAATTACAACATGGGTATCAAAGAACAGATCATTTTCCCGGAAATCGATTACGACAAAATTGACGCGTTGCGTGGCATGAACATTTCGATCACGACGACCGCCAAGACCGACGAAGAAGCGCGTGCGCTTCTCGCCGCGTTTAAATTCCCGTTCAAGAACTGAGGTTGGCATGGCTAAGTTATCCTTGATTAATCGAGATGAGAAGCGCCGCGCTACGGTAAAGAAATTTGCCGCGAAACGTGCGGAACTGCTGGCGATCATCAACAATGTGAAGCTGAGCGACGAAGAGCGTTATGCGGCTCGCCTCAAGTTTCAGGCGTTGCCTCGAAACGCCAGCCCGGTGCGTCTGCGTAATCGTTGTGCGTTGACCGGGCGGCCGCGTGGCGTTTACCGGAAGTTTGGTATGGCACGTACCAAAGTGCGCGAGTACGCCATGCGCGGTGAAATTCCCGGCGTGATTAAAGCCAGTTGGTAGCGGGAGAATAGAATGAGTATGAGTGATCCGATCGCCGATATGCTGACGCGTATTCGCAATGGTCAAAGCGCGGAAAAAATAATGGTGAGTATGCCTTCGTCCAAGCTCAAGAAGGCAATTGCCCAGGTGCTGAAGGACGAAGGTTACATCGAGGATTTTGCGGTCCGCGACGAAGCGGGCAAGCCGTCTCTGGATGTTCGTCTCAAGTATTACGCGGGTCGTCCCGTGATCGAGAAAATCGATCGTGTGAGCCGTCCCGGGCTGCGCATCTACAAGGGTAGCGGCGAAATTCCAAGAGTCATGAACGGTCTTGGTGTGGCGATTGTTTCCACCTCCAGGGGCGTAATGACTGATCGCAAGGCGCGCGCAGCCGGTATTGGCGGCGAAGTGCTGTGCGTCGTGGCATAGTGAGGTAATCGATGTCCAGAATAGCTAAAAATCCGGTGGTACTGCCGGCCGGCGTGGAAGTGACATTAAACGCCGATGAAATTACTGTCAAAGGTCCTCTTGGCACTTTAAAGCAACGTCAGAGCGGCGACGTTGCGGTAGTGAAGGAAGGCAACCAGTTGCAGTGCAAGGCGGTCAACGACTCGATGCAATCGAATGCAATGTCGGGCACCATGCGCGCCCTGCTCGCGAATATGGTTCATGGCGTATCGAAAGGTTTCGAGCGCAAGCTGACTCTGGTCGGCGTGGGTTACCGCGCGACAGCCAAAGGGGATGTGCTTGGACTTTCGTTGGGATTTTCCCACCCGGTCGAGCATAAAATGCCCGATGGTGTCAAAGTCGAAACGCCGACACAGACTGAAATTGTTTTGAAAGGCGCTGATAAGCAGCGCGTTGGTCAGGTAGCCGCAGAAATTCGCGCTTACCGCAGCCCGGAACCCTATAAGGGCAAGGGTGTGCGCTATTCCGACGAAGTGGTGAATCTTAAAGAGACCAAGAAGAAATAAAGGGGCAAGATAGTCATGGATAAGAAACAGTCACGTCTGCGTAGGTCACGCAAAACCCGTGCCAAGATTGCAGAGTTGAAGATGGTTCGCCTGGTGGTGAATCGCTCCAATTGCCACATTTATGCCCAGATAATTGATGCCAGCGGCGGCAAGGTGCTGGCTAGCGCGTCCACCCTTGAGGGCGAAGTACGCAAGGATCTGACGAACGGCGGCAACAAGAATGCCGCTGCGCTGGTAGGCAAGCGTATTGCAGATAAGGCAAAAGAAGCCGGTATCGAGACTGTGGCGTTTGACCGCTCCGGCTTCCATTACCATGGTCGTGTCAAGGCGCTGGCGGAAGCCGCGCGCGAAAACGGTCTGAAATTCTAAGCGGGGTTGATGATGGCTAAATTTGAGAAAAACGAAGATCGTGGTGACGGCCTGCAGGAAAAAATGATCGGGGTCAATCGCGTGACCAAGGTTGTCAAGGGCGGCCGGATCATGTCCTTCGCCGCGCTTACCGTGGTTGGCGATGGCAGCGGCAGTGTTGGCATGGGTAAAGGCAAGTCGCGTGAAGTACCGGTCGCGGTGCAGAAAGCGATGGAAGATGCGCGCCGTAACATGGTCAAAGTCAACCTGAAAAAAGGAACTTTGCATCACGCGGTCATCGGGCGCCATGGCGCAGCCAAGGTCTACATGCAACCGGCTTCCGAAGGTACCGGTATTATTGCCGGCGGCCCGATGCGTGCGATTTTCGAGGTGATGGGTGTGCACAACGTACTGGCAAAGTGCATCGGTTCGACCAACCCATACAATATCGTTCGCGCAACCATCAACGGCCTCGCGGCAATGAATACGCCGTCCGAAATCGCGGCCAAGCGCGGCAAAACTGTTGAAGAGATTTTGGGGTAAGCGATGGCTAAGTCAAACAAAACTATCAAGCTGAAGGTCACCCAGGTCAAGGGCCTGATTGGAACTATCCAGGCGCACCGTGCCTGCGTGCGCGGATTGGGCCTGAAGCGCATCGGCCATACGGTTGAAGTTGAGGATACGCCATCTGTTCGCGGCATGATCAACACCGTCAACTATCTAGTGAAGTGCGAGGGCTAAGATGCAACTGAATTCTATCAAGCCTGCTGAGGGCAGCAAAAAAGCGCGCAAACGTGTGGGGCGCGGCATCGGTTGTGGCAACGGAAAAACTTGCGGTCGCGGCCACAAGGGTCAATCCTCACGTTCCGGCGGCTTCCACAAAGTGGGTTTCGAGGGCGGCCAAATGCCGCTGCAACGCCGCTTGCCCAAGCGTGGTTTCGTTTCCCTGGCCAAGGTCTGGGGCGAAACGGCGGAAGTCAGGCTGTCAGAACTGAATAATTTGCCGGTGGATACGATAGACCTGCTGGTGCTGAAGCAGGCGGGCGTCGTTCCCGGTGGCGCGAAGACTGCAAAAGTATTCCTCTCCGGCGAAGTGACCCGTGCATTAACGCTGCAAGGCGTATCGGCTACCAAGGGCGCTCGCGCTGCGATTGAAGCAGCCGGCGGCAAGATCGCGGAATAGGGATACGACCTTGGCTATTGGCAATACGATGCTCGGCACGGCCGGAAAGTTCGGAGACCTGAAAAAAAGGTTGCTGTTCGTGTTGGCAGCCCTGGTCGTTTATCGTATCGGTGCGCATATTCCCGTGCCCGGCATAGACCCCGTGGCGCTTGAGTCCTTGTTCAAGTCGCAACAGGGCGGCATCCTGGGCATGTTCAACATGTTTTCGGGCGGAGCGTTGTCGCGCTTCACGGTATTTGCGCTGGGTATCATGCCGTACATTTCCGCCTCCATCATCATGCAGTTGATGACGGTGGTTTCGCCACAGATGGAGCAGTTGAAGAAGGAAGGCGAGAGCGGGCGCAAGAAGATTACCCAGTACACGCGCTATGGGACGGTGTTTCTGGCTTTGTTTCAGGGTCTGGGAATGTCGATCGCGCTTGAGTCGCAGCCCGGCTTGGTGATTGAGCCCGGATTGATATTCCGCTTGACGGCGTTGGCGACCTTGGTCAGCGGAACTATGTTCCTGATGTGGTTGGGCGAGCAGATTACCGAACGCGGTATCGGCAACGGGATTTCACTGATCATTTTCGCCGGTATCGCGGCGGGCTTGCCGCACGCGATTGGCGGTACGCTGGAGTTGACCCGTACCGGTGCGTTCTCTATCCCGCTGGTGCTGATGCTGTTTGTCGGTGCATTTGCGGTGACTGCTTTCGTGGTATTCGTAGAGCGAGGGCAGCGCAAGATTCTGGTGAACTACGCCAAGCGCCAGGTAGGCAACAAGATTTACGGCGGACAAAGTTCTCATCTGCCGCTGAAGCTGAACATGTCGGGTGTGATTCCGCCGATTTTCGCTTCCAGCATTATCCTGTTCCCGGCAACGCTGGCGGGCTGGTTTGGCAGCAGCGAAGGGATGACCTGGCTCAAGGATATCGGCGCCACATTGTCTCCCGGCCAGCCCTTGTATGTGATGCTGTATGCATTGGCGATCGTGTTTTTTTGCTTCTTCTACACGGCGTTGGTATTCAACCCGAAGGAGACGGCTGACAATCTGAAAAAGAGCGGTGCGTTTGTACCGGGAATCAGGCCGGGTGATCAAACTGCGCGCTATATTGACAAGATTATGTCGCGCTTGACATTGTCCGGAGCGGTTTACATTACTGCCGTGTGTCTGCTGCCGGAATTCCTGATTGTGAAGTTCAACGTGCCGTTTTACTTTGGGGGCACTTCACTGCTGATTATAGTGGTGGTAACTATGGATTTTATGGCTCAGGTCCAATCGTATTTGATGTCTCATCAGTACGAGAGCTTGCTCAAGAAGGCGAGTTTCAAGGGCGGGATGATAGGCCGATAGTACGATGTTGATAACAGGATAGATATGGCGAAGGAAGAAACGATTGAAATGCAGGGGGAAATTCTGGAAACACTTCCCAATGCAACCTTCCGAGTCAAATTGGAAAACGGTCATGTAGTACTCGGCCACATCTCCGGGAAAATGCGTATGCACTACATCCGTATTTTGCCCGGCGACAAGGTTACAGTCGAACTGACCCCTTATGATTTAACCCGTGCGCGGATTACATTCCGCGCCAAGTAATAAAGCTTTCACAGGAGAAAATGATGAGAGTCCGAGCTTCGCTTAAGCGTTTGTGCCGCCACTGCAAGATGGTTAAACGCCATGGCGTGTTGCGAGTAATTTGTACCGATCCACGTCACAAGCAACGTCAAGGTTGATTGCTGCGCGCGAAACTGTTAGAATTTCCGACTTTTTATAAATTTAGTCATTTGCTGGGAGTAAGTGCATGGCCCGCATCGCAGGGGTAAATATCCCGAACCACCAACATGCCGTGGTCGCGCTCACCGCGATTTATGGTATCGGACGTACCCGCGCGCACAAGATATGTGCGGCGGCGGGCGTTAATACCGCCACCAAGATCAAGGATCTGAGTGACAATGATATGGAAAAGTTACGCGACGAGGTCGGCAAGGTTACGGTCGAAGGCGATCTGCGCCGCGAGATTTCCATGAATATCAAGCGATTGATGGATCTTGGCTGTTATCGCGGCCTGCGCCATCGCCGCGGTTTGCCGGTTCGTGGTCAGCGCACCCGCACCAATGCACGCACCCGCAAAGGCCCGCGCAAGGCTATACGCGCAACCAAATGAGATGGTTGCCACACGAGGAATAAATCATGGCTAAGACGAACATCCGAGTACGCAAGAAAGTTAAAAAGAATGTGGCAGAGGGTATTGCTCACGTTCATGCGTCCTTCAACAACACCATCATTACCATTACCGATCGCCAGGGCAATGCTCTAAGCTGGGCGACGTCGGGTGGCGCCGGCTTCCGTGGCTCACGCAAGAGCACGCCATTTGCCGCGCAGGTTGCGGCGGAGGCTGCCGGTAAAGCGGCACAGGAGTATGGGGTGAAAAACCTCGAGGTCAAGATCAAGGGCCCTGGCCCGGGACGCGAGTCCGCCGTGCGTGCGCTGAATGCGGTTGGATTCAAGATCACATCCATTGCCGACGTGACACCTGTTCCCCACAACGGTTGCCGTCCGCCGAAAAAGCGCCGCATTTAACCGGCTGCGCCATTACTATTTAGCAGGAGAAAAACCTTGGCTGTCAATCTCGATCCCAAATGCCGCCAGTGCCGCCGAGAAGGCGAGAAGTTGTTTCTGAAAGGCGAGAAATGTTATACAGATAAGTGTGGCGTAGAACGCCGCAGTTATGCGCCCGGCCAGCACGGCCAGAAACAGACGCGCTTGTCAGATTATGGCGTGCAGTTGCGCGAAAAGCAGAAAGTGCGCCGTATTTATGGCGTGCTGGAGCGTCAGTTCCGTGGCTACTATGCGCTTGCCGACCGCTCCAAGGGCGTGACGGGTGAAAGCCTGCTGCAACTGCTGGAATGCCGCCTGGATAACGTGGCCCATCGCATGGGTTTCGGCGCGTCCCGTCGCGAAGCGCGTCAGGTCGTGCGTCACAACAGCATTCTGGTCAATGGCCGTCGTGTCAATATCCCTTCTTATCAGGTCAAGCCCGGTGACGTTGTCGAAGTGGCCGAAAAGTCCAGGCAACAGTTGCGCATCAAGGCTGCGATCGAAGCTGCCGAACAGCGTGGTTTTCCCGAGTGGGTCGAAGTGGATGTGAAGGCGCTCAAGGGTGTATACAAGGCCAAGCCGCAGCGTGCCGAGTTGCCTCCAACTATCAACGAACATCTCGTGGTTGAGCTGTACTCGAAGTAATCCCTGATTGATATTGATAGAGGATCCAGCATGCAAAGCAGTGCTACCGAACTACTGAAGCCACGTGTTGTAGATGTGGAAGCGGTGTCGCCCGTGCGCGCTCGCATTTCCATGGAACCGTTTGAGCGCGGCTATGGCCATACCCTTGGCAATGCCCTGCGTCGCATCCTGTTGTCGTCGATGCCCGGCTATGCCATTACCCAGGTCAAAATTGAAGGTGTGGTGCACGAGTATTCGACCATCGAGGGTGTGCAGGAAGACGTGGTCGACATACTGCTCAACCTCAAAGGCATCGCGCTGAAGCTGAACAGCCGCAGCGAAGCGACGCTGATGCTCTCCAAGCAGGGCGAGGGCGTAGTCACCGCCGGTGATATTGAAACCGGCCATGACGCAGAGATTGTCAACCCGGACCATGTGATTGCCCATATCACCAAGGGCGGCAAGCTTAACATGGAGATCAAGATCGAGCAGGGCCGCGGTTATCAGCCCGTGACCGCGCGCCGGATTGATGAAGAGGAACGCAGCATCGGCTCTATCATGCTGGATGCTTCCTTCAGCCCGGTGCGCCGTGTCAGCTATGCGGTCGAGAGTGCCCGTGTGGAGCAGCGCACCGACCTGGACAAGCTGGTGGTGGACATCGAAACAAACGGCGTGGTCGATCCTGAGGAAGCCATCCGCTATGCTGCGCGCATTCTGGTCGATCAGCTTTCCGTGTTTGCCGAACTGAAAGGCACCCCAGCCGAGGTCGAAGCGCCGCGGACTCCGCAAGTAGACCCGATCCTGTTGCGTCCGGTCGACGACCTGGAGCTTACCGTGCGTTCCGCGAACTGCCTGAAAGCGGAAAACATTTATTACATTGGCGACTTGATTCAGCGTACCGAGAACGAGCTGCTGAAGACACCGAATCTGGGCCGCAAGTCGCTCAACGAAATCAAGGACGTATTGGCATCCAAGGGCCTCATGCTGGGCATGAAGCTGGAAAACTGGCCACCGGTCGGTCTTGGAGAACGGGTGTAAATTATTTTCGTGGAACACGAAAGCGCCGCAAGGGTACTTCGACTTTCTACGGGCTCTTGTCCTATGCGACCCGCAGGGGAGTGTAGGGAAAGCCCGTGAGAGATCGTATGCAAAGAAAGGATAGATCATGCGTCACCGTTTAGGACTTAGAAAACTCAATCGCACCAGCAGCCACCGATTGGCGATGCTGCGCAACATGGCCAACTCGCTGCTGCGCCATGAGGCCATCACGACCACGCTGCCCAAAGCGAAGGAGTTGCGCCGCATTGCGGAACCACTGATTACGCTGGGTAAAAAACCCTCGCTCGCAAATCGTCGTTTGGCGTTTGATCGCCTGCGGGATCGTGATATCGTGGGCAAGCTGTTCGATGAACTGGGCCCTCGCTACCAGACTCGAAATGGCGGTTACTTGCGCATCCTCAAGTGCGGCTTCCGCCAGGGCGACAATGCGCCGATGGCGATAGTCGAACTGATGGATCGTCCCGAAGTCGCCGCCGAAGGTGAGGTCGTTGCCTAGATGATAGCGTATTAAAAAAGCCGGGCTTGCCCGGCTTTTTTTACGTCTTCTGCACTGACAACCTATATTTCTAGCATCGGCTTGAGATAGGCCCCGGTGAAGCTTGCGTCCGTGTGCGCGACCTGCTCCGGGGTGCCAGCAGCGATAATTTGTCCGCCGCCCACGCCGCCTTCCGGACCGAGATCGACAATCCAGTCCGCAGTTTTGATCACATCGAGGTTGTGCTCGATCACCACCACACTGTTGCCATGGTCGCGCAACCGGTGCAGAACCTTGAGCAGCAGGTCGATGTCGTGGTAGTGCAAACCGGTGGTAGGCTCGTCCAGAATATACAGGGTGCGGCCGGTGTCGCGTTTGCTCAATTCCAGGGACAGCTTCACGCGCTGCGCCTCGCCGCCTGACAGGGTGGTGGCGCTCTGGCCCAGCGTGATATAGCCCAGTCCGACGTCGAGCAGGGTAGCCAGCTTGCGCGCGACTACCGGGACCGGGCTGAAGAATTCGTGCGCCTGTTCCACCGTCATTTCGAGAATCTCGTGGATGTTCTTGCCCTTGTACTGGACCTCCAGGGTTTCCCGGTTGTAGCGCTTGCCGTGGCAAAGGTCGCAGGGTACGTAGATATCGGGCAGGAAATGCATCTCCACCTTGAGTACGCCATCACCTTCGCAGGCTTCGCAGCGGCCGCCCTTGACGTTGAAAGAGAAACGCCCCGGACCGTATCCCCGCTCGCGGGACTGCGGCACGCCGGCAAACAGTTCGCGGATCGGCGTGAACAGGCCGGTGTAGGTGGCCGGATTGGATCGTGGCGTGCGCCCGATCGGGCTTTGGTCCACGTCGATCACCTTGTCAAAGAATTCCAGACCCTGCAATTCCTCATAGGGCGCGGCTTCGGTCGACGATCCGTAGAGATGGCGCGCCACGGCACGGTACAGGGTATCGTTGATCAGGGTGGATTTGCCCGATCCTGATACGCCGGTAATGCACACGAACAGTCCCACCGGCAGGTCGAGGCTGACATTCTTCAGGTTGTTGCCGGCGGCGCCGGTCAACCGCAGCATGCGTTTTGGGTCAGGGGAATGGCGTTTTTCAGGCAGGGCGATGCTGCATTTGCCGCTCAAATACTGCCCGGTGAGCGAAGCGGGGTTCGCCTTGATCTCCTCCGGGGTGCCTTCCGCCACGATATGGCCGCCATGCACGCCCGCGCCGGGGCCGATGTCCACCACGTGATCGGCTGAGAGTATGGCGTCGGTGTCATGTTCCACCACGATCACGGTATTGCCGATGTCGCGCAGGTGCTTCAGGGTGGCAAGCAGGCGGTCGTTGTCGCGCTGGTGCAGGCCGATGGAGGGTTCGTCCAGCACATACATCACCCCGGTCAGGCCGGATCCGATCTGGCTTGCCAGGCGGATGCGCTGCGCCTCGCCGCCGGACAGGGTGTCGGCGGAGCGGTCGAGCGACAGGTAGTTCAGTCCGACATCGTTAAGAAAGCGCACCCGCGCGGCGATTTCCTTGACGATACGCTCGGCGATCGCTTGCTTCTGGCCTTCGAATTCGAGGGTGGCAAAGAAATCGTAAGCCTGTTTCAGCGGCAGATGGCTGACCTCGTGCAATACCTTGCCGCCGACATGCACATGCCGCGCCTCGGAACGCAATCGGGTGCCTTCGCAATCCGGGCAGACGCGGTGGTTGATGTATTTCGCCAGTTCCTCGCGCACTGCCGCCGAATCGGTTTCGCGGTAGCGACGTTCGAAGTTGGTGATAATGCCCTCGAAGGGATGGCTGCGCGCCTGCATGCCGCCCTTTTCGCCCAGGTATTGGAAACGGATGGCTTCGTTGCCGCTGCCGTAGAGGATGACGTGCTGAACTTGTTCCGGCAGTTGTTCGAACGGCGTTTCGAGGTCGAAACCGTAGTGCAGCGCCAGGCTTTGCAGCATCTGGAAATAGAACTGGTTGCGCCGGTCCCAGCCCTTAACCGCGCCCGAGGCCAGTCCCAAATGGGGAAAGGCGGCAATGCGCTTGGGGTCGAAAAAGGAGACCTGACCCAGGCCGTCGCACTTGGGGCAGGCGCCCATCGGGTTGTTGAAGGAAAACAGGCGCGGCTCCAGCTCGGGCAGGGAATAGCTGCACACCGGGCAGGCGAACTTGGCGGAAAAAAGGTGCTCCCTGCCGGAGTCCATCTCAAATGCCAGCGCCTTGCCGTCCGAGTGGCGCAGCGCGGTCTCGAACGATTCCGCCAGGCGCTGCTTGACATCGGCGCGTACCTTCAGGCGATCCACCACGATGTCGATGGTATGTTTCCTGTTCTTGTCCAGCTTGGGCAGGGCATCGATTTCATGGGCCTTGCCATCGATCCTGAGGCGCACGAATCCCTGGGCGCGCAGCTCGTCGAACAGGTCGGCCTGCTCTCCCTTGCGGCCGGCGACCAGGGGAGCAAGGATCATCAGCCTGGTGTCCTCGGGCAGCGCCAGCACTGCGTCCACCATCTGGGAAATGCTCTGGGCGGAAAGCAGAAGCTTGTGCTCCGGACAAAAAGGATCGCCGACGCGGGCGTAGAGCAGGCGCAGGTAATCGTGGATTTCCGTCACGGTGCCGACTGTGGAGCGCGGATTGTGGCTGGTGGCCTTCTGTTCGATGGAAATTGCCGGCGACAAACCCTCGATCAGGTCCACGTCGGGCTTTTCCATCAACTGCAGGAACTGGCGCGCATAGGCCGAAAGAGATTCGACGTAGCGCCGCTGGCCTTCGGCGTAAAGGGTGTCGAAAGCGAGCGAGGATTTGCCCGAGCCGGACAGGCCGGTAATCACCACCAGCTTGTCGCGCGGGATGTCCAGGCTGATGTTTTTCAGGTTGTGGGTGCGGGCACCGCGTATTTTGATCAAGTCCATGAGTGAGTGCAGAGCAAAAGGCAACCTGCTACTATACGCAATTTTACCGCCCATTCTCAACTCTTATGCACGTTTCCGAAAAAATGAACCCTGTTGAAGTCCGTGCCAGCGCGGGCTTGGCCGGGATTTTCGGCCTGCGCATGCTGGGCATGTTCCTGATCCTGCCGGTGTTCGCCATTTATGCCCATGGTCTGCCAGGCGGCGACAACCACGCCCTGATCGGCCTCGCGCTTGGCGCCTACGGCCTTACCCAGGCCGTGCTGCAACTGCCCTTCGGCATGGCTTCCGACCGCTGGGGGCGCAAGCGGGTGATTTATTTCGGTTTGCTGCTGTTCGTCATCGGGAGCTTTGTCGCCGCTTCCGCCAGCGATATTTACATGGTGATCGTGGGGCGCTCGATTCAGGGTGCGGGTGCGATTTCTGCCGCAGTCACCGCGTTGCTCGCCGATCTTACCCGGGAAGAGCACCGCACCAAGGCGATGGCGATGATAGGATCGACAATCGGCCTGGCCTTCGCCGCGTCGATGGCGCTCGGTCCGCTGCTCTACCAGATGATCGGCGTGCCGGGCATGTTCGCGCTTACCGGCGTACTGGCGCTGGCGGCGATGGCTGTGGTTTATGCGGTGATTCCCGATCCCAAGGCCAGCCATTTCCATTCCGATGCGGAAGTGGCGCCGGCGCGCCTGCAGGATGTACTGCGCGACGGCCAGTTGCTGCGCCTGAATTTCGGCATTTTTGCCTTGCATGCAGCGCAGATGGCGATGTTCGTGGTGATTCCCTTTGCCCTGAGGGAGACCGGCGGCCTGCCGGAAGCCCAGCACTGGAAGATTTATCTGCCGGTCATGCTGGGGGCGTTCGCAGTGATGGTGCCGGCGATCATTTATGGCGAGAAGAAGGCGAAACTCAAACCGGTCTTTGTGTCTGCGGTGGCCATGCTGCTCCTGTCCCAACTGCTGATGACGGTGCTGATCCGGGATTTCTGGGGCATAGTGGCGATGCTGCTGCTGTTTTTTGTTGCCTTCAATATCCTGGAGGCGAGCCTGCCCTCGTTGATTTCCAAGATTGCTCCGGCGCGCGCAAAGGGGACCGCGATGGGCGTGTATAATACTTCGCAGGCGCTTGGCCTGTTTGCCGGCGGCGTGGCCGGCGGATTCCTTTCCCATTACGCTGGCCAGTGGGCGGTATTCGCATTCGGCGGCACAATGAGCGTCTTGTGGCTGATTATGGCAGCCAGCATGAAAACTCCGCCGGCGGTGCGCACCAAAATGTACCACATCGAGCCCATGTCCGCAGATGCGGCGCGTGAACTGTCGCGCCGGCTGACCGGTCTGTCCGGTGTCATGGAAGCGGCTGTCGATACGGAGGAGGGCGCGGCCTACCTCAAGGTTGAAATGGCGGGATGGGATGAAGAGGGCGTTGATAAATTGATTGAGGGAGGAGCGTGAAATGGCATCAGTGAACAAGGTGATTCTCGTCGGGCGCCTGGGTAAGGACCCGGAAACCCGTTACATGCCGAATGGCGAGGCAGTGACGAATGTGACCCTGGCGACCAGCGAAACCTGGAAGGACAAGAGCGGCGAAAAACAGGAAAAAACCGAGTGGCATCGGGTGACCTTCTACCGCAAGCTGGCTGAAATCGCCGGCGAATACCTGAAAAAAGGCGGCATGGTCTACGTCGAGGGCCGCCTGGAAACACGCAAGTGGACCGACAAGGAAGGCAAGGATCGCTACACCACCGAGATTATCGCCAATGAGATGCAGATGCTGAGCAGCCGCAACAGCGGTGGCGGCAACAGCTTCGAGGTTGTGGACAAGCCCGCCGCTAGCGGCGGGAGTGCGAAACCCACCAAGAGTGGAGGGGACTTTGACAATTTCGAGGACGATATTCCGTTCTAGCCTAGGGAACACTTGGTGACATGTTGAAAATCAAAGGCCGGCTAATGCCGGCCTTTTTTTACGCGGAGAAGATTTCTTCGATCGCCCGCTATAAACCGCTGCGCGCGCCCTCGTTTCGGATTATGCTCAGGGCCACGGCCTCGGCCACCTTGATGCCATCCACCGCCGCGGAAAGTATGCCGCCGGCGTAGCCCGCTCCCTCTCCCGCAGGATAGAGCCCTTGCGTATTCAGGCTCTGGTAATCGTCATTCCGCTTGATGCGGACAGGGGATGAGGTACGCGTTTCCACGCCGGTCAGCACGGCATCGTGCATGGAAAACCCCTTGATCTGTTTATCGAAGGCGGGGATCGCCTCGCGTATCGCCGCGATGGCGTAATCGGGCAGGGCGGTGCCGAGATCGCACAAATGCACGCCGGGCGTATAGGATGGCTGCACCGAGCCGAACGCCGTGGATGGTTTGCCGGCGAGAAAATCGCCCACCAACTGCCCCGGCGCCTCGTAATTCCGGCCTCCCAG
Organism: Pseudomonadota bacterium; assembly: GCA_021801705.1. Classification (GTDB taxonomy): domain Bacteria; phylum Pseudomonadota; class Gammaproteobacteria; order Burkholderiales; family Sulfuricellaceae; genus Sulfuricella. The sequence goes on from JAJYXP010000055.1 coordinate 79,471, forward strand.
CTCGAACGCGCGCTCTTCCCAGTGGCGCTGAAAGGCTATGCCCGCCAGCGGATGGCCCGGATAATCGGCAGGGGTAATATCAACCACGATGCCGCTGTTGGCGTTGCGCTCGCTGCGCGAATACTGGCTCATGCCGTTGGTCACGACCCGGCCCGGTTCCGACGTGGCGGCCACCACCTGGCCGCCCGGACACATGCAGAAACTGTAGACCGAACGGCCGTTGCTGCAATGATGGACCAGCTTGTAATCGGCGGCGCCCAGCAAGGGGTTGCCGGCATTCTTGCCGTAACGGCAGGTGTCGATCAGCGACTGCGGGTGCTCGATGCGAAAGCCGATGGAAAAGGGCTTGGCCTCGATATAAACCCCCCGGTCATAGAGCATCTGGAAGGTGTCGCGCGCGCTGTGGCCGACGGCCAATACGACATGATCGGCGGCGATGCGTTCGCCACTGGCGAGCACCACGCCGCGCACCTGGCCGTTGTCGATGTCGAGATCGTCCACCCGGCTCTGGAAACGGATTTCCCCGCCGAGCGATTCGATGGTCGCACGCATTTTTTCCACCATGGACACCAGTCTGAAGGTGCCGATGTGCGGCTTGCTCACATAGAGGATTTCCGGCGGTGCGCCGGCCTTGACGAATTCCGTCAGCACTTTTTTGCCGTGGTGCATCGGGTCCTTGATCTGGCTGTGGAGCTTGCCGTCGGAAAATGTGCCCGCGCCGCCTTCGCCGAACTGCACATTGGATTCCGGATCGAGCTTGCCTTCCCGCCACAGACTGAAAGTGTCCTTGGCGCGCTCGCGCACCGCCTTGCCGCGTTCCAGAATGATCGGGCGGAATCCCATCTGCGCCAGAATCAGCCCGGCAAACAGTCCCGCCGGACCGGTGCCGATCACCACCGGGCGCGAAGCCAGATTGGCCGGCGCCTGTGCGACGAAGTGGTAGCGGGTATCTGGGGTGAGGGAAAGGTGCCGGTCCCTTTTCTGGCGCTTGAGTATCGCCGGCTCGTTCTTCACCTCGACATCCAGCGTGTAGACAAAAACGATCGCCTCCGGCTTGCGGGCGTCATGGCCGCGGCGGGCGATCGAATAGCCGACCAGCTCCTCGGCCGGAATGCCCAGCCGCTTGAGAATGGCGGCCTCGATCGCGCTTTCGGGATGGTCGAGGGGGAGCTTGATTTCGGTCAATCGCAACATGCTGGGTATTCCGGAAAATTCTGCTGGGGAGCGGGCTGATGGGGTGGCATTCTACCCGACCCTGATTTTTCCTACGAGGACCCTGAAAAGTGCCGGCCCGGAAAGCGTCGCCACGCAAACATGACGCGGCGGTCGGCAAAGGGTAAAATAAGCTTTTGATAAATAGTTGATTACGTATGTCCATCAAGTGGTTCCCCGGTCACATGGTTTCCGCCCGCAAAAAGGCGGCCGAGACCATGGAGTGGACCGATATCGTCATCGAGGTGCTGGATGCCCGCCTGCCCGAAGCAAGCTGCAACCCGATGATCAGGGAGTTGCGCCTGCATCGCCAGCGCCCCTGCCTGAAAATCCTCAACAAGGCCGATCTGGCCGACCCCAAGGTCACCCAGGCCTGGCTCAATTTCTACAACCGGCAAAAGGACGTCAAGGCCGTGGCGCTGTCCTGCAAGAAACCGGGCGACGTCGCCAAAGTGCCCGGCCTGTGCGAGGCGCTCGCTCCCCATCGCGGCACCACTTTCAAGCCCCTGCGCATGATGATCATGGGCATCCCCAACGTCGGCAAATCCACCTTGATGAATGCGCTGTTGAAGCGCCGGGTGGCGGCGGTGGGCGACGAGCCGGCAGTGACCAAAAACCAGCAGCGCCTGGAACTGAATGACCGCATGTCGATCACCGACACGCCGGGCCTGATGTGGCCGCGAATCGAGTACGACAGCGACGGCTACATGCTGGCCGCAAGCCACGCGATAGGCCGCAATGCTGTCATCGACGAAGAAGTGGCCGCCTTCCTGGGCGATATCCTGCTCGCGCGCTACCCCGCCCTGCTGGCTGCCCGCTACGGCATACCCACCCCCTCCCCCTCGCAGGGGGAAGGGTGGGATGGGGGTGAACGCCTGGATGGCGTCGGCGTCATCGAGGCCGTCGCCAGGAAGCGCGGCTTCCGCCTCAAGGGCGGCGAACCGGACCTGGAAAAGGCCGCGCTGATTTTGCTGAAAGATTACCGTACCGGCGCCCTGGGGCGCATCAGCCTGGAGACGCCGGAAACCCGCGCCGCCATGATCAAGGCGCATGCCCCTGCGAAAGTGGAAGAGCCGGAATCCTCCGACATGACGACATCTTCTTCCCAGCCATGAGTACCGTACCCATCCGCATTTACCACAACCCCCGTTGCTCCAAGAGCCGCTCGGCCTGCGCGCTGATCGCCGAAAACGGTATTGCCGAAAGCAAAAAAAGCAAAAAAGGGGCCAGGCTCACTTTAATTATCAACTCTCCGGTCTTTGCATTCTGGGCCTTCCGCGCGGCTTCGCTTTGCGTCGCTGCCCTGTCATTTGCTCTATCGTATCCATGAACCGTGCGTTACCCAGCGGCTGACTTTGACCCAGTGCCAGGCGGATATCCGCAATGGCTGACGAGTCGATCTGGGAGCGAAATAACGCC